>NZ_AVPT01000001.1 GCF_000768335.1 Lysobacter arseniciresistens ZS79
GTAAGTGTCCGTGAAAACGGGGGTGAACCCATCTCCGACATCAACGCGCATACCTACACCTACCTGCTCAACGGCGCGGCGCCCGCGGGCAACTGGACCGGCCTGTTCCAGCCGGGCGAGAAGGTGCTGCTGCGCTTCATCAACGCCTCGGCGATGACCTACTTCGACATCCGGATCCCGGGGCTGAAAATGACCGTGGTCGCCGCCGACGGCCAGTACGTGCATCCGGTCAGCGTCGACGAATTCCGCATCGCCGTGGCCGAGACCTTCGACGTGCTGGTGGAGCCCGCCGGCGCCGACGCGTTCGCGATCTTCGCGCAGGACATGGGGCGCACCGGCTACGCCCGCGGCACCCTCGCCGTCCGCCACGGCCTGCACCCGCCGGTCCCGCCGCTGGACCCGCGCCCGCTGCTGACCATGGACGACATGGGCCACGGCGGCATGGACCACGCGAGCATGGACCACGGTGGCGGCGCGATGAAGGGCATGGAAGGCGGTTGCGGCGCCGACATGGGCCACGCGATGCCGGCGATGGACCACGGCGGCAGCGCGATGCAGCAGCACCCCGCCAGCGAGACCGGCAACCCGCTGGTCGACATGCAGACGATGACGCCGGTGCCGCGGCTGGACGACCCGGGCATCGGCCTGCGCGACAACGGCCGCAAGGTGCTGGCCTACGCAGATATTCACAGCACGTTCGAGGACCCTGACGGCCGCGAGCCCTCGCGCACGGTCGAACTGCACCTGACCGGCCACATGGAGAAGTTCGCGTGGTCGTTCGACGGCATCAAGTTCAACGACGCCGAGCCGCTGCGGCTCAACTACGGTGAGCGCATGCGCATCGTGCTGGTCAATGACACGATGATGACCCACCCGATCCATCTGCACGGCATGTGGAGCGACCTGGAGGACGAGTCCGGCGAGTTCCTCGTGCGCAAGCACACCGTCGACATGCCGCCCGGCACGAAGCGCAGCTACCGCGTGCGCGCCGACGCGCTCGGCCGCTGGGCGTACCACTGCCACCTGCTCTACCACATGGAGGCGGGGATGATGCGCGAAGTGCGGGTGGTCGAATGAACCGCCACGCCCTCCCCCGCCTGGCGCTGGCCGTCGCGCTGGTCGCCTGCTTCGGCGGCCCGGCGGCGCTGGCGCAGGACGATCCGCACGATTTGCATCAGGGCCACGGCCAGCACGCGCCGGCGCTGCCGACGGCCACGGACGAAGCCGATGTGGACCATTCGCAGCACCGGCCCGCGGCAGCGGACGACTCCGGCACGGACCACGCCGCGATGGGGCACTCCATGGACCACGCGGGAATGGACCATTCGACAATGGATCACTCGGGAATGGACGCCACCGCCGCGCCCACGCAGCCACGCGTGCCGATCCCGCCGCTCACCGATGCCGACCGTGCCGCCGCGTTCCCGGAGCTGCACCACACGATGCATCACGGCGACGGCGTTCATGGCTTCCTGCTGGTCGACCGGCTGGAGGCCTGGGATGGCGACCACGGCACCGGCCAGGGCTGGGAGCTGCAGGGCTGGCTCGGCGGCGACATCAACCGCGCCTGGCTGCGCAGCGAGGGCGAGCGCGAAGGCGGTGAAACCCACGCGGCCGATATCGAGTTGCTGTACGGGCGCGCGGTCTCGGCGTGGTGGGACGTGGTCGCAGGCGTGCGCCACGACTTCGCCCCGGGGGATTCCCGCAGCTGGGCCGCGGTGGGCGTGCAGGGGCTGGCGCCGTACATGTTCGAGACGCAGGCGACCGCCTACTTCGGCGAATCCGGGCGGGTCGAGGCGGTGATCGAGGTCGAGTACGAGCTGCTATTGACCAACCGGCTGATCCTGCAGCCGGCGGTCGAGGCCACCTTTACCGGCCGTGACGACGCCGACCGGGGCGTCGCCTCGGGACTGTCGTCGAGCGAGGCCGGTTTGCGGCTACGCTACGAGTTCACCCGCAGGTTCGCGCCGTACGTCGGTCTTGTGCACGAACGCAGCCACGGCGGCACCGCCGACCTGCGGCGCGATGCCGGCGAGCCGGTCCACGACACCCGCTGGGTCGTCGGCCTGCGAACCTGGTTCTGAGCGCAAGTTCCTGGCAGACACGCCGGATCGACACGATCCCGACACACGCAGCATCCGAGAGAGACAGCCCATGAAGACCCTGCCCGCCCTGTTCGCCACCTTCGTGCTTGCCGCCGCGCTGCCCGCCTGCGCCGGCGGCGACCCGGCGTCCCCGGCCACCGCTTCGGCCCAGTCCCACCAGGGCCACGCCGCGCAGTCCCCTGCCCCGGCGACGCTGCCGCAACTGCTGGTCCACAAGAGCCCGAGCTGCGGCTGCTGCGTGCACTGGGTCGAGCACATGCGCGAGGCCGGGTTCACTGTGGAAGTGCGCGACGTCGACAACGTGCAGGCGGTGAAGGACCGCGTCGGCGTGCCGACCGGCAAGGCCTCCTGCCACACGGCCGAGGTCGGCGGCTACTTCATCGAGGGCCACGTGCCGGCCGCCGACGTGAAGCGCCTGCTGGCCGAGGCGCCCGAGGCCCGCGGCCTGACGGTTCCCGGCATGCCGGCCGGTTCGCCGGGCATGGAGCTGCCCGACGGCCGCGTCCAGCCCTACGCGGTGGAACTCGTTGCCAACGACGGCAGCACCACCGAGTTCTCGCGCCACGGCGAGTAAGCGTTGGCGGTACGGTCAGGCACGCGGTCGCGGTTGCGCGACAATGGCGGCCTGACCCTGCGGAACATCCCATGTCGATCCGATCCAAGGCCAAGCGCGACGCCCGCCGCAAGCAGCAGTCGCGTGCCCCGCAACGCATCGTGGTGGCGCCGCGCCCCGGCGTGGAGGCCCACGCCGACCTGCGCGACGAGGCCGGCGAGTTGCTGGGCGGCATCGCCCGGCGCGAGGGCGAGTGGGTGCTCGGGCTGGACGGCCGGATCGTCGGCGGCTCGGAAAGCCCCGCGACGCTGCTGGCGATGCTCCGCCGCGCGGCGACCATGCAGCGCGAGGCCGGGCGCGAGGTCCGGCTCAAATTCTCCGACGCGCTGCGCACCGCGGCCGATGAGGAGGCGCGCGCGCAGGGCCTGAGCTTCGAGGAGTTCGAGGCCCAGCTGGACCACCGCCTGCGCACCGGTGACGCGGACGCCACGCCCCTCGCCCACTGACCGGCCTCAGGCGACCTGGCTGGACACTCCGTCGTTGGCCGCGCCGCCGGCACCGGTACCGGTATCGATGCGATCGGCCGGGCACAGCCGCCGCACGTAGTCGGCATCGAAGGTGAGCCGCTCGACCAGGAAGTCGACGAATGCCCGCACCTTCGGCGACGGCACGCGCCCGCGCGGAAACAGCGCCGTCAGCGCAAGGTCCGGGCCGACCCAACCCGGCAGCACGTGGCGGACCTGGTCGCGCTCGACATGCGCCTTGATGGTGATGTCGCAGGCCAGCATCAGCCCCTCGCCCGACAGCAGCGCGCCCTTGAGTCCGCTGAAGTCATTGGCGACGAGCACCGGGTGGATCCGGTAGTCGCACAGCGGCCGCACACCGCAGGGCTGGCAGATCGCCGACGACTCCGCCAGCGGCCAGGCGAAGCCGTCGTTGCGACGCCCCAGCGGCAGGCTCACGGTGCGGTGGCGCTGCAGGTCGTCGGGGTGGCGCGGCTCGCCGTGGCGGGTGATGTAGTCGTGGCTGGCGTAGACCTGGGTACGGAACACCGCCAGCCGCCGCGCGACCAGGCTGGAATCCGGCAGGTCGCCGATGCGCAGCGCCAGGTCGAACTCGGTGTCGATCAGGCCCGGCTCGTCGGTGCCCAGGGTCATTTCGACCCGGACCCCGGGGTGGCGCGCGTGGAACTCGCCCAGCAGCGGCGCGACCCACGTGATGCCGACGTCGTACGGCGCTGCGAACCGCAGCCAGCCACGCGGGCCGTCCTGCAGCTGGCCGATGGCGTGCTCGGCCTCCTCCAGCCCGCGGCAGATCCGGCGGGCATGCGCGAGGTAGACGTGGCCGGCGTCGGTCAGCCCGAGCGAGCGCGTGGTCCGGTGCAGCAGCTGCGCGCCGAGCCGGGACTCCAGCTCCTGCACCTTGCGGCTGACCGTGGTCCGCGGCATCGACAACGCCCGCGCGGCCGCGATGAAGCTGCCCCGCTCGGCGACGGTGGCGAACACCAGGGTCTCGTTGAGGTCGCGTCCCATCGGTCGGGCCGCCGTCAGGCGGCGGCCTCCTCCTCCTCGTCTTCCGGCCGGCGCAGGGCCAGGCTCGACAACGCCGCGGTGGTGGCCACGCGCGAGCGCTCCTCCACCTTGTTCTCCCGATGGTGGATACCGGGGCAGCGGCTCAGCATGTAGGCGGCGTCGAAATTGAGCCGGTCGACCAGGAAGTCGACGAACGCGCGCACCTTCGGCGACTGCATCCGCCCGCCCGGGAACACCGCGTTGAACTCCATGTCCGGGCCGGTCCAGCCGGCCAGCACCCGCCGTACCAGGCCCTGCTCGACATAGGGTTTGACGGTCAGGTCGCTGGCCAGCATCACGCCCTCGCCGCACAGCAGCGCCCCCTTCAGCGCGGCCGGGTCGTTGGCGACCAGCACCGGATCCACCCGGTACTCGATGCTCTGCCGGCCGTCGTTCAGCGGCCAGGCGTAGCCGCCGTTGCGACGGAACTTCTGGAACGTCAACGCCCGGTGGTGCTGCAGGTCGTCCGGGTGGGCCGGCTCCCCGTGCGCCTCCAGGTAGCAGGAGGACGCGTACACCTGGCTGCGGAACACCGCCAGCCGCCGCGCGATCAGGTTCGAATCCGGCAGGCTGCCGAGCCGCAGCGCCACGTCGATTTCGGTGTCGATCAGGTCCAGCGACTCGTTGGCGAGCACCATCTCCACCCGCACCTCGGGGTGCAGTTTGTGGAACTCGCCCAGCAGCGGGGCAATCCAGGTGATGCCGACCGAGTACGGCGCGGTGAATCGCAGCCAGCCGCGCGGGCCGCCCTGCAGCTGGCCGACCGCGGTTTCGGCCTCGTCCAGTTCATGGGCGATGCGCTTGCAGTGCTCGAAGTAGATGTTGCCGGCCTCGGTCAGGCCGAGCTTGCGGGTGGTGCGGTGGAGCAACTGCGCGCCCAGCCGGGTTTCAAGGTCCTGCACCTTGCGGCTGACGGTGGTCTTGGGCAATCGAAGCGAGCGGGCTGCGGCGATGAAGCTGCCGTGCTCGACCACCTTCACGAAGATCAGGGTGTCGTTGAGGTCGCGGGCCATCGTGAGCTCCTTGCATGCGGGCCTGTATTGGACCGCGAGGGGGACAATTATTCCCCGATCCACCGGCTAATCAAGCGACACCGGGACGCCTAGGCTGCACGCCTGCCCTTCCCCGATGACCTCCGAGGCCACGCCGGTGTCCCGCCCGATCCCGTCCCGCTCCTCCCTCGCGCCGCTGTCCCGGACGGCGGCCAAGGGCATGCACGGCCCTGTGTCCGCAAGGCCACGCGCCAACGGCGGCGCGGGCTGGCGTGTGGATGGGCGCCGGTCCCCATCTTCGCGTTCGCACATCGCCCGACGTGCCGGCGGCGCCTGCCAGCCGGTGGCGCACCCGGGCCCGGGCATCGGGCCCGGCCGCGATGACATCCCGCCGGCGGGATCAAAAATCCCGGCAACGGGACAATCCATCTGTCGATTTAGGCCTTCGTCACTCGCCGAGAGAGGACGAACCCGTCTTTGGCCCGGACAGCAGGCCCCGCGCGAGACGTGCACTCCCCTCGCACCCCGTTGCGCGCTGCCGGGCTCTTTTCTTCCCGCTTCCAGTCTTTCCACTTCCAGGACCCGAACGTCATGACCTCCCCCAAGGCCCCCTTCCCCACACCGCCCCGTCCCGCGGGCATCGTCCCCGAACTCGCCCTCGCGCTGGCCGCGCTGCTGGTGGTCGGCCTGTCCGGCTGCGGCACCCAGGCCGCGCCCGGCGGCGGCATGCCACCGCCGCAGGTCAGCGTCGCCACCGTTGTCGAGAAACCCGTCAAGCAGTGGGACGAATTCAGCGGCCGCATCGAGGCCGTCACCTCGGTCGATCTACGGCCGCGCGTCAGTGGCTACGTCGAGCGGATCGCCTACGAGGAAGGCCAGGAGGTCGGGAAAGGCGACCTGCTGTTCGTGATCGACCCGCGCCCCTACCGCGCCGCGCTCGCGCAGGCCGAGGCCAACCTTGAACGCGCCCGCAGCGAGGCCCGCCTCGCCGATGCCCAGCACGAGCGCGCGCAGTCGCTGATCAAGGCGCAGGCGATCTCGCGCGAGGAGGCCGAGGCACGCCGGGCCGCCGCCGCGCAGGGCAACGCCGCGGTCCGGGCCGCCGAGGCCGCCGTAGCCACCGCGCGGCTGGACCTGCAGTTCACCCGCGTCACCTCGCCGATCGACGGCCGCGCCGGCCGCGCGCTCGTCACCACCGGCAACCTCGCCCGGGCGGATGCCACCGTGCTGACCAGCGTGGTCTCGCTCGACCCGGTCCACGTCCACTTCGAAGGCGACGAGCAGACGTTCCTGCGCTACCGGGCGCTGGCCCGCAGCGGCGACCGTGCCGACTCGGGCAATCCGGTGCGGGTCGGCCTGGCCGGCGAGACCGGCTTCCCGCACAATGGCACGGTCGATTTCGTCGACAACCAGGTCGATCCGGCCACCGGCACGATCCGCCTGCGCGCGGAGCTGCCCAACCCGGATCGCGTGTTCACGCCCGGTCTGTTCGCGCGGGTGCAACTGCTGGCCCGCAACGAGCACGAGGCGCTGCTGATCGACGACCGCGCGGTGATGACCGACCAGGACCGCAAGTACGTCTACGTGCTCGGCGAGGGCAACAAGGCGGTGCGCAAGGACGTCCAGCTGGGCGACACCGCCGACGGCCTGCGCGTCGTCACCGCCGGGCTGACCGCGAAGGACAAGGTGATCGTCCACGGCGTGCAGAAGGTGTTCTTCCCCGGCATGCCGGTGGACCCGCAGACCATCGCGATGGGCGCGCCGTCCGCCGCCGCCGTCGCAACCGCCGCCGGCGCCAGGTAAGGCCGCCGGACGCAGGCAACCCGAACAGGAACCCAGATGGATTTCTCCAAGTTCTTCATCGACCGGCCGATCTTCGCCGCGGTGCTGTCGATCGTGATCTTCGCCGCCGGCCTGATCTCGATCCCGCTGCTGCCGATCGGCGAGTACCCCGAAGTCGTGCCGCCATCGGTGATGGTCCGCACGGTGTACCCCGGCGCCAACCCCAAGGTCATCGCCGAAACCGTCGCCACGCCACTGGAGGAATCCATCCGCGGCGTCGAAGGCCTGATGTACATGAAATCGGTCGCCAGCTCCGACGGTTCGCTGCAGACCACGGTGACCTTCAGCCCCGGGATCGACGCCGACGAGGCCACCGTGCGCGTGCAGAACCGCGTCAGCCAGGCGCTCGCGCGGCTGCCCGAGGACGTACGCCGGCAAGGCGTGACCACCCAGAAGCAGTCGCCGGTGTTCCTGATGGTGGTGCACCTGACCTCGCCCAGCGGCAAGTACGACACGCTGTACCTGCGCAACTACCTCCGCCTGCACGTGAAGGACCGGCTGGCGAGCATCCCGGGCGTCGGAAACGCGCAGGCGTTCGGCGGTGGCGACTACGCGATGCGGCTGTGGCTGGACCCTGACAAGGTCGCGTCGCGCGGGCTGACGGCGGGCGACGTCGTGCGCGCCGTGCGCGAGCAGAACATCCAGGTCTCCGCCGGCCAGCTGGGCGCCGAACCGATGCCCAACGGCAGCGACTTCCTGACCCTGATCAACGCACGCGGCCGGCTGGCCAGCGCCGAGGAGTTCGGCGACGTGGTGATCAAGACCGGCGCCGACGGCACGGTGGTGCGGCTGTCCGACGTGGCCCGGATCGAGCTGGCCGCCGGCGACTACAGCATGCGCTCGCGCCTGGACGGCGAAAACGCCGCCGCGATCGGCATCTTCCAGGCCCCCGGCGCCAACGCGCTGGAGATCCGCGACGAAGTCATCCGCCGCATGGACGAGGCGGCCGAGAGCTTCCCGCCGGGCGTCGAGTACAAGTCGATCTACGACACCACCGTGTTCGTGCGCGATTCGATCAAGTCGGTGGTGACCACTCTGCTGGAGGCCACCCTGCTGGTGGTGCTGGTGGTGATCCTGTTCCTGCAGACCTGGCGCGCGTCGATCATTCCGCTGATCGCGGTGCCGGTGTCGATCGTCGGCACCTTCGCGGCGCTGTACCTGCTCGGCTTCTCGATCAACACGCTGACCCTGTTCGGCCTGGTGCTGGCGATCGGCATCGTGGTGGACGACGCGATCGTGGTGGTCGAGAACGTAGAGCGCCACATCGAAGCCGGCGCGTCCCCGCTGCACGCCGCGCACCTGGCGATGCGGGAGGTCTCCGGGCCGATCATCGCGATCGCGCTGGTGCTGTGCGCGGTGTTCGTGCCGATGGCGTTCCTGTCCGGCGTGACCGGCGAGTTCTACAAGCAGTTCGCGGTGACCATCGCGATCTCGACCGTGATCTCGGCGATCAACTCGTTGACCCTGTCGCCTGCACTGGCCGCTCGCCTGCTGAAGCCGCACGGCGCCGCCAAGGACGCGCCGACGCGCCTGATCGACCGCCTGTTCGGCTGGATCTTCAAGCCCTTCAACCGGTTCTTCGCCGACAGCTCCGACCGCTACGAGCGCGGCGTGGCGAAGGCGCTGGGCCGTCGCGGCGCGGTGTTCGTGGTCTATGCCGTGCTGCTGCTGGGCACGGGGCTGATGTTCCAGATCGTGCCGAAGGGCTTCATGCCGGTGCAGGACAAGGGCTACATCATCGCCGGCATCAAGATGCCCGAGGGCTCGTCGATCGAGCGCACCGACGCGGCGCTGAAGAAGATCGGCGAGGCCGCGATGGGGATCGAGGGCGTGCAGCACGACGTCGCCTTCCCCGGCTTCAACCCGCTGCAGTTCATCAACACGCCCAACTACGGCGTCACCTTCATCGGCCTCGATCCGTTCGACCAGCGCAGCCGCACGGCGAAGGAGATCACCGACGAACTCAACATGAAGATCTCCGGCATCCAGGAGGGCTTCGCGTTCGCGATGATGCCTCCGCCGATCCAGGGGCTGGGCAACGGCTCGGGCTACTCGTTCTTCATTGAGGACCGCGGCAACCTCGGCTATGGCGAACTGCAGAGCGCGGTGCAGGCGATGCAGGCCGCGGGCTCGCAGGTGCCGGGGCTGGGCTTCCTCAACAGCAGCTACCAGGCCAACGTGCCGCAGCTCGACGTCGAGGTCGACCGGGTCAAGGCCAAGGCGCAGGGCGTTCCGCTGACCGAGCTGTTCGACACCCTGCAGACCTACCTGGGCTCGGCCTACGTCAATGACTTCAACATGTTCGGCCGCACCTGGCAGGTCATCGCTCAGGCCGAGGCACCGTACCGCGACAGCGTCAGCGACATCGGCAACCTGCGCACCCGCAACGCCGACGGCGAGATGGTTCCGGTCGGCAGCATGGTGACGGTCAACGAGACCTTCGGCCCCGACCCGGTGATCCGCTACAACGGCCACACCGCGGCCGACATCATGGGCGAGGCCGATCCGCGGCTGCTGTCGTCCGCACAGGCGATGGAGCAACTGGAGCAGCTCGCGCAGAAGGTGCTGCCGCAGGGCATGGAGATCGAGTGGACCGACCTGAGCTACCAGCAGGCCACCCAGGGCAACGCGGCACTGGTGGTGTTCCCGCTCGCGGTGCTGCTGGTGTTCCTGGTGCTGGCGGCGCTGTACGAAAGCTGGACCCTGCCGCTGGCGGTCATCCTGATCGTGCCCATCGTGATGCTGTCGGCGCTGCTCGGCGTCTGGCTGACCGGCGACAACAACGTGTTCGTGCAGGTCGGGCTGGTCGTGCTGATGGGCCTGGCGTGCAAGAACGCGATCCTGATCGTCGAGTTCGCCCGCGAGCTGGAAATGCAGGGCAAGGGCATCGTGGAGGCCGCGCTGGAAGCCTGCCGCCTGCGCCTGCGCCCGATCGTGATGACCTCGATCGCCTTCATCGCCGGCACCGTGCCACTGGTGCTGTCCAGCGGTGCCGGCGCGGAGGTGCGCTCGGTCACCGGTATCACCGTCTTCGCCGGAATGCTCGGCGTCACCCTGTTCGGGCTGTTCCTGACCCCGGTGTTCTACGTCGCCCTGCGCAAGCTGGTGTCGCGACGGGCCGGCGCCCAGGCACACCGCGAACTGCAGGAGATAACCCATGCGTGACCTGAACCCCGCAGCGGCGACACGTGGCCTGGCCGCCTCGCTGCTGGCCCTGTCGCTGGCCGCCTGCATGGTCGGGCCGGACCACGTCCGCCCGTCCCTGCCGGCATCCGGCGAATTCACCCACGAACCGGCCGCCGACCCGCTTGCCGTCGCCCCGCAGCCCGCGCCCGACGCGGACTTCTGGAACGCATTCGACGACCCGCTGCTGACCCGCCTGGTCGACGAGGCGCTGCTGGCGAACCACGACCTGCGCATCGCGCTGACCCGCTACGACCGCGCCAACGCGCTGTTGCGCGGCGCCCGGTTCGATGCGTTCCCGACGCTGACCGCAAGCGGCCAGGCCAGCGACACCCGCGCCAGCGCCGACCAGATGCCCGGCGCCACCCGCGACCAGCGCGACGGCGAGAGCTACTCCGCCGGCATCGACATGGCGTGGGAGCTGGATCTCTTCGGCCGCGTGCGTCGCAACGTCGAGGCCAACCGCGCCGGGACCGCCGCGGCCGCCGCGGACCTCGCGGCGCTGCAGGTCGCGATCGTCGCCGAGGTCGCGCGCAGCTACATCGACCTGCGCGGCCTGCAGGAGCGCCTGCAGGTGGCGCGCGACAACGCCGACAACCAGCGCGAGACGCTGCGCATCGTGCAGGCCCGCCTCGATGCCGGCAGCGCCACCGGTTTCGACCGCGCCCGTGCCAGCGCCCAGCTCGAGGCCACCCTCGCACGGGTGCCGGCGCTTGAAGCCGAGGCCGCGGTGATGATGAACCGGCTCGCGGTCCTGGCCGGCAAGACGCCGGGCGCGCTGGCGGTCGACCTCGCAACGCCCACCGGCCTGCCCACCCTGCCCGCACCGGTCGATCCCGGCACGCCGGGCGAACTGCTGCGCCGCCGTCCCGACATCGCCGCCGCCGAGCACCGCCTGCACGCGGCGACCGCGCGCATCGGCGTCGCCACCGCCGACCTGTTCCCGCGCTTCACGCTCGGCGGGCTGATCGGGAGCCAGGCGATCGACGCCGGCGATCTGTTCGAGCGCGACAGCGAGGCCCGCGTCGTCGCGCTCGGCATCGACTGGTCGTTCCTCGATATCGGCCGCGTCCGCGCCCGCATCGCCGCCGCCGATGCCGACGCCGCCGGCGAACTCGCGCGCTACCAGAAGACCGTCGCGCTGGCGCTGGAGGAAACCGAGAACGCACTCGTCCGCCACGCCCGCACCCGCGCCGAGGACCGGCACCTGCAACAGGCCGCCGCCGACAGCACCCGTGCCGCCGAACTCGCCCGCCTGCGCTACGACGCCGGTGCCACCGGCCTGCTGGAAGTGCTCGACGCCGAGCGCACCCGCCTGCAGGCGCAGGACGCGCTGGCCGACGTGCGCACGCGGGCGGCCAACAGCGCGGTCGCCGTGTACAAGGCGATGGCCGGCGGATGGCCCGGACGGCTGCCGGTCCGCGAGGACATCGCCGGGGTCGACTGAGCGCTTTGCACGCTCCGCAAACATGTGCGGGGCGAAGGTCGCAGGGTCGATCCCGGAGGGACAGCCCATGCATGCCGCAAAGTCACCCCGCGCCCCGTGGCTCACCGGCGCGGTGTTCGCCCTGATCGGCCTGGCCCTCTCGGCCGGGGGAATCCGGCTGGTGCTGCTCGGTGGGTCGTGGTTCTACCTGGTTGCCGGCGTCGGCTTCGTCGTCGTCGCGCTGCTGCTGTGGATGCGGCGCGCGGCCGCCATACCGGCCTACGCGCTGGTGCTCCTGGGCACGCTGGCGTGGTCGCTGTGGGAGGCGGGGCTGGACTGGTGGCCGCTGGCGACGCGGCTCGGGCTGCCGTTCCTGCTCGGGCTGTGGTTGCTGCTGCCATGGGTGCGGCGCTCGCTGCGTCCGGTCGGCTCCGACCTGCCTCCGCCCGGTGGCGTCGCGCGGGCGCGCGCGGGCAAGCCGTGGCTGCTGGCGGGCGTGGTGGTTGCCGTGTTGCTGGTATCGGTCGCGTCGTGGATGGCCGATCCGCATCGCATCGAGGGCGAGGCGCCGGCCGCGCGTGCCGGCATCGCTGCAACTCCGGCGGAAGTACCACCCGGCGAGTGGCCGGTCTACGGTCGCACCCCCCACGGGCAGCGTTATTCGCCGCTGGACCAGATCACGCCGCGGAACGTCGACGAGCTCGATGTCGCCTGGACCTATCGCACCGGCGACGTCCCCGGCCAGCCCGGCGACCCGGTCGAGACGACCTTCGAGGTCACCCCGCTCAAGATCGGCAACCGTCTCTACCTGTGCACGCCGCACCAGTTCGTCATCGCACTGGACGCGACCACCGGCGAGGAGATCTGGCGGCTGGACCCGGAGATCCAGGGGGAACTGGCGCTGCAGCATCTGACCTGTCGCGGTCTGTCGTACCACCCCGGGCCGGTTGCCACGGACGACCCACAGGCTTCCGCGGCGACAAGCAAAGACCCCCCGGACGCGCCTGTCGCCACGCGGAGCGTTCCCGCCATTGATGCGAACGGCGGGACCGGCGATGAAGCCGCGGTACCGGTAGTTCGTAGCGACGCCGCGGCCGAAACCGGGGCCCCCACCGGCTCGCCAAACCCCACCGGCGCACCCGTCGCCACCGCGTCGCTGCCGGTCGCCGAGCGCTGCAGCGCGCAACTGTTCATGCCGACGTCCGACGGCCGCCTGCTCGCGATCAACCCCGACAACGGCCGAGTCTGTCCGGAGTTCGGCAACGGCCGCGGCCAGATCAACCTGTGGCAGCACATGCCCAACATCAACCCCGGGTCGTACTACTCGACCTCGCCGGTGGTGGTGACGCGGGGCCTGATTGTCGTCGGCGGCACCGTGCTCGACAACGTCACCGTCCACGACGCGTCCGGCGTGGTCCGCGCGTTCGACGTCGACACCGGCGAGCTGGTGTGGGCCTGGGATTCCGGCAATCCAGGCGACACCACGCCGCCCGCACCCGGCGAGACCTACACCGAAAACTCGCCCAACAGCTGGTCGATCTCCAGCGTCGACGAGGACCTCGGCCTGGTCTACGTGCCACTGGGCAACCAGCCGCCGGACCAGTGGGGCGGCAAGCGCAGCGACGCGGTCGAGCGTTTCTCCAGCAGCGTGGTCGCGCTGGACCTCGCCACCGGGCAGGTGCGCTGGGTGTTCCAGACCGTCCACCACGACCTGTGGGACTACGACGTGCCGGCGCAGCCGGGCCTGGTCGACCTGACCATCGACGGCCGCACCGTACCCGCGCTGGTGCAACCGACCAAGCAGGGCGAGATCTACGTGCTCGACCGCCGCACCGGCGAGCCGCTGCTGCCGGTCCGCGAGGTCCCCGCACCGCAGGGCGCCGCCGCCGGCGACCACACGGCGCCTACCCAGCCGGTCTCGGCGCTGTCGTTCAATCCGCCGCCGCTGACCGGCGCCGACATGTGGGGCGCAACCCTGGTCGACCAGCTGGTCTGCCGGATCAGGCTGAAGCAGTTGCGCTACGAAGGCCGCTACACCCCACCGACGACCGGCGGCTCGCTGGTCTACCCCGGCAACTTCGGCGTCTTCAACTGGGGCGGCGTCGCGGTGGACCCTCAACGGCAGATCGTGTTCGCGATGCCGACCTACCTCGCCTTCACCTCCAGGCTCATCCCGCGCGAGAACGACGAGAAGCTGTACGTGAGCGAAGGCAGCGTGCCGCCGCACAGCCCGCTGCCCAGCCTCAACGAGAACTTCGGCGCGCCGTTCGCGGTGGAGATGGCGCCGTTCCTGTCGCCGCTCGGCATTCCCTGCCAGGCCCCGCCGTGGGGCTACGTCGCCGCGGCCGACCTGACCACCGGCGAGATCATCTGGCGGCACCGCAACGGCACCGTGCGCGACCTCACCCCGCTGCCCCTGCCCTTCAGGATGGGCGTGCCCGGCATCGGCGGGCCGATCATGACTGCCGGTGGCGTCGCGTTCCTCTCGGGCACGGTCGACAATTACGTGCGCGGCTATGACGTGACCACCGGCGAGCAGGTCTGGGAGGAGCGCCTGCCCGCGGGTGGCCAGGCAACGCCGATGACCTACCTCGGCGCCGACGGCCGCCAATACCTACTGGTGGTCGCCGGCGGACACGGCTCGCTCGGCACCGACACCGGCGACCATGTCATCGCCTATGCGCTGGATGCGGATGACGTCGACGAAAGCGAGTGAACAAAAAGGGCCGCCTTTCGGCAGCCCTTGATGCTTGTAGCGAAGTGGCGTCCCCACGGGGATTCGAACCCCGGTCGCAACCGTGAAAGGGTTGTGTCCTAGGCCTCTAGACGATGGGGACGCAGTGGTTTTCCGCACCTTGGTCGGCTGCTTTCACTCAGCCGGGTAACGAAGAACCTTTGAAGTGGTGGAGCCAGGCGGGATCGAACCGCCGACCTCTACAATGCCATTGTAGCGCTCTCCCAGCTGAGCTATGGCCCCACGTGCTGGAAAGTCGACAAGCTTAAGGACGGTTCCCGAAGTCGTCAAGCAATCTTTTGCATTCCGGTGAAACTTTTTTCGGCCGGCCTCAACGTGGCCACACCGTGTCCCTGTTCGGACAGGTACTGCAGCCATTTTCCCAGAAAGGTGTTCATCCGCAAGCGGTGTCCGATGAGCTCCGCCGGCGGTGGATACATGCCGATGACGTCCTGCCAGCGGCGGCCGACGTAGCAGTGCGTCGCCTCCACCTGGCGGGCGTCGTGGTACTGCCGCAGGTACGCCGACGGGTCCGGCTCGCCGGTCACCGGGTCGGGCATGGCGTAGGTGAGGCGCAGCTCGGTGGTGTAGCGGTGCTGCTCCAGCACCTCGATACGCAGGTCGAGCCCGTCACCGACGCTGGAGACGAAGCAGCCCGGCTCCAGCCCCGCCGGCGCGAACATCGCGGCCAGCCGGCCGTGGTTCTCCGAATAGAGCGCCATCAGCCAGCCGAGCCGGCTCAGGGTGGGTATCCGCGCGTGGCGGCGGGCCAACGGGTTCATGGCTCGATGCTACACGCGGCCCGTCCTGCGCGGCAGCGTTGACGGCCTATCCGGCCGGACGTAGGTTCAGGGTTTGCCCGCCCGCCCGCGCGCCGGGCTGCGGCTCAGAACATCTCGCGCCGGATGCCCAGCGTCGACAGCACCTTGCTGGAGATCTCCTCGATCGAGGTGTGGGTGGTGCTGAGGGTCGGGATGCGCTCTGCGCGGAACAGCGCCTCGGCCTGGGCGACCTCGCGGCGGCAGGTCTCGAGCTTCGCGTAGCGCGAGTTCGGCCGGCGTTCCTGGCGGATCTGCTGGAGCCGCACCGGGTCGATGGTCAGGCCGAACAGTTTCTGCCGGTAGGGTCGCAGGCGCGGCGGCAGGCGGTCGTGCTCGAGGTCTTCCTCGGTCAGCGGGTAGTTGGCCGCGCGGATGCCGTAATGCAACGCCAGGTACACGCAGGTCGGCGTCTTGCCGGCCCGCGACACCGCCACCAGGATCACGTCGGCATCCTCGTAGTCCACCGCCTGGCCGTCGTCGTGGGTCAGCGCGTAGTTCATCGCGTTGATGCGGTGGTGGTAGGACTCGAAGTCGACGATCGCATGGGCCCGCCCGACGTGGCGCTGGCGTCCCTCCTGCAGCTCCCGCTCCAGCGGCTCGATGAATGGCGCGAACACGTCCAGGATCAGCGCGCCGCTCTCGGAGATGGCCTCGCTGACCTCGCTGTCCATGCAGGAGTTGATGACGATCGGGCGGATCCCGTGCACCTCGGCGGCGGCTTTGATCCGTTCGGCCGCCTCACGCGCCCGCTCGACGCTGTCGACGAAGGAAATGCGCTCGCTGACGAACTGGGTGTCGGTGAACTGCGTCAGCAGGCTGTGGCCGATGGTTTCGGCGGTGATGCCGGTGCCGTCGGAAACATAGAAAACCGGCCTGACGTTCGCCATCGAAACCCTCGCCATCATCGTCGATCAACAAGAAAACCCCGCCGGATCAACCTTGTATGGCCCCGGCGCAGGAGCGATCATATCCGCTTGGCCGCGCCGGTCGGCGTGTCGGACCCTTCGGAGACCCCGCTTGAACGAGAACATCCTCTGGCTGCACGCGCTGCGCCTCAACGACCTGGCCCGCGTCGGCGGCAAGAATTCCTCGCTCGGCGAGATGATCGGCAACCTTGCCAACCTCGGTGTCTCGGTGCCCGGCGGCTTCGCCACCACGGCCGAGGCGTTCAAGGACTTCATCGCCCACAACGACCTGCACCAGCGCATCTTCGACCGCCTCGCCTCGCTCGATGTCGAGGACGTTGGCGCGCTGACGAAGGCCGGCGGCGAGATCCGCGGCTGGGTGATCGACGCCCCCCTGCAGCCGGCGCTCGACAAGGACATCCGGGAGGCCTACCGCACGCTGTGCGCGGAGAACGGCGGCGGTGACGTCGCGGTTGCGGTGCGCTCCTCCGCCACCGCCGAGGACCTGCCCGACGCCAGCTTCGCCGGCCAGCAGGAAACCTTCCTCAACGTCACCGGCGAGGACGACGTCGTCCACAAGGTCAAGGAAGTCTTCGCCAGCCTCTACAACGACCGCGCGATCGCCTACCGCGTGCACCACGGCTTCAAGCACGAGGACGTGTTCCTCTCCGCCGGCGTGCAGCTGATGGTGCGTTCGGACGTCGGCGCCTCGGGCGTGCTGTTCACGCTCGATACCGAGTCGGGCTTCCGCGACGTGGTGTTCATCACCTCGAGCTACGGCCTGGGCGAGATGGTCGTGCAGGGCGCGGTCAACCCTGACGAGTTCTACGTCTACAAGCCCACGCTGGCGCAGGGCAAGCAGGCGATCCTGCGTCGCTCGATCGGCGCCAAGCAGCTGCGCATGGTCTACTCCGACCAGCCGGGCGAGCGCGTGCGCACCGAGGACACCCCGGCCGAGCTGCGCAACGCGTTCTCGATCTCCGACGAGGACGTGCACGAGCTGGCCCGCCAGGCGCTGACCATCGAGAAGCATTACGGCCGCCCGATGGACATCGAGTGGGCGAAGGACGGCGTCTCCGGCAAGCTGTTCATCGTGCAGGCGCGTCCGGAGACGGTGAAGTCGCGCGCCAAGGCGACCCAGATCGAGCGCTACCAGCTCGGCGAGCGCGGCCCGGTGATCTGCGAAGGCCGCGCGATCGGCCAGAAGATCGGCAGCGGTGTCGCGCGGGTGGTGCGTTCACTCGACGACATGGCCCGCGTACAGCCCGGCGACGTGCTGGTCGCCGACATGACCGACCCCGACTGGGAGCCGGTGATGAAGCGCTCGGCCGCCATCGTCACCAACCGCGGCGGCCGCACTTGCCACGCCGCGATCATCGCGCGCGAGTTGGGCGTGCCGGCGGTGGTCGGCACCGGCAACGCGCTGGATACGATCCAGGACGGCCAGACCGTCACGATCAGCTGCGCCGAGGGCGACACCGGCTTCATCTACGAGGGCGCCCTGCCCTTCGAGCGCCACACCGCCGACCTGGACGACATGCCGCCGGCGCCGCTCAAGGTGATGATGAACGTCGCAAATCCCGAGCGCGCGTTCGATTTCGCCATGCTGCCGAATGCCGGCGTCGGCCTGGCGCGGCTGGAGATGATCATCGCCAGCCACATCGGCGTGCACCCCAAGGCGCTGCTGGAGTACGACCAGCAGGACGCGGCGACGAAGAAGAAGATCGACGAGCGCATCGCCGGCTACGGCGACCCGGTCGATTTCTACGTTGATCGCCTGGCCGAGGGCATTGCCACGATCACCGCGTCGGTCGCGCCGAACCCGGTGATCGTGCGCCTGAGCGACTTCAAGTCCAACGAGTACGCCAACCTCATCGGCGGCAGCCGCTACGAGCCGCACGAGGAGAACCCGATGATCGGCTTCCGCGGCGCCAGCCGCTACGTCGATCCGAGCTTCACCGAGGCGTTCGCGCTGGAGTGCCGCGCGGTGCTGAAGGTGCGCGAGCAGATGGGCCTGACCAACTGCTGGGTGATGATCCCGTTCGTGCGCACGCTCGACGAGGGCCGCAAGGTGGTCGAAGTGCTGCGCGCCAACGGCCTCGAACAGGGCAAGGACGGCCTGAAGATCATCATGATGTGCGAGGTGCCGTCCAACGCGCTGCTGGCCGACGAGTTCCTCGAGATCTTCGACGGCTTCTCGATCGGTTCCAACGACCTGACCCAGCTCAGCCTCGGCCTGGACCGCGACTCGAGCATCGTCGCCCACCTGTTCGACGAGCGCGACCCGGCGGTCAAGAAGCTGCTGTCGATGGCGATCCAGACCGCTCGCGCCAAGGGCAAGTACGTCGGCATCTGCGGCCAGGGGCCGAGCGACCACCCGGACCTGGCCGAGTGGCTGATGGAGCAAGGCATCGAGTCGGTGTCGCTCAACCCCGACACCGTGGTCGACACCTGGCTGCGGCTGGCGAAGGCGAAGGCCGGCGCGGCATGACGGGCCGATAACGCCCGCGGCGTCACCATCACCGCAACAAAGCGAAGCCCCGCCCACGCGGGGCTTCGTACTTCCGGAGACCGCTCCCATTGGAGGCCCCATGCCCGACCGCAGCCTGAGCTGGATCGACTACGCCCGTGCCGGCGAATGGACCGAGGCCCTGGTCGGCCTGGGCATCCGGGTGGCGCTGGCGCTGCTGCTGTTCCTGGTCGGCCGCTACATCGTCGCGTGGCTGGTCAAGGTGATCGACCGCGCCCTCGCCCGCACCGATCTGGATGCGACCGCGCTGCAGTTCCTGTGCAAGGTCTCGACGGTCGTGCTGACCATCGTGCTGGTGCTGGCGTCGCTGCAGGTTGTCGGCGTGCCGATGACCTCGATGATCGCCGTGCTTGGTGCGGCGGGCCTGGCGATCGGCCTGGCGCTCAAGGACTCACTGTCGAACATCGCGTCGGGCGTGATGCTGGTGGCGCTCAAGCCGTTCCGCGTCGGCGACGTGGTGAACATCAACGGCGAAGGCGGCACCGTCGAGGCGATCAGCATCTTCCAGACCCGCCTGCGCGGCGCCGACAACCAGACCATCGTGCTGCCCAACAGCCTGGTGACGTCGGACTCGATCATCAACTCCACCCCCGATGTGCACCGCCGGGTCGAGCTGGTGATCGGCATCGGCTACGACGACGACATCGACCGCGCGCGCGCGATCGTCATGGACATCATGAACGCCGACAACCGCGTGCTGGCCGAGCCCGAGGCCGACGTGGTGGTGTACGAACTGGCCGAGAACAGCGTCAACCTCGGTGTGCGCTGCCACACCGCCAACGGCGACTGGTTCGCGGTGAAGGTGCACCTCAACGAGAGCATCAAGAAGGCGTTCGACGCCGCCGGCATCAGCTTCCCGTATCCGCAGCGCGACGTGCACGTGTACCGCCATGCCGCCGGGGCGGCGACGGCGCGCAAAGGCGCCGGCGAAAACCCGGCTCCCGAACCACGCTGAAAAGAGCGCGGCCCGGCGCGGTCAGAGCTCGGCCGGCTCCATCCCGCCCAGCCGGCCCATGAAGAAGCGGTAGTGCTTCAGTTCGGCGATCGAGTCGTGCACGTCGCTGAGCGCGGTGTGACGCGCCTCCTTGCCGACCCCGGCCAGAACCTCCGGCGCCCAGCGGCGTGCCAGCTCCTTCAGCGTGCTGACGTCGAGGTTGCGGTAGTGGAAGTACTGCTCCAGCCGCGGCATCTCCCGGTGCAGGAACCGGCGGTCCTGGCAGATCGAGTTGCCGCAGATCGGCGACGCCTTCGCCGGCACCCATTCGGCCAGGAAGGCCAGCGTGCGCTCCTCGGCCTCGGCCATCGGCACGCCCTGCTCCAGCACCCTCGCCCACAGGCCGGACTTGCGGTGCTGGTTGCGGTTCCAGTCGTCCATCGCCTCCAGCCGCTGCAGCGAGTGGCGGATCGCCAGCTCGGGGCCCTCGGCGAGGATTTCGAGGTTGGCGTCGGTCACGACGGTGGCGATCTCCAGGATCGAATCGTTGGCGGTGTCGAGGCCGGTCATTTCCAGATCGATCCAGATCAGCCGTTGCTCGTTGCCTGTCCGTGTGCCCATCGCTCGCCGTCTCCCACGTGAAGCGGCATGATATCCCACGCCCTCCCGCCACCGCCGCGCCGCGGCCGGAACCGTGATCCCGACCGATTCCCAGTACGCCGTCCTGACCGCGATGCTCGCCCCGGCCTTCTTCCTGACGGCCACCGGGTCGCTGCTGATCTCCGCGAGCAACCGCCTTGCACGGGTGGTCGACCGCCTGCGTCAGCTGATGAAGGAAATGGAGCAGACCACCGACCCCGACGAGCTGCAGTGGCTGGACCACCGGGTGACGCGCCAGCGACGCCGCAGCGGGCTGATCCTGCGTGCCAACCAGATGCTCTACCTGTCGCTGAGCTTCTTCGTCGCCACCAGCCTGATGGTGGTGCTGGAGGCCTTCGTCCCGTCGCCGGCCGGCCTGCTGCCGACCACCTTCGCGATACTCGGCGTGCTCGGGCTGTTCGCATCCAGCCTGTTGCTCTCGCGCGAGTCGACCATTGCGCTGGCCATCCTCAACGAGGAGATGGACCGCTCGCATACCCGCGCGCGGGCCGGCGGCGCCCTCTAGAGCGGCGGCTTGCCGCGCTTGCGTCGGAAGTAGTTGCCGAGCATCCGCCCGGCCTCCTCGCCGAGCACGCCGCCGCGGACCTCGACCCGGTGGTTGTGGCGTGGGTCTGCCAGCAGGTCGAACACGCTGCCGGCAGCGCCGGTCTTGGGGTCGAACGCGCCGAACACCACCCGCGCGACGCGGGCGTGGACCATCGCCATCGCGCACATCGCGCACGGCTCCAGGGTGATGTACAGCGTGCTGCCGAGCAGCCGGTGATTGCCGATGCGCCGGCCGGCCTGCCGCATCGCGACGACCTCGGCATGCGCGGTCGGGTCGTGCTCGGTGATGTTGCGGTTCCAGCCCTCGCCCAGCACCTCGCCATCGGCCGAGACCAGCACCGCGCCAACCGGGATCTCGTCGTCCTCGTGCTCGGCCCGGCGCGCCAGGTCCAGCGCATGGCGCATCCAGCGTTCGTCAGCGGTGGTCGATGGGTCTGGCGGGTTGTCCACGGTCGGCACTGTGGCGGCGGGCCGGCAGGATACCGCGCGGCTTACAATCCCCGCATGTCCGACCAGCCCGCCCCCGCCCCCGCCGCCGCGCGCCACGCGTCCACCGTGGACGACTTCCGCGCCAACCTCGCCGCGGTGCGCGCCCGCATCGAGGCGACCTGCCAGCGTGCCGGCCGCGACCCCGCCACGGTGCGCCTGTTGCCGGTCAGCAAGACCGTCGACGAGGCCCGCATGCGCCTCGCGTGGGAGGCCGGCTGCCGCGAGTTCGGCGAGAACAAGGTGCAGGAGGCCGCGCACAAGGCCGAGGTCATGGCGGATCTACCGGGCGTGCGCTGGTCGGTGATCGGCCACCTGCAAACCAACAAGGCGAAGCTGGTGGCGCGGTTCGCCGACGAGTTCCAGGCGCTCGACAGCCTGCGCGTGGCCGAGGCGCTGGACCGCCGGCTGCAGATCGAGGGGCGCTCGCTGGACGTGCTGGTTCAGGTCAACAGCTCGGGCGAGGAAAGCAAGTTCGGGCTGGCGCCGGAGGAGGTGCCGGCGTTCGTGCGCGGGCTGCCGGCGTTCCAGTCGTTACGGGTGCGCGGACTGATGACGCTGGCGTTGTTCTCGGCCGACGCCGACCGGGTGCGTCCGTGCTTCGTCCGCATGCGCGACCTGCAAGAGCGCCTGCGCCAGGAGGCCCCGGCCGGTTTGTCGTTCGACGACCTGTCGATGGGGATGTCGGGCGATTTCGAGCTGGCCATCGAGGAAGGCGCGACCGTGGTACGGGTCGGCCAGGCGATCTTCGGTGCCCGCGCCCTGCCCGACAGCCACTACTGGCCCAGCACCGGATAAGACGAGGGCCACGTTTCCGTGGCCCTGCGTGGTGTCCGCTTGGCGCCTGCCGGCGCTCTCACTCCCACTCGATCGTCGCGGGCGGCTTTCCGCTGATGTCATAAACGACGCGAGAAACGCCTCGCAACTCATTGATAATTCGATTGGAAACCTTGCCGAGGAACTCGTACGGCAGGTGCGCCCAGTGCGCTGTCATGAAGTCGATCGTCTCGACCGCCCGCAGCGCGATCACCCATTCATAGGCACGCGCGTCGCCGACCACGCCGACCGACTTGACCGGCAGGAACACCGCGAACGCCTGGCTGGTCCTGTCGTAAAGATCGGCCTTGCGCAGCTCGTCGATGAAGATGTGGTCGGCTTTGGCCAGCAGCTCGGCGTACTCGCGCCTGACCTCGCCGAGGATACGCACGCCCAGGCCCGGGCCCGGGAACGGGTGCCGGTAGACCATCGGTGCCGGCAGGCCGAGCTCGACGCCCAGGCGCCGCACCTCGTCCTTGAACAGCTCGCGCAGCGGCTCGACCAGGCCGAGCTTCATGTGCTCGGGCAGGCCGCCGACGTTGTGGTGGCTCTTGATGACGTGCGCCTTGCCGGTCTTGCTGCCGGCCGACTCGATCACGTCCGGGTAGATCGTGCCCTGCGCGAGCCACCGGGCGTTCTTCAGCTTGCCCGACTCTTCCTCGAAGATCTCGACGAACAGGTTGCCGATGATCTTGCGCTTGGCCTCCGGGTCGCTGACGCCTTCCAGCGCCTTGAAGTAGCGGTCGGCGGCGTCGACGCGGATGACCTTGACGCCCATGTGCTCGGCGAACATCGCCATCACCTGGTCGCCTTCCTGCCAGCGCAGCAGGCCGGTGTCGACGAACACGCAGGTCAGCTGCTCGCCGATCGCCTTGTGCAGCAGTGCGGCGACCACGGACGAATCGACGCCGCCGGACAGGCCGAGGATCACCTCGTCGCTGCCAACCTGCGCGCGCACCCGGGCGATCTGGTCATCGATGATGTGGGCGGCGGTCCACAGCGTCTGACAGCCACAGATCTCGGTGACGAAGCGGCGCAGCAGGGTCTGACCCTGCAGGGTGTGGGTGACTTCCGGGTGGAACTGCACGCCGTACCAGCGCTTGTCCTCGTGCGCCATCGCCGCGACCGGGATGCGGTCGGTCCTGGCGGTGACGGTGAAGCCCGGCGGCGCGGTGGCGACGTGGTCGCCGTGGCTCATCCAGACGTTCAGGCGCGGCGCGCCGCCGTGGTCGGACAGGCCGCCCAGCAACGCGTCATGGGCCACCAGTTCGACTTCGGCGTGGCCGAACTCACGCGCATCGGCCGCTTCGGTCGAACCGCCCAGCTGCGCGGCAAGGGTCTGCATGCCGTAGCAGATGCCAAGGATCGGCAGGCCGCTGTCGAACACCTCCTGCGGTGCGCGCGGGGCGCCCGGCAGCGTGGTCGACTCCGGGCCGCCCGACAGGATGATGCCCTTCGCGCCGTACGCGGCGATCTCGGCCGGGTCGTGGTCCCAGGCCCAGATCTCGCAGTAGACGCCGATCTCGCGGATGCGGCGGGCGATCAGCTGCGTGTACTGCGCGCCGAAATCGAGGATGAGGATCTTGTCGCTGTGGATGTCGGTCATGGGTCAGCCGGCGCGGTAGTTCGGCGGTTCCTTGGTGATCTGCACGTCGTGGACGTGGCTCTCGCGCGAGCCGGCGCTGGTCACCCGGACGAACTGGGGCTTCTTGCGCATCTCGTCGACGGTGGCGCAGCCCACGTAGCCCATGGTCGCGCGCAGTCCGCCCATCAGCTGGTGGACCACGCCCCGCAGCGGGCCCCGGTACGGCACCCGGCCCTCGATGCCTTCCGGAACGAGCTTGTCGGCGTCGGAAGAGTCCTGGAAATAGCGGTCCTTGGAGCCCTGCTCCATCGCACCGATGCTGCCCATGCCGCGATAGCTCTTGTAGCTTCGGCCCTGGAACAGCTCGACCTCGCCCGGGCCTTCCTCGGTACCCGCGAACAGGCCGCCGACCATCACCGTCGAGGCGCCGGCGACCAGCGCCTTGCCGATGTCGCCGGAGTAGCGGATGCCGCCGTCGGCGATCAGCGGGATGCGGTCCTGCAAGGCCTCGGCGACCATGTCGATCGCGGTGATCTGCGGCACGCCGACGCCGGCGACGATGCGCGTGGTGCAGATCGAGCCCGGGCCGACGCCGACCTTGACCGCGTCCGCGCCATGGTCCATCAGCGCCAGCGCGGCATCGCCGGTGACGATGTTGCCTCCGATGACCTGCAGTTGCGGGAAGTTCTTCTTGACCCACTTGACGCGCTCGAGCACGCCCTGCGAGTGGCCGTGCGCGGTGTCGACCACCACCACGTCGACCCCGGCAGCGGCCAGCGCCTCGATGCGCGACTCGGTGTCGCCACCGACCCCGACCGCGGCGCCGACCAGCAACCGCTCGCTGGTGTCGTAGGCGGCGTTGGGGTTGTCGGACTTCTTCTGGATGTCCTTGACGGTGATGAGGCCGCGCAGTTCGAACTCGTCGTTGACCACCAGCACCTTCTCGATGCGGTGGCGGTGCAGCAGGCCGAGCACTTCGTCGTCGGGCGCGCCTTCCTTCACCGTGACCAGCCGGTCTTTCTTGGTCATGATGTGGCGGACCGGGTCGTCGTGCTTGGTCTCGAAGCGCATGTCGCGGCTGGTGACGATGCCGACCAGCTTGCCGGCGTCGACCACCGGCACGCCGGAGATGTTGCGCTCGCGGGTGAGCTTGAGCACGTCGCCGATGCTGGTCTCGGGGCCGACGGTGAAAGGCGACTTGATCACGCCGGCCTCGAAGGTCTTGACCTGCGCGACCTGCGCGGCCTGCGCGGCCTGCGTCATGTTCTTGTGGATGATGCTGAGCCCGCCCAGCTGCGCCATCGCGATGGCAAGCCGTGCCTCGCTGACCGTGTCCATCGCCGCCGACAGCAGCGGCAGGCGGATGCGGAGGTCGCGGGTGACGCGGGTTTCGAGGGAGACGTCCTTGGGAAGGACGCTGGAATGCGCGGGGACGAGGGATACGTCGTCGTAGGTCAGCGCTTCAGCCTGGATGCGCAACATGGGGCGGCCCGGGGAGGATGAAGCGCGTCATTGTACCGCGTTCGCGGGCCGCGCATACGCGGGCCGGGCCGTGGGACGCTCCGTTCCGGGGGCGGGTTCAGGCCCGCCGGTCGCCGTCGGCGGCCTCGGCCGCCTCCAGGGTGTTCTGCATCAGGGTGGCAACCGTCATCGGCCCCACTCCGCCCGGGACCGGGGTGATCCAGCTGGCGCGCCGTGACGCGGCCTCGAACCCCACATCGCCGCACAGCCGGCCGTCGTCCAGCCGGTTGATGCCGACGTCGATCACCACCGCACCCGGCTTGACCCACTCGCCCGGGATCAGCTGCGGGCGGCCGACCGCCACCACCAGGATGTCGGCGCCGCGCACCGCGGCCTCCAGCACGTCCGGCGGGGTGAATTTGTGGCAGGACGTGGTGGTGCAGCCGGCGATCAGCAGCTCCAGCGCCATCGGCCGGCCAACGTGGTTGGAGACGCCGACGATGGTCGCGCTGGCGCCGCGCACCGGGCGGTCGGTATAGGCCAGCAGGGTCGTGATGCCGCGCGGGGTGCAGGGCCGCAGGCCGAACTGGCGCAGCGCCAGGTGGCCGACGTTCTCCGGGTGGAAGCCGTCGACGTCCTTGGCCGGGGAAATGCGGTGGATCAGCGCGGTGGCGTCGCGGCGGTCCGGCAGCGGCAACTGGACCAGGATGCCGTGGACGTCGGGGTCGGCGTTGAGCCGGTCGATCAGCGCCAGCAGTTCCTCGTCGCTGGTGTCGGCGGGCATGTCGAAGTCGATCGCGCGGATGCCGACCTTCTGCGCCGCACGCCGCTTGTTGCGCACGTAGACCGCCGACGCCGGGTCGTTGCCGACCAGCACCACGGCCAGCCCCGGGGCCTTGCGTCCGCTGGCGACGCGGGCATCGACACGCGCCTTGAGGTTATCGAGCAGGTCCTCGGCGATGCCCTTGCCATCCAGGATGCGGGCGGTAGCGGCGGGCGTGTCGGTCATCGGGTGGCGGTCCTGCTTCGGCGGCCGGCCATTATCCCCCATCCGTGGGTGGAGTCGCCCCGACCGGGCAGCGCGGCACGCCCGAGCCGACCACGCACTGCACGCAACACCGGGTAGGCGTGCCCTGCTCCACCGGGGTCGCCGGGGGCATCCGCGGTGGCGGCGCGGCACGCAGCGAGGGATCCAGTTTCAGCAGCGCCGCCCAGTCCTGCCGGTTGAAGCTGCAGCCCGCCTCGTTGGCCGGCGAGCAGAACGGCGCCCCGCGTGGAAGCCCCCAGAGCCGGCCGTCGCGGTTGAGCGGCAGCAGGCGCTGGGTGACGCTCTGCAGGACGTTGCCCCCGACCAGTTGCAGGCGCCCACCGCCGGCGCCGACGACGATCTCGCAGTGCATCGGGAGCGATCCGTCGGCGTTCGTCGCCAGCCATGCGCGCAGCCCTGCAGGGCCCATCGGCGTGCTGCCCCGGACGTAGCACAGCATGTCGCCGATGGCCGGTCGCGAGGCATCCGGGTCGACCAGTTGATAGGGGCTGCCGGCACCCGCGAGGTAGGCATCCCGCACGTAGTCGACATGGCGCGGTGACGGCCGGAAACCCGGGACCCCGGCACGGACCAGTACGAACGAGGTGAACGCGGCCGACCATGGCCGGTCGATGATGAAAGCCCGGCAGTCCGGCGCGGGGTACGCGAGTCCTGCGGCGCGCGCGCAGGTGCCCGCACCGGGGAAGGCGCTCATCTGCCACATAAGACCACTGCCGCGCCAGTACTCGGCCACCCGTTTCCAGGCGGGGGTGGTGCCGTCAGCCAACTCCCCGGCCTCGGCCTCGGTCGCGCTCATGCTGGCCAGGTGGCCGTCGGTGTTGATGAAGGGCTGGTACCAGAGCCAGTTCTCGCGGCATGCAATGGCCGCGATCCGCCCGCCCAGACTGGTCGCAGCGGCCGGGTCGTCCTTGCCGCAGGCCCATGCACGCCCCATCGGCCAAAGCGCGAGCACCAGCAGCACGCATGCCAGCCCGCTCCACCGCCACCCAGTCGCCATCGTCCGCCTCCTCCCGTGTGCCGCCCATGGTCCGGAGGCGGCGTGAGTGCGAGGTACAGGCGGGGTGCAGGCCGGCTCAGCCGGCGCAGAACTGCTGGTAGTCGATGTAGCCCGGGAACGGCGTGCCCGGCGCGCAGACGGGGCAGCCGGGGTCGGCCCGCAGGCCGGTTTCGTGGAAGCGCATCGACAGCGCGTCGAATTGCAGCAGTCGCCCGGCCAGCGGTTCGCCGATGCCGAGGATCAGCTTGACCACCTCGGTTGCCTGGAGCATGCCGACCACGCCGGGCAGGACACCGAGCACGCCGGCCTCGCTGCAGTTGGGCGCCATCTCCGGCGGTGGCGGCTCGGGGAACAGGCAGCGGTAGCACGGCGCCTCGCCACGCCGGCGCCCGGCATCGAACACGCTCACCTGTCCGTGGAAGCGGTGCACGGCGCCGTACACCAGCGGCTTGCCGAGCTTCACGCAGGCGTCGTTGAGCAGGTAGCGGACCGGGAAATTGTCGGCGCCGTCGAGGACTACGTCGGCATCGGCGATCAGCCGTTCGACGTTCCCGGCGGTGATGCGCTCGCGCATGCCGATGACCCGGATGGTCGGGTTGAGCGCTTCCAGCGCGACCCGGGCCGACTCGACCTTGGCGGTACCGATGCGCGCGTCGGTGTGCAGGATCTGCCGCTGCAGGTTGCTGCGGTCGACCACGTCGTCGTCTGCCAGACGCAGCGTCCCCACGCCGGCCGCGGCGAGGTAGTACGCCGCCGGCGAGCCCAGCCCGCCCGCCCCGACCACCGCCACCGTGGCCTGCTGCAGCCTGCGCTGGCCGGCCTCGCCGACCTCGGGCAGGCGCAGGTGGCGCGAGTAGCGGTCATTGAAATCGAGGTCGCCGTGGGCGGCGACCAGCGGCAGGTTTTCCAGCCGCCATTGCCGGGTCCCACCCTCGATCGAGGCCACCCGCTCGAAACCCGCGTCGACCAGCGCCTCGGCCGCCTGCCGCGAGCGACCGCCGACCTCGCAGATCAGCAGCACCTCGACATCGCGACGCGCCAGCACCGCGCCGGGCGCCGCTTCCAGCTCCGACCGCGACACCCCGAGCGCTCCCTCGGCCATGCCGAGCGCCCGCTCGTGCGCCTCGCGGACATCGATCAGCACCGCGCCGCCGAGCTGGCGCCGGCGTGCCTCCGCCGGGGTGATCGTCTCGACGGCCATGCGCGCCGCCTAGCGGCCCTTCTTGACGTGCCGCAGCAGCCGGCGCTTCTTCGCCACCTGCTTGTCGGTCAGCACGTTCTTCTTGCCTTCGTAGGGGTTGCTGCCCTCCTTGAAGACGAAGCGCACCGGCGTGCCGACCAGCTTGAAGCGCTTGCGGAAGAAGTTCTCGAGGTAGCGCTTGTAGGTGTCGCTCAGCGTGCGCAGGCGGTTGCCGTGGATCGCGAACGTCGGCGGATTGCTCGCCACCGGGTGGGCGAACCGCAGCTTGGCGATATGGCCGCGCACGACCGGCGGCGGGTTGCTCTCGTAGGCGATCTCGACGGCGCGGGTGATCTCGCTGGTGCTGAACTCGCGGGTGGCCGACGCATGCGCGCGGTGGATCGCGCCGAACAGTTCGCGCAGGCCGGAACCGTGCTTGGCGCTGATGCGCACCGCCTCGGCCCAGTCGACGAAACCGAGCTTGCGCGCCAGCAGCGCCTCGGCCTGCTGGCGCTGGTATTCGGTCAGGCCGTCCCACTTGTTGACCGCGACCACCAGCGCCCGGCCGGCGTCGAGCGCATAGCCGAGCACGCTGGCGTCCTGGTCGGTGACGCCCTCGCTGGCATCCAGCATCACCACCGCGACCTGGCACTGCTCGATCGCCTGCAGGGTCTTGATGATCGAGAACTTTTCGACCGCCTCGTCCACGCGCGACTTGCGGCGCAGGCCGGCAGTGTCGATCAGGCGGTACAGGCGACCGTCGCGCTCCATGTCGATCGCGACCGAATCGCGGGTGGTGCCGGGCACGTCGGAGGCGATCATCCGCTCCTCGCCGAGCAGCCGGTTGACCAGTGTCGACTTGCCGACGTTGGGCCGGCCGATGAAGGCGACGCGGATGCGCGACGGGTCGGTGTCGAGCTCGGGCGCGACGCCCTCTTCCGGCAGCCGCGCGACCACTTCGTCGATCAGGTCGTCGATGCCCTGCCGGTGTGCGGACGAGGTCGCCACCACGTCGCGGAAACCGTAGCGGGCAAACTCGTTGAGCGCGGCGCCGGTGTCGATGCCGTCGGTCTTGTTGACCACCAGCACTGTCGGGCGGGCGCTCTTTCGCAACCACGCGAGGATCTCGTCATCCATTGCCGAGGCGCCCTCTCGGCCGTCGACGATGAACAGCACCAGATCGGCCTCGGTCGCCGCAGCGCGCGCCTGGCGGGTGGTTGCGCCGACCAGTCCCTCGTCCTCGCCGGCGATGCCGCCGGTGTCCACCACGGCGAAGTGGCGCTGGCCTTCCGGCCGGCAGACACCATAGTGGCGGTCGCGGGTCACGCCCGGCTGGTCGTGGACCAGCGCGTCGCGGGTACGCGTGAGCGCGTTGAACAGGGTGGATTTGCCGACGTTGGGTCGACCAACGAGCGCGACGAGGGGAAGCATGGATTCAGCCGTTTGGGGGCGTGGAACGGGAGCCGACGGGCAGACTTTGCCACGGCGGCGCGGGCCAGTGGCCGATCCCGGAAACAGGACCGGCGGCCGGATGGACGATGTCGCCCATTATCGGCCGCCGGCCCGGGTTTTCGCCAATGGGTTACTGCGCGATGCGGAAGGCGCTCAGCCCGCCGTCGACGTCCTGGGCGATGAGGATGTCGCCGGAGACCACCGGGACTGCGCGGATGGCGTCGCCACCGGCGCGGGCGCGGGCGGCAAAGGCACCCGTGGCGAGGTCGAGCCAATGCAGGTAACCGTCGTAGTCGCCGACCACCGCGTAGCCACCGTGCACCGCAGGCGCGGACAGGTTGCGCCGGACCAGGCCGGGCTGGGTCCACAGGGCGCTGCCGCCGCGCTTCTCGAGCCCGTAGACGTTGCCGTCGGCGGAGCTGACCGCCAGTACGCTCGGCGCCACCGCGGCACGGCCGGGGCCACCGTGGTTGCTGACCCACATCGGCTGCCCGGACGGCGCGTCGATCGCCATGGTGCGGCCGTCGAAGCTGGTCGCGATGATCGTGGTGCCGTCGAGCACCGGGGTGCCGTCGACATCCGCCATGCGGTCAAGCTCGGTGCGGCCTTCCTGCTGGCCGACGGCCTGCTCCCACAGCGGGCGACCGTCGGCGGCGGCGAGCGCGCTGACGGTGCCGTCGTCGCTGCCGACGAAAACGTAGCCCGGGCCGAGTACCGGCGCGTCGTTGCCGCGGACCGACAGCGACGGCACGTCGTGGTTCCAGAACCAGCGACGCTCGCCGGTGGCGGCGTCGAACGCGGTCAGCCGGCCGTCGTTGGAGCGTACGAACACCATGCCAAGGCCGACCACGGGCTCGGCGATGATCTCGTTGCCGACCTTGGCCTGCCAGCGCTCGGCACCGGTGCTTGCGTCCAGCGCGATCACGTCGCCATCGAGGCTGCCGACCACGACCAGGCCGTCGCCGGCGCCCGGCCCACCGCTGAGGCGCAGTTCGCTCGGGTAATGCCAGATGCGCTTGCCGGTCTGCAGGTCGAGCGCGTGGACCCCGCCATCGACCGCCGCGGCATACACGCGGCCGTCGACGATCACCGGGTGCTGGCGGATGCCGAGCCTGTCCTCGCCCTCGCCGACGTCGGCCGACCACAACTCGCTGACCGTCACGGTGGGGGAAAATTCGGTGAGCTTGGCCGGTTCGGTGGCGTCTTCGTCCTTGCCGTCGAACCAGCCCTTGACCGTGCTGCAACCGGCCACGGCCAGCACGCACAGGGCGAGCGCGCAAGCGCGCAGCAGCGGCGTCGCGGCCGCGGCGGAATGCGGGGTCGATGCAGGCTTCATCAGGACTTCGCCTCGGTGCTGGCGGGCGTGCCGCCGACTTCCATGAGTTTCAGTTCGAGCAACTGGCGCTGCGGCGCCGCCACGTCGAGCCCGGCCAGCGCCTTCGAATAGTCTTCGCGCGCCTTTTCCTGCTGCCCGAGCGCCTGTTGAGCGTCGCCGCGGGCCTCCAGGGCAGCGGGCGTGGCAGCGTCGGCGAGCAGCTCAAGCGCGGCTTCGGCCTGGTCGGTGGCGATCAGCAGGCGGGCCAGCCGCTGGTCGACCACGTCGGCAACCGCCGGGTTGCCCGGCTTGATCGCGCGCAGGGTCTCGATCGCTTTCTGCGGTTCGTCAGCCTCGACCTGGGCGGCGGCGAGTTCCAGTGCCGACAGGTTGGCGAACACGCCGTCCCCGAGCGCCGCGACCTTGGCGGCGGCCTCCTCGTCGTTCGCTTCGATCGCGCTGACCGCGGCGTGGTAACGGTCGGCGGCGGCCAGTTCCTGCTGCTGCTGGTGCTGCTGCCACCACTTCCAACCGCCGATTGCCGCCAGCCCCAGCACGATGCCGCCGATCAGGCCGGCACCGTTGTTGCGCAGCCATTCCAGGACGCGTTCGCTTTGTTCGTGCTCGTCGAGCAGGTCGTCTATTGCCATGCGGTAGCTGCTATCCAGCCCCGGCCGACGGCCGGAGACGCTTGATTACGGACGAGCCCGCGGGGCGGGCCGGTGGGAGTCGGACCCGTCGCGGGTCAGTCGACGACCGGCGCGAGGGAACCGTCAGAGGATAGCGTAAAGCGGGCCACGTTCGCGCGGCTGAACGGTGCCAGGTCGACCGGCTCGCCGTTGTGCATCACGTCGACCGCGGCGATGTTGCCAAGCACGACCCGGCCCACCTCACCCGGTTCGTAGCTGCGGCGGTCGCCCTCGGCCAGCAGGCCCTGCTCCAGCGAGCGTCCGTCCGGTGCGAACACCTGCACCCAGCTTTCGCCCTCGAACGCGAGTGACAGCGCCGGTTCGACCGGGCGCTGGGCGGGCGCACTGCGCATCGTGCCCATCGAGGCGATCAGCGGGGTCCGCCGCGGCGGGGTTGCCGACGGCGCCGGCTCGGCGGTTGCCAACTCGGCCGGGACCTCCAGCGACTCGACGTGCGGGGTGTTGGACAGGTGCGGCTTGGTGGCCAGCCAGACCGGGACCGCGATGACCGCGGTGATCGCGATGTACATCGCGCGGCGGGTGGCCTGCTCGAACACGTGGCGGTAGCGCGGGACGTGGGTGTGGCTGACCAGCTCCGGCGGCGCGACCGGCCCGACCTGCGCCTGCACGAGGTCGGCCTCCAGGTCGATGCCCATCAGGCGGGCGTAGCTGCGCAGCTGGCCGCGCACGAACACGGGCGCACCGATGCGCGCCCAGTCGTCCGATTCAAGTGCCTCGATGACACGCACCGGCATCCTCAGCCGTGCGGAAACCTGCTCGCGGGACATGCCCGCCAGTTCCCGGGCCGCGCGAAGGCGCGCGCCACAGCTGTCGACGCCCTCGGGCGTGGTGTGGTTCGACTGCATCATCGTTTCCCGTCATCCCCTGTTCCGGAGCCCGACGTTGCCGGGAACTCCGCCCGCAGCCGTTGAACGTATCGGTCGGCGGCCTCCTTGTCGCCGAGTTTTGTTTCGATTTGTGACGCAAGCAACAACGAAGCCGCATCCGCGGGTGCAGCGGCCAGCCTGCGCTGGGAAAACGCCCGTGCCTGGAAGGCCCGCCCCGCGTTGAACTCGTAGCGCGCCATCGCCGACAGCGCCACCGGGTTGACCGGGTCCTGCTCCAGCGCAGCCTCCAGCAGCTTCGCCCCCTGCTCGGCCCGTCCGGCATCGATCGCGCAGGCGCCGGCGTTGGCCATGGCGGTCGAGCGCCGCGGATAGTTGGGGTCGGCCAACGCCCGCTGGAACCAGCCCAGCGACTCCTCGGCACGTCCGTTGGCGCACAACCACGTGCCGTAGTTGTTGAACATGCCGCCCTGGTGCGGGGCCAGCTCGACCGCACGTCGGTAGTGCTCGCCGGCGCGCTCGATCTCGCCCCGATGGTCGGCGACCACGGCCCGGAGAGTGTGTGCCGCGGCCGAATCGGGATTCTGCTCGATCGACTGCTCGGCGAACCGCGCCGCCTCCTCCAGCCGTCCCGCCGAAAACGCGGCCTGCGCCTGCTGCAGGGAGATGCGGGCGCCGTCGTGGCGCGGGTCGGTCTGGATATCAAGCTCGGGCGCGGTGCGCTCGAAGTCGCCGCGGCCGAGGTCGGGCTTGATGAAGGTGAGCCGGCTGCAACCCGCCGCCACCAGCACCACCAGCACGCACGCCCCCCATCGCACCCCTCCGCCGGCGCCGCGCTCAGGCGGCCGCATCGTCGATCCCCCGCTCCGCAAGCGTCTTGCGGAACTCGGCCTGTCGGCGGGTGCGGTCCATCACCTGGCCCTTGAGCTGGCCGCAGGCGGCGTCGATGTCGTCACCGCGGGTCCGCCGCACGGTGGTCAGCACACGGGCGTCCTGCAGCAGTTTCTGGAACGTGCGGATGTCCGCTTCGGGCGAGCGCTCGTACTGCGTGCCCGGGAACGGGTTGAACGGGATCAGGTTGACCTTGGCCGCGTCCTTCATCTGCACCGCGTTGTCGAACTGGCGCATCAGGCGGGCCAGCTCGCGGGCGTGCTGCGGCTGGTCGTTGACGCCCTTCATCAGGGTGTACTCGAAGGTGATCGAGGAGCGCGGCTTTCGCTTGACGTAGCGCTGGCAGGCCGCCATCAGCTCGGCGATCGGGTACTTTTTGTTCAGCGGGATCAGCTCGGTGCGCAACTCGTCGTTGGGCGCGTGCAGCGACACCGCCAGCGAGACGTCGCTGGCCTTCCCGAGCTGGTCGATCTGCGGCACCAGGCCGGAGGTCGACAGGGTCACGCGCTTGTTGGCCAGGCCGTAACCGAGGTCGTCGCGCATGATGCTCATCGCGCGCACGACGTTGTCGAAGTTCATCAGCGGCTCGCCCATGCCCATCATCACCACGTTGGTCAGCTTGCGCTGCTGGTGCGGCAGGTTGCCGAGCTGGCGGGCGGCGATCCAGACCTGGCCGATCACCTCGGCGGTGGTCAGGTTGCGGTTGAAGCCCTGGGTGGCGGTCGAGCAGAAGGTGCAGTTGAGCGCGCAGCCGACCTGGCTGGACACGCACAGCGTGCCGCGGCCCTTGTCGGGGATGTAGACCGCCTCGATGGCGTTTTTCGGGTCCATGCCGATCAGCCACTTGATGGTGCCGTCGGCGGAGGGCTTCTCGTGCAGGACCATCGGCGCACGGACCTCGGCGTGCTCGTGCAGCTTGGCGCGCAGCGCCTTGCCGAGGTCGGTCATGTCGTCGAAGTCGGTGACGTAGCGGTGGTGGATCCACTTCATCACCTGGTGCGCGCGGTAGCGCTTTTCGCCGAGGACGTTCTCGAAGAAGTCCTCCAGCGAAACGCGGTCGAGGTCGAAGATGTTGGTCTTCGACCCCGACGCGTCGCCGGCCGGGCGCGCCGCGGAACCGGCCACCCGCATCGCATCCGCTTGCGTGGAGGCATTGGCGAGGACGATGTCGATGGCGGTGTCGCGGGTGGTCATGGCCGGGATGTTGCGTGTATCGGTGATGCCTCAGCGGGCGTGGACGTCGGTCGCCGGGAAGAAGTACGCGATCTCGATCGCGGCGTTCTCCAGGCTGTCCGAGCCGTGCACCGCGTTGGCGTCGATGCTGTCGGCGAAGTCGGCGCGGATGGTGCCCGCGGCGGCGTCCTTCGGGTTGGTGGCGCCCATCAGGTCGCGGTTCTTGAGCACCGCGCCCTCGCCTTCGAGCACCTGGATCATCACCGGGCCGGAGATCATGAACTCGACCAGCGCGCCGAAGAACGGGCGCTCGCGGTGGACGGCGTAGAAGCCTTCGGCCTCGGCCTTGGACAGGTGCTTCATCTTCGAGGCGACGACCTTCAGGCCGGCCTTCTCGAAGCGGGTGTAGATCTCGCCGATGACGTTCTTGGCGACGGCATCGGGCTTGATGATGGACAGGGTGCGCTCCAGCGCCATGGGAGGTTCTCCGGGTAGGCGGGTCGCGGCCGTCTTGGGACAGGGTTCGCGCCCGAGGATAACAGAAAAACCCGCGTCGGGACGCGGGTTTAGCCGATATGGCTACGGTAATGCTACCGGATTGCCGGTCGGGTTTGCACTGCCCTGCCCGCATTTCATGGCCGGCTGCGATTGACGGTTCATCATGTCAGGCCTAGCATCAAACAAGCGTTTGATTCAGCCAGGCCCGACCCCGCGACCATGTCGACCACGACCTTCTCCACGAAAGACCGGATCCTCGGCGCGGCCGAGGAACTGTTCGCCCAGTTCGGTTTCACCGGCACCTCGTTGCGGCAGGTCACCAGCCGCGCCGACGTCAACATCGCCGCGGTCAACTACCACTTCGGCAGCAAGGAAAACCTCGTCAACGAGGTGTTCCGGCGGCGCATGGACGATATGAGCCGGCAGAGGCTGGACGCCCTGAAGGCCGCCGTGGCGGACCATCCGGGCGAGCTGGAGCCGATCCTGGCGGCGTTCGTGGAGCCGGCGCTGGCGCTGGCCCAGGACCGCCACGGTGGCGGCGCGTTCGTGCGCGTGGTCGCGCGGGCGTACGCCGAGAAGAACGACAGCCTGCGCAAGTTCCTGTCCGACCACTACGGCCACGTGCTGCGCGATTTCGCCCGCGCGATCGCCGCGTGCGTGCCGGGGCTGAGCAAGGAGGAGCTGTACTGGCGGCTCGACTTCCTCGCCGGCGCGCTGACCTATGCGATGGCCGACTTCGGCCTGATCAAGCGCCCCGCAGGCACCGCCGAAAAGGCCCACCGCGAACGCGCCGCGCGCGAGCTGATCCGCTTCGCGGCGGCTGGATTCAAGAGCTGATATTCCGATTTTTCAGGGAGTTACGATAATGTCCAAGAATCTGCTTGTACGTCGTGCGGCTGTCCTGGGCGCCGGCGTCATGGGCGCGCAGATCGCCGCGCACCTGACCAACGCAGGGGTCGACACCGTGCTGTTCGACCTGCCGGCGAAGGACGGCGACCCGAACGGCATCGTCAACAAGGCGATTGCCGGGCTGGCCAAGCTGAGCCCCGCCCCGCTGGCCGACAAGGCGCTGGCGTCGCGCATCACCGCCGCCAACTACGAGACCGGACTGGCCCTGCTGGAAAGCTGCGACCTCGTCATCGAGGCGATCGCCGAGCGCATGGACTGGAAGCAGGACCTGTACCGGAAGATCGCCCCGCACGTGCCGGCACACGCGGTGCTGGCCAGCAACACCTCGGGCCTGGGCATCAACAAGCTGGCCGAGGTGCTGCCGGAGGAAATGCGGCACCGCTTCTGCGGCGTGCACTTCTTCAACCCGCCGCGCTACATGCACCTGGCCGAGCTGATCCCGGCGCGCGGCACCGATGCCGACGTGCTGGCCGGCCTGGAAACCTTCCTGACCACCACCCTCGGCAAGGGCGTGGTCTACGCCCGCGACACCCCGAACTTCATCGGCAACCGCATCGGCGTGTTCTCGATGCTGGCGGCGATGCACCACACCGAGCAGTTCAAGCTCGGCTTCGACACCGTCGACGCGCTGACCGGCCCGGCGATCAGCCGGCCGAAGTCGGCCACCTACCGCACCGCCGACGTGGTCGGGCTCGACACCATGGTCCATGTCATCAAGACGATGGCCGACACCCTGCCCGACGACCCGTGGCACAAGTATTTCAAGGCGCCGAAGTGGCTGGCGGGGCTGGTCGAGAAGGGTGCGCTGGGGGCCAAGACCGGCGCCGGCGTGTACACCCGCAAGGGCAAGGACATCCTCGTGCTGGACCTGCAGGCGCAGGATTACCGGCCGTCGAACCCGGAGCTCGACCCCGGGGTTGCCGCGCTGCTGAAGGAGCGCGACCCGGCGAAGAAATTCGCCGCCCTGCGCGCGTCCGACCACCCGCAGGCCAAGTTCCTGTGGGCCTGCTTCCGCGACACCTTCCACTACAGCGCCTACCACCTCAAGGACATCGCCGAGACCGCGCGCGACGTCGACTTCGCGATGCGCTGGGGCTACGGCTGGTCGGTCGGTCCGTTCGAGAGCTGGCAGGCGGCGGGCTGGAAGCAGGTCGCCGAGTGGATCGCCGAGGACATCGTCGCCGGCGATGCGATGAGCAACGCCGAGTTGCCGGACTGGGTGTTCGACGGCCGCGAGGGCGTGCACGCCAGCGCCGGCAGCTACAGCCCGGCGCGCGACGCGATGGTGCCGCGCTCGTCCAACCCGGTCTACGCGCGCCAGCGCTTCCCGGACGCGCTGCTGGGGGAGAAGGCCTCGCAGGGTCGCACCGTGTTCGAGAACGACGGCATCCGGATGTGGGCCGACGAAGGCGATGAAATCGCGGTGGTGAGCTTCAAGACCAAGATGCACACGGTCAACGACCACGTGCTCGACGGCCTGCAGGAAGCGGTGCGGATCGCCGAGCGCGACTTCCGCGGGCTGGTGATCTGGCAGCCGAAGGAGCCGTTCTCGGCCGGTGCCGACCTGGCCGGCGCGCTGGGGCTGCTGCAGGCCGGCGACGTCAAGGGCTTCGAGGCGATGGTCGAGAACTTCCAGCGCACCAGCATGGCGATCAAGTACTCGCTGGTGCCGGTGGTCGCGGCGGTGCGCGGCCTGGCGCTGGGCGGCGGTTGCGAGTTCCAGATGCACTCGGCACGCACGGTGCTGGGGCTGGAGAGCTACATCGGCCTGGTCGAGGCCGGCGTCGGCCTGCTGCCGGCCGGTGGCGGGCTGAAGGAACTGGCCGTGCGCGCCTCGGAGGCAGCCGGTCGCGACGGCGATGTGTTCGCGGGGCTCAAGACCGTGTTCGAGACCGTGGCGATGGCCAAGGTCGCGACCTCGGCAGTGGAGGCGAAGAACCTGCAGCTCGCCCGTCCGGACGACGTGGTCGTGTTCAACGCCTTCGAACTGTTGCACGTGGCGAAGGCACAGGCACTGGCGCTGGCTGAATCCGGCTACCGCCCGCCCCTGCCCGCCCGCGCGATCCGCGTGGCCGGCGACGTCGGCATCGCGACTTTCAAGATGATGCTGGTGAACATGCTCGAGGGCCGTTTCATCTCGGAGCACGACTACGAGATCGCCACCCGGATAGCGACGGTGCTGTGCGGCGGCGAGGTCGACCGGCACTCGGTGGTCGACGAGGAGTGGCTGCTGCGGCTGGAGCGCGAGCACTTCGTGGCGCTGGCGCAGATGCCGAAGACGCAGGAGCGCATCGCCCACATGCTCAAGACCGGCAAGCCGCTGCGCAATTAGCCATGAAGAAGATCGGGCATCCTGCCGCGACTTCTTCGCCTCTGGCGAAAAACGCGGTTTTCGCCAGAGGCCGCGACGTCGCGCCGCGACGCCGCGCCGGCACATCCATGTGCCGGTAAACACCACCGAATCCGGAGTCATCCCATGACCAAACAGATCCAGGACGCCTACATCGTCGCCGCCACCCGTACCCCGGTGGCCAAGGCGCGCGGCGCATTCCGCAACACCCGTCCGGACGACATGCTCGCCCACGTGCTCCGTGCCGCGGTCGCGCAGGCGCCGGGCATCGACGTCAACCGCATCGAGGACGCCATCATCGGCTGCGCGATGCCGGAGGCCGAGCAGGGCATGAACGTGGCGCGCATCGGCGTGCTGCTGGCGGGCCTGCCCAACACCATCGCCGCCCAGACCATCAACCGCTTCTGCTCGTCGGGCCTGCAGGCGGTCGCGCTGGCGGCCGACCAGATCCGCCTTGGCCAGGCCGACCTGGTGCTGGCCGGCGGCACCGAGTCGATGACGATGGTGCCGATGATGGGCAACAAGGTCGCGCTCTCGCCGAGCGTGTTCGAGAAGGACGAGAACGTCGCGATCGCCTACGGCATGGGCATCACCGCCGAAAAGGTCGCCGAGGAATGGAAGGTCAGCCGCGAGGACCAGGACGCGTTCGCGCTGGAGTCGCACCTGAAGGCGATCCGGGCGATCGAGGCCGGCGAGTTCCGCGACGAGATCACACCGCTTGAAGTCGTATCGCACATCCCCGACCTCGCCGGCAACGCGATCCGGTTGAAGAAGACGCTGGTCGACACCGACGAAGGCCCGCGCGCGGGCTCGACCATCGAGGCGCTGGCGAAGCTGCGTCCGGTGTTCCGCAACGGCCAGTTCGGCGGTACGGTGACGGCCGGCAACAGTTCGCAGATGTCCGATGGCGCCGGCGCCGTGCTGGTGGCGTCCGAGCAGGCGATCAAGGACTACGGACTGACCCCGCTGGCGCGCTTCGTCAGCTTCTCGGTCGCCGGCGTGCGGCCGGAGGTAATGGGCATCGGCCCGATCGCGGCGATCCCGAAGGCGCTGAAGCAGGCCGGGCTGACGAAGGACCAGCTGGACTGGATCGAGCTCAACGAGGCGTTCGCCGCACAGGCGCTGGCGGTGATCCGCGACAGCGAACTGGATCCGTCGAAGGTCAACCCGCTCGGTGGCGCGATCGCATTGGGCCATCCGCTTGGCGCGACCGGCGCGGTGCGCACCGCGACCATCGTCCATGGCCTGCGCCGGCGCCAGCAGAAGTACGGCCTGGTGACGATGTGCATCGGTACCGGCATGGGTGCGGCGGGCGTATTCGAAGCGCTGTAACGCAATGCGTGGGCCGGGCGTCCCGCCAGGCGCCCGGTCTACGCGATATCAGCCGCGCCCGGTCGCGGCCTTCCAGGCATCCCGGGCTTCGGCCCACCAGTAGCTCAGCTGCGCGCCGACGAACCCGGCCGGCTTCCACGCCGGCACCAGTCCGAACTCAGCCAGGTCACGCCAGCGCGTGTCGCCTTCGGCGATCGCCGACGCCAGCAGCTCGCCGGAAAACGCCGTCGGTGCGACGCCGTGACCACCGAACGCCTGCGCCAGCCACAGGCCCGGATCGACCTGCCCGACCTGCGGCATCTGGTGGCGCGCATAGCTCATCAGGCCGGACCACGCGTGGTCGATGCGGACGCCTTCGAGCTGCGGGAAGACCTTCAGCATGTCGCGGTACAGCAGTTGCCGCACCGCGTCCGGCGAACGGTCGCGCACCGAGATGCGTCCGCCCCACAGCAACCGCGTGTCCGGCAGCGGGCGGTAGTAGTCGAACGCGAAGCGGGTGTCGTACACCGCCGCGCGGGTGCGCATAACCTCGTCGAGGTGCGCACCGAGCGGCTCGGTCACCATGACGTAGGTCGCGATCGGCAGGATCGAGGCATCCACTTCGCGCCGAAGGCCAGCCAGGTACCCGCCACAGGCCAGAACGACCTGCCCGGCGCGGACGCAGCCGTCGTCGGCCGTGTGCACGCGCCAGCCATGGCCGTCGCGCTCCAGTCGCGACGCGACAGTGTGCTCGTGCACGACCAGCCCCTGCCGCACTCCTGCTTCGGCCAGCCCGGCCACGTACTTCAGCGGGTGGAAGTGGAACCCCTGACGCTCGAACAGCGCGTCGCCGTAACGCTCCGAATGGATCAACCGGCGCAACCCGGCCTGCGGCAGCCACTGCCAGTGCGCGTCGAAATGTTCCGTCAGCAGCGCCTGGCGTGCCTTAAGGATGGCCGGGTCGCGGAACCAGTTGGCCCAGATCACCCCGGCCTCGACCGCGTCGCAGTCGATCATGTAACGGGAGATGCGTTCGCGCACCAGTTCGACCGCATCGAGCGTGCCGCGGTAAAGCGACTTCGCCCGCTGCGGCCCGAGCTGCCGCAGCAACTCTCCTTCGCCGAGTGAGAAGCCGCCGAAGACGAATCCACCGTTGCGGCCCGACGCGCCGAAACCGAGCTGCTCGGCTTCGATCAGGACAACGCCTTCGACGCCGCGCTCGACCAGCCCGACCGCCGTGTTGAGGCCGGCAAACCCTCCGCCGACCACGCAGACGCTGGCGTCCAGATGGCCGCGCAGGGACGGATACGGGCTGCGCGCCGGCGTCGTCGCGCGGTAGTAGGAGTCGTGCATGGGGCGATGGTACCGGGCCGGGCGGGCGATGCCCTGGGCGCCCCCCCCCCGGATTCGAGGAGCCCGGTGCCGCGCGTCGCCCTACTCGAGTTCTTCGACGCCCATTTCCCGCAATGCGTCCTGCATCAGCGTCGTGGCGGCGTTGCTGAGCTTCTCGTGGTCGAGCGCGTAGCGGATCGTCGCCTCGATCAGGCCGATGTGGGTACCGCAATCGAACCGCGTGCCGCGGAACCGGTAGGCGTTGACCGCCTCCTCCTTCAGCAGCGCGGCGATCGCATCGGTGAGCTGGATCTCGCCACCGGCGCCGGGCGTGGTGCTTTCGAGCAGTTCGAAGATGCGCGGATTGAGCACGTAGCGACCGACCACCGCCAGCGTGCTGGGCGCATCGGCGGGCTTCGGCTTTTCGACGATCGCCTCGATCCGTCCCTCGCGGCCGTTGAAGTCCGGCGCGGCGACGATGCCGTAGCTGCCGGTCTTCTCGCGCGGCACGTCCTGCACCGCCAGCATGCTGGCGCCGCTGGCTTCGGCGGCATCGGCCATCTGCTTGAGCGCGCCGTCGCCGCCTGAACCATTGTGGCGGTTCCAGATCAGGTCGTCGGGCAGGATCACGGCGAACGGCTCGTTGCCGACCACGGGTTTGGCGCACAGCACCGCATGGCCCAGCCCGAGCGCTTCGGCCTGGGTCACGAACACCGCACGGACGCCCTTGGGCAGCACGTTGCGGACCAACTCGAGCTGCTCGTGTTTGCCGGCGCGCTCGAGCTTCTGCTCCAGCTCGTAGGCCTTGTCGAAATAGTCGGCGACCGCGTGCTTGTAGCGGTTGGTCACGAACACCAGCGTGTCGCAACCGGCCTCGATGGCTTCGTCGACGGCGTACTGGATCAGCGGCCGGTCGATGATCGGCAGCATCTCCTTGGGGACGGTCTTGGTGGCGGGGAGGAAACGGGTACCGAGGCCGGCTACGGGGAACACGGCCTTTCGAATGCGTGCTGGCATCAAGACTTCCTTGCGGCCCGGGACGGGAACGCGACGACGATGGCCCGTTCGGCCGGCGCCGGCGCCCGGTGGGCGATGGGCTGGAACTCCGGTACTAGCTCACGGAGCACCATGGAAAGGATTTCACAATCGTACCGGCCCGACGCCTCGCGCAGCTTCTCGAGTCCGGCCTGCACCAGCTCGGCCTGGATCGCGCGCGGTTCGGCCTGCAGGATCTTCGGGTGGGCGGTGGCGCGGTAGCGCTCGTCGGCGTGGAACAGCGTCTCGTGCAGCTTCTCGCCCGGCCGCAGCCCGGTGTAGGCGATCGAAATGTCGCGTCCGGGTTGCTTGCCGGCGAGCCGGATCATCTGCTCGGCGAGCACGCGGATCGGCACGGGCTCGCCCATGTCGAGCGTGTAGATCGCCTCGTGGGTGCCGATCGCCGACGCCTGCAGGATCAACTGGCAGGCCTCCGGGATGGTCATGAAGTAGCGCGTGACCTCGGGGTCGGTGACGGTGACCGGGCCGCCGTTGCGGATCTGCTCGCGGAACAGCGGCACCACGCTGCCGGCCGAGTCCAGCACGTTGCCGAAACGCACGGTGACGAAACGCGTGCAACGCTGGTCGGCCAGGGCCTGGCAGCCCATCTCGGCCAGCCGCTTGGTCGCACCCAGCACGTTGCCCGGGTCCACCGCCTTGTCGGTGGAGATCAGCACGAAGGTACCGACGCCCGCCTCGCGGCACGCATGCGCGACCGTCCGGGTGGCGAGCACGTTGTTGCGCACCGCTTCGCGGACCTGGGTTTCCAGCAGCGGGACCTGCTTGTAGGCCGCCGCGTGGAAGACCGCTTCGGGTACCGCCTGTCGCAGTGCGTAGTCGATCACCGCGGGGTCGCCGCAGTCGCCCAGCACCGGGATGTACTCGAGATCGGGGAAGTCGCGGCGCAGCGTGGCTTCGGCCGTGATCAGCGACAACTCGTCGAGCTCGACCAGCGTGATCCGGCGCGCACCGTGGCGCGCGCACTGGCGGCACAGCTCGGAGCCGATGGAACCGCCCGCGCCGGTCACCAGCACCGAGCGTGCGCCCAACCAGGCACGGATCGCCTTCCAGTCCGGCAACACCGGCTGGCGCCCGAGCAGGTCCTCGATCGCGACTTCCTTGAGTTCGCCCGGCAGCGAGCGGCCTTCCAGCACGTCGCGCAGGCGCGGCACCATCCGGAACGGCAGGCCCGAGCGTTCGCAGGCGACCACCACCCGCTGCATTGCGTCGGCGTCGGCCGACGGCATCGCGATCACCAGCAGGCGGGCGGCGGTTTCCCGGGCGATCTCGGCCACGTCCTCGACCCGCCCAAGTACCGGGACACCCTGCACCTTGGTACCGCGCAGGCGCGAGGCGTCGTCCAGGAACCCGACCGGCTGGTAACTGCCGAAGCGCCGCAGGTCACGGACCAGCGCTTCGCCGGCGTGCCCGGCGCCGAGGATCAGAATCCGCACCGACGCCTGGCCGCCCCGGTCCACATGACTGTCCTTCCATGCCCGGTACAGCAGCCGCGGGGCGCCCAGCAGGCCCATCAGCACCAGCGGATACAGCACCAGCACCGTGCGCGAGACCAGGTCGAGCCGGTTGTACAGGAACAGCCCGAGCACGATCGCGAAGAGGCCCAGCGCGCAGGCCTTGAAGATGTTCCACAGGTCCGGGACGCTGGCGAAGCGCCACAGGCCGCGGTAGAGGCCCACCTGCCAGAACACCAGCCCCTGGGCCGCCAGCACGAGCACGACCTCGGTCGACCACAGCGCCATTTCCGGCGGGTTCGGCATCACGCTGTAACGCAACCAGTGCAGCCCCTCCCACACCAGCCACACCATCGCCAGATCGTGCGTCACCACGGCCACCCGAGGCACCGAGCTCGACCAGCGATCGCCCCACTTGCTCATCCGTTTTCCTTGTTGTTCTTCGATACCGCCATCGGCTCGAACCGCTGCACCCGCACCCACGCGAGTGCCGCCAACCCGTACCAGACCGCGCACACCATCCACGCCATGAAGACCTCGCCACGGGCGAGCACGAGCGCCACAGCCAGTCCGACCGCCGTCCATCCGACATAAACCAACGTGACGACGGCGTGACCGGAACGACGCGCCCAGATCTGGTAGGCGTGCTGCGCGTGGGCGGTCCACCACTGTTCGCCACGCAGGACCCGCCGCGCCAGGGTGAGGCTGGAGTCCACCAGGAACGCGGACAACGGCAGCAACAGCAGGACCCCGCCGAACGCCCCGTGCCGACCGACCGTCACCACCCCCATCCCGGCGATCGCGAACCCGAGCGCCCCGCTGCCGACGTCCCCCATGAAAATCCGCGCCTGGGGGAAGTTGAACGGCAGGAACCCGGCGCAGGCCGCCACCAGCGCAAGCGCCAGCCACGTCCACGCGCCGCCCCCCAGCCACGCCAGCGCGACACCCAGCAGCAGCGCCTGGCTGGCCGCGATGCCGTTGATCCCGTCCATGAAGTTCCAGACGTTTGACAGGACCAGGGCCGCCACGAACGCCAGCCCCCCCCAGCCGACGCTCCCGGACGCGAATTGCACCGCCGCGCCGAACACCAGCCCGGCCACCGCATGCACCGCCAGCCTGACCCAGGCCGGCAACGGCCGGTGGTCATCGATCCACCCCACCACCGCAACCAGTGAAAGCCCCGCCACGAACGCACCCAGCAACAGACGCTGCCCCGGATCACGCAAAGCGAGGGCGAATGCGGCCACCAGCAGCGCGAGTACCAGCGCGATGCCACCGCCACGCGGCGTCGGCGTGGCATGGCTGCGGCGGCCGCCGGGATGGTCCAGCAGCGCGCGCCCCAGCGCATAGCGACGCGCAAGCCACGTCGCCAGCGCCGCGATGCCGGCATGCAGGATCAGCCAGGCCGTCATCCCTCAGACCACGGCGTAGTTCAGCAGCGGCTTGATCGTGCCCCATTCCTTGCAGCTCGGGCACTGCCAGTGGTGGCTGCGCGCACCGAAGCCGCAGCGGTTGCACCGGTAACTGGGATTGCGCACCAGCAACTGGTCGGTGATGTGCTTGAGGTCCAGCAGCGTCGCCGCCGGGTCCGCGCCGTCGGCGAGGCTGAGGTCGATGAGGGCGGCCTCGCCCCGCACCGACGGCCGGTCCTTGAGCTGCTCGGCCAGGTAGGCGCGGGCGGCGGGAACGCCGTCGCCGCTCTCGACCATGCGCGTGAGCGCCAGCACCGGCGCGATGCCGCGGTAGTGCTCGCACATCTCGGCGAGGAACGCCCGGGCGCCGGGGATGTCCCCCACCCGCTCGTAACTGGCCAGCAGCGGCGGCATCACTTCGGGCAAGTAATCCGGATCGTGGCGGGCGACGCGCTCGAACGCGCGGATCGCCGCCTGGTGGTTGCCCGCCTCGACCTCGATCCGTCCTTCCAGCATCCCCGCCCGCACCGAGTTCGCGTCGGCCTGGTAGGCCCGCGCCACCGCCGCGCGTGCAGCCGCGTCGTCGCCGGCGGCGCGGTGGCGGTCGGCCAGCTCGCATTCGAACTGGGCGATCAGCTTGCCCATCGGCTCGTCAGTCGCGGCCTCGTAGCGCTGGGCGTTCTCGATCGCCTTGTCCCAGTCGCGCTCGGACTGGTAGATGTTGATCAGGTGGCGCAACGCCAGCGGCGCGCGCATGTCGAGGTCGACCAGGTCGCTGAAGACGGTCTCGGCGCGGTCCAGCAGGCCCGAACGCATGTAGTCCTCGCCGAGCGCGAGCAGCGCCTGGACCTTCTGCTGGTCGCTCAGGCCGGGCCGCTGCACGAGCGCCTGGTGCAACCGGATCGCGCGGTCGACCTCGCCACGGCGGCGGAACAGGTGCCCCAGCGCGACCTGCGTCTCGAAGGTGTCCTTGTCGAGCTCGGCGATGTGCAGGAACAGCTCGATCGCCTTGTCGGGCTGCTCGTTCAACAGATAGTTGAGGCCGCGGAAATAGGTGGTCGACAGCCGGCTGACCTGGGAGTCGCTGTGGCGCTCGCCGCCGCGCCGGCCGATCACCCAGCCGCTGACCGCCGCGATCGGCAACAGCAGGAAGAACCAGAACCACTCGTTGATGAAGGCCACGTCAGGTCCTTGCGGTTGCCGTGGCGGGGCGTTCGGCGCGGGCGAGGCGACGACGCAGCGGCAGCACCACGCTGGCGCTGATGACCAGCCCGCCCAGCAGCACACCGAGCAGCAACGCGATGATCAGCGCAACGCCGAGGTTGGTCGGCAGGTGGGCGAAGCCCAGGTCGATCGACACCGGCTGGCGGTTGAGTGCGCCCACCACCGCGCCCACTGCGAGGCCGGCGAATGCGATCAGGTAGCGGATCAGGCGCATGGCGGAACTCCGGAAGACTCCATGTTCAGCCAATAGCTTAGCCGACACGCCGTCGGCGGCGATATCCGAATCGCGTCGCTCAGTCGTTCTCGTCGAGCGGCACGGCGTTGCTGACGCGCTCGCGCAGCTCCTTGCCGGGCTTGAAATGGGGGACGTGCTTGCCTGCGAGTGCAACCGACTCGCCGGTCTTCGGGTTGCGCCCCAGGCGGGGCGGACGGTAGTGCAGCGAGAAGCTGCCGAAACCGCGGATCTCGATGCGTTCGCCGTTGGCCAGCGCGCCTCCCATCATCTCAAGCAGCGCCTTGACCGACAGATCCACGTCCTCGGCCTTCAGATGGGCCTGGCGCTGGGCGAGGATTTCGATCAGTTCGGACTTGGTCATGGGTGGCAAGGCACTCGACGGGGACGGCTGCGGGCGTTGCGCCCGTACAACGGTGGTGCGGGTTTCCATAAAGGAACGGCCCGGCCGGAGCCGGGCCGTTCCCTGTTACAGCGATGCGACAAGCACCACTCGGCAGGACCGATTACTCGGACTTGCTGTTGAGCTGCTCGCGCAGCAGCGCGCCCAGCTTGGTGGTGCCGCTGGCGGCCTCGGCCGAAGCGGCGGAGCGGTTGTAGTCGGCCACGGCCTCCTGCATCTCCGCCTCGTCCTTCGCCTTGATCGACAGCTGCATCGTGCGGCCCTTGCGGTCCATGCCGATGAAGCGCGCCTCGACCTCGTCACCGACCTTCAGGTGCTTGGTGGCGTCGTCCACGCGCTCCTTGGCGATGTCGCGGGCGGCGATGTAGCCCTCGATGCCGTCGGCCAGTTCGATCGTGGCGCCCTTGGCGTCGACTTCCTTGACCGTGCCGGTGACAATCGAGCCCTTCGCGTTCGACGCCATGTACTGGCCGAACGGGTCCTGCTCGAGTTGCTTGACGCCCAGCGAGATGCGCTCGCGCTCCGGATCGACCGCCAGCACGACGGCCTCGAGGGTGTCGCCCTTCTTGAAGTTGCGGACGATGTCCTCGCCGGTGGTGTTCCAGCTGATGTCGGACAGGTGGACCAGGCCGTCGATGCCGCCGTCCAGGCCGATGAAGATGCCGAAGTCGGTGATCGACTTGATCTGGCCCTCGACCTTGTCGCCCTTCTTGTGCAGCACGGCGAAGGTCTCCCACGGGTTGGAGGTGACCTGCTTCATGCCCAGCGAGATGCGGCGACGCTCCTCGTCCACGTCCAGCACCATGACCTGGACCTCGTCACCGACCTGCACGATCTTGGACGGGTTGACGTTCTTGTTGGTCCAGTCCATCTCGGACACGTGCACCAGGCCCTCGACGCCCGGCTCGATCTCGACGAACGCGCCGTAATCGGTGACGTTGGAGACCTTGCCGAACACGCGGGTGTCGGCCGGGTAGCGACGCGCGATGTTGTCCCACGGATCCTCGCCCAGCTGCTTGAGGCCGAGGCTGACGCGGTTGCGCTCGCGGTCGTACTTGAGCACGCGGACGTCCATCTCCTGGCCGACTTCCACCACCTCGGACGGATGGCGCACGCGCTTCCAGGCCATGTCGGTGATGTGCAGCAGGCCGTCGATACCGCCCAGGTCCACGAACGCGCCGTAGTCGGTGAGGTTCTTGACCACGCCCTTCAGGATCGCGCCCTCGACCAGCTTCTCCATCAGCGCCTCGCGCTCCTCGGAGTGCTCGCTCTCGACCACCGCGCGGCGGGAGACGACGATGTTGTTGCGCTTGCGGTCCAGCTTGATGAGCTTGAACTCGAGTTCCTTGCCTTCCAGGTAGGTCGAGTCGCGCACCGGGCGCACGTCGACCAGGGAACCGGGCAGGAAGCCGCGGACGTCCTTGATGTCGACGGTGAAACCACCCTTGACCTTGCCGCTGATGCGGCCGGTGATGGTCTCGTTCTTCTCGAGCGCTTCCTCGAGCTCGTCCCACACCATGGCGCGCTTGGCCTTCTCGCGCGACAGGACGGTCTCGCCAAAGCCATTCTCGATGGCGTCCAGCGCGACCTTGACCTGGTCGCCCTCGGCCACGTCGATCTCGCCGGCGTCGTTACGGAACTGCTCGATCGGCACGATGCCTTCGGACTTCAGGCCGGCGTTGATCACCACCACGTCGCCACGGACCTCGACGACGGTACCGGTGACGATGGCGCCCGGCTTCAGCTTGGCCAGGTAGGCCTGGCTCTGTTCGAACAGTTCGGCAAATGATTCGGTCATTGGAAAAATATCCGGTTGAACACACGGGCCGCACCGGTTGGCACTCGCTCCCCGACGGGGCAGCGCAGGCAACACGTGGTCGACCCACCCGTTGATGTGGTGCGATGCAGCTGCACCATGTGTCGGTTGGTTGATCCGCCGCGCTGCACCATGCAACGTGGCGGGGCTGTTCTGCCGCGGTCGGTCAGGCCCCCGGACCGACGGGACGTGCCGGCATCAGCGCCAGCACGCGGTCGACCACCTCGTCGATGCCAAGCCCGGTGGTATCGATCCGCACGGCGTCTTCGGCCGGGCGCAACGGAGCCACCGCGCGACTGGCATCGCGGGCGTCGCGGGCCAGAATCTCCCGCAGCAGACCGGCCAATGTAACCGGAACCCCCTTGTCATTCAACTGCTTATAGCGTCTTTCGGCCCGCTCCTCGGCGCTCGCGGTGAGGAACACCTTGTGCGCGGCATCGGGGAAGATCACCGTGCCCATGTCGCGGCCGTCGGCGACCAGCCCCGGCGGCTGCCGGAAGGCGCGCTGGCGGTCCTTCAGCGCGGCCCGGACCTCGGGGATCGCGGCAATCGCGGAGGCGGCAGCACCGGCGGTCTCGGTCCGCAGCTCGTCGGTCGCGTCCTGGCCGTTGACCAGCACCCGCAGTTCATCGCCCTCGTCGCGGAAGCCGATCTCGGTGTCGAAGGTGCAGCGCACCAGCGCGGCCGGGTCGGCCAGGTCGATGTCGCCCCAGCCGGCGGCCACGCCGACCGCGCGGTACAGGGCGCCGGAATCGAGGTAGTGCCAGCCCAGTTTGCGGGCCACGAGGCGGCTGATGGTGCCCTTGCCGGAGCCGGAAGGGCCGTCGATGGTCAATACGGGGGTGTCGAGGGTCGTCATGCCGGCATTATGCGGGTCAGCCGGCGCCCGATCGCGGGGATTGTGCGCGGGCACGGTAAATTTTTGCCGCAACCACTTGATCCCACTGGCAAATGCCCGCTATCATCGCGGGCTTGCTCAATTTCCCCGTTTGCCGAGGTCTGTCATGAAGGTCCTGTCCTCCCTGAAGTCGGCGAAGAACCGTCACCGCGACTGCAAAGTCGTCCGCCGTCGTGGCAAGGTCTTCGTGATTTGCAAGTCGAACCCGCGTTTCAAGGCGCGCCAGCGCTGAACCGCCGGCCGCGCCGGTTCACCGGCGTGCGTTTCGACCGGAAGGCCGCCCCTGGGCGGCCTTCTGTCATTGGGGCGGATGCCGCGCCGGCCGGATGCGGCGGCGCACGGGTTCCGTGATGACGGTATGCCGCCCTTCCCGCGCCCGCCGCATACAATCGGCCGGAAACCTGAGCGGCCCGGCCGTTCGGCCATCACCAGACCGTATACAAGGACAGGGGATTCCCATGAAGACGAGCATCGCCGCACTTCCGCTGATCGCCCTGCTGGCCATGGCCGGCACCGCATCGGCCGAAACCCTGCTGATCGACCGCGTCCAGCAGGAGCCCGCCAGCGCCCCCGTGCGCGGCCAGAGCATGGCCCAGGTGGAGTCGCAGTTCGGCGCCCCGGCCGAGCGCATGGACCCGCGCGGCGGCCAGAAGAGCCAGTGGCCGACCATCAACCGCTGGGTCTATCCGGCCTTCACCGTCTATTTCGAGAAGAACCGCGTGATCGACGTCGTCGCCAACAAGGCGACCGCCGCCGAGATCGGTCCAAAGCCGCCCATCCGCTGATCCTCCGCACAGAATGACCGCAACCGCACCGCGCTTCCCTGCCGAGTGGGAGCGCCAGTCGGCGATCCTGATCGCCTGGCCGCATGCCGACACCGACTGGGCCGACCGGCTCGGCGACGTCGAGGAAACCTACATCGCGCTGGTCGCGGCGATCACCCGGTTCCAGCCGGTACTGGTCTGCGTCGCCAACGACGACGTGGAGGCCTACGCGCGCGCGCGGCTGGCGTCGGCGCGGGTCGACATGGAGCGGGTGCGGTTCGTCGAGGTCGAGTACGACGACACCTGGCTGCGCGACTCCGGCCCGATCACGCTGCGTGACGGGTCCGGCTTCCGCCTGCTCGACTTCCGCTTCACTGGTTGGGGCGGGAAGTTCGCAGCCAGCCGCGATGACCGGCTGGTCGAGGAGCTGGTGGAGCGCGACACCTTCCACGCCGACCGCCACGACAGCATCGACTTCGCGCTGGAAGGCGGCGCCATCGAGACCGACGGCGCCGGCACCCTGCTGACCACCTGGCAGTGCCTGCACGAGCGCCACCCGGACGCCTCGCGCGAGGAACTGGGCCGCCGGCTCGCCGACTGGCTGCACCAGGACCGCGTGCTGTGGCTCGACCACGGCTACCTCGAGGGCGACGACACCGACGCCCACATCGATACCCTCGCCCGCTTCGCCGCGCCCGACGCGATCGTCTACCAGGGCTGTGGCGACCCGGCCGACTCGCACCACGCAGAACTGCAGGCGATGGCGGCCGAGCTGGCCGCGCTGCGCACCCGCGACGGCCAGCCCTACCGGCTGTTCGAGCTGCCGTGGCCGCAACCGGTGATCGACGGCGGCCGCCGCCTCGCCGCCAGCTACGCCAACTTCCTGATCGTCAACAACGCGGTGCTGATGCCGGCCTACGGCGACCCGGCCGACGATGCCGCCGCGGCGGTACTGGCGCAGGCCTTCCCGGGCCGCGAGATCGTGCAGGTGCCGTGCCGCCCGCTGATCTGGCAGAACGGCAGCCTGCACTGCATCACCATGCAGCTGCCCGAAGGCCTCGTCGCCGCTTGACCCTCCGGCAACGGTCCACGTGCGACCGTCGCCGTCGAGCCGCCGGACCGTGCGGCGCAACACCGGACCCATCGCAATGAAGAAGCAGACCCTGCCCGTCGCCCTGATCCAGGAGCGCAACCACGGCGACGCCGACGCCAACCTGAGCGTGATCGAGCAGCGCGTGGCCGAGGCCGCCAAGCGCGGCGCCAGGCTCGTCCTGCTGCAGGAGTTGCACAACGGCGCGTACTTCTGCCAGCACGAGGACGTCTGCGAGTTCGACCTGGCCGAACCGATCCCCGGCCCCAGCACCGAGCGCCTCGGGGTACTGGCGAAGCAGCACGGCGTGGTGCTGGTCAGCTCGCTGTTCGAGCGCCGCGCGGCCGGGCTGTACCACAACACCGCGGTGGTGTTCGAAGCCGACGGCAGCGTCGCCGGCAAGTACCGCAAGATGCACATCCCGGACGACCCGGGCTTCTACGAGAAGTTCTACTTCACCCCGGGCGACATCGGTTTCGAGCCGATCGACACCTCGGTCGGCCGGCTCGGCGTGCTGGTCTGCTGGGACCAGTGGTACCCGGAAGGCGCGCGCCTGATGGCGCTGGCCGGCGCCGAGCTGCTGCTGTACCCGACCGCGATCGGCTGGGACCCGGACGACGACCAGGCCGAGAAGAACCGCCAGCGCGACGCGTGGGTCCTCAGCCACCGCGGCCATGCGGTGGCCAACGGGTTGCCGGTGCTCAGCTGCAACCGCGTCGGCCACGAGCCCTCGCCGCTCAAGGCGTCGGGCATCGACTTCTGGGGCAACAGCCACGTGCTTGGGCCGCAGGGAGAGTTCATCGCCGAAGCCGGCGGCGAGCCGGAGATCCTGATGGCCGAGGTCGACCTGCAGCGCAGCGAGCACGTGCGGCGGATCTGGCCGTTCCTGCGCGACCGCCGGATCGACGCCTACGGTGACCTGCTGAAGCGCTACCGCGACTGAGGGGCTGCCCACTGCGCCGACGAACGGCACGAACGAATCGAACGGGCGTGCTATTTTTCGCCCATGACCGTCGCTCCCGCCACTTCGAAAGGCGCCGCCACCCGCGAGGCGATCCTCGAGCACGCCTATGGCATCGCCTGCTCTGCGGGGCTTGAGGGGCTGTCGATCGGCGCCCTGGCGCACGCGGTGCGGATGTCCAAGAGCGGGGTGTTCGCGCATTTCGGCTCGCGCGAGGACCTGCAGCTGGCGGTGCTCGATACCGCCGCGCAGCGCTTCGTCGCCCACGTGTTCCAGCCCGCCCTGCGCAAGCCGCGGGGGCTGGCGCGGCTGCGGACGATCATCGAGCAGTGGTTCGACTGGGTCCGGCACGAGGACGATGGCGGCTGCCTGTTCCTGGCCGCGGTGAGCGAATACGACGATCGTCCCGGCCCGCAGCGCGACTTGCTGCTGCAGCAGGACCGGCAATGGCGCCAGGCGCTTGCCCACGCGGTGTCGCTGGCGGTCGAGGCCGGCGAGCTGCGGCCGGACATCGACATCGAACAGCTGGTGTTCGAGATCTACGCGTTGCCGCTGCTGGTCCACCACGACGCCGGGCTGTACGGCTTCGAAGCGGCCTGCTCGCGCGGCCTGCGTGCCTACGACCGTTTGATCGGCGCCGCATCCCTTCCTTGACCTTCGACCGGAGGCCCGACCATGCCCATTGCCCTGCCCCTAATTAGCACGAACGTTCGATCTTTCGCATTCTGGAAGCTGCTGCGGCTGCGGTTCCGACTGGGCGGCCTGGTCGCGCCGGCCGCCACGGTCGAACGTGCCTCGGCACTGTTCTGCACGCCCTACCCCGGCACGCGCGAGCGCGCCTTGGCGGCGCCCACGGGCGATGCGCGGCTGGACGTGATCGATGCCGGTGGCCACGCGCTCACCCGCTACACCTGGGGCGAGCCGACGCGGCAGCCGTACGTCCTGTTCGCGCACGGCTGGTCGAGCCATGGGGCGCGGGTGCTGCCCTGGGTCCAGCCTCTCCGCGACGCCGGTTACGCCGTCGTCGCCTTCGACCAGCCGGCGCACGGTCGCAGCGAGGGCCGCCAGAGCAACCTGTACGACTTCACCGAGCGGCTGCTCGACGTCGGTCGGCTCACCGGGCCGGCCGCCGCGGTCATCGGGCACTCACTGGGCGGCGCCGCGGCCGGGCTGGCGCTCGCGCGCGGGTTGCAGGCCGAGCGCGCGGTGCTGGTCGCGGCGGCCGCCGATCCGGTCGACGCCGGCCGTCGCTTCGCGCGCCGGATCGGGCTGTCGGAGGGGTTGCGACGACGGATGTACGAACTGTTCGAGACGCGGCTGTCGATCCGCTTCGACGAGATGATGGCCGAGCGCAATGCACCCGCGATCGACCGCCCGGCGCTGATCGTGCATGACCTTGCAGACCGCGAGGTGCCGTGGTGCGAGGGCGAGCGCTGGGCACGCCACTGGCGCCGCGCGCGCCTGCTCGACACCCGCGGGCTGGGCCACCACCGCATTCTCGGCGACCCGGAGGTGTTGGCCGCGGTGCTGCGGTTCCTCGATGGCGATGCGGTCGGCGACCGGCTGGTGTCGTCGCCGAACCTCGCACACGTTGCATGAATCCCGGCGCCCGCGAGGGTTTGCCGGCGCCCCGGTGACGCCCTAAGCTGCCCGGTCGCACGCTCCGTGCGTCCCGAGCCGACCGACCGATGCCCTTGCCGTCCCCCGCCCTTCCGTCACGCCTTCGCGCGCGTTCCATCATCGTCGACGGAGGCTGCCAGCGTGGATGAGGGCAACGCGGCGCCGGTGCTTGACGGCCAGCCGCACGCGATCGTCGAGCGTGACGGCGTGCGCTACACCCTGCTCGGCACCGCGCACGTCTCGCAGGCGAGCGTCGACGCGGTGCGTACCGCGATTGCCGGTGGCGGTTACGACGCGGTGGCGGTCGAGCTCGACGAGCCGCGGCTGCAGGCACTCACCGACCCGGACGCGCTGGCGCGGCTGGACCTCATCCAGGTGATCCGCACCGGCCGGACCGCGATGTTCGCCGCCAACCTTGCGCTGTCGGCCTACCAGCGCCGGCTGGCCGAGCAGCTCGGGATCGAACCCGGCGCCGAACTCAAACTCGCCGCCCTGCAGGCCCGCGAACAGGGCCTGCCGGTGCACCTGATCGACCGCGAGGTCGGCCTCACTTTCAAGCGCGCCTCGGCCCGGCTGGGGTTCTGGGGCCGCGCCAAGCTCGGCGGCGGCCTGCTCGGTTCGCTGTTGGCCAGCGAGGACGTCGGCCACGACGAAATCGAGAAGCTCAAGCAGGGCGACATGCTGGAGGCGAGCTTCAACGAGTTCGCCGCCGAGAGCCCGGCGATCTACGAGACCGTGATCGCCGAGCGCGACCGCTACATGGCCGCGCGCCTGCGCGAGGTCGGTGAAGAATCCGGCCCGGAGGTGCGCGAGGTGCTGGCCGTGGTCGGCGCCGGCCACCTGCAGGGCCTGGCCCGCCATCTGCGCGAGGAGCAACGCCCCGGCCCGGCGGTCCGCGAAGAGCTCGAAACGCTGCCGGAGAAGAGCGGCATCCCGTGGTTCACGCTCGCGCTGGCGGCGTTCGTGCTCGGCGGCTTCGCCTGGGGCTTCTGGCAGGGCGGGCTGGATGTCGGCTCCGACCTGCTGCTGCAGTGGGTGCTGGCCACCGGCGTGCTCGGCGCGATCGGCTGCGCGATCGCCGGCGGCCACCCGCTCAGCATCATCGTCGCCTTCCTCGCCTCGCCGATCACCCCGCTCCACCCGGCGCTGGCCTCGGGCACGCTGAGCGCGCTGACCGAGGCCTGGCTGCGCAAACCGACCTACGCCGACTTCATGGCGCTGCGCAACGACGTGCAGACGCTGAAGGGCTGGTGGCGCAACCGTGTCGCGCGGATCCTGCTCAACTTTTTCCTGACCAGCCTGGGCACGGCGATCGGCGTGTGGACCGGCGGGCTCAGGATGCTGGGGACATTGTTCTGAGCCCGCGGGCGTGGCGCACCGTGCGGACGGTGTTGTTGCGCAGGTCGTCGAGGATCGCGTAGATCGTCGGCAGGAACAGCAGGCTGACCACCGTCGAGAACGCCAGCCCGCCCGCCACCGCGCGGGCCATCGGGTAGTAGGTGATCCCGCCCAGCACTTCGGTCGTGCTCAGGCCGATCGGCACCATCGCCAGGATCGCCGTGCCCATCGTCATCATGATCGGCCGCAGGCGCTCGCGGCTGCCCTCCACCAGCGCATCGGTGCGGCACTTGCCCATCCGGCGCAGGTTGTTGATGTGCTCGATCATCACGATGCCGTTGTTCACCACCACGCCCATCAGCACCAGGATGCCGATGAAGGCCATCACCGAGAACGCGGTGCCGGTGATCCAGAACAGCCAGAACACGCCGAACACCGAGAACAGCACGCAGCTCATGATTGCCGACGGGAACAGCAGCGACTCGAACACCGCCGCCATCACCACGTAGATCATCACCAGCGCGATGATCAGGTTGAAGAACATCTGCTTCTGCGCGTCCGAGTCGCGCTCGAACGCGCTGCCGTCGAAGCTGTAGCCGTAGCCCGGCGGGAAGGCGACGCTCTCCATCGTCTGCTCCATCACCTGGCGCGCCTCGGGCACGGTGGTCTCGCCGGCCAGGCCGGCCTGGATGGTCAGCGTGGTCTGGCGGTTGTTGCGGCGGATCTCGGTCGCGGCGGGGAGAACCGCCACGTCGACCATCGCCATCAACGGCACCGTGCGGCCATCCGGTGCGCGCACGGTGAAACCGGCGATGTCCTCGACGCCGAAGCTCTCGGCGCCCTCGAAACGCACCCACACCGGCACCTCGTTCTCGCCCTGGCGGAAGTCGCGCAACTGCGCGCCGCGCAGCGCCAGCGAAACGAACTGCGACACGTCCTGCGCGCTGAAACCGAATGCCGCCGCGCGGTCGCGGTCGACCCGTACGGTCAACTCGCTGTTCTGGTCGCCCGCGTCCACCCGCACGTCACGCAACTGCGCGGTGTTGGCGGCGAGGACCGGCATGATGTCGCGGGCCAGCTCGGCCAGCACCGTGGTCGAGTCGCCGACCAGCTGCACCTGCACGTTGCCGCCCTCGCCACCGCCGCCACCACCACCGCCGCGCTCGCCGATGCCGATCTTGGCGCGCGCCGACTTCGGCAGCTCCTTGCCGATGGTCTCGACCAGCGCCTTGGAGTCACCCACCGATTCGTCGAAGGTGACCTCGGTGCCGGCCCAGCCCTGCTCGCTGTACCAGGAGTAGATCTGGGTGATGTGGAACCGCTCGCGGTTGTCGTCGAGGAAGCGCTCGACGCGGCGCACCTCGTCGGAGATCTGCTCTTTCGTGTAGCTGCCGTTCCACTGGTAGAAGATGTTGGCCTCGCCGCTGTCCTCGCCGCCGCCGAACATGTCGAACCTGGTCTGCGTCATCGGCACGATGCTGATCGCGATGATCATCAGGATGCCGAACACGCTCCAGCCGCGATGCTCCAGCGTCCAGCGCAGGAACCGCGCGTAGCGGGCCTGCAACCGGTGGATCAGGCCGTTCTCGTTGCGCACCGCCGGCGGGGTCTTCATGCGTGCCGAAAGCATCGGGATCAGGCTGACCGCGACCAGCCACGATGCCAGCAGCGATACCGAGATGGTGATTGCGATCTGCGACATGAAGATGCTGATGTCGTTGGTCTCGCCGAACAGGTTCGGCACGAACACGATGCAGTGGCACAGGGTGCCGGCCGACAGCGCGATGGCGACGTTGCGGGTGCCGATGATGGAGGCGCGCATCGGCTGGCCCGGCAGCTTCTCGCGCTCCTGGTAGATGCTCTCGACCACCACCACCGCGTTGTCGACCAGCATGCCGACCGCCAGCAGCAGTCCCATCAGCGACAGCACGTTGAGCGTGACGCCGGCGAAGTACATGAAGCCCAGCGTCATCACGAAACAGATCGGGATCGCCAGCGTCACCATCAGGGTCGACGGCCAGTGGCGCAGGAAGAAGAACAGCACCGCGATCGACAGCACCAGGCCAACGCCCCCGGCCTCTGCCAGCTCCAGCAGCGAGCTGGTGACATCCTCGCCGAGGTTCTCCACCACCTTGACCTGGATGCCGCTCAGTTCCGGGTGCTTGCGGATGCGCTCGATCTCGGCCAGTACCGTGTTGGACACCTCCACCAGGTTGGCGTTGCGTTCCTTGAAGATTTCCAGGCCCACCGCCGGCTGGCCGTCAAGACGGCGGCCGTAATCCATGCGCTGCGCCTTGAGCCGCACATCCGCGATGTCGCCCAACCGCAGGCCGCGGTGGTTGATCACCAGGTCGCGCAGCTGGGCCAGGTCGGTCAGCTCGCCGACCGGCTGCACGCGCAGGCGCTGGTCGCCGGCCTCGATCTGCCCGGCCGACAGCGAGAAGTTGACCGCACGCAGGCGCGTGCTCAACTCGTTGAGGTTGAGTCCGTGCGCGCCGAGGCGCTCCGGGTCGATCGCGATCTCGACCTCGCTCGGCGGCGCGCCGACGATGTCGACCTTGGCCACGCCCGCGACGCGCTCCAGCGGGCGCTGGAACTCGCGCTCGATCAGTTCGTAGGCGCCGGTCAGGTCGCGCTCGCCGGCCAGGCGTATCTGCAGGATCGCCTGGTCGTCGGTCGAGAAGTTGCCGACGAAGTAGCGCTGCAGGTCCTCCGGCAGCTCGTCGCGGATCGCGTCGATCCGCTCGCGCGCTTCCGACGCGGCGATCTGCACGTCGGTATCCCAGTCGGAGTACGACACCTGCACCATCGCGCTGTCGGCGCTGGCCCGACCCTGCAGCCGCTCCAGCCCGCTCATGGTCGAGAGCGCTTCCTCGACCGGGCGCAGCACCGTGCGCTCGACTTCCTCCGGCGTCGAACCCGGATACGGCAACTGCACGAACACCGCCGGGAACGAAAGCGACGGCAGCGCTTCCAGCGGCAACCGCACGGCCGCGATCAGGCCGATGACGAACATCGACACGAACAGCATGATCGTGGTGACCGGCCGTTTCAGGCTCAGCTCGGCGATGCTCATGCAGGCTGCTCCGCCTCGTCACCACCCGCGTTGCCCGACAGCTGCGCGCCGCGCCGGCCGCGCTCGCGGTAGTGCTCGTCGGCGCGGCGGTCGAGGCGGTCGTACACCACCGGAATCACCACCAGCGTCAGCAGCGTGGAGACCAGCAGGCCGCCGATCACGGTGATCGCCATCGGCGAGCGCACCTCCGAGCCCTCGCCGAAGGCCAGCGCCAGCGGCAGGAAGCCGAACAGCGTGCACAGCGTGGTCATGATGATCGGCCGCAGGCGCGAACGCGCACCCTCCACCAGCGCCTCGCGCTTGGCCACGCCGGCCTCGCGCAGCTGGTTCACCTTGTCGATCAGGATGATCGCGTTCTTGGTCACCAGCCCGACCAGCAGGATCAGGCCGATGAACACGACGATCGAGACCGTCGAACCGGTCAGCAGCAGCGCCAGTACCGCGCCCACCATCGCCAGCGGGATGGTGAAGAGGATCACGAACGGGTGCAGCAGCGACTCGAACTGCGAGGCCATCACCAGGTAGACCAGGAAGATCGCCAGCCCGAACGCGAACAGCAGCGAGTTGATCGACTGCTCCAGTTCCTCGCCCTGGCCACCGATGTTCATGCGCACGCCGGGGCCGAGCGGGTTCTGCTCGACGATCGAACGGACCTCCTGCACGGCGCTGCCCAGGTCGATGTCGCGCAGGTTGGCCGAGACGATCGCCACCCGGACCTGGTCGGCGCGGTGGATCTCGCTCGGGCCGGTGGTGGCCACCACATCGGCGACCGAGGCCAGCCGCACCGGCGCGGCGCCGGACGGGTTGACGATCAGGTTGCCGATGTCCTCCACCGACGCGCGGTCGGTCTGCTGCGCGCGCACCAGCACGTCGATCTTGCGGTCGCGGAAGCTGTAGCGCGTGGCCACCTCTCCGCGCACCTTCGCCACCACCGCGTCGGCGATCTGGCGCGTGGTCAGGCCCAGCGCCGCGGCGCGCTCCTGGTCGAAGTGGATCTGGATCTCGGGGAAACCCTGCTCCACCGTCGAGCTGACGTCGGCGTAGTGCGGGTTGGCGCGCAGCAGCTCGGCCATGCGCCGGCCGGCCTGCTCGATTTCGGCCAGGTCGTTGCCCTGAAGCTCGATTTCCAGCGGTGGCGAGAAGCTGAAGAGTTCCGGCCGGCTGAAGTCGACCTGCGTGCCCGGATGCGCCTGCATGGTCTCGCGCAGGCGCTCGGTGGTGGCGGCCTCGACCTCTTCGCTGCCGCCGTCGGCCATCACGATGCTGAGCTTGCCGATGTTCTCGCCGCTTTCGGTCGGGCTGGCGTCCAGTCGCGTGCCGCTGCCGCTGACACCGTAGAGCGCGTGGATACCCGGCTCGTCGGCGTGCTTGCGCTGCAGCTCGCGGACCAGCGCGTCGGTCTGTGCCAGCGGCGTGCCCGGCGGCAGCTTCACGGTCATCTCGAACCGGTCCTGCGCCAGCTGCGGGATCAGGTCGGCGCCGAGCAGCGGCACCATCGCCAGGGTCAGCACGAATGCAGCCGCGGCAGAACCCATCACCAGCCACGGACGGGCCAGCGCTGCTGGCAGCAGGCGCAGGTAGCCCCGCTCGGCACGAGCGTACGGCGCCATCGCGATGTCGCTGGCCTTGCGCATCACCGGCCCGACCAGCGCGACCAGCAACCGCCACGCCCGCACCACGACCCACGCCAGCCCGAAGAAGCCGCCGCGCGCCCCCGCGCTGACGCCCCGCTCGGCCAGCGCCAGCGGCTTCTGGAGCTTCGACATCGGCTGCCACTTCGGGTGTGGCGGCTCCTCCGGGAACGACATCGGCGGCCGGCCCTTGAGCGCACTCAGCATCGGGATCAGCGTCATCGACACCAGCAGCGAGATGCCGATCGCCAGCGCCACGGTCAGCGCCTGGTCGCGGAACAGCTCGCCCGCCACGCCCTCGACGAACACCAGCGGCAGGAACACCGCGATCGTGGTCAGCGTCGACGCGACCACCGCCATGCTGACCTCGCGCGTGCCCTGGATCGCCGCCTGCAGGATGCCCAGCCCGCGTTCGCGCGCCTTCGCGATCGACTCCAGCACCACGATCGAGTCGTCCACCACCAGGCCGGTGGCCAGCGCCAGGCCGCCCAGCGACATCACGTTGAGGCTCAGGTCCAGCTGGCCCATGAAGAAGAACGTGGTGATGATCGAGACCGGCAGCGACAGGCTGATCACGAACGTGCTCCAGCCATCACGCAGGAACAGGAAGATGATCAGGATCGCCAGCACGCCGCCGATCACCGCATCCACCTTGACGTCGCTGATGGCGTGGCGGATGAAGGTCGACTGGTCCTCGATGACGGTCAGCTCGATGTCCGGCGGTACCTGCTCGCGGATCTGCTCGAGCCGCGCGTGCACCGCATCGGCAGTGGCGACGGTGTTGGCGTCGCCCTCCTTGTAGATCGCCAGCTCGACCGCTTCCTGTCCGTCGAGACGGATGATCGCCTCGCGCTCCTTGTAGCCCTGGCGAACGGTCGCGACGTCCTTCAGCCGCACCGGCATGCCGCCGGCGACGGTCGAGCCGCCACCCGACGACGCGCTCTGCACCGAGGCCGCGGCCGCCATCGCGTCGGCCGACCCCGTCGCCGCGGCCACGCGCGCCATCTGCAGCGCCGCGTCCTGCGCCGCGTTGTCACCGCCGCTGCGGGTCGACACCAGCATGTTGCCGATCTCCTCGACGCTGGCGAACTGGTTGACCGTGCGCACGAGGTAACGCTGCGAGCCTTCCTCCAGCCGGCCACCGGAGATGTTGATGTTCTCCTGCTGCAGGCGCTCGATCACGCGCTCGATCGGCAGGTTGAGCTGGGCCAGCTTCTGCTGGTCGATCAGCACCTGGATCTCGTCCTCCAGGCCGCCGCCGACCTTGACCGCGGCGACGCCCTCGACCGGTTCGAGCTTCTTCTTCAGGTCCTCGTCGGCGTAGCGGCGCAGCGTCGTCAGCTGGGCCACCGCGTCATCGCCGCCCTTGGCCGACAGCGCCAGCCGCAGCACCGGTTCGGTCGACGGGTTGAAGCGCAGCAGCACCGGCGGCTCGGCCTCCAGCGGCATCTGCAGCGCTTCCATCTTGTCGCGCACTTCCAGGCTCGCCTGGTCCATGTCGGTGCCCCAGGCGAACTCCAGCACCACGTCGCTCTGGCCGGTGCGCGACACCGACTTCAGCTTGCGCAGGCCCTTGACCACGCCGACCGCCTCTTCCACCGGCTCGGAGATCAGCGTCTCGATCTCGGCCGGCGCGGCGCCGGTGTACTCGGTGCGCACGGTCAGCGTCGGGTAGCTCAGGTCCGGCAGCAGGTTGACCTTGAGGTTGCCGAGCGCGATCAGGCCGAACAGCAGGAAGGTGATCGTCACCATCGCCACCGTCACCCGGCGGCGGGTGGAGAACTCGACCAGGCTGAAGTTGCGCGGGGCGTGCGAGTCCACTGACCCGTCCGGCCCGCCGGAAGGACGATTGATATCGCTCACGTTGGGGTCCCGGGGTTACTGGTTGTTGGACGGGGCGTTGGCCGCCGGCGTCGCGCTACCGCCTTCCGACGACGCGACCGCCTTGCTCTCCGGCGCGCCGATCACCGCCACCGCGCTGCCATCGCGCAACGCGGCCTTGCCGGCGACGACCACCTGTTCGCCCACCTCGACACCCTTGCGCACCTCGGCCCACTGGCCGTCGAGGTAGCCCAGCTCGACCGGCACCCGCGCGGCCTTGCCGTCGCGCACGACGAACACCGCCGCGTCGCTGCCGGCTTCCAGCAGTGCCGAGCGCGGCACCACGGTGGCATTGGCGCGGCGGTCGTAGTCGATGCTGATGCGGCCGAACATGCCCGGCTGCAGCAGCCCGCCGCTGTCGAACTCGGTGATCACCCGGAACGTGCCGCTGCCGGCATCGACCACCGGCGAGACCCGGTCGATCGTGCCGTCGAAGGTCTTGCCCGGCAGCGCGTCAACGCGCAGCGCCACCGGCAGGCCGGCCTGCATCGTCGCCAGTTCGCGCTCGGGGACGTTGAGCACCGCCTCCAGCGTCGAGGTGTCGACGATGCGCACGATCGGCGTGTTGATCTGCACGAAGTTGCCCGGCTTGGGGGTCACCGAGGCGACCACGCCGCTGATCGGCGCCTTGACCGCGGCGTAGGACAGTTCGAGGTTGGCCAGCCGGTTGGCGGCGCGCGCGTTCTCCAGGTCGAAGCGGATCTGGTCGTAGTCGGACGCGGCGATCAGCTGCTCCTTGGCGAGCGTCTGCGCGCGGGCGAACTGGTTCTGCAGCTTGTGCATCTGCGCGGCGGTCTGCGCGGCCTGCAACTCGGCGCGCGAAGAGTCCAGCCGCACGAGGGTCTGGCCGGCGCGCACCACGTCGCCTTCCTCCACCAGCACGCTCAGGGCGACACCGGAGGTCTTGGCAACCACCTGCGACTCGGCCGGCGCTTCCAGCGGCGCGGTGCCCGAGTAGCTGGCGGCGACCGCGCGCGTCTCGACCGGGGCGACCTCGACGGATATCGCTTCAGGCCCTTTCATGCCGCCGGCTCCCGCCTTGGCGTCGGCCGGCGGGCCACCCCCGCAGGCCGCCACCGACAGCGCGCAGGCCAGGGCGAGGACAATGGCGCGGACCTGGCCGCGTGACATGGTGTGGTGGCGCATCGGGGGACCCCAGGAAAAGGTTGCAGGACGTTGTCTGCCGGGCGTATGCCGGTGTTGTATGTAGGTATATCACCCGCCTCCGGAACCACCATGCGCCAGAGGTCATGGTGAGCGACGGCACCACCCGCGATGCCGTTGTCCGGCGTCCGGGGTTCGTTGCAGGCGGGGCGCAAGCTATACTCCACGGATTATGCGCCGGGGTTGCGGACACGCTCCGCCGCGCAGCCAGCTTCGATTCCCTGCCAGCTACCAGAGATTGCGGACTACGACATGATGCGACCGCTGACGATCGCCGCCTTGGCGCTTACCACTGCCTTCGCCACTCCGGCGCTGGCCCAGGACACCGCGGCCCCGGCGGCCGCAGCCGCTGCCGCCCCGGCCACGGGCGACATCGAGAAGGGCCGCCTGCTGACCTACACCTGCCAGGGCTGCCACGGCGTCGAGGGTTACAAGAACGCCTACCCGAACTACCACGTGCCCAAGATCGGCGGCCAGTCGTCGGTCTACCTTGTCAACGCGCTGACCGCGTACCAGCAGGGCACCCGCGCGCACCCGACGATGCAGGCCCAGGCCGAGAGCTTCTCGGACCAGGACATCGCCGACATCGCCGCCTTCCTTTCCAGCCTGAGCAAGTGAGCAGACGCCAATGACGATCCGCAACCTCGCATTCGCCCCTGCCCTTGCTTCCGCGCTGCTGCTGGCCGCCTGCTCGTCGGGGTCCGGCGACCACGCCGCCGCCGCGACGTCCTCCTCGGCCGGCCTGCCCCAGGGCAACATCGCCGCCGGCGAGCAGCTGGCCAACGCCAAGGGCGCCGCCACCGGCCAGTCGTGCGTCGATTGTCACGGCCCCGACGGCAACGCGCCGATCGATCCGAGCTATCCGAAGCTGGGTGGCCAGTTCGCCGACTACCTCGGCCACGCGCTGCAGGGCTACCGCAGCGGCGCGCGCGACCACGCGCTGATGTCGGCGCAGGCGAAGGCGCTCACCGACCAGCAGATCGCCGACCTGTCGGTGTACTTCGCCTCGCGCGAGGGCGAGCTGGTCGACCTGAGCGGAATGGACGACTGACACGACGCACCAGCGCCCGACACGAAAAAGCCCGCCATCGCGCGGGCTTTTTCGTGGGCGTCGAACGGGCCGCGGTTGGCGGTCAACCGCCGCTCGCGGGCGGGCGGCTGCCGTTGCCTTCCTGCAGCTCGGGCTTGAACGGGATGTCGGGTGGCGGCCGCGCGGTCGCCGGCTGCTCGTTGAGGTTGGGGTCGCCGATGCCGCAGGCGCCACCCATGACCAGCATCACGGTGGTGCACTCGATGTACTTGCTGGTGCCGGGGATCGGGATGCGGATCGTGGTGACGCTCTTGCGCACCCATTCCTGCAGCAACGTCTCGTTCGGGCGCCAGTACTCGTCGAAGGCGGTCGGCTCGTAGTCGTTCGGTGGGCGCCGCAGCCAGGTGCCGGCGCGGTCGAGGTCGGCGATCTCCTCGGTGATGGTGCCAGGCGCCTGGCCGGGCGATGCCGAGCCGGGCGACTCCGCCAGGCGGACACTGCCGTCGCTGTTGTAGAGGCCGGGTGGCTCGCCGCGCTGGGCGCCGGGACGTTCGGTGTCCGACGCGCCCCAGTCGTCGGCGCGTTGCGGCGATGGCCAGCCACCGGGGGCCGGTGTCGGCTTGGGGCCGGCCATGGCCTGTGGCTTGGGCTCCGACGACGGGGAGGCGGCGGGCGTCGCCGGGGTGCCCGACATGTCAGGCGTCTTGGGCGCCGGTGTCGCTTCGGCGGCCGCGGTCGCCTCGGCCGGTGCGCTGTCGCGGGCGGGCGCTGGTGTGGGCGCGGCCGGTCTTGGCGTCGGCGCTTCGCGCGGCTCGACCTCGATCCGCCGCTCGCGCACACTCGCGACCGGCGCACGGATCCGCGGAACCTCCGCCGGCTCCGTCCGGATGACCGGCGCCGCCGGCCGCCGCAAGGGCACCGGTAGCTCGCGTACCGCCACCTCCGGCACGGTCGCCTGCAAGACCGGCTGGGCAACCGTCGGGGTCGGCAGGCGCTGCACAGTCGGCGCGCGGACCTCCCGCGGAATCTCGACGACCTGCATCTCGGGCACCGTCGCCTCGAGTTCCGGCATCGCCACCGGAGGCGCCTCGATGCGCGTCGGCGGCGGCAGTACGAACGTCTCCGACACGTCCGGCACCGGCTCGCTGACCGCCAGCGGCTGCGCGGCGGGTTCGGGTTCGGCCAGCGGCACCTCGCGCTCGGCCACCGCGGTCGATGGCAGCGGCACCACCGGCTGCGACATGTCGATCGGCTGCACCTCGAATGCGGGCGGCACCGGTAACGCTTCCGTCGTGGCCTCCGGCGGTGCGGGCGACGGCTGCTGCACGGCGGTCGCCGCCTGCGCCTCCGATGGTGCCGGTTGCGCGGCCGGTTGCACCGGTTGCGGCACGGGTTCCGCGTCCGGCCCGCCACCGACGTCCTCCGGCGTGCCCTCGCCGATGTACTCGATCTGGACGACCAGTTCCTCGCCCTTCGGCGGCGGGTGCGCGGCGTTGATCAGGTCGAGGTACATCAGCCAGACCAGCATCGCGGCGAGCAGCAGGTGCCAGGTTGCCGTGATGCCGCCGGCCAGCCAGCGCAGGCCGCGGTCCTGCGGCTCCGGGCGGTCCCACTGCTGCCGCCACAGGGTGGTGAAAGCCTCCCAGCGGGTCAGCTCGCCGACCCGACGCGGCGGCGTCGCCAGCGGGCGCTGCAACAGCGTGGCCACCAGCGCGTCGGCCGGTGCGCCCGTCACCCGTCCCGGTCGGGCGCGCATCGCGTCGAACCATTGCTGCCACCCGGGCGGGAACTCCCCCGGCGGCCGGCGCCTGTGCGGCGCCAGCACCAGCAGGCGTCGCTGCAGTGCCTGGATCAGTGCGTCGGCTGAGATCATCAACGACGCGGGGCCGGGTTCAGGCCGCGCCGCTGCGGCTGATGTACGGCGAAGCGCCGGTGTCGTGGTCGGTCGCGTCGCGCACCGCCGTCACCCCGGGGACCTTCTCCAGCAGGGTCTTCTCGATTCCGTTCTTGAGCGTCATGTCGGCCATGCCGCAACCGTGGCATCCGCCGCCGAAGCGCAGCACCACCACGCCCTCGGCGGTCACTTCCTCGATCGCGACGCTGCCGCGGTGCGCCGCCAGCTGCGGGTTGATCTCGTTCTCGACGATGTAGCGCACGCGCTCGACCAGCGAGGCGGACTCGCCCGGGGCGACGCCCTTGATCTTCGGCGCGCGGATCTGCAGCTGGCCGCCGGTGTCGCGGGTCTCGAAGTCGATCTCGGCGCCGTCGAGGTACGACGTGCTGGCCGCTTCCAGCCACAGGGTGAAGCCGTCGCAGTCGATCGCCCACTCGTCGCCGTGCAGGTCGCCGGGCTCGGCGAACTCCAGCCGCACGTCGGCGCGCGGGGTGCCGGCGTCGACGGCGGACAGCCGCACGCCGAGGCCGGGCAGCGCCTCGCGTTCGATCAGCTTGCGGAAATGGGTCTGCGCGGATTCGGAAATCTGGATCATGCGGCTATTCTAGCGGCCTGCGCGCGGCAACACCGCGCCTGTCCTTCGTCCGACCGCCGTCGCTGCGTTTCGTTCAGTCGACCCCTGCCAGAGGAACCGCAATGAACGACCTGATCCCCCTCGCCCGCGCCCACTGCGTCCCGCGCCGGGGCAGCGAACACAAGCTCAGCCAGGCCCGCATCCGCGAACTGCTGCCGGACATTCCCGGCTGGGAACTGGCGGAGGACGGCCACGCGCTGGTCAAGACGTACCGGTTCGACGACTACCACCGCACCATGGCGTTCGTGAACGCGCTGGCCTTCATCGCCCACCGCGAGGACCACCACCCCGACCTAAGCGTGCATTACGACCGCTGCGTGGTGCGCTTCTCGACCCACGATGTCGGCGGCCTCAGCGAGAACGACTTCATCTGCGCGGCCAAGACCGAGTCACTGACGGAGTAATGCCATGAGCACGCACGCGATCGGCAGGTCCCACACGTCCATCCGCACCGCCCTCCTCGGCACCGCCCTGCTGGCGCTGCTGGCCGCCTGCGAGGGCGGCCCGCCCGACACCAGCATGATGGTCCCGCCGACCCAGCCGGTCGCGCTCGACACTCCGCCGCCGGCCTATCCGGCCGAGCTGGCCTGTTTCGACCGTGGCGGCACCGTCGGCCTGCTGATGAAGATCGGCGTGGACGGCTCGCCGGCCGACATCCGGGTCGAGACCAGCAGTGGCCACCCGCAGCTGGACCAGTCGGCGCTGGACGCGGTGCAGGGCTGGAAGTTTCGGCCGGCCACCCGCAACGGAAATCCGGTCGCCACCGACCTGCGCGTGCCGGTGACCTTCAGCCCGCCGGACGTGCGCCCGGAGATGTGCTTCCAGTACGACGAATAGCCGCGGCGCCTCGCGCGAGGTTTACGCCAGCCGGTCGAGGACGTCGACCAGCTCGGGGGCCAGCGGTGCGTTCAGCAGGTACTGGACCTTGCCGCCGTCGAGCGCGAACTCCAGCGTCGATGCATGCAGGAACAGCCGCTTCAATCCCGCCTGTTCGCGCAGCCGCTTGTTGACCGCGGGGTCGCCGTACTTGTCGTCGCCGGCAACCGCGTGGCCGATGTGGGCGGCGTGCACGCGGATCTGGTGGGTGCGCCCGGTCTCGATCCGCACCTCGCAGTAGGACTGCCCGCCGCGCCGCTCCAGCGCCCGGAAGTGGCTCAGCGACGGCTTGCCGGCCGGGGTGACCTGCACGTGGCGCTCGCCGCCCTGGCGCAGCCCGGCGTGCAGCGGTGCGTCCACGCTCATCACGCCATCGGGCATGCGGCCGGTCAGCAGCGCAAGGTAGCGCTTGGCGATGCCGCCCTCCCCGCGCATCAGCGCCTGCATCTCGGTCAGCGCCGAGCGCTTCTTGGCGATGACCAGCAGCCCCGACGTGTCGCGGTCGAGGCGGTGGACCAGTTCCAGCGTCTGGTTGGGACGCAGGGCGCGCATGGTCTCGATCGCGCCGAAACTGATCCCGCTGCCGCCGTGGCTGGCGACGCCGGACGGCTTGTTGAGCGCCAGCAGCCGCGCGTCCTCGTAGACGATCGCGGCGTCCAGCGCGTCCATGAAGCCCTTCGGCGGCGCCGGGCGGTCTCCCGGTTCAGCGAGACGCAACGGCGGGATCCGCACCTCGTCCCCACCCTCGAGCTTGCGTTCCGCCTTCGCCCGGCCACCGTTCACCCGCACCTGGCCGGAGCGGACCAGCTTGTAGATCAACGACTTGGGCGCACCCTTGAGCTGGCCCAGCAGGAAGTTGTCGAGCCGCTGGCCGGCGCGCTCATCGGGCACCCGCACGGTGCGGGCGCCGGCACGGTTCTCACCGGCGTCGGGGTTGGCTGAATGGGGCATCCGTCGTGGGTTATCTGTTACACTCGCGACGCGAGATAAGGTTTTGATTTCGCAGGGACTTCCCCCTGGCGACCCGGCGCGGCCGCGGCGTCAACCGGGAGGACGGGGCCAAAAGCCCCACCTGCGATTCCGTTCCACGCCTGACCACTGCCCAGTGCCGGTACTTCAGCACGGGCAGCCATGTTAGCAGCGACGGCCCGGCTGAACCGACCCTCGTCCGGCGGGTCAAACCGCCTGTAATGAACACGCCCCGCGCGGCGCCAAGGCATCCGCCAACCGCAGCCGCCGGCCCGAAATACAGGAAAGCAGTACACAAGCGCTCCCGCGGCATGCCGTGGTGTCGTAGCGCTGGAAATAGTCAGGTCGCGCCGGCGCGCGCACGGGTTGCTCCAAACAGCACCCTGCACAGTCGCGAAGGCGGGGCCCGGTGGTCCAGAAGCGAAACGCCACGGCGTTCCGCGCGGTAGAGCGCGCGAGGACGCAACAATGAAGCGCATGCTGATCAATGCGACGCAGGCGGAAGAACTGCGCGTAGCGATTGTCGACGGACAGAACCTGTACGACATCGACATCGAGCAACCGTCGAAGGAACAGAAGAAGTCCAACATCTACAAGGGCAAGATCACCCGCCTCGAGCCCTCGCTCGAGGCCGCGTTCGTCGAGTACGGCGCTGCCCGCCACGGCTTCCTGCCGCTGAAGGAAATCTCCCGCGACTACTACCAGTCCGGCGTCGACCCCAACAAGGCCGGCCTGAAGGAACTGCTGCGCGAAGGCCAGGAAGTGGTCGTGCAGGTCGACAAGGAGGAGCGCGGCAACAAGGGCGCCGCCCTGACCACGTTCATCTCGCTGGCTGGCCGCTACATGGTGCTGATGCCGAACTCGCCGACCGCCGGCGGCGTCTCGCGCCGGATCGAGGGCGACGACCGCGCCGAGCTCAAGAAGGCGATGGACAGCCTGAACATCCCCGACGACATGGGCGTGATCATCCGCACCGCCGGCGTCGGCCGCGATGCCGAAGAGCTGCAGTGGGACCTCGACTACCTGCTGCAGGTCTGGAAGTCGGTCGCCGAGGCCGCCCTGAGCAAGCCGGCGCCGTTCCTGATCTACCAGGAGTCGCGCCTGATCATCCGCGCCCTGCGCGACTACATGCGCCCGGACGTCGGCGAGATCCTGGTCGACACCGAGGAGATGTACGCCGAGGCGCGGGAGTTCGTCGAACAGGTGATGCCGCACAACCTGCGCAAGCTCAAGCACTACACCGACGACGTCCCGCTGTTCAACCGCTTCCAGATCGAGTCGCAGATCGAGAACGCCTACGAGCGTGAAGTGCGCCTGCCGTCCGGCGGCGCGCTGGTGATCGACCAGACCGAGGCGCTGACCGCGGTCGACGTCAACTCGGCACGCGCCACCAAGGGCAGCGACATCGAGGAAACCGCGTTCCACACCAACCTGGAAGCGGCCGAGGAAGTCGCCCGCCAGATGCGCCTGCGCGACCTCGGCGGGCTGGTGGTGATCGACTTCATCGACATGTCGTCCAACAAGCACCAGCGCGAAGTGGAGAACCGCCTGCAGCACGCGCTGCGGCAGGACCGTGCGCGCGTGCAGGTCGGCCGGATCTCGCGCTTCGGCCTGCTGGAAATGAGCCGCCAGCGGCTGCGCCCGAGCCTGGGCGAGTCGAGCCAGATCGTCTGCCCGCGCTGCGAGGGCCACGGCCGCATGCGTTCGGTCGAGTCGCTGTCGCTGTCGATCCTGCGCGTCGCCGAAGAGCACGCGATGAAGGACAACACCGGCCAGGTGCTGGTGCAGGCGCCGACCGAGATCGCGACCTTCCTGCTCAACGAGAAGCGCCGCGCGCTGAGCGAGATCGAGCGCCGCCACGACGCGCCGATCGTGATCGTCGCCGACGAGCAGCTGCACACCCCGCATTACGAGGTTACCCGTATCCGCGAGAACGAGCTCGGCGAGGAGACCAGCCGCCCGAGCTACCACCGTGGCACGCCGCGCAAGCTGCCGACCCACGCGCTGACCAAGGCCCACCTCAACATCCCGGCGGCGCCGGCGGTGACCAACGTCAAGCCGGCCCAGCCGGCCCCGCTGCGCGAGCCGCGCGAACCGGTCCCCGCCCCGGCGCCGGTCGCGCCGGTGGTCACACCGACGCATTCGGTCGGCGTGGTCGAGCGGATCATGCGCTTCTTCCGAGGCAGCGCGCCGGCCGCCGAGACGGAATCGTCGAACCGCAGCCGGTCGTCGGAAGGCCGCGGACGCGGTGATCGCAACGACCGCGGCGAACGCAGCGGCCAGCGCCGAGGCAAGCAGGGTCGCGACGGTCGCCGTGACGAGCAGTCGCGCGACGGCCAGCGCCAGCAGCGCAACGGCCAGGCGCAGGAGCAGGCGCCCGGTCGCGGTGGCAAGCAGGGCCGGCAGAAGCAGCCGCGCGCGCAGGCTGACGAGCGCAACCGCAATGGCACCGCCCAGGCCGCTTCGACCGAACAGGCCGAAGCCCAGGCGCCCAAGCCGCCGCGCCAGCCGCGTGCCGAGAAGCCCCGCAGGGATGCCGAGCAGGCTCCGGCGACCGAGGCGGTTGCGGCCGTGACGGCTGCGGCTGTCGCAACGAACGCCGAGGTTGCCGCCCCTACCGAGACCGCGAAGCCGCAGGTCGAGGACACGACCGCCGCCACCCCGTCACCCACGCAGAACGCCAGCACTTCCGAACAGGGCGAAGCCGGCGCCGAAGGCGGCCGTCGCCGTCGTGGCCGTCGCGGCGGCCGCCGCCGCCGTCGCGGTGCTGGTGAGAACGCCACGGCCGAGGGCCAGGCGAACACCGACGCGCTGGACGACATCGACGCCGACGCCGACGCCGACAACACCGCTCCCGTCGCCACCCGCTCGCAGCCGGAGTTCGACTTCGACGACGGCGCAACCGCGAGCGCTCCCGAGGCGCCGGCTCCCGACAGCGCTCCGCGCACCGGCCGTACCCGCAAGCCGGCGGCGACGTCCGGGCAAGCCGAAAGCAGCCCGGCAACCGTCGCCGCGGCGGTCGTCGCGCCGGTTGCGGCAGAGGCCGTCCACACGGGCGATGCCCCGTCGAACGTGACCGAATCGCCGGACGTCGCCGCCGCGCAGGCAGCGCCGGTCGAGGCCCAGGCTCCCGCCGTACCGTCGCCCTCCCCTGCCGAAACCGCAGCCCGGCTGGCTGGCGGTGGCACGTCGGACGAGAAGCCTTCGACGGACCAGCCGACCCCCGTGGTCGAGCAGGCGATCGTCGAGGACGAGGTGGTCCCGGCCCCGGTGCCCGCCAACGAGTCCGCCGTGGTCGAAACCGCGGTGGTCGAGGAGGAGGTCATCACCCCGGCCGCACCGACGGGCGACGTCATCGAGCCCCCGGCCGATTCGCCGTCCGCCGACATCGAGCGCGGCGCCGCGGCCGGCGTGAACGGCGCCGGCGCCGCCGCGCAACCGCGCACCCCGGGGCTGTTCGACGCCGAGCCGCCCGCGGCCGCGCCGCAGCAGGCCGCGGTCGAGGGACAGCGTGACGATGGCGAGGACCCGGCGCGCAGCCACCGCGACGCCTGACCCGCCGCGGGCACGCAAACGGAACGGGCCGCTCGATGCGGCCCGTTTTTTGTTGCACGACGCGACTGATGCTGCGCGGGTCCCCGTCTACAGGCTCAGCGCCGGCTCCATCAGGCCGTGCTGGCCGGCCAGCCGCGCAAGCGCCACCGTGTCGGTGATCTCCAGCTTCTGGAACAGCCGCGTCTTGTGCGTGCTGATGGTCTTGGCGCTGATGCCAAGCCGGCCAGCCATGACGTCCTGCTTGAGTCCCTGCACGAGCATCATCGCGATCTCGAGTTCGCGCGGCGAAAGCAGGTCGAAGGGCGATTCCGAGCCGCGGTCCAGCCCGGTCAAGGCCAGATATTGCGCGATCCCGCTGGCGAGGTAACGCCGGCCACGTGCAACCGTTCGGACCGCGCGCAGCAGTTCGGTGGCATCGCCACCCTTGCCGACGTAGCCGGACGCGCCTGCTTCCAGCAACCGCTTGGGCAGCGGGCCGTCCTCCAGTACCGAAACGATGATCACGCGCGTGCCGTGGTTGCCCTTGACGATCCGCTCGGTCACTTCCAGCCCGCTCACGCCGGGCAGGTGCAGGTCGCACAGCACCACGTCGGGCTTGAGCGAGCGGATCAGCGGCATCGCGGCCTCGCCGCTTTCGGCGTCGCCGACCACCACGATGTCGACCTCGGCCGACAGGATCATGCGCATGCCGGTACGGACCAGCGCATGGTCGTCCACTAAGAAAACCTTGATCGCCATCGTCTTCCCTGTGATTCCCCCATCCCTGCTCTTCAGGCTACCGGCGGCCCGGGACCCGTGCAACCGCGCCCTGTGCGGCACGGGTCCGGGATCGGGCACACTCGGCCGACCTCCCGCAACCGCAACCGCCATGACATCGACCCGCCTACGCCCGGTATCGACCGCGCTTGCCCTGTCCCTGCTGCTGGCCGCCTGCATGCACTCCGCGGAACCGGCAGCGTCCGCCGTCCCGGCACAACCGGTGGCAACCAGCGACGCGGCGCGCGAGTGGCTCGACGACGTGGGCGCGATCGCCGCGGGCGTTGACAACGCCGCGCGCCGCGCAAACATCCGGCAGCGCCTGGACGCGCTCGGGCTCGAGGTACGCAGCGCCGGCTTCCAAAGCGATCACGGCGACGGCGAGAACCTGCTGGCCGACGTCGCCGGCGAGGCCGACGCGCCGCTGCTGTTGCTGGGTGCCCACTCCGACCGGGTCGGCACCGGCGCCGGCGCCACCGACAACGCCTCCGGCAGCGCGGTCGTGCTGGAGCTCGCCGAGCGGTTCCTCGCCGAACCGCTGCACAACCACCGCGTCGCGGTCGCGTTCTGGGACCAGGAGGAGCTCGGCCTGCTCGGCGCCCGCGCGTTCGTGCAGGCGGGCGGCCCGGCACCCGCGCAATACGTCAACTTCGACGTGTTCGGCTGGGGCGACACGGTGTGGATGATGGCGCCCGACCCGACCCACGCGCTGGTCGCTGCCACCCGCACGGCCGCCGCCGACGCCACGCTGCAACTGTCCGCCGGCAGCGAATACCCGCCCACCGACCACCTCGCCTTCCTCGAAGCGCAGTGGCCGGCGGTGTCGTACTCACTGGTCGGCCGCGACGAGATCGACGGCATCCTCGGGGCCTACGCCGGCAAGCCGCCCGCGACGCCGCCGAAGGTCATGCACGTGCTGCACAGCGAGCGCGACACCGTGTCGCAGCTGGACCCGGAAGCCGCCGCGCGCGGCATCGACGCGATCGAGGCGGCGCTGCGGGCGTGGGATGCGGCCGGCACCAACGGCGGTGCGGCGACCGGCGGCGATTGAGCGCCAATTAGTCGCCTCCGCGTGCACTGCCTACAATGCGCGGGCACGGGCAACGACGGGCTGGGGATGACCGAACACACACCGGACGGGCTGCCGACTCCCACGCGGGACCAGCGGGCCGCCACCGACGCGCTGCGGCCCTGCCACGGCGTCGTCAGGAACCAGCGGGGCGACTGGATCCTGCTGCGCCACGACCTCGTCGTGCAGGCGGCGCTGGACGACGCGGGATTCTCCAGCGCGGTGTCGCGGTACCTGCAGATTCCCAACGGCCTCGACGGCGACCGCCACGCCGCCTACCGGCAGGCGCTGGACCCGTTCCTCGACGCCGCCGCGCTCGAACCTTTCCTCGACGACTTCCGCCGCATCGCGACCGGGCTGGTCGCGTCCTTGCCCCGCGGTGGCAGCGTCGACGCGGTGTCGAACCTGGGCGCCCGGTTCGCCGTGCGCGCACAGAGCGCCTGGCTGGGCTGGCCGGCCGAGCTGGAAGACCGGCTGGTCGACTGGGTGGCCGAAAACCACGCCGCAACCCGCTCCGGCGACCGCGACTGGACGCTGCGCGTGGCCGAGGACTTCGACACGCTGATCCATTCGGTGCTCGACACCCGTCGCGACGGCCAATGTCCGGGCGGTGCACGCGACGTCACCAGCGCACTGATGCGCACGCAGGTCGAAGGCAGGCCGCTGGAGGACGCGGAGATCGTCTCTGTCCTGCGCAACTGGACCGGCGGCGACCTGGGTTCGATCGCCCTGTGTGTCGGCGTGCTCGTGCACCGACTGGCCAGCGACCCGGCACTGCAGCAGCGCCTGCGCGCCGGCGTCGCGGAAGCCGAGTTCGACGCGTTGATCGACGAGATCCTGCGCATCGACAACCCGTTCCTGTCCAACCGCCGCATCACCACCCGCCCGCTGACGATCGGCGGCGTCGACCTGCCGGCGGCGGCCCGGGTGACCCTGCACTGGACGTCGGCCAACCGCGACAGCGCGGTGTTCGGCGACCCCGACGCGCTGGACCCGCAAGCCAACCGCGCCCACAACCTGGTCTACGGAATCGGCCGGCACGCCTGCCCCGGACGGCTGCTGTCGACGCTGGAACTGCGCATCGTGCTGCGCGCGCTGCTCGACGCGACCGCCTCGGTCACCCTCGACCCGGACGACCCCGCCGAACGCGCCATGTCCCCGGCCGGCGGCTGGTCGCGCGTGCCGGTCATCCTGCGCTGAAGGCCGGGTCCGCGGCGTCTGCCGGACCATGCGGGTGGCGGAGAGAGTGGGATTCGAACCCACGGAAGGTTTGACCCTTCGCCGGTTTTCAAGACCGGTGCCTTAAACCGCTCGGCCATCTCTCCGGATGCGTCCCGCGCGCCGACGCGTTGCGCGCGGCGGGCGACATTCTCGCATGGTGCGCGGGGCCGCGCTCAGCGGTTGGCGGCCTTCGGCGTGGCGTCGGTGCAGGGTTTGCCGTCGAGGTCGATGCAGCCCACCCGGGCCGATTCCACCAGGCCCGGCACCTTCTCGGCGAGGTAGTCGATGAACACCCGCACCGCCGGCAGCAGGCCGCGGCGCGAGGCGAACACGGCATGGAAGATGCCCTGCGGCAGGCGCCACTCGGGCAGCACCACCTGCAGCTCGCCGCGGCGCACGGCGTCCGAGCAGATGGTTTCCGGCAGCATGGTGATGCCCACGCCCTGCTTGGCCAGCGCCATCAGCATCGGGAAGTCGAAGCCGGCCACGCGCGGCTTGAGGTCGATCCGTTTGATCTCGCCATCCGGCCCGTGCAGCTCCCAGCGCTGGCGCGACTCGTCCTCGCTCATGCTCAGGGTGATGTGTTCGGCGAGGTCCTCGGGGCGCTCGGGCCGGCCCATCTTGCGCAGGTAGTCGGGGCTGGCGATCAGCAGCTCCTGGATCTGGCCGAAGCTGCGCATCACCAGGCTGCCATCGTCGTCCAGCCGGGAACGCACGCGCAGGGCGACGTCGATGCCCTCGTTGATGACGTCCACCCGGCGGTTGCTGACCTGCAGCTGCACGCGCACCTGCGGGTAGCGGGCGAGGAACTCCGGCAGCAGCTGCGGCATCTGCTGCTGGGCGGTGCCGACCGGCACGCTGACCCGGATCAGCCCGCGCGGCTCCGCGCTCAGGCGGTCCACCACCTCGCGCGCGGCCTGGGCCTCGGCCAGCATCGTCTGGGCGTGGCGATACACGCTCTGGCCGACATCGGTGACGGCGAAGCGCCGCGTGGAACGCTGCAGCAGCCGCACCCCCAGCTCGTTCTCCAGCTGGGTGATGCGCCGGCTCAGGCGCGACTTGGGGATGCCCAGCGCCCGCTCGGCGGCGGCGAAGCCGGAGTGGTCGACCACCATCGCGAAGTAGTAGAGATCGTTCAGATCGTGCACGTTAATTCCAAATTCGGAACATTCCGTGGCATTAGATTCGGTTTATCCCGAAACCGCAACAACCTAGTCTGGCTTCCAACGGGCCACGGCCCCACCGGTCACGAGGGAATCCATGAAACTGCTCCACATCGACTCCAGCATCCTGGGCGACAACTCCACCAGCCGCTCGCTGAGCGCGGCGATGGTCAAGCGCTGGCAGGACGCGACGCCCGGCCTGCGGGTCAGCTATCGGGATCTGGCGGTCACCCTGCTGCCCCACCTCGACGGCGGCTCGCTGGCCGGCGCCGATGCGGACGAGGCGGCGCTGGCCACTGCCCTGATGGACGAGTTCCTCGCCGCCGACGTGGTGGTGGTCGGGGTGCCGATGTACAACTTCAACATCCCCAGCCAGCTCAAGGCCTGGATCGACCGCATCTCGGTCGCGGGCAAGACCTTCAAGTACACCGAGGCGGGCCCGGTCGGGCTGGCCGGCGGCAAGAAGGTGTTCGTGACCGGCGCGTACGGCGGCTTCCACTCGGGCGATGCGCCGACCAACTTCATCGAGCCGTACCTGCGCTTCGTGTTCGGCTTCTGGGGCATCACCGAGGTCGAGTTCATCACCGCCGAGGGGCTGGCGGTGTCGCCGGAACAGCGCGAGGCATCGATCGTCGCGGCGCGCGAGCGGATCGACGGGCCGTGCGAGGCGCTGGCGGCCTGACATCCTCCCGTCTCCCGCAAAGAAAAAGGGCCCGCTCGCGGCCCTTTTTCACGGAGCGACGTCGCGCAACCGTCAGCCGATTCGCTCCAGCCCACCCATCCATGGCCGCAGCACCTCGGGGACGGTGATCGAGCCGTCGGCGTTCTGGTTGTTCTCCATCACCGCGATCAGCGCACGGCCGATCGCCACGCCCGAGCCGTTGAGGGTGTGCACCAGTTCCGGCTTGCCGGTCGCCGGGTTGCGCCAGCGCGCCTGCATCCGGCGGGCTTGGAACGCCTCGCAGTTGGAAACCGAGGAGATCTCGCGGTAGGTGTCCTGGCTCGGCAGCCAGACCTCCAGGTCGTACGTCTTGGCAGCGGAGAAGCCCATGTCGCCGCTGCACAGCAGCATGCGGCGGTACGGCAGGCCCAGCCGCTCCAGCACGACCTCGGCGCAGCGGGTCATCCGCTCGTGCTCGTCGTAGGACTCGTCCGGCCGGCTCACGCAGACCAGCTCGACCTTCTCGAACTGGTGCTGGCGGATCATGCCGCGGGTGTCGCGGCCGTGGCTGCCGGCTTCGGCACGGAAGCACATCGAGTCGGCGGTCATGCGCAGCGGCAGCGCCGCGTCCTCGACGATCTGGTCACGGACGATGTTGGTCAGCGGCACTTCCGCTGTCGGAATCAGGTAACGGCGGTTGTTGGCCGAGGCGGCGTCGCCGACTTCGGTCGCGAACAGGTCGTCCTCGAACTTCGGCAGCTGGCCGGTGCCGCGCATGCTGTCGGCGTTGACCAGCAGCGGGACGTTGGTTTCCTCGTAGCCGTGCTCGCCGGTGTGCAGGTCGAGCATGAACTGGGCGAGCGCGCGATGCAGGCGCGCCAGTTGGCCCCGCAGCACGGTGAAGCGCGCGCCGCTGAGCCGCGCCGCGGTGTCGCCGTCGAGCCAGCCGTTGCGGGCGCCGAGTTCGACGTGGTCCTTCACCTCGAAGTCGAAGCTGCGCGGCGTGCCCCAGCGGTGCTGCTCGACGTTGCCGGACTCGTCGGTACCGGCGGGGACCGACTCGTGCGGCAGGTTCGGGATGCCCAGCGCGATGCCTTCCAGCTCGCCCTGGATCGCCTGCAGGCGGGTCTCGCTGGCCTTCAGCTCGTCGCCCAGCCCGGCAACCTCGGCCAGCAGCGCGGCGACGTCCTCGCCCTTCGCCTTGGCCTGGCCGATCGCCTTGGAGCGACTGTTGCGCTGGGCCTGCAGCTCCTGGGTGTGGACCTGGATCTGCTTGCGCTCGGCTTCCAGCGCCTGCAGCGCCTCCGCATCGAGTTCAAATCCGCGCGTGGCGCGCAGGCGCCCGGCGAGTTCGGTGGGTTGCTGGCGCAGCAGGTTGGGGTCGAGCATGGGAACCGCATCCGGGGTGATCGGGTTCGCGATTATCGCGTGGAATCGCGATGGATGGGCCGCCCGCGCGCCGCCGGCCGACACCGACGGCCATGCGCATGCACAATGGGGCGTCCGTCGACGAGCCGTACCATGCCTGATCCGACTCCCAACCCGTCGCGCTTCCGCCTCGATCTCGACGCATGGCGCCCGTCGCTACGCGCGCTGTGGCTGGTGCTGGCGGCGTTCGTGATCGGCCTCGTGCTGTTTGCGCTGGTGTGGTCCGGCGACCGTGACGACGATGGTTTCTTCCGCGCCGACGGTGCGCCGCCGACGGCCGCTCCGGTCGACTACGAGCCGCTCCCCATGCCGTTGCCGGCGGGCAGCCGCGACGCCAGCGGCCTTGACCCGGACGAGCGCAAACCGGCGGACAAGGTGGTGCAGCAGGAGGAGCCACGGCTGATCGAGCCGCCGCAGCCGGTCGCGGAAGAACCCGCGCCGGCGCCCGCACCCGCACCCGGCGCGCTGAGCCAGCCGCGTCCGATCCCCGGCGCGATGCCGGCGCCGCGCTACCCGCCGCGCGCCCTGCGCCGCGGCGAAAGCGGCACGGTGATGGTGCAGGCGGCGATCGGCCCGGACGGCGTGCCGACCTCGGTCAGCGTGGCGCAGACCAGCGGTTCGCGCCTGCTCGACCGGGCCGCCGTCGACGCGGTCGAGCGCTGGCGGTTCGAGCCGGCGATGCTCGACGGCCGCCCCACCGTCGGCAGCGTGGTGGTGCCGATCGAGTTCGCGCCGGCCGGGCGCTAGGCGAACTCAGCCCGCGCGCAGGCCGAAGCCGATCGAGTCGGCCAGCGTTTCGAAACCGGGGAACGAGGTCGCCACGTTGGCAACGTCGTTGACCCGTACGTCGCCGTCGGCCACCTGCGCCGCGACGGCGAAACTCATCGCGATCCGGTGGTCGCCATGCGCATCGACCTCGCCGCCGCGTAACCGGCCGCCTTCGATCACCGCGCCGTCGGGCTGCTCGTCGACCCGGATGCCCAGCGTCCGCAGCCCGGCGGCCATGGTGGCGATGCGGTCGGACTCCTTGACCCGCAGTTCGGCCGCGCCGCGCACGACGGTGCGGCCGCTGGCGCAGGCCGCGGCGACGAACAGCGCGGGGAACTCGTCGATCATGTCCGGCACCAGCGCCTCGGGTACCTCGATGCCGTGCAGCGGCGCGTGGCGCACGTGCAGGTCGGCGACCGGTTCGCCGCCCTGCTCGCTGCGGTTGTCCTCGCGGATGTCGGCACCCATCGCCCGCAACGCCTGCAGCAGGCCGGTCCGGCGCGGGTTCATGCCGACCCGGCGCAGGCACAGCTCCGACCCGGGCACCACGCTGGCGGCGACCAGGAAGAACGCGGCCGACGAGAAGTCGGCGGGCACCTGCACGTCGGTCGCAACCAGCCGCCCGCCGCCGGTCACCCGGGCCACGCCGGGCGCGAAATCCACCGGCCAGCCGAACGCGGCGAGCATGCGTTCGGTGTAGTCGCGGGTCGGCCGCGGTTCGCGCACGCAGGTTTCGCCGTCGGCATAGATGCCGGCGAGCAGCAGGGCCGACTTCACCTGCGCGCTTGCTATTTCAAGTTCGTAATCAACGGCTTGCAGCTTCTTGTTCCCGTTGATTCTCAGGGGTGGCCGGTCGCCGGCCGCGGTCTCGACCACCGCCCCCATTCGCGCCAGCGGTCCGGTCACGCGGCGCATCGGCCGCTGCGACAGCGATGCGTCGCCGACCAGCACGCTGTCGAAACGCTGCCCGGCGAGCAGGCCGGCAAGCAGGCGCATGCCGGTGCCGGAGTTGCCGCAGTCCAGCACCCCGGCGGGCGCCTGCAGGCCATGCAGGCCGACACCGTGGACGATGCGGCGCTGCGGGTCCGGGGTCTCGATGCGCACGCCCATCTGCGCGAACACGCGGGCGGTGGCGCGGGTGTCCTCGCCTTCGAGGAAACCGTCGATGCGGCTGCTGCCCTCGGCCAGCGCCGCCAGCATGATCGCCCGGTGCGAAATCGACTTGTCGCCCGGAACCTGCAGCTCGCCGCGTAGCGGGCTGCCGGGCGCGGCGATCCAGTCCTCGCGGCTGGCCTGCGTGCTGCTCATGCGGCCACCGCGTCGAGTGCGGCCAGCAGCCGCCGGTTCTCGTCGGCCGTGCCGACGGTGATGCGCAGGAACCCGGGCAGGCCGTAGCCGGCCATCGGCCGCAGCACCACGCCGGCGGCGACCAGTGCGGCCTCGACAGCGCCGGCGGCGCCGAACTCGACCAGCAGGAAATTGGTCTGCGACGGCAGCACCCGCCAGCCTCGCGCGGACAAGGCTTCGGCGAGGGCGGCGCGCTCGCGGGCGTTCCAGTCGCGCACCTGCTGCAGATGATCGACATCGGCCAGCGCAGCCTCGCAGGCAGCCAGCGCGGGGCCGTTGACGTTGAAGCTCTCGCGCAGCCGCTCCATCACCGCGACCAGGCCGGGCGCCGCCAGCAGGTAGCCGCAGCGCAGGCCGGCCAGGCCGTAGGCCTTGCTGAAGGTGCGAGTGATGACCAGATTCGGATGCCGCGGCAGCAACCCGGTCCCGCTGGCGTAGTCCGGCGCGTCGGCGAGCTCGGCGTAGGCCTCGTCGAGCACCACGATGACGTGCTCCGGCACCCGGGCGAGGAACCCGGCCAACGCCTGGCCGTCGAACCAGGTCCCGGTCGGGTTATTGGGACTGGCCAGGTACACCAGCCGGGTGGCGGGGCCGATCGCATCCAGAAGTGCGTCGAGGTCATGGCCCAGCGGCATCGCCGCATCGAGTGGCAGCGCATCGGCAACGCGCAGCGTCGCGCCGACGGCCTGCGCCGCCAGCGCGAACACCGCGAATCCGTAGCGCGGGTAGACCACCTCGTCGCCCGGCCCGGCGAACACCTGCGCCAGCTGCATCAGCAGTTCATGGGAACCGTTGCCGAGCAGGACCTGCGAAGCGTCCACGCCGTGCCGCTCGCCCAGCGCACGCTTGAGGCCGGCCCCCAGCGGGTCGGGATAGCGGTGCAGCATGTCCAGCTGGCGAAGCACCGCCTCGCGCGCGGCGGGCGACGGGCCCCACGGGTTCTCGTTGGAACCGAGTTCGACCAGCGCGTCGCCGAAGCGCCGGCGCAGCGTCACCAGGTCATGGCCGGGGTCGTAGGCGCGCAACCCGCGGATGCCGGGCCGGGCGCGGGCCGCGAACGACGCTTCGCCGTGTTGCGTTTCATCGGTCATCAGGGTGCCCGCGTCGCTCACACGATCGCCACCGGATAGGAGCCCAGCACCCGCACCTCCTGCGCGAACTCGGCGAGCTCATCCAGCGCCCGCCGCATCGCGTCCTCGTTGGCATGCCCGCCCACGTCGATGAAGAACGCGTACTGCCAGCGCCCGGTGTGGCCGGGACGCGACTCGATGCGGTTCATGCTCAGCCCGTGGCGGGCGAACGGCGCCAGCACGTGGTGCAGCGCGCCCGGCTGGTCCTTGATGAACACCAGCAGCGAGGTGCGGTCGTTGCCGGACGGCGGGAACAGCTCGCGGCCGAGCACCAGGAAGCGCGTGGTGTTGTCCGGCCGGTCCTCGATCGGCCCGGCGACGTTCTTCAGGCCGTACACCGTGGCCGCGCTGATGCCGGCGATGGCCGCGGCGTCGTCGGCATTGCGGGCGCGCCGGGCGGCCTCGGCATTGCTGGCCACCGGGATCTTCTCGGCATCCGGCAGGTACTGCCGCAGCCACGCCTTGCACTGCGCGAACGACTGCGGATGCGAGTACACCCGCTCGATGTCCTCGATCCGGCCGCCGCGCGACAGCAGGTGCTGGTGCACGCGCATCTCGACCTCGCCGCAGATGCGCACGCGGGAGGTCAGGAACATGTCGAGGGTCGACTGGATCGTGCCCTGGGTGGAGTTCTCCACCGGCACCACGCCGAAGTCGGCCGCGCCGGATTCGACCTCGCCGAACACCTCCTCCAGGCTGACCAGCGGCAGCCCGTGGATCGAGTGGCCGAAGTGCTTGTAGACGGCCTGCTGCGAATGCGTGCCCTCGGGGCCGAGGAAGCCGATCTTGAGCGGCTCCTGCTGGGCCAGGCACGCCGACATGATCTCGCGGAACAGGCGCACCAGCGCGCCATCGTCGAGCGGTCCCTCGTTGCGGTCGACCACCCGCCGCAGCACCTGCGCCTCGCGCTCGGGCCGGTAGTAGTCGATCGCCGCGGCCAGCTCGCCCTTGGCGCGACCGACCTGGCCCGCGAACTGCGCGCGCTCGGTGATCAGGGCCTGGATTTCACGGTCTATGCCGTCGATGCGCTCGCGCAGGGCCTGCAGTTCGGGGCTGGCGGGCGTCGCGGCGGTGTTCCGGGGCTCGTCGGCCGCGGCGGCTTGGCGGGGGTGGTCGGTACTCATTTACGTTCCGGGCGGGATGCGTGGGGTGGGCGCTACAGGCACGCGCCGGATGACCGGCACGCCGCCCCGAGGATGACACGCCGCCGCGCCTCCCGGGTACGCCGGAACGGCGCGTTCGCCATTCCGCCATTCCCGGCCGTCATCAGCCGTGGCGCTTCTGGAAATCGCCCATGAACGCGACCAGTGCCTGTACGCCCTCCTCGGGCATCGCGTTGTAGATCGACGCCCGCATCCCGCCGAGCGCGCGGTGGCCCTTCAGCGCGATCAGCCCGGCCTCCTTCGCCTCGGCGAGGAACGTCTTGTCGAGCGCATCGTCGTGCAGGAAGAACGGCACGTTCATGCGCGAGCGTGCCGCCACCGCGACCTCGTTGCGATAGAACCCGCCCGAGCCGTCGATCGCGCCGTACAGCGCCGCCGCCTTGCGTGCGTTGCGCCGCGCGAACTCCTCGACGCCGCCCTCGGCCAGCATCCACTTGAACACCAACCCGGCCAGGTACCAGTTGAACGTCGGCGGGGTGTTGAGCATCGAGCCGGCCTGCGCATGGCGGGCGTAGTCGAAGATCGGTGCGCGTGCGTGGCCGGTGCGCTCGAGCAGGTCGCGGCGGACGATCACCACGCTCACGCCGACCGGACCGAGGTTTTTCTGCGCGCCGGCGTAGATCACCCCGTAGCGCGACACGTCGAGCGGCCCCGCGGCGATGCTGGAACTGAAGTCGGCCACCAGCGGCGCGTCACCGACATCGGGCGTGTGCTGGAACTCGACGCCGTGGATGGTCTCGTTGGCCGTGACGTGGACGTACGCCGCGCCATCGGTGAGCCGCCAGTCGGTCGCCGGCGGAATGTCGCGGAAGCCGCCGCCGTCGCCATCCGCGGCGACGTTGACCGCCACGTAGGGCTGCGCCTGCTTGATCGCGGTCTTGCCCCAGTGACCGGTCACCACGTAGTCCGCCACCTGGCCCGGCGCGGCGAGGTTGAGGGCGAGCAAGGCCTGCTGCGTCGTCGCGCCGCCGGACAGGAACAGCACCGCATGGCTGTCGGGAATCGACATCAGCGTGCGCAGGTCGGCCTCGGCCTCGGTCGCGACCTGCATGAACTCCGGCCCGCGGTGGCTCAGCTCGATGATCGACGCGCGGGCGCCGCGCCAGTCGAGCAGTTCCTCGCCGGCCTGGCGCAGTACGGATTCGGGCAGGGTCGCGGGGCCGGCACTGAAGTTGTACGCGCGGGTCATGCGGGGAACTCCGTCAGAAAGGTCGGGAAGGTCGTATCGCCACCCGCCGGGATTCAGCGGGTGCCGAACATCAACAGCAGGGTCAACGCGCCGGCGATCAGCAATGCGGCCAGCAACAGCCACGGGATGCGGCGCATCGACGAGGCGACTGGCGACGGTTTCGTCGCCGCGGCGTCGGTACTATCGGTATCGTCGACGGGGACCGGCTCGACCGCCGCGCCCGGCGACATCGGCGCCTCGATCACGAAGCGGTGCTGGCCGCCGAACACCAGCTGGTCGCCGGGCTGCAGGAGCCCCTCGCCCACCGGATGGCCGTTGACCACCACCGTCCCGCCGCCGAGATCACGCAGCACGAGGCCGTCCTGGTGCGGCTCCAGCCGCGAGTGGCGATCGGCGATCCCCGGTCCGTCGAGGCGGATATCGCATTCCACGTCGTGCCCGACCTCGCGCGCATGGTCGAGGCTGAAGCAGCGCCCGTGCGACGGCCCGCCGATGCCGCGCAGGACCGCCCGGCGGTCGCTCTCGCGCACGATCGGCACGCCCTGCGGCATCGGTTCCGGCGCGGGGCCGAGCAGCACCAGCTCAACCGCTTCGACGTGGATCGAATCGCCCGGCCGCAGCATCGCCATCTGCCGCACCGGGCGGCCGTTGACGTGCACCGCGCCATCGGCGGCACGCGACTGCAGCCACACGCCACGGCGGTCGACGCAGAACTGCACCAGCGCATCCTCGCGTCGCTCGACGCGGTCCAGCCGCCCTGCTCCCGAATGGCCGAACGCGTGGACGCCCCGGCCAAGGGCCAGGTCATCGCGGTCGTGGTCGGGGAATCGCAGGCTGATGGCATTCACGCGGGCAGAATCTAGCACGCCCCCGACACCCCGCCCACGGGCTGTGAACCGCCGCCGGCGCACCGCACAATGGGCCGTCCAAAGGAGGCGCCCATGGCAAGCATCGACATCCAGCATCCGCACACCCTGCCCCCCGCGCACGCGCGGCAGGCGGTGCAGGACGTGGCCGACAAACTCGTCGACCGGTTCGGCATGGAGTGCCGCTGGAACGGCGACATCCTCGATTTCACCCGCACCGGTGTCGACGGGCGCATCGCGCTGTTGCCGGGGCAGTTGCACGTCACCGCGCAGCTGGGCTTCCTGCTGGGCGCGATGAAGGGCCCGATCGAGGCGGAGATCCGCCGCATCCTCGACGAGCGGTTCTGAGCACTACCGGCAACTTGCCGGGACGTGCCGCACCTCACTTCGCGTTGCCGGTGCCGCACGTATATTGCGCGGACCTTCCGGCCCACAGGTAGAACCAGGGAATGCCGACCATCCCCTTCGTCGTGACCATGCTGGTGATCGCCCTCCTCCTCGGCGCGGCCGCAAGCGCCTGGCTGTGGCGCGTGCAATGCCGGCGCTGGGTGGTGGAAGCCGGCCTGAAGACGCTGGCGGCGATGCGCTGGCGCGAGTTCTCGCGGTTCGTGATCGAAGCGCTGCAGGCGCAGGGCTTCGAGGCCAGCCGGCTGGAACCGGCGGCCGACCGCGGGCAGAAGGCCGACCTCCTGCTCAACCGCGACGACCAGACCTGGTTGCTGACCTGCAAGCAGGGTGTCGACTACCGCATCGACCGCACGATGGTCGAAGACCTGCGGCAGGCGGTGCGCGCCAGCGGTGCCAGCGGCGGCATCCTCGCGACGCTCGGCCGGATCGAGCCGGATGCGCGCCGCAACGCCGGCGGCATCGAGCTGCTCGATGGCCCGATGCTGTGGACGCTGATCGACCCGCTGCTGCCGCCGAGCGTGCACAAGGACCTCGTTGCCGGTGCGCGGCGCCGGATGTGGCGGGCGATGGTGCTCGCGTGGATCGCGGCGCTGGTGCTGGGCCTGGCGCTCGCCCTGTTGCTGGCGCGGCACGCCACGCCCGATGCAAGCGTTTCCGCCCCGTCCGCAGCCACCCCGCAACCGGCCTCACCCGCAGCCACCGCCGATGTACCGGCCGCGACCTCCGCACCGGCGGCGACCCCGGACGCACCGGCCGAACAGCTCAGCGAAGACGAGCAGCGCGCCCGGATCGAGCGCGACGTGGGCGCTCTGCCAGGCGTCATCGAGGCAGGCTGGGCGACCCGGTCCACCCTGGTGGTGCAGCTGATGCCCGATGCCACCGAGGCCCACATCGACGGGATCTGCAGCGTGATGGAGCGCAGCCAGGCACTGGGCGCATCCCGCGTGCAGCTGCAGCCGGCGCCGTCCACCGGCCAGCCGGTGCGCTTCATGCAGTGCCGACCCTATTGAGGCGTTTGGAGGCTTGCCGGCGACCGTGGCGGCCAGTAAACTGCGCGGCCCAGCAGTAACGCAGTATTCGGGCGGTTAGCTCAGCGGTAGAGCATTGCCTTCACACGGCAAGGGTCGCAGGTTCGATCCCTGCACCGCCCACCAGCAGTACCGGAGCCGGCCCCGCGCCGGCTTTTTTGTGCCCGCGGCACGGACCTGTCAGGAGCATTGGCATGCACCCCACCCGCCTGTACCACAACCCCCGCTGCTCCAAGTCGCGAGGTGCGTTGGAGCTGCTGCGCGAACGCGGCATCGAGCCGCAGATCGTCGCCTACCTCGACACGCCGCCGACAGAAGACGAACTGCGACAACTGGTCGCGATGCTCGGCCTGCCGGCGCGCACGCTGCTGCGCACCGGCGAAAGCGAATACGCCGAACTCGGGCTCGACGACCCGGCACTGACGGACGAGCGGATCATCGCCGCGATGGCGACGCACCCCCGGTTGATCGAGCGCCCGGTCTTCGTCCACGGCGGTCGCGCCGTGATCGGCCGCCCGCCGGAACGCGTGCTCGAACTGCTCGACTGAGTCGCCTCAGAACGACTTGCTCTGCCGCATCCGGCGTACCCGCTCGGGCGCGCAGAACGAGTCGCTGCGCGCACTCGCCCAGAACGCCTTGAACACCGAGTGCTCCGGGATGCCCGCGAGCAGCTCGCCCGGCTCGAGGAAGCGGAACAGCGCCGCCAGCGAGCGCACCTCGGTCGGCGTCACCCGACGCATGATGTGTTCGGGACCGATCTCGCGCGGGTGCTCCAGGCCGGCCGCGCAGATCAGGTCGCGCAGCGCCCGCACCGTGTTGTGGTGGAAGTTGTGGACGCGCACCGCCTTGTCGGTGACGTCCAGCCCACGCCAGCGGCGCGGGTCCTGGGTGGCGACGCCGGTCGGGCAATGGTCGGTGTGGCAGGCCTGGGCCTGGATGCAGCCGACCGCGAACATGAAGCCGCGCCCCGCGTTGCACCAGTCCGCGCCCATCGCCAGCGTGCGCGCGATGTCGAACGCGCTGGTGATCTTGCCGGCCGACGCCAGCCGCAGATTGTCGCGCAGTTCCAGCCCGACCAGGGTGTTGTGAACCAGCATCAGCGCCTCGTGCATCGGCACGCCGACGTGGTCGATGAATTCCGCCGGCGATGCGCCGGTACCGCCCTCGGCGCCGTCGACCACGATGAAGTCCGGCAGGATCCCGGTTTCCTTCATCGCCTTGGCGATGCCGAACCACTCCCAAGGGTGGCCGATCGCAAGCTTGAAGCCGGTCGGCTTGCCGCCGGAAAGCTCACGCAAGCGGGCAACGAACTCGAGCAGCCCGACCGGTGTCGAGAACGCGCTGTGCTGCGCCGGCGACACGCACTCCACGCCCGGCGGCACACCGCGGGTCACCGCGATCTCGGGGCTGACCTTGGGCGCCGGCAGCACCCCGCCGTGGCCCGGCTTGGCGCCCTGCGACAGCTTCACCTCGATCATCTTGACCTGCGGGTCGATGGCGTTCTCGACGAAGCGCTCGACGCTGAAGTTGCCCTCGTGGTCGCGGCAACCGAAGTAGCCCGAACCGATCTCCCACACCAGGTCGCCGCCGTGTTCGCGGTGGTACGGCGAAATCGAACCCTCGCCGGTGTCGTGGTAGAAGCCGCCCGCCTTCGCGCCCTTGTTGAGCGCGCGGATCGCGTTGGCCGACAGCGAACCGAAGCTCATCGCCGAGATGTTGAACACGCTCGCCGAGTACGGCTGCGCTGTGTTCTCGCCGACCAGCACCCGGAAGTCCGGGTCGACGTGCTGGCTCGGCACCATCGAATGGTTGATCCACTCGTAATCCGGGCCGTAGACGTCCTGCAGGGTGCCGAACGGACGGGTGTCGATCACCGACTTGGAGCGCTGGTAGACCAGTGCGCGCTGCAGCCGCGAGAACGGTACCTCCGCGGTGTCGGCCTGGATGAAGTACTGCCGCATTTCCGGGCCGATCGACTCCAGCCCGTAGCGGAAGTGCGCCAGCAGCGGGTAGTTGCGACGCAGCGTGCTGCGCGTCTGCAGCAGGTCCCAGGTGCCCAGTGCGGCCAGCGCGCCGGACACGAGGAGCAGCCACATCCAGTCGCGATCCAGCACGAGCGTCATCAGCGCCGGCAGCAGCGTCAGGGCGAGCGCGGCGATGTAGAGGGCATAACGCGACATGGAATCTCCCGTGGACCGGACACCCAAGGATAACCGCGCCCCCCGAGCCCGGCCGGGATGGTGGGTGCGCCGCGCCTATTGGCCGTCGGTGTCGACCGGCGTGGCCGGCGTCGCTTCGCGCAGCGCGGCCAGCAGCCCCTGGCTCGCGCGTCCGTCGACGGTGCGGCCCAGTCGTTGCTGTTCGACCCTGATCGCGGCACGCGAACCGGCACCGATGATGCCGTCCACCTCGCCGATGTCGTGCCCGCGCTGCAGCAGGATCCGTTGCAGCTCGCGCCGCTCCCGTCGCGACAGGCCCGGGTCGTCGGTCGGCCAGTCGCGCACCAGTCCGCCCTGTCCGCGCAAGCGATCGGAAAGCAGCGCGATCGCGAACGCGTAGCTCTCGGCGGCGTTGTACGAATAGATCGCGTCGAAATTGCGGAACACCAGGAAGGCCGGCCCGTCCCTGCCCGCCGGCATCACCAGCGCCGTGCGCCTCGCATCCGGCGCGATCGCGCTGCCGTCGACGCGGGTGATGCCCTGCCCGACCCAGTGCGACAGCGGCCGGCGATGGGTGCGTCCGCTCGGGCCGGCATAGCCGCGCGGCACCGCGACCTCGTAACCCCACGGGTTGCCGGTCTGCCAGCCGGCACGCTTCAGGTAGTTGGCGGTCGACGCCAGCGCGTCGGGGATGCTGCCGACCAGGTCGCGCCGGCCGTCACCGTCGAAGTCCACCGCAAGGCGGCGGTAGGTCGACGGGATGAACTGGGTGTGGCCGAAAGCGCCGGCCCACGAGCCGACCAGCCGCTCGGGCGCGACGTCGCCGTCGCGGATGATGCGCAGCGTCGCGAACAGCTCGTCGCGGAAGAAATCCTGCCGCCGTCCCATGCATGACAGTGTCGACAGCGACTGCAGCAGCGGCCGCTTGCCGAAGGTGTCGCCGAAGTCGCTCTCCACGCCCCAGACCGCGACCACCGTGGCCGGGTCGACGCCGTAGGCCTTGCGTACACGCTCCAGCGTGGCCGCGTGCTGCTCGAGCATGGCCTTGCCATCGGCGACGCGCTCCTGGTCGACCAGTCCGGCCAGGTAGTCCCAGATCGGCGTCCTGAACTCCGGCTGCGCGTCAAGCAGCCGCAGCACCGTGGTATCGGGCACCACGTCGCGCACGTGCCGGTTGAACAGCGCCCGGTCGATACCCTCGCGGCTCGCCCGGGTCTCGAGGCTGTCCAGGCAGCGGTCGTAGGCGGCTGCGTCGTAGGGAGGCACCGTGGCAGCCTGCGGCGCCGCGGCCATGGCGATGGCGAGCAGGTTCGGAAGCATGGCCGAACCTTATCGACCCCCGTCGTGACGGCGCCGTGGTCGGGGCGTGGCCGCGGTCAGGTAGCCGCGCGGACCAGCAGGTAGCCGCCCACGCTGAGCCACAGGAACAGCACGCCGGCCAGCAGCAGCGGCCGCGGCCCGAGCGCACGCAGCTTGGCGACGCGCGTCTCCACGCCCAGCGCGGCCATCGCGGTGGCCAGCAGCAGCGTGTCCAGCGTCAGCAGCGCCGACTTCCACGACGGCGGCAGCTCCACCAGCGAGTTGAATGCGACGACGGCGAGGAAGCCCAGCGCGAACCACGGGATCACCATCGCCCGCTCGCCACCGTTGGCGCGCGCCTCGTGCCAGCCGAGCGCCAGCAGCACCGGCACCAGCAGCAGCACGCGGGTCAGCTTGACGATCACCGCGGCGTCGGCGGTCTCCGGGCTGACCGCGCTGCCGACCGCCACCACCTGCGCCACCTCGTGCACGGTCGCGCCGGCGTACAGGCCGAACGCCGCCGGGTCGAGCCCGATGTGCGGATACAGCGCCGGATACAGGAAGATGTTGAGCGTGCCGAACAGCACCACCGTCGCCACCGCGATGGCGACCTTGCTCGGTTCGGCGCGGATCACGCGCTCCACCGCCAGCACCGCGGCCGCGCCACAGATCGCACTGCCGGCCGCGGTCAGCATCGCCGTGTGGCGGTCCAGCCCGAACCAGCGGCGCCCCGCCCAGGTGCCCAACAGCAGGGTCGAGACGACCACCACCAGGTCGACCAGCAGCCCGGCAACGCCGATCGCTGCGATGTCCTGGAAGCTCAATCGCAACCCGTACAGCACCACGCCCGCACGCAGCAGTTGTCGCTGAGACAGGTGCAGCCCGGGACCGAGGCTGGCCGGCAGCCGCGCACCCAACACGTTGCCGACCAGCAGGCCAAGCACGATCGCGCAGGTCAGCGCGCTCAGCTGCCAGCGCGCCAGCCACGGCAGGTCGGCCAGCCACAGCCCGGCAAGCCCCAGCGCGAGCGCGAGCGCGAGGCCCGGCAGCAGGCGCGGCCCGGGACGCAGGGACTCGGGGATCAGGCGGGAGGCGACGGTCTGGGGCATGGCGGTCGGGGACGGCGGGTGGCGTGCATGCTCCGCGTTGCCGCCTCCTCAGTACAGTTGATATTACTTAGCGGCATGATCAAATAACCTGATGATCGGCGTCAGCCCCCGCCAGCTCGAGATATTCGTCGCCGTTGCCGTCGCCGGCAGCGTGCGCGGCGCGGCCGGCCAGCTTCACCTGAGCCAGCCGGCAGTGAGCATGGGCCTGTCGGAACTGGAGCGCCTGCTGGGGCGTCGGGTGTTCGACCGCGTGCAGCGACGGCTGCACCTCAACGCCCACGGCAAGCGACTGCTGCCACAGGCGCAGGAGATCCTCGAGCGGCTGCGCGAGTTCGGCGCGGCCGAGTCGCCCGGGCAACTCTCTGGGGACCTCCGCCTCGGCGCCAGCAACACCATCGGCAATTACCTCGTGGGCGACCTGCTGGGTGACTTCGTGGCCACGCATCCGCGGGTGTCGCTGCGCCTGCACGTGGACAACAGCGCCGCCATCCTCGCCGGCATGCTGGACTACAGCCTCGACCTGGGCTGCATCGAGGGGCCGGCCGCGCATCCCGAGCTCGAACTGCTGCCTTGGCGCAAGGACGCACTCTGCGTCTGCGCCCCGCCCGGCCATCGCCTGGCCACGCGCAAGCGCCTGCGCCCGGAGGACTTCGCCGGTGCGCGATGGATCCTGCGCGAGGCGGGTTCTGCCACCCGCGGACAGGCCGAGCGCATGCTCGCCTCGCTTCCGGCGGGTGAAACGGTGCTGGAACTCGGCCAGAGCGAGGCGATCAAGCAGGCCGTCATCGCCGGGCTCGGGCTGGCATTGCTGCCGCAGGTGGCGGTCGAACCGGCGCGCGAGGCGGGGCGGATCGCGGTGCTGCACACGCCGTTCCTGTCGCTGCAGCGCGAACTGAGCCTGGTACTGCACCGCCGGCGCCATCGCGGACGGCTGTTGCAGGCGTTCCTGCAAAGCGTACGGCGCGAACGCGCCTGAGTGCGTGGTGCCCGGAGTCGGGATCGAACCGACATGACCTTGCGGCCGAGGGATTTTAAGTCCCTTGCGTCTACCAGTTTCGCCATCCGGGCCGATGGGTCGCGACAAAAGAAAAACCGCGCCGGGGCGCGGTTTGAAGATGGAGGCCGAGGTCGGAATTGAACCGGCGTACGCGGATTTGCAGTCCGCTGCATAACCACTCTGCCACCCGGCCGGATGACGCGCACCGCAAGCATACCGCTTGTGGTGCCGGCTGCACGAAGCAGCCTCTGGAAAAAACAAAACCCCGCGAACGGGGTTTGTTTCGAAAACCCCTCCGGCGGACCGGAGGGCGAAATCTGGAGCGGGAAACGAGACTCGAACTCGCGACCCCGACCTTGGCAAGGTCGTGCTCTACCAACTGAGCTATTCCCGCTGAGGAGCCGCCATTTTAGGCATGGACGCAGAAGTGTCAACTAGTTTTTCGCATCTTCCTTCAGCGACGGCCACGCCGCGTGCAGGTAGGCGAATCCGGACCACAGCGTCAGCAGCGCGGCGGCGGCCAGCAGCCACTCGCCGATGACGAAGACCGGCAGGCCGAGGAAGTCCTGCTGGTACAGCAGGCACACCAGCGCGACCATCTGGACGATGGTCTTGATCTTGCCGATCGAGGCCACTTTCACCTTCGCGCGCTGGCCCAGCTCGGCCATCCACTCGCGCAAAGCAGACACCGCGATCTCGCGGCCGATGATCACCGCCGCCCACAGCGTCATCCAGACAGTCGGGTGCGCCTGGACGGTCAGCATCAGCGCGGTGGCCACCATCAGTTTGTCGGCGACCGGGTCGAGGAACTCGCCGAATGCCGAGTACTGGTTGTAGCGCCGCGCGATCCAGCCATCCAGCCAGTCGGTGATCGAGGCCAGGGCGAAGATCGCCGCGGCGGCGATGTGCGCCCCGCGGAACTCCAGGTAAAACACCAGCACCAGCACCGGGATCAGCACGATCCGCAGCAGCGTGAGCATGGTCGGTACCGTCAACTTCATTCATCGCTCCGTGTCGCACTGGCCCGGGGGGCGCCATCGGCGTTCTCCAGCCCGTGCAGGGTCGCATAGATGCGCTCGGCAAGGGCGGCGTTGACCCCGTCCACGCGTGATATTTCCTCGATGCCGGCGGCTTTCAGGCCGCCCAGTCCACCGAAATGCTTGAGCAGGTTGGCCCGCCGCCGCGGACCGATGCCGGGGATGTCCTCCAGCCGGCTGGTGCTGCGCGCCTTCTGGCGGCGCCCGCGATGGCCGGTGATGGCGAAGCGGTGGGCCTCGTCACGGACCTGCTGGACCAGTTGCAGTGCCGGCGACCCGGCGCCCGGCCGCACGCAGCGGCGGTCAGGCAGCAGCAGTTCCTCGTCGCCGGGCCGGCGGGCCGGCCCCTTCGCCACGCCGACCAGCGCGACGCCTTCTACGCCCAGCTCGTCCAGCACCGCCCTCGCCTGCGCGACCTGGCCGGCGCCGCCGTCGATCAGCAGGATGTCGGGCAGCACCGCGGCGGCTTTCTCGGAGCGCTTGCGACTGGTGGCGGCAGCAGGGTCGTCGGCGTCCACCGCATCGGAGGCCACCGCCCGCTTGAACCGCCGGCTGATCGCCTGGTGCATCGCGGCGTAGTCGTCGCCCGGCTCGATGCCGGCGATGTTGTAGCGCCGGTACTGGCCGCGCACCGGCCCCTCGGCGTCGAACACCACGCACGACGCGACGGTCGCCTCGCCCATGGTGTGGCTGATGTCGAAGCACTCGATGCGCTGCGGCAGCGCGGCCATGCCGAGCAGGTCGCGCAGGTCTTCGGCGCGGGCGAGCTGGGCGGCGTGGCTGGTGCGCTCGCTGGCCAGGGTGATCTGCGCGTTGCGGCGGGCCATGTCGAGGTAGCCGGCGCGGTCTCCACGCACACGGTGGCGGATCTCGACCCGTCGCTCGCCCGAGGCCGACAGCGCCTGCTGGATCAGTTCGCGGTCCGGGATGTCACGGTCGACAACGATTTCGCGCGGCGGCAGCTGCTCGCCGTAGTACTGCGACACGAACGCGGCCAGCACCTCGTCCGGGTTCTCGCTGCCGTTGGTCTTCGGGAAGAAGGACCGGGTGCCGAGGTTGCGGCCGTCGCGGAACGCAAGCAGCACCACGCACGCGGCGGCGCCCTGCATCGCGACGGCGAGCACGTCGAGGTCGGCAGCGCGGCCGTCGACGTACTGGCGGGCCTGCAGGGTGCGGATCGACGCGATCAGGTCGCGCAGGCGGGCCGCTTCTTCGAAATCCAGGCGTTCGCTGGCCCGCTCCATCTTCGCGCCGAGCTCGTCGGTGAGCTGGTCGCTGCGCCCTTCCAGCAGCAGCGTCGCCTGGCGCACGTCCTCGGCGTAGTCGCGGGCGGAAATCAGGCCGACGCAGGACCCGCTGCAGCGACCGATCTGGTACTGCAGGCACGGCCGGCTGCGGTTGCGGAACACGCTGTCCTCGCAGCTGCGCAGCTTGAACAGCTTGTGCATCAGGTTGAGCGTGTCGCGCACGGCGCCGACACTGGCGTAGGGGCCGAAGTAGCGCCCCGGCACCGATCGCGGCCCGCGATGCATGGTGATCCGCGGCCACTGCTCCTGGGTCAGCAGCACGTAGGGATAGCTCTTGTCGTCGCGCAGCAGCACGTTGTAACGGGGCTTTAGCGACTTGATCAGCTCGTTCTCGAGGATCAGCGCCTCCGCTTCGGTACGGGTGACAGTGACCTCCATCCGCGCCGTCTGCGCCAGCATCGCCATGATCCGCGCCGATTTCGGGGTCGCGTTGAAGTAGCTCGATACCCGGTTTTTCAGTGCGCTGGCCTTGCCGACGTACAGCACGTTGTCGTCGGCGCCGATCATCCGGTAGACACCCGGCGCGGTGCTGAGGGCGCGGGCGAAGGCCTTGCCGTCGAACGGCGGCGCGGCGCTCACGGATGGCCTCCGCGGCAGCCGCCGGGACACGGAGGCGGCACGGACGTGTTGGCGTGGCGGGCGGGCATCGGCTCCATGGATGGGGGTGATTATCGCCCGTGCAATCGGCCGGCGGGCCTCGGTGCGGTGCGCGTTCACACGGCAGGCCGGGCTGGCGCGGGTGCGCGGCCGCTGCAATCATCGGAGCATGCCGTCGCCCGCCACCTCGCCCCGCGCCGCCGCGCTCGCCCGCTGCAAGCGGATTGCGGTGGCGATGCTGGTGCTGGCGGCGCTGGTGTTCGTGGTCGGCAGCTGGATGGAGGTGCGGCACCCGCACTGGGCGTTCGGCCTGGTGGTGGCGATGGCCGAAGCGGCGATGATCGGCGGGCTGGCGGACTGGTTCGCGGTGGTCGCGCTGTTCCGCCATCCGCTCGGACAGCGCTGGATCCCGCACACGGCGATCATCCCGAACCGCAAGGACGCGCTCGGCCGGGCGCTGGCGGACTTCATCTGCGACCACTTCCTGGAGCCGCGCGAGGTGCTGCGCAAGCTGGACGAATTCGACCCGGCCACGCGCCTGGCCGCGGCGCTGTATCGGCCGGAGAACGCCACGCGGGTCGGCCGGCTGGTGGTCGACCTGTCGCCGCACCTGCTGGCCATGCTCGACAGCGAGCGCCTGCACGGCTTTCTGGAACGGCTCACCCGCGAGCAGCTGCGCCGCATGGACGTCGCCGCGCTGGCCGGCCAGGTGCTGGAGGTGATGACCCACCAGCGCCGCCACCAGGCGTTGCTGGACAGCGTGCTGCGGGACGTCGCGGGCGTGCTGGCCGACCCGTCCACGCAGGAAACCGTGGCGGCGCGCATCGCGCCGCAACTGTGGTCGGTGCTGCGCCTGACCGGGCTGGACGAACCGGTGGCGCGGCGGCTGGCCGAACGCGTGGTGGCGGGCGTCGGCGACCTCGTCAACGAGATGGCGACCGATCCGGAGCACGACCTGCGCCTGCGCTTCGACGACTACGCGGACGACTTCATCGAGCGCCTGCGCACCGACCCGGCGCTGCAACACAAGGTCGCGGTCATGCGCGACCGCCTGCTCGACGATCCGGCCCTGCCCCGCTACATCCGCGGCCTGTGGGACGACGTGCTGGCGTGGCTGCAGCAGGACCTGCGCCGGGACGACTCGCAAGTCGCCGCGCGCGCCGGCGGCGTCGCGCTGCTGCTGGGCGATCGGCTCACCGCCGACGCGGCCATGCGCGACTGGATCAACCGCTGGCTGCGCGACACGATCGAACCGATGGTGGACCGCTACCGTGGCAGCATCCGCGGTTTCATCGTCGAGCGCGTCGGCCGCTGGGACACCCGCGAACTGGTCGACGAGCTGGAACTCAGCGTCGGCAGCGACCTGCAGTACATCCGCTACAACGGCACCGCGATCGGCGCGCTGATCGGCGGCGTGCTGTTCGCAGTCGTGCAGCTGATCGGCCGGCTTGGCGCCTGATCAGCCGCGCGTGCGGTCCGTGGCAATGCGTTCTTCGGCCCGGGCGAGGTCGTCGGGCGTGTCGACGCCGGGCGGGAACGGCGACGGCGTGAGCGCCACCGCGATCCGGTGACCTGCCTCCAGCACGCGCAACTGCTCGAGCGATTCCACCCGCTCCAGCCGCCCCGGCGGCATCGCGGCGAACCGCTGCAGGAAGCCTGCGCGGTAGCCGTAGATGCCGATGTGGCGCAGCCAGGTGTGGCCTTCCGGCAGCCGGCTGCGGTCGGTCGCGAACGCGTCGCGCGGCCACGGTACCGGCGCGCGGCTGAAGTACAGTGCGTCGCCGTTGTCGGCCCGCACCACCTTCACGGCATTGGGGTCGAGCAGCGTATCGACGTCTTCGACCGGCGCCGCCAGGGTGGACATCTCCGCGCCGCTGTCGCGCAGCAACGCGGCAACGGTGCGGATGCCGTCGGCCGGCGCGAACGGTTCGTCGCCCTGCAGATTGACCACCACCGTGTCGTCGGCCCAGCCGGCGATGCGGGCGCACTCGGCGAGCCGGTCGGTGCCGGACGCATGCGCCGGCGAAGTCATCGCGACCTGCACACCGCTGCCCTGCAGCGCGTCGGCGATGCGGGCGTCGTCCGCCGCGACCCAGACCTCGCGCGCGCCGGCGGCGAGTGCGCGGCGGGCGACGTGCAGCACCAGCGGCTCGCCGGCCAACGGCCGCAGCGGCTTGCCCGGCAGGCGCGTGGCGTCGTGGCGGGCGGGAATCGCGACTACGAAGTCATCCGGGCTCATGGCCGCGATTGTGGTCGAGCGCCTGCAACCGGTCCAGCAGCGACACCCAGAACCCCTGCGGCAGCGCGGCCTGCACCGGCACGCTGTGGAACGCGTCGGTGGCGAACGCGGCGCACTTGACCGCGTCCTTCTCGGTCATCAGCACCGGCAACGGGCTGCCGAACTCGAAATCCGACTCGCGGTAGCGGTGGTGGTCGGCGAACGCGTGCGGCACCACGGCGATGCCGAGCCCGCGCAGCATCGAGAAGAATCGCTCGGGGTTGCCGATGCCGGCGACCGCATGCACGCGATGGCCGGCGAAGGTCTCAAGCGCCCGCGGGCGGCCGCCGCGCACCGGCACCGCGCGGTCGGCCAGCAGGCGCATCGGCCATTCGCCGAAGCCGGGCTCGCCGCCGTTGATGACGCGGAAGTCGCACACTTCGCCGCGCGCGGGTAGTTCGCGCAGCGGGCCAGCCGGAAGCAGCCGCCCGTTGCCGTAGCGACGGCGGCCATCGACCACCTCGATCTCGATGTCGCGCTCCAGCCGGTAGTGCTGCAGGCCATCATCGCAGATGACGATGTCGCAGCCGGCCTCGGCCAACGCCTTCGCGGCGGCGGCGCGGTCGCGGTCGGCGCGCAGCATGGCGCCGGTCCGGCGGGCGATCAGCACCGGCTCGTCGCCACCGATGGCGGGCGCGGTGTCGGCCTCGACCCACACCGCGTTGGCGACGTCGGCGCGGCCGTAGCCGCGGCTGGCGACGCCCGGGTTCCAGCCCTCGCTGCGCAGCCGCTCGACCAGCGCGATCGTCAGCGGGGTCTTGCCCGCGCCGCCGGCGGTGATGTTGCCGACCACGATCACCGGCACGCCGGGATGGCTGCTGCGGAGCCAGCCCTTGCGGTACAGCCAGCGGCGCACACCCGTCACCAGCGCGTACACCGACGCCAGCAGCCGCGCATGCAGCGGCACCGGCGCCTCGCCGTACCAGTACGGCGGCTGGTGCTCGCGCCGGCTGGAAGGAGCCGTCGGACCGGGGTTCATTGGGCCTCGCGGAACTGCATGCGGTGCAGGTGGGCGTACAGCCCGCCGCGCGCCAGCAGCTCGGAATGGGTACCGCGCTCGACGATGCGTCCCTCGTCGAGCACCAGCACCTGGTCGGCGTGTTCGATCGTCGACAGCCGGTGGGCGATCACCAGCGTCGTCCGGTCGGGCATCAACCGCTCCAGCGCGTCCTGCACCAGCCGTTCGGATTCGGTATCGAGCGCGGCGGTGGCCTCGTCGAGGATCAGCACCGGCGCGTCCTTCAGCATCGCACGGGCGATCGCGAGGCGCTGGCGCTGGCCGCCGGACAGCCGCCCGCCCTTGCTGCCGATGCCGGTATCGACGCCCTCGGGCAGGCGCTCGACGAACTCCATCGCGTTGGCGCCGCGGATCGCGCGCTCCAGGCCGTCGGGCGTCGCCTGTCCGAGTTCGCCATAGGCGACGTTGGCCGCGACCGTGCCGTCGAACAGCATCACCTGCTGCCCGACCAGCGCGATCTGCCGGCGCAGGTCGGCCAGCGGGTAGTCGCGCAGCGGGTGGCCGTCGAGCAGGATCTGCCCGGACTCGATTTCGTAGAAACGCGGGATCAGCTTGATGAGGGTCGACTTGCCACTGCCCGAACGGCCGACGATCGCGGTCACGGTGCCCGGCCGCGCTATGAAGCTGATGTCGCTCAGCGCCCGCTCGGCCTGCCCCGCGTAGCGGGCGCTGACGTCGCGGAACTCGATCTCGCCACGCGCGCGCTCCAGCGGACGCTGGCCTTCATCGGCCTCGTCCTCGGCGTCGATCACGTCGAACAGGCGGTCGGCCGAGGCGACACCGCGCTGCAACATGCCCTGCACGTTGGTCAGCTGCTTGAGCGACGGGATGATCGCCATCATCGAGATCATCAGGGTGACGAAGCCGCCGGCGCTCAGGCGCCCCGCCATCGCCTCGCGGCCGGCGAAGAACAGCAGCAGCGCCAGCCCGATCGAGCCCATCAACTGCACCATCGCCGAGGAGATGCTGCGGGTCGACTCTACCTTCAGGCTCAGCTTGAGGTGGTGGTCGGCCTGGTCCGCGTAGCGCTGCAGTTCGACCTGCTGCGCGCCGTAGACCTTGACCTCCTGCTGGTTGCCCAGCGCCTGGTCGGCCGACTGCATCAGGGCCGCGCCGCTTTCCTGGATCCTGTGGCTGATCCGCCTGTAGCGCTTGCCGACTTTGTCCATGATCCACGCCAGCGGCGGCGCCATGATCAGGATCGCGATCGTCACCTGCCAGCTCGTCCACAGCATCACGCCGAGCATCGCGATCACCTGCAGCGTCTGCTGCAGCATCACCTTCATCGCATCGATCGCCGCCTGTGCGACCTGGTCGCTGTCCGAACCCAGCCGCACCAGCATCGAAGGCACCGGCTCGGCGTCGAACCGCAGGCCCGGCAGCCGCAGGTACTTCCCAAGAACAAGCACGCGCAGGTCGCGGGCGATGCCGCGGCCGGACTTGGCCATGTGGATGTCGGTGACGTAGCCGGCGATGCCACGCAGCACGAACAGCCCGACGATGGCCAGTGGCAACAGCAGGCTGAATTCACTGTCGCGGGCGATGAACGTCTCGTCCACCACCGGCTCCATCAGCTTGGTGAAGGCGGCGGCGGACGCGGCCTCGACCAGCATGCCGACGCCGGCGATTGCCAGCAGGGGGCGGTAGGGGCGCGCGAAGCCGAGCAGCCGCCGGTAGACCTGCCACGGCGTGGCGGGTTGGCTCACGGAACCGCCCCGCTGCCCTCGCCGGCCGGCGGCGCGGTGGCGCTCATGACCCGGTTGAAGCCGAGCTGGCCGAGCGCGTCGTAGACGGTCACCACCGCCTGGTACGGGGTGCGGGCGTCGGCGCGCAGCATCACCGGGCGATCGCGGTCGGTGCCGGCGACCTCGGCGATGGTCGCCTTGAGCGAGCCGATGTCGGTCCGCAGCACCTCGCGGTCATCCACGAAGTAACGACCCTCGGCGTTGACCAGCACGATCAGCGGCGCGGTCGCCTCGGTCTGCTCGCCACTGGCGCGCGGCAGTTCGAGCTTGATCACCGAGCGCGCGTCGAACGTGGTGGTGACCACGAAAAAGATGATCAGTACCAGGATGACGTCGATCATCGGCACCAGGTCGATCTGCGGCGAATCGTCGGCGCGGTGGTCGCGGATGCGCATCGGTCAGCTCGCGCTCACCGGCGGGTTGATGCCGTGGCTGCCCGCGGCGACCTCGGCCGACGCGGCGGCCGGCTCGATGGTGTCGAGCAGGCGGATGGCCTCGTGTTCCATGTCGACGATGTACTCGGCGATGCGGCCGCGGAACCAGCGGTGCGCCATCAGCGCCGGGATCGCCACGATCATGCCGGTCGCGGTGCAGACCAGCGCCTTGCCGATGCCGCCGGCCAGTTCGTTGACGTCGCCGATGCCGCTCTCGCCGATCACCAGGAACATCTGGATCATGCCCACGACCGTGCCGAACAGGCCGAGCAGCGGACCGGCGGCGGCAATCGTGCCCAGGGTGTTGAGGTACCGCTCCATGCGGTGCACGAGGTGGCGGCCGACGTCCTCGATGCGCTCGCGGATCTGGTCTCGCGGGCGGTGGCGGACGTCGAGCGCGGCGGCCAGCAGGGCACCCAGCGGCGAGGTGGCGCGCAGGGAGTCGATGTGGGCGGGGTCGAGCTTGCCGCCCGCCGCCCAGGCCCGGACCTCCTGCCCGAGGCTCGGCGGCGCGACGGCGGCGCGGCGCAGGGTCCACGCGCGCTCCAGGATGATCGCCAGCGCGAGCACGGTCAGCACCAGCAGGGGAATCATCGGCCAACCGCCGGCCTTGACCAGTTCCAGCACGCACAACCTCCGGCCCGCGGCCGATCTACTCCGGCCGGTAGGATAGCCCAGCCTGCGCGGTGCCCGATGCGCCCGCGGCGCGGCGGGCGGCGTCCCACAGGCGCGGATGTGCGTCCCGTCGCGTTTCGACCACCGGCCCGCCGGGTGCCAACCGCACCGTGAGCGCCCCGCCCTCGGCGGTGGCTTGGACCCGGGCGCCGGAGGCCTGCCAGCGCGCCACCACGTCGGGTTTCGGATGGCCGAAACGGTTGCCGTGGCCATTCGACACCAGCGCGTGGCGTGCGCTGGTCGCGGCAATGAATGTCGGGTCGGAGGCGCTGCCGCTGCCATGGTGCGCGACCAGCACGACGTCGGCATCGATCGCGGACGCGGGGTCCCCGGTTGCGCGCCGAACCAGCCCGCGCTCGACAACCTCGCCGATGTCGCCGGTCAGCAATGCGCTCCCGTGTGCCGTGCTGATGCGCAATACGCAACTGGCCTCGTTTCCGAGGTACGGAAAGTACGGGGTCGGATGCAGGTAGCGGAACTCGACGCCGTCCCACTCCCAGCCGGTACCGGCGACGCAGTGGTGGCCGGCCGCGACCGGCGCGCCCTCCGGCGCATCGGTGCGGTCGACAGGGAGCGCGGCTACCACCGCATCGAACCCGCCGGCGTGGTCGCTGTCACCATGGCTGGCCACCGCGCGGTCCAGCCGGCGCACGCCCAGCGCCCGCAGCGCCGGCAGGACCACGCGCTCGCCGGCGTCATAGCCGGGCGTGGCGGGCCCCATGTCGTACAGCAGGCTGTGGTTGGCGGTGCGGACCAGGATCGCCATGCCCTGCCCCACGTCCAGCACCTGCAGTTCGGCCTCGCCATTGGCCGGGAGATGCCGGTCCGGCCACAGCAGCGGGAGCCACAGCAACAGCGCGAGCGGCTTGCCGGGCAGTCCCCGCGGCAACAGCAGCCAGAAGGCGCCGAGCACCGCCAGCGGCAGCGCGAACCAGCGCGGCTCCGGCAACCACCACAATGCCAGCCCGCTGGCCGAGAAGCGTTCGAACAGCGGCCAGCTGGCCTCGAAGCACCACGTCGCCAATCGCCACGCCCACTCGCCCCAGCCCACATGCACGGCCTCGAGCAGCGTTCCCAGCAGCGACAGCGGCACCACCACCAGGCTCCACCACGGCACCGCGATCAGGTTGGCCACCGGTCCGGCGAGCGACGCCTCGCCGAACAGCACCGCCGCCAGCGGCAACAGGCCAACGGTCGCCACGCCCTGCGCCGACAGCAGGTCGCGAACCGGCCGTTGCCCGGCGTCCGGCAGGCACCACAGCAGCCAGGCGACACCGAAGAAGCTCAGCCAGAACCCCGCGCCAAGGATGGCAAGCGGGTCGACCAGCAGGATCGCGATCGCCGCCAGCGCCAGAGCTTCGAAGGTCGACGTCGGTCGCCGTGCGGCGCGCACGCCGGCCACCACCGCGATCATCAGCACCGTGCGCACCGTCGGCAGCGCGAACCCGGCGACGGCGGCGTACCCGGCCGCGCCCAGCAGGCCCACGACCGCCATCGCCACCGGCCGTGGGCAGCGCCGGCCGAGCCCCGGCCACGCCCACCACGCCGCCGACGCCAGCAACGCGGCGAAGCCGGCCACCAGCCCGACGTGGAAGCCGGAGATCGCGATCAGGTGGGTCAGGCCGTTGGCCCGCAGCGTCATCCAGTCGGCATCCGACAGCCCGCGGGTGTCGCCAAGCGCCAGCGCCCGGACGAACCGGCTGCCATCGGAGGGCACCGCGGCGGCGATGCGGCCGGACATCCGCTCGCGCCAGGCATCGATGCCGGTCGCCGCGGATTGCAGCTGCGCGGACAACGGCTCGCGGACGTGACCACCCGCGGTGACGCGGTCGGCCATCGCATGCTTCTCGCTGTCGAAGCGGCCGGGGTTGCGCAGGCCGCGCGGTGCCTTGACCTGCACCCGCAGTTGCCAGCGCTGGCCGGCCCGCAGGCGGTCACGCCCGGTCGACGTCCCGTCGAAGTCGTCGTACCAGGACAGCTTCAGCAGACGGCCACGCAGCGGCTCCGGCTGCGCGGCCGTGTCGTCGACCCGGAACGCGAACGAGGTACGCCGCGGCTGGTGCTCCGGCAGTTCAACCACCCAGCCGGTGACGGCGACTTCGCGCTTCTCCCAGTCGGACGGCAGTTGCAGCGCGAGCGCGTGGGCGGCATGCAGACCGGCGAGCGCGAAGCCCGCCAGCGCGGCACCGGACCAGCGCAGGCGCCCGCCCTTCCACCATGCCAGCAACCCGACCGGCAGAGTCGCCACCAGCAGCCAGACCGGCGGCAGCTCCGGCAACCACAGGCACGCGGCAACGCCCGCCAGCAATGCGAGCGCGACGGCGATGCCGAACGGCGCCGTGGCGTGTGAAGTGTCGTGCGTCGACACCGCGCGTACTGCGGTTGCCCGCGCGGGAGTCCCGCCGGCGGTGTCGGGCGGCGTCCGTGCCGCTTCGTCCATGGCTACATCCCTGTGTCTAGACTTCGCTCGGCTCCAGCTCACGCAGCTTGCCGTCGTGCAGTTCCAGCACGCGGTCGAGGCGCCGCGCAAGCCGGCGGTCATGGGTCACCAGCACCAGGCTGGTGTGCTGCTCGCGGTTGAGCCCGAGCATCAGGTCGAACACCGTCGCCGCGGTCTTCTCGTCGAGGTTGCCGGTGGGCTCGTCGCCCAGCACGCAGGCCGGATGGTTGACCAGCGCCCGCGCCACGGCCGCCCGCTGGCGTTCCCCGCCGGACAGCTCGCCGGGCTTGTGGCCGAGCCGGTGCCCCAGTCCGACCGCCTCCAGCAGCTCGCGCGCCCGCGCCTGCGCATCCGCCACGCCGGTACCGTTGAGCAGCACCGGCAGCATCACGTTCTCGACCGCGGTGAACTCGGGCAGCAGGTGGTGGAACTGGTAGATGAAACCCAGCGACTTGTTGCGCAGTGCGCCGCGCGCGGTGTCGGACAGCGCGCTCATCTTCTGCCCGGCGACGAACACCTCGCCCGTGGTCGGCGTGTCGAGCCCACCAAGCAGATGCAGCAACGTGCTCTTGCCGGCACCCGACGCCCCGAGGATCGCGACCGTCTCGCCCTTGCGCACATCCAGATGCAGGCCATCGAACACCGGCGTGCGCAGCTTGCCCTCGGCGTACACCATGCCCAGCGCGTCGCAGCTGAGCACCGTCTCGCGTGCCGTCAACGGTTCACTCATAGCGCAGCGCCTCCGCCGGCGGCGTGCGGGCCGCCCGCCAGGCCGGGTAGATCGTGGCCACCAGCGCCATCAGCAGCGCGACCGCGGCGATCGCGGTGACGTCGCTGCCTTTCAGCTCGGTCGGCAGTCCGGTGATGTAGTAGACGTCCTCGGGCAGCAGGGTCATGCCGAAGACTTTCTCGATCGCGAACAGGATCGATTCCAGATTGAGCGTCAGCAGGATGCCGCCGACCACGCCGAGGATCGTGCCGATCACGCCGATCAGGCTGCCCTGCACCACGAATACCGTCATCACTCCACGCGGGCTGAGGCCCAGTGTCCGCAGGATCGCGATGTCGGCCTGTTTGTCGGTCACCAGCATCACCTGCGACGACACCAGGTTGAAGGCGCCCATCGCGATGATCAGCGACAGCAGGATCGCCATCATCGTCTTCTCCATCCGCAGCGCCCGGAACATGTTGGCGTTGTCGGTGGTCCAGTCGCTGACCTGGTACGGGCCGCCGAGCTCGACCGCAAGGTCGCGCGCGACGTTCCAGGCGAGGTTCATGTCGTGCAGCTTCAGCCGAACGCCGGTCACGCCGTCGCCCATCCGCAGCACCCGCTGCAGGTCGTCCATGTGGACGAAGGCCATGCTGCGGTCGTATTCGTTGTAGCCGACCTCGAAGATGCCGCTGACGACGAATCGCTTGAACTGCGGCAGTGCACCGATCGGCGAGCCGCGGGCGTCGGCCAGCATCATCACCACGTCGTCGCCGACGCCGACGCCGAGCCACGCCGCCAGCTCGCGGCCGAGGATGATGTTGAACGCGCCGGGCTCGAGCGATTCCAGCTCGCCCTGCACCATCTTCTCGCCCAGTACCGACACGCTGCGCTCGTCCGCCGGGATCACCCCGCGCACGAACGCCGGCTGCTGCCGCGCGCCGTTGAGCAGGGCTTCCTTCTCGACGTAGGGCGCGGCACCGGCGACGCGCTTGTCGGCCAGTGCCAGGTCGACCGCACGCTGCCAGTCACTGATCGGCTCGCCGTAGGCGCTGACGGTGGCGTGGGCGGCCATCTGCAGCATGCGGTCGCGGATCTCGCGCTGGAAACCGGTCATCACCGCCAGAGTGGTGATCAGCGCCGCCACGCCCAGCGCGATGCCGAGGATGGATGCCAGCGAGATGAAGGAGATAAAGCCATTGCGGCGCTTGGCGCGCAGGTAGCGCAGGCCGATGGCAACGGGGATGGGTTTGAACATAGCCCGGTATGGTGCCATCTAAAGCGCTGCACGCGGGGCTGTTTCGACCGGCAATGCCAGCCGGAGTTCACGCCGGCGGTGCCGTGGCAGCGTGTCGGGCCACCACACCCGCCGCTGGGTGCGCCCCTCCGAGTCGATCCAGCGGGCGAAGGCGAGCGTCCCGCGCCAGTCGACGCGGAATGCGGATACGACAACTCCGTCGACCCGTACCTGGCCGTCGGTCGGGATCACGAAGCAGGTCTTCGGCCGCCGCGACTCCCGCCACGCGAGCGCCGCGCCCCAGCCGACCGCGAACAGTGCCAGCGGGCGGGCGAAGGTCGGGCGAAGGTCGGAAGCGATCAGCGAAAGCGCTGCCAGCACACCCATCAGCACGAGGGCGGCAACCAGCCAACGCGAAGGCCGCCACGCGAACGCGGCGGCGGCGGTCGGAACCTCAGTGTGCAGGCAGCGAGCGGATGCGCCCGACAAGTTCGGCAAGCTCGGCATCGGTCGGCGTGTCATGCCCCATGAACCAGCGCCAGAGCTTATCGTCCTCGCAGTCCAGCAGCCGTAGGAAAACTCCGCGCTGGGCGTCGGAATCCTGCCGCCACGCGCGGTCAAGATAACGCTCGAACAGCCGGTCGAGTTCGCGCATGCCGCGCCGTGATTTCCAGCGCAGCCGGCGCAGCTCGACCTCGTCCGCGTGCTCCGCCATCGGTCAGAGTGCGCGGCGTTCCAGCATCAGCTTCTTGATCTCGCCGATCGCCTTTGCCGGGTTCAGGCCCTTCGGGCAGGTCCGCGCACAGTTCATGATGGTGTGGCAGCGGTACAGCTTGAACGGGTCCTCGAGGTCGTCCAGGCGCGAACCGGTGTCCTCGTCGCGGCTGTCCACGATCCAGCGGTAGGCCTGCAGCAGGATCGCCGGGCCGAGGTAGCGGTCGCCGTTCCACCAGTAGCTCGGGCAGCTGGTCGAGCAGCATGCGCACAGGATGCACTCGTACAGGCCGTCGAGCTTCTTGCGGTCCTCCGGCGACTGCAGCCGCTCGCGGTCCGACGGCGCCGGGCTCTGCGTGCGCAGCCACGGCTTGATCGACGCGTACTGTGCGTAGAAGTGGGTCAGGTCGGGCACCAGGTCCTTGACCACCTCCATGTGCGGCAGCGGGTAGATCGGCACGTCGGCCTTGCCGCAGTCGCCGATCGCCTTGGTGCAGGCCAGCGTGTTGGTGCCGTCGATGTTCATCGCGCACGAACCGCAGATGCCCTCGCGGCAGGACCGGCGGAAGGTCAGCGTCGGGTCGATCTCGTTCTTGATCTTGATCAGCGCGTCCAGGACCATCGGGCCGCACTTGTCGAGGTCGACCTCGTAGGTGTCGACCCGCGGGTTCATGCCGTCTTCCGGATTCCAGCGGTAGACCTTGAAGGTGCGCGTGTTCTTCGCGCCTTCGGCCGGCCAGTGGCGGCCCTTCTGGATCTGCGAGTTCTTGGGGAGTGCGAATTCGGCCATTTCGGTTTCCTGCCTACCGGATCAGTACACGCGCTTCTTCGGCGGGATCACGTCGACATCGCTGGTCAGCGTGTGCATGTGGACCGGGCGGTAGTCGATCCTGGTCGTGCCGTCCTCGCTGACCGAGCACAGGGTGTGCTTGAGCCAGTTGACGTCGTCGCGCTCCGGGTAGTCCTCGCGCGCGTGGGCGCCGCGCGACTCGGTGCGGTTGGCCGCCGACACGATCGTGCCGAGCGCCTGCCCGAGCAGGTTGGACAGCTCGTAGGTCTCGACCAGGTCGGAGTTCCAGATCAGCGAGCGGTCGGACACCTTGACGTCGGCGAACGAGGCGTGGATCTCGCGGATCTTCGCCACGCCCTCCTCGAGCGTCTCGCCGGTGCGGAACACCGCGGCGTCGGCCTGCATGGTGCGCTGCATGCGGTCGCGGATGACCGCGGTCGAGGTGCCGCCGTTGGCGTTGCGCAGGCGGTCGAGCCGGGCCAGCGCCTCGTCGCAGGCGTCGCCTGCCAGCTTCGGCTGCGGGCCGTTCGGGGTGATGGTCTCGGCGCAGCGGTTGGCGACCGCGCGGCCGAACACCACCAGGTCGAGGAGCGAGTTGGAACCCAGACGGTTGGCGCCGTGCACCGACACGCAGGCGGCCTCGCCGATCGCGTACAGGCCCGGCACCACCGCGTCGGGGTCGCCGTCGCGCAGCTGCACGACTTCCCCGTGGTAGTTGGTCGGGATGCCGCCCATGTTGTAGTGGACGGTCGGGATGACCGGGATCGGCTGCTTCTCGACGTCGACGTTGGCGAAGATGCGCGCCGACTCGGCGATGCCGGGGAGCTTCTCGTGGATGACCTCCGGGCCGAGATGGGTCAGGTCGAGCAGGATGTGGTCCTTGTGCTCGCCGACGCCGCGGCCTTCGCGGATCTCCATCGTCATGGAGCGGCTGACCATGTCGCGCGGGGCGAGGTCCTTGACGCTCGGCGCGTAGCGCTCCATGAAGCGCTCACCGTTGGCGTTGCGCAGGATGCCGCCCTCGCCTCGCACGCCCTCGGTGATCAGGCAGCCAGCGCCATAGATACCGGTCGGGTGGAACTGCACGAACTCCATGTCCTGCAGCGACAGCCCGGCGCGCAGCACCATGCCGCCACCGTCGCCGGTGCAGGTGTGGGCTGACGTCGCCGAGAAGTACGCGCGGCCGTAGCCACCGGTTGCCAGCACCGTGCCCTGGGCGCGGAACAGGTGCAGCTTGCCGGTCTCCAGCTCCAGCGCGAGCACGCCGCGGCAGGCGCCGCTGGCGTCCATGATCAGGTCGAGCGCGAAGTACTCGACGAAGAACTGGGCGTCGTGCGCGAGCGACTGCTGGTACAGCGTGTGCAGGATCGCGTGGCCGGTGCGGTCGGCCGCGGCGCAGGTGCGCTGCGCCGGCGGGCCTTCGCCGTAGCGCGTGGTCATGCCGCCGAACGGACGCTGGTAGATGTGACCGGACTCGGTGCGCGAGAACGGCACGCCCTGGTGCTCGAGCTCGATGATGGCCGGGATGGCCTCCTTGCACATGTACTCGATCGCGTCCTGGTCGCCCAGCCAGTCCGAACCCTTGACGGTGTCGAAGAAGTGGTAGCGCCAGTCGTCCTCGCCCATGTTGCCCAGCGCCGCGGCCACGCCGCCCTGTGCCGCCACGGTGTGCGAGCGGGTCGGGAAGACCTTGGTGATGCAGGCCGTCTTGAGGCCCTTCTGGGCCAGGCCGAAGGTGGCACGCAGGCCCGCGCCGCCGGCGCCGACCACGAGCATGTCGAAGGTGTGTTCCTGGATCTGGTATGCAGCAGGCATTGCGGATCAGCCCCCGAGCGCGATGCGGATGACGGCGAGCACGCTGGCGATTGCCGCGAGTACGCAGACGAAGATGACCGCGAGCTGCGACGCCGCCGCAAGCCCCGGAGTGTGGACGTAGTCCTCGATGATCACCTGCAGGCCGAGCTTGGCGTGCCAGAACGAGGCCACCAGGAACGCCACCAGCAGGGTCGCGTTCCACGGCCGGGCCACGGTCGCGCGGACGGTGGCGTAGTCGTCGCCGGCCAGCGACAGCACCAGCCAGACCACGTAGATCGAGAGGAACACCAGTGCGACCGCGGTGATGCGCTGGAGGATGAAGTGGTGGGTACCGTCCTTGGCCGAGCCGAGGCCGCGTGCGCGCTTGAGCGGATGGCGCAGGTCCGGCGCGTGCCGGCCGGAATTGTCGATGCTCATGCGTTCCCCCACTGGGTCATGGCCAGCAGCCAGATGATGGCGGTGAGCACCAGGCTGCCGAAGATCGAGATCCAGCTGTTGAGCACGAAGCTGCGGATCTCGTAGGCGTAACCGGCGTCCTGCACGAGGTGGCGGATGCCGTTGATCAGGTGGTAGGCCAGCGCCCAACTCCAGCCGAACATCACCAGGAAGCCCAGCGGCGAGCGGATGCACTCACCGAAGTCGGCCCATTGCGCGGGGCCGGCGGCCAGCGCCAGCACGCCCCACACGACCAGCAGGCTGCCCAGTGCCAGCACGATGCCGGTGCCGCGGTGGATGATCGAAGTGACCATCTGCACCTGCCACGAATAGACCTGGAGGTGCGGTGAGAGTGGCCGCGCCCGGGGGCGGTCGCTGACGCGTTGCTGGTTGGCCATGCGAGGCTGTCTCGGCTGGGCGGCGGTGCCGCGTGGCAGGAGTGGAACCGTGGATGTGCGACGTGCGGTGACTGGCTAGAAGTCGATGCAGCGGCCGTTCTTTTCCCAGTCGCCGTAGCGGGTGGGCTCGGGGCCGTCGCGCCCCCCGTACTCCGTCGCCATCGTCTCGTCGGGCTTGATTGCCGGCGCCTCGGCGGGCGTTTCGGGGACGGTCGGTGAACCGGGTTCCGGAGTGGTTTGGCCTATCATCACAGCGAACAATCTTAGTTGCCGACACCCATGCATGACAAGCTTCAACCAGCGTCTGGCGCGCTTTTTGCGTTGCCCGACATGCACGTCGTCGAACTCGCCGGGCGCGATGCGGCGGCTTTCGCGCAGGCCCAGTTCATCAACGATCTCAACGGTTTGCGGCCAGGCCAATGGCACTGGAGCGGCTGGCTGACGCCGAAGGGACGCGTGGTTGCGATCTTCGCGCTGGCGAAGTGGTCCGACGAACGGGTGTGGCTGTTGTTGCCGGATCTCGACCCCGAAGCGCTTGCGGCGGAACTGCGGCGCTTCCTGTTCCGCAGCAAGGTGGTGATATCGGTACGCGGAGAGCCGGTCTCCGGTGCGTTCGCGTTGCCGGGTGTGGCGCGTGGCGGCACGTTCGCCGAACACGACGACGTGGTCGAATTCGACCTCGGTACCCCGGAGTCGCCGCGCTGCCTGCGGGTGGGCGGGACTGTCGCGGCCGACGACGGGGCGGCGGTCGCTCGCTGGCGACTGTTCGACCTCGAGCACGGGCTGCCGCGGTTGGCGGACGGGCAGTTCGGGCAATGGACGCCGCAGCAGCTCTCGCTCGAGCGGCTCCGCGGTTTCAGCGTCAAGAAGGGCTGCTATCCGGGGCAGGAGATCGTCGCGCGCACGCACTTCCTCGGCAAGGCCAAGCGCGGGCTGGTGCTGCTGGAGTCGGACGGACCGGTCGCCACCGGTGTCGACGTGCGTGCCGGGGAAGTGGCCAGCGGCAGCGTGGTCGCGGCGGCCACGTCGGACGGCCGCCACCTCGCGCTCGCGGTGATGCCGCTGGAGCGCACGGTGGCGACGCTGGAGGTGGGCGGGACGGAAGTCCGCGAGCGACCTTTTCCCGAGGGACTGGCGCGCTGACCTCGGCGTCGCGACGCCTCAGCCGGCCAGACGGCCCGCGGCGGCGACGATGTCCTCCTCGCCCGGGATGACGAGGAAGGCGGCACCCGCCAGCGGCGTGTAGGTATCGGCACCGACCACACGCTGGAACGGGCGCGCCCCGAAGCCGCCCTCGGCGATCGCCGTGATCACGCCCTCGCCCACGCCGGCGCTGTGGCGACCCTCGTCGACGATGATGATCCGCTTCGCGGTCCGCGCCTGCTCGACGATGTAGCCGGCGTTGAGCGGTACCAGCCAGCGCAGGTCGACCACGCGCGCCTTCCAGCCATGCTTCGCCTCGATCTGCCGCGCGGCGCGCAGGCTCATCGGCACGCCGTTGCCGTAGGTGAAGATCACCAGTTCGTCGCCGGTGTCGTCCTCGGGCAGGTACGCCCTGCCCGCGCCCAGCGGCATCGCCTCGCCGAGCGCCGGGTACGACGTCAACCAACCGCCGTCGCCAGCCTCGTACAGGTCCTTGGTCATGTACAGCGCGATCGGTTCGAGGAACACGCTGACGCGCCCGTCGACCTTCGACAGCGCCGTGAGCGTGCGCAGCATGGTCACCGCGTCATCGCCGCGCGACGGACAGCCGACGACGAGGCCCGGGATGTCGCGCAGCGCGGTAATCGAGTTGTCGTTGTGGAAGTGCCCGCCGAAGCCGCGCTGGTAGCCCAGTCCAGCGATGCGCACGACCATCGGGTTGGCGTACTGGTTGTTGCTGAAGAACTGCAGGCTCGCCGCCTCGCCGCGGATCTGGTCGCAGGCGTTGTGGAAGTAGGCGAGATACTGGATCTCCGGGATCGGGAGCATGCCGACGTTGGCGAAGCCCTGCGCCATGCCGAGGATCATCGTCTCGTCGAGCAGCGTGTTGAACACGCGTCGCGGCCCGAACGCCTTCTGCAGGCCCTTGGTGACGGTGTAGACGCCGCCCTTCTGCGCCACGTCCTCGCCGAACAGCAGGGTGTCGGGGTACTTGGCAAAGGTGTCGTGCAGCGCGTTGTTGATCTGGATCGCCAGGTGCCGCGGCGGCTGGTTCTCGGGCAGCTTCTCGTCGCTGCCGAAGACCTCCAGGCGGCGGCCGTTGAAGTCGGCACGCTCGGCTTCGGCATGCACGGCCTCGGGCGAGTACGGCGCAAGCGGCGCGACCACGTCGGCCAGGCGGTCGAGCTTGGGCGTGCGGTCGGCGGCCTCGGCGGCGGCGAAGCAGCGCTTGCGGGTCGCCTCGTACAGCTCCAACACCTCGTCCTTCGACATCAGCCCGGACTCCAGCGCGATCGCCGCCGAGCGCAGCAGCGGGTCGGTCGCCTCGACCGCGCAGAGCTCCTCGATCGAGCGCCATTCGATCTCGAAGTCGGTGCCGGCGTGGCCCATGATCCGGGTCGTGCGCAGGTGCAGGAAGGTGGGGCGGCGGGTGCGGCGGCAGTGCTCGACCGCACGCTGCACGTCGCCGTAGCCGGTCGCCAGGTCGAGGCCGTCGGCGTGGAAGTAGTCGAGGTCGGGGCGCTGGGCGAAGTTGCGCGCGATCCAGCCGTTCGGCGTCTTGACCGAGATGCCGATGCCGTTGTCCTCGCAGACGAACAGCACCGGCGCCGGCAGCTTCTGGTAGGCCGTCCACGCCGCGGCGTTGAACGCGGTCTGCGCGGTGGCGTGGTTGCTGGAGGCGTCGCCGAACGAGCAGATCGCGATGCTGTCGTCGGGGATCGGCAGCGCGTGGCCGAGGCGGCGGCCGGTCTCGATCGCGATCGCGGTGCCAAGTGCCTTGGGCAGGTGCGAGGCGATCGTCGAAGTCTGCGGCAGCACCCACAGCGGCTTGCTGCCCCACACCTTGTGGCGGCCGCCGCTGGCGGGGTCTTCCTTGCTGGCGGCGAACGACAGCGCCGAGTCCATCGCCGGGTCCATGCCCGGAAGCTTGCGGAAGCGCTCGGCCATGAAGCCGCCGCTGCGGTAGTGCAGGAACGCCGGATCGGTATGGCGGGTGGCACGTGCGACCATCGCGTTGCCCTCGTGGCCGCTGGAACCGATCGTGTAGAAGACCTTGTTCTGCACCCGCAGCACGCGCGCCATCAGGTCCAGGTGGCGGCTGACCAGCTGCGACTCGAACAGCTCGCGGAAGCCCTGCGCGTCGAGCGCGCTGCCCTCGAGGATCGCCTCGCCCGGCGCCGGCGCCGCATCCACCCGGCCGTCCCACCCGCGTACGAACTCACTGAAGTTGACGTCGCAGATCTCGGCGCGGTTGAGGCCGCGCATGCGGGCGGGGATCGGGTTGGCGGTGTTCGACATGGTCGGTGGCTGACTCGTTGTAGGAGCGGCTTCAGCCGCGATCCGAAAAATCGATGAGCGCCCGGGACGCCCGATCGCGGCTGAAGCCGCTTCGACAGGAAGCGACGGAGTTACAGACTGGAACGGCGCGCAAGCCACTCCTCGCGGCTCTGTCCCCAGATATCGACCGGGGAGTCCTCGTACGGCGGCGGCAGGCGGCCGGGGCCGCGGTTGACCGAACCCAGCCGCGCCGCCAGCACCTGCGAGGCGGTGTTGGCCGGCGCGATCGAATGGATCACCTCGGTCCAACCCAGAGTCTCGAACGACCAGTCGATCGCAGCGATGGCGGCTTCGCGGGCGTAGCCCTTGCCCCACGCCGAGCGCAGGAACGACCAGCCGACCTCGGTGCTCGGCCAGCCCTCGGGCTGCCACGGACCGGCCTGCCCGATCCACTGGCCGCTGGCCTTCTCGATCACCGAGAACATCGCGAAGCCCTGCACCACCCACGCACCGGGCATCTGCAGGAACTTGCGCCACGCCGCCGCGCGCGGCAGGTGGCCGCCGATATGCCGGGCAGCCTCCTCGTCGCCAAGCAGTTCGGCGAAACCGTCGAAGTCCGAACGCTGCTGCGGACGCAGGACCAGTCGTTCGGTTTCGAGCGTGGGGCCGAGGGGGTGTGCAGTCATGCCGCAGTGCTCCGCGTGGACGGGACGGGACGGGACGGGACGAATCAGAACGCGTTGATACCGGTCAGTTCGCGGCCGACCACCAGCTGGTGCACGGTCTCGGTGCCCTCGTAGGTGATCACCGATTCCAGGTTGAGCGCGTGGCGGATCGCGGCATGCTCGGTGGTGATGCCGGCGCCGCCCAGCAGGTCACGGCAGTCGCGCGCGATGTCGATCGCCATGCGGCAGTTGTTCCACTTGGCCAGCGACACCTGCGTCGGTGCCATCTTGCCGGCGTCCTTCAGGCGGCCCAGCTGCAGCGACAGCAGCTGCCCGCTCGTGATGCGGCGTGCCATGTCGGCCAGGCGCAGTTGCGCGGCCTGGTTGGCGGCCAGCGGGCGGTCGAACAGGATGCGTTCCTTGCTGTAGTTGAGCGCCTCGTCCAGGCACGCAATGGCCGCGCCGATCGGCCCCCAGGTGATGCCGTAGCGGGCCTGCGTCAGGCAGCCCAGCGGACCCTTCAGACCCTTGACGTTGGGCAAGCGGTTGGCCTCGGGCACGCGCACGTTGTCGAAGAACAGCGAGCTCGTCACCGATGCGCGCAGGCTCATCTTGTGCTTGATCTCCTGCGCCGCGAAGCCGGCCATGCCCTTCTCGACCACGAAGCTCTGGATGCCGTCGTCCGTCTGCGCCCAGACGATGGCGATGTCGGCCAGGTTGCCGTTGGTGATCCACATCTTGGCGCCGTTGATGACCCAGTCGCCGCCGTCCTTCCTGGCCACGGTCTTCATGTTGGCCGGGTCTGAACCGCCGTGCGGCTCGGTCAGGCCGAAGCAGCCGATGACCCTGCCCGCGGCCATGTCCGGCAGCCAGCGCTTCTTCTGCTCCTCGGTGCCGTACGCGAAGATCGGGTACATGCACAGCGAGGACTGCACCGACACGAAGCTGCGGATGCCGCTGTCGCCGCGCTCCAGTTCCTGGCAGATCAGGCCGTAGCTGACGGAGTTCAGCCCGCCACCGCCGTACTGCTCCGGCAGGGTCGAGCCGAGCAGGCCGAGCTCGGCGATCTCGGCGATCAGCTCGCGCGGGAACCGGCCCTGGTCGAACGCGTCGCCGATGATCGGCAGCACGCGCTCGTCGGTGAAGCGCGCCACCGTGTCCTGCACCGCCTGCTCCTCCTCGCTCAGCATGGAACGGACGTCGTACAGGTCGTAGGGGTGCAGGGCCATGGCGTGCTCGATGGTGGGAAAGCGGCCATTGTAAGGCGCGCCCATCGGCGAAGGCACGCCCGGGCCACACGCGGCACGCGCGGCCCGCAACGCAAACGGGGCCGGATCGCTCCGGCCCCGTCGGGGTGTTGCGGTGAACCGGGCCGGTCAGCCCTTGGTGGTGTCGCCGCTCGCGGCGGCGGTCTGCAGGACCACCTCGCCGTCGATCACCGGCAGGCGCTCGCCGGGCTCCTCGTCCAGGCGCACGGTCTGCTCCTGGCCGTCGTAGCGATAGGTCACGTCGTAACCGATCACCTGGTCCTGGGTGCCGAGCGAGATGCGCTCGGCCGGCTTGCTGGTGGTACGCATGGTGCCGGTGGTGCCGTCGGCATTGCGGTAGGTCACGTCGTAGCCGACCACGGTCGACGACTGCGAGGTATCGGTGACGGTGCGGCAGTTGGTCTCGACGCGCTCGACGACGCGGCCGCCGACATGGTTGCGGTCGACCCGGTTGCCGACGTAGCCACCGGCCACGGCACCGGCCGCGGTCGCGACCTTCTTGCCGTCGCCGCCGCCGATCTGGTTGCCGATCAGGCCGCCGATGACCGCGCCGGCCACGGTGCCGCCGACGTTGCCGTCGCGCTCGGGCAGGCGCTCCTGCACCACGACGTCCTCGCAGACCTCGCGCGGGGTGGAGGTGGTGCTGGTGGTGCGGACCGCCTCGCTGTCGACCACGGTGGCCAGCAGCTCACGCTTCTCGGTCACCGGCTTGACGTTGACGACGTCGGCGTACTCGATGCTTTCGATGCTGCCGTCGGCGACGAAGTCACCGCCAGCGCCAACCAGGGCCGGGTCGTTCGGATTGGCGAGCGCGTTGTCCTGCGCATCGCCCTGGAAGCTCTGGTATGCCGCGACGGCGACACCGCCTACGAGCAGCGACGCCAGGGCAACAGCGATCAGATTCTTGTTCATGGGAGAGCCTCCTGCGTGGGTCGTTCGGGACCCGTCGGTCGTGTTCGGGTGCATTCCACCACCGGTAACCTGAACGGGTTGCCAATTCTTTAACAAAAACCTGTTCGCGCGATGAACCCTGGTCGCGTGCTAGCGTGATCGACGTAGCAAATACGCTGTCCGGCCACCGTTTCGACCAGGTGATTCCATGCGCACCCTGTTGCTCGCCCCGCTGATGCGCTTCCTCGGCAAGCTGAGTTATCCGCGTCTTTTCATGGTGACCGGCGCGCTGTTCGTGCTCGACATGCTGGTGCCGGACCTGGTGCCGTTCGTCGACGAACTGCTGCTCGGCCTCGGCACGCTGCTGCTGGCCAACTGGAAGAAGCGCAGGGAACCGGGCGCGCGCCCCGCCGCCGATGCCGACGTCATCGACGGCCACTCGCGGCGACGCTGACCCCGTCCACGCAGACCGATGCTGGTCGATACCCACTGCCACCTCGACGTCGACGAGTTCGAGCCGGATCGCGCCCAGGTCATCGCCCGGGCGCGGGCGGCAGGAGTCACACGGCAGATCGTGCCGGCAATCGACGCGGCCGGCTGGCCCGGCCTGAAGGCGGTCTGCGCCGAGGACGCGGGCCTGTTCCCCGCCTTCGGATTGCACCCGGTGCTCCTCGTCTCCCACCGCGAGGAGCATCTGCGCGAACTGCGGGAATGGCTGGAGCGGGAGCGCCCGGTGGCGGTCGGCGAATGCGGACTCGACCACTTCATCGAGGGGCTGGACCCTGCCACGCAGTTGCATTACTTCGACGCCCAGCTGCGGATGGCGCGCGACTTCGACCTGCCGGTGATCGTCCACGCCCGCCGCGCCGTCGACCAGGTGCTGTCGGCCATCCGCCGCATCGGCGGGTTGCGCGGCGTCGTGCACAGTTTCTCCGGCAGCCGGCAGCAGGCCGGGCAACTGTGGGAGAACGGCTTCCTGCTGGGGCTCGGCGGGCCGGTCACCTACCCGCGCGCCAACCGGCTGCGGACGCTGGCGGCGGACATGCCGATCGAATGGCTGCTGCTGGAGACCGACGCGCCGGACCAGCCCGGGGCCTGTCATCGCGGCCAGCGCAACGAGCCGGCGCACCTCGTCGAGATACTGGAGGCCATCGCCGAACTGCGCGGCATCGCGCCCGCCGAGCTTGCCGCGGCGACGACCGCCAACGCCGAGCGCCTCTTCCGTCTCCCTACCCGGCCTGCGGCTTGAGCAGCATCTGCAACGCCCGCCCCACCATCGCGAACGCGAACGCCCCGGTGATGTGCGTCGCCGCCCCCAACCCCGCGCCACAGTCCAGTTTGAGCGCGGCGTCGGCGTCCAGCTTCGGCCGCAGCCCGCAGACACTGCCGTCGGCCTGCGGGTAGCGCACGTTCTCCAGCGAGTACACCGCCGGCACGCCGAAGTAGCGTTGCGGATTCTTCGGGAAGTTGAACTCGCCGCGCAGCTTCTTGCGGATCAGCGCCAGCATCGCGTCGTGCTCGGTGCGCGACAGGTCCCGCACCCGCACCAGGGTCGGGTCGATGCGCCCGCCGGCCGAGCCGCACACCACGAGCGGCAGCTTTCGCCGGCGGCACCACGCGATCAGTTCGACCTTGCTGCGGAAGCTGTCGCAGGCGTCCAGCACGAGGTCGAAGCCACCGCCGAGCAGCGTCTCGATGTTGGACGCCACCAGGAACGCCGGTACCGCCACCACCTCGGCCAGCGGGTTGATCGACCGGCAACGCTCGGCCATCGCATCGACCTTGGCGCGGCCGAACTGCCCCGCATGCGCCGGCAACTGCCGGTTGCTGTTGGACACGCAGATGTCGTCCGCATCGATCAGGGTCAGGTGCCCCACCCCGCTGCGCGCAAGCGCCTCGACCACCCACGAACCGACGCCGCCCATGCCGACCACCGCCACGCGGCAGCGCGACAGCCGCGCCAGCGTGCCGGCGCCGTACAGGCGGTCGATGCCGGAAAAGCGTTCCTGCAGGGCGGGGTCGAGGGCTGGCGTGGTCATCGGCGCATTGTAATCGCGCACCGCTGCGCGCCCGCCCGTGCAGGGCCTGCGTGATATATATCGCTGCGCCTTCAACCACGGAGCCAGGCATGAGCGAACCCCAGCCCACCCGCAACGACCCCAAGCACGGAAACGGCGCCAAGTACCTCGCCCTGCTGCTGCTCGGCCTGGTGATCGGCGCGGTCTGCACCGTCATGGCGATGCGCGCGATCCAGGCCCGGAGCGATCCGTTCCCCCACTCGGTGATGCACGTGCAGGGCTGGCACCTGGAGAACCTGCGCAACGCGGTCGAACAGAACCGCTGCACCGCGACCGACAGCCTGCCGCACCTGCAGGCGCTGCGGGTGATGGCCAACGACATCGAGCCGGCATTCCCGGGCCTGCGCGACGACAAGCGCTTCGTCGATGCCTCCAGCCAGCTGCGCGGCGCGCTCGACACCGCACTGGCCTCGCCCCCGGACAACTGCACCGCACTGGGCAAAACCACCGGCGCGATCGGCCAGGCGTGCAAGGCCTGCCATCAGGATTTCCGCGGCTGAGCACCCGGCGCCGCGCGGGGAACCAGCGCTGAACGGCAGCGCGCGGGTTGATCACGTATTCACGACACCCCGCCTAGCGTGGGCGCGTGGCGACACGCCACCGCCCCCATGCAGGAGACCCCGATGAACACCAAGACATTTCGACTGCTCGGCGTGGCCGCGGCCGCCTCTTTCGTGCTGGCCGGCTGCGCCACCTCCGGCTACGGCCCGGGCTACGGCAGCACCTCGCCCGGCTACGGCAGCAGCACCGCCTGCTACGACTGCGGCACCGTGACCCGCATCGAGCAGATCAGCAGCGGCAGCAACGTGCCCAACGCGACCGGCGCCGTGCTCGGTGGCCTGGTCGGCGCGGCCGCGGGCCGCGAACTGGCCGACGACGAGAGCGAGGGCCGCCGGAACACCGCCACCGTGGCGGGCGCGGTCGCCGGCGCCGTGGCCGGCAACGCGATCCAGAACCGCGTGCAGGACGCACGCTTCAACGTCCACGTCCGGATGGACGACGGCCGCACCACCGTGGTGACGCAGGACGACCTCGGCGGTATCCGGGTCGGTACCTACGTGCGCGTCTACAACGGCCGCGCCTGGGTCCGCTGATCCCGGCGCCCACGCAAAAAAGAGCCCGGCAATCGCCGGGCTCTTTCGTATCGGTGGTACCGCCCCGGCGGGCCGGGCTTACAGCGGCTCGACCGCGTCCGCCTGCAGGCCCTTCTGCCCCTGCACGACGGTGAAGGAGACCTGCTGGCCTTCCTTCAGGCTCTTGAAGCCCTGGGTCTGGATGGCGCGGAAGTGCACGAACACGTCCTCGCCGTTCTCGCGGCTGATGAAGCCGAAGCCCTTGGCGTCGTTGAACCACTTGACGGTACCGGTTTCACGGTTCGACATTTACCTGCTCCCTGGAACTTTACGGTTGAGAACCGGCGCGGGCCCCGCGCCGTCGCTGGTTGCAAGGAGAAGCAAACAGCGGAAAAAAACTACCCCGCGCCCGGGGAAAGTGCAATCGCACCGCCGCCGGCCGCATTTACTCGAACCACGATGGAAAACAGGGGAATCCCGCCTTGGACATGCAGTCCCTCTATTACACACTCGCCGCGATCCTGATCCTGGTCGGCGTGGCCGGCACCGTGCTGCCCGCCCTGCCCGGCCTGCCGCTGGTGTTCGCCGGGATGCTGCTGGCGGCCTGGGCCGGCGGGTTCGAGCAGGTCGGGGTCGGCATGCTGGTGCTGCTGGGCGCGCTCACGCTGCTGTCGCTGGGGATCGACTTCCTCGCCACCGCGATGGGCGCCAAGCGCGTCGGGGCCAGCCGGCTGGCGCTGGTGGGCGCGGTGGCCGGCACCTTCGCCGGGCTGTTCTTCGGGCCGGTGGGGCTGATCGCGGGGCCGTTCGTCGGCGCGTTGGCCGGCGAGCTGATCCACACCCGCGAGGTCGGCAGGGCGACCCGGGTCGGGGTCGGCACCTGGGTCGGCATCCTCGTCGGCACCGTGCTCAAGATCGGCCTGGCGTTCGCGATGCTGGGGCTGTTCGCGTTCGCCTGGCTGGTGTGACTGCCGGGACCGCGGAGCGACGCTTTCACGTCACGCTGTTTCGCGCCAAGCCAAAGTGGGCCGCCTGAACGGGGGAAGCCAATGCCACGCTGGAGCCGCAAGCGCATGACCGCAATCATCGTGTTCACCATCCTGGCGACCACCCTCGCGGTGGTGCTGGCAATCAACTTCGCCACGCCGGAAAAGGAACTCGAACGCAAGATCGAGCATCACTATTCGATCTCCGACCCGCAGTTCCGCCGCGAGATGTCGGTGATGATGGGGCCGTCGGTAATGCCCGGCAATTCCATCACCGCGCTCGACAACGGCGCCGAGATATTCCCGGCGATGCTGGAGGCGATCCGCGGCGCGCAGGTGTCGATCACCTTCGAGACCTACATCTACTGGTCCGGCGAGATCGGCGAGGAGTTCACCGAGGCGCTGTCCGAGCGCGCCCGTGCCGGCATCCCGGTGCACGTCACCATCGACTGGGTCGGCAGCATCAAGATGGACCAGGAGCTGCTGGACCGGATGGAGGACGCCGGCGTCGAGCTGGAGCGCTACCGCCCGCTGCACTGGTACAACCTCAGCCGCATGAACAACCGCACCCACCGCAAGCTGCTGGTGGTGGACGGCAGGGTCGGCTTCACCGGCGGCGTGGGCATCGCCGACCAGTGGAGCGGCGACGCCGGCGACCCGGAACACTGGCGCGACATGCACTTCCGCGTCGAGGGCCCGGTGGTGGCGCAGATCCAGGCCGCCTTCAACGACAACTGGATCAAGACCACCGGCGAGGTGCTCAACGGGCCGAAGTACTTCCCGCCGCTGCAACCGGCCGGCGACGCCGACGCGCACCTGTTCATCGCCTCGCCCGCCGGCGGCAGCGAGAGCATGCACCTGATGTACCTGATGGCGATCGCCGCCGCGGAGGAGTCGATCGACCTGGCCGCGTCGTACTTCGTGCCCGACGAGCTGATCATGGGCGCACTGCTGGCGGCGCGCGAACGCGGCGTGCGCATCCGCATCCTGCTGCCGGGCGAACACATCGATTCCAGCGCCGTGCGGCTGGCGTCCAAGGCCAGCTGGGGCCCACTGCTGCGCGCCGGCGCCGAGGTCTACGAGTACCAGCCGACGATGCTGCACACCAAGCTGCTGATCATCGACCAGGAGCTGGTGTCGGTCGGTTCGACCAACTTCGACATCCGCTCGTTCCGGCTCAACGACGAGGCCAGCCTGAACATCTACGACCACGCGTTCGCGCAGGAGATGACCCGCACCTTCGAGCAGGACCTCAAGCCGACCAAGCGCTACACGCTGGAGATGTGGCAGCAGCGGCCGTGGACCGAAAAGCTGGCCGAACGCGTACTGTTGCCGATCAAGTCGCAACTGTAGGGGTACCGCGTGAGGCCGTTGGCGAGACTGCGATTGCTGCTGCCGTGCCTGTTGCTGCCGTGCCTGCTGCTGCTCGCATCGGCTTCCGCCCGGGCGGCCGCCCCCGCGCCGCTGCCCGCACCGGAAGTCGGTGACCGCGCGGCGACCGCGGCCGGCTTCGTGGTCGCCGAGGACGTCGCCTCCACCGTCGAGTCGTCATCCGAACTCGCCGCCAGCCAGGCGCTGGCCCGCCGGCTGCAGCGGATGGAGGGCATGGAAGGCGTCACCGTCACCGTGCGCGGCGGAGTCGCCCGGCTCGAGGGCGAGGTGGTCGATGTGGAGGACCGCGTGCTGGCCGGCCAGGTCGCCAGCCAGCAGCCCGGCATCTCGGCGGTCGAGAACCAGGTGCAGCTCAGCACGCGCCTGTCGGACCGCTTCGACGCCGCGATCCGGCAGGTCACCGGCAAGCTGGTGCGACTGCTGGCCGCCACCCCGCTGCTGGTGGTCGCCATCGCGATCGTGCTGGCGGCGTGGTGGACGGGCCGCTGGCTCGGCCGGCGCACCCGCCTGACCCGGCTGGGCGAGGACAACCCCTATCTCGACGGGCTGGTACGACGGCTCGTGCAGTGGCTGGTGCTGCTGGCCGGCGTGCTGATCGCGCTGGACGTGCTCGGCGCGACCGCGCTGGTCGGCGCGGTGCTCGGCTCGGCCGGCGTGCTCGGGCTGGTGCTGGGCTTCGCGTTCAAGGACATCGCCGAGAATTACGTCGCCGGCGTGCTGCTGAGCCTGCGCCGGCCGTTCGCGCCGGGCGACCACCTGCGGGTCGAGGGCTTCGAGGGCAAGGTGGCCGCGCTGACCTCGCGCGCGACGGTCATGGTCACGCTGGAGGGCAACCACCTGAGCCTGCCCAACGCGCTGGTGTTCAAGTCGGTGGTGCTCAACTTCACCCGCAACCCGAACCGCCGCTTCGACTTCATCATCCCGGTCGATCCGGGCGAGTCACTCGGCGAGGCCGGCGACCGGGCGCTGGAGCGGATCGCCGCGGTGCCGGGCGTGCTGACCGAGCCGGGGCCGTCGTGGCAGATCCGCGGCTACGAGGGCGCCGGCATCGACCTGCAGTTCTTCGGCTGGGTCGACCAGCGCCACAGCGACCTCGGCCGCACCCGCAGCGAGGCGCTGCGCCAGGCCAAGGCCGCGCTGGCCGAGGCGGGTGTCGAGGGGCCGCGCTCGGTTCACTTCGTCCGCAACCTGCCCGACGCCGACACCGCCCCGCGCGGCACCACCGGCGCCGAAGCGGAGGCGGCCAGCTGCGACACCTCGGTCAACCGCGACATCGACGCCCAGCTGGCCGCCGAGCAACGCGCGCTCTCCGGCGATAACCTGATCTGACCCCGCCGCCGAGTCCATGGAATGAACCAGCCGCATCGACCCCGCGCAGGCCGCCGCGCCACGCCCGCCATCACACTCGCCCTGCCGCTTGCCCTGCCGCTTGCACTGGCCGCGCCGCTGGCCGCAGCGCAGTCCGCCGCCCCCAACCTTCCCGCGGCGGAAGCCTGCAGCCGGATCGAGATCGACGCCGAGCGGCTGGCCTGCTACGACGCCGTGCACCGCCACACCGCTATCGACCCGGCCACCGCCGACGCCCAGGCCAGCCGCGCGAAGGAGGCCAAGTCCGACATCGTGCAACTGGAGCGCCACGTCGACCGGCTCGAACGCGCCGCGCTGCCGCCGGAACAACGCACCCGACCCGGCGCCAACGACCTCTACAGCAGCGAGCCGGCGCTCGCCTCGCTGGAGGCGCGCATCGCCAACGCCGGCAAGGGCAGCCTGCTCGACAGCCGCTGGGAGCTGGCGCGCGACTCCAAGCTGGGCGTCTTCAACCTGCGCGCCTACAAGCCGGTGTACCTGCTGCCGGCGGTGTGGAACAGCAACCCCAACGAGCTGCCGACCAGCTCCAACCCCGACGTTCCGGCGGTGCACCAGTCGCTGAAGGACACCGAGGCGAAGTTCCAGCTGAGCTTCAAGACCAAGGCGGTCGAGAACCTGTTCGGCGACAACGGCGACATCTGGATGGGCTACACCCAGAGTTCCCGCTGGCAGGTCTACAACGGCGGCGACGCCTCGCGGCCGTTCCGCGAGTCCAACTACGAGCCCGAGGTGCTGGCGGTGTTCCGCACCGGCTACAGCCTCGGCGGCTGGCACGGGCGAATGGCGGCGATCGGCATCAACCACCAGTCCAACGGCCGCGCCGACCCGCTGTCGCGCAGCTGGAACCGGGTGATGGTCAACATCGGCCTGGACCGCGAGAACTGGGCGCTGATGCTGCGGCCGTGGTGGCGCATCTCCGACGGCGACGACGACGAGAACCCCAACATCGAGGACTACATCGGCCGCGGCGACGCCACCCTCACCTACGTCCGCAACGGCCACGAGTTCTCGCTGGCGGCGCGCCACTCGCTGCGCGGCGGCGACGACTCGCGCGGCGCGGTGCAGTTCGACTGGGGCTTCCCGCTGACCCGCAACATGCGCGGCCACGTGCAGATCTTCGACGGCTACGGCGAGAGCCTGATCGACTACGACCACCGCGCCACCCACATCGGCCTGGGCGTGTCGCTGCTGGAGTGGTTCTGACGCGTGTCTCGCCCGGTGTGACCGGCCTGCGCTAGGCTGCCGCCCATCATTGACGGACGGAACACGCCATGCAGGCACGACGCATCCTTTCACTCGACGGCGGCGGCATCCGCGGCCTGGTCAGCTGCATCTGGCTCGGCGGCGTCGAGGACGTGCTGGCCCAGGCCGGCAAGCCCGGCCTGCTGCGCAATTTCGACCTGGTGGCCGGCAGCTCCACCGGCGCGATCATCGCCTGCGGCCTCGGCCTGGGCCTGTCGCCCGACGCCATGCGCGAGCTGTACAAGACCCGCCGCCACGAGATCTTCCCCGGCATGGCCGGCCGTCTGTGGTCGCGCGCGACGCGGCTGCTCAGCGCCGGCCCGTCGGCGCCGCGCTACGACGCCAAGGGGCTGGAGGCGGTGCTGCGCGAGGTGTTCGGCGACACCGTCTTCGGCGCCCTGCCCACCCCCACCGTCATCACCGCCTACGACACGCTGGCGCGCAAGCCGGTGGTGTTCAAGAGCTTCCACCCCGACCACCGCGACCTGCCGGTGTGGGAGATCTGCCGCGCCTCCACCGCCGCGCCGACCTACTTCCCCGCCCACGGCATGACGATTGCCGGGCGCGCCTGCTCGCTGATCGACGGCGGCATCGTCGCCAACAACCCGACCGCCTGCGCGATCGCCGAGGCGCTGCGCCACGACCGCCAGATCAGCCACTGCGGCAGCCTGGTGGTGCTGTCGATCGGCAGCGGCGAGCGCAACCGCCCGATCCCGCTGCAGTCCGCGCGCGAATGGGGCGCGCTGGAATGGGCGGTGCCGATCATCGACGTGCTGTTCGACGGCAACACCGATTCGGTCGACTACATCGCGCGGCAACTGGTGGGCGACGCCTACTGCCGGATGCAGGCCGAACTGCTGGCCGGCCTGGACGACCTCGACGACACCAGCGCGACCAACATCGCCGCGCTGGAGATGCTGGCGACGGATTACCTGCAACAGGCCGACACCCGCGACAAGCTCAAGGCGCTGGTGGCGCGCCTCTAACGTCCCGGACCTGTAGGAGCGACGTAAGTCGCGACCCACTGACAATCGAAACGCGCGCCGATCAACGCGAACCATCGTTCGCACGATCGCGGCAACCACGTGTTCGATCGATACGCGGCGTTACCAATTGTCAGTGGGTCGCGACTTACGTCGCTCCTACAACACTGCGGACGACACATGCCGCGACCGCGGAATGGCCGCCCTGCACGCACAAGAAAAAGCCCCGCATCGCGGGGCCTTTCCGTTACGCCACCACCACCGGGATCTTCCCGATGCGCGCCTGCCAGGCGCGCGGGCCGCTCTCGTGCACCGAGTCGCCGTTGCTGTCGACCGCGACCGTCACCGGCATGTCCTGCACGGTGAACTCGTAGATCGCCTCCATGCCGAGGTCGGCAAACGCCACCACGCGCGAGGCCTTGATCGCCTTCGACACCAGGTAGGCCGCGCCGCCGACCGCCATCAGGTAGGCCGACTTGTGCTCGCGGATCGCCTCGCGCGCCACCGGGCCGCGCTCGGCCTTGCCGACCATGCCCAGCAGGCCGGTCTGCGCCAGCACCTGCCCGGTGAACTTGTCCATGCGGGTGGCCGTGGTCGGGCCGGCCGGGCCGACCACCTCGTCGCGCACCGGGTCGACCGGGCCGACGTAGTAGATGAAGCGCCCGGCCAGGTCGACCGGCAGCGCCTCGCCCGCGTCCAGCATGCCGACGATGCGCTTGTGCGCGGCGTCGCGGCCGGTCAGCAGCTTGCCGTTGAGCAGCAGGGTCTCGCCGGGCTGCCAGCTGGCGACCTCCTCGCGGGTCACGGTGTCGAGGTCGACCCGGCGCGCGTTCTGCGGGCTGTAGGTCAGCTCCGGCCAGTCCGCCAGCGACGGCGGGTCCAGCATCACCGGGCCGCTGCCGTCGAGGGTGAAGTGCGCATGGCGGGTCGCCGCGCAGTTCGGGATCAATGCCACCGGCAGGTTGGCGGCGTGGGTCGGGTAATCCTTGACCTTGACATCGAGCACCGTGGTCAGGCCGCCCAGGCCCTGCGCGCCGATGCCCAGCGCGTTGACCTTCTCGTACAGCTCCAGCCGCAGCTCCTCGGCGCGGTTGGACGCGCCGCGCTGCTGCAGCTCGGTGATGTCGATCGGCTCCATCAGCGATTCCTTGGCCAGCAGCATCGCCTTCTCGGCGGTGCCGCCGATGCCGATGCCGAGCATGCCCGGCGGGCACCAGCCGGCGCCCATCGTCGGCACGGTCTTCAGCACCCAGTCGACGATGGAGTCGGACGGGTTGAGCATCGCAAACTTGCTCTTGGCCTCCGAGCCGCCGCCCTTGGCCGCGACGATCACCTCGACGGTGTTGCCCGGCACCACCTTGACGTTGACCACGCCCGGGGTGTTGTCCTTCGTGTTGATGCGCTTGCCCGCCGGGTCGGCCAGCACGCTGGCGCGCAGCTTGTTGTCCGGGTGCGCGTAGGCGCGGCGCACGCCCTCGTGGACCATGTCCTCCACGCCCATGGTGGCGTCGTCCCAGCGCACGTCCATGCCGATCTCGAGGAACACGGTGACGATGCCGGTGTCCTGGCAGATCGGCCGGTGGCCCTCCGCGCACATGCGCGAGTTGATCAAAATCTGGGCGATGGCGTCCTTCGCCGCCGGCGACTCCTCGCGCTCGTAGGCGGCGGCAAGGCTCTTGATGTAGTCGACCGGGTGGTAGTAGCTGATGTACTGCAGCGCGTCGGCGACGGACTGGATTAGGTCTTCCTGGGGGATCGATACGGAACTGCGGACGGCGGGGCTTGCGGGGAGGTTCACGGCTGGCACCGGGCTGGCGGAAAACCCGCCCATTCTACCGGCCGGTCCTGCCAGGGGCATTGCATCCCGGGAACGCTACGTCCGCCCCCGCGGCCGGGCGGGAGCCGCCGCCCGGCTGCGGCCTGCTTGATGAAGCCGATGATCCGTTCCGTGGTGAAGCGACTCTTGCGCATGTCCGTCCTCTCTGGATGACGGACTCTACCTAGCTTCGAGTGGTACGGCTCAGTGGGGGCAGGTCACACTAATGCCGCCTCCTACGCCTATCCCTCCAATATTCAATCAACAGCGGGATGTTCAGGAGAAGCATCAGAACAAGCCCAAACAGCAGCCCCTTGATAGCACCGTTTGCAAAACCAAATATCAATGCGCCAGCCACTGCAATAAACAAGGCAGCTTGCTGATTCTTTCTCAGCTGTCGCTTAGTCATTGGGAACCTATCTCTTCCTATCAATCCGTTCTTCGACCTTCTTCTGCGCTGTCGCGCCGACCACATTAGCTGCTTGCTCACCAACCGCGGATGCAGCCGCATTGCTCCGTGCAGCCGCGCCAGCAGATTGCGTCGTCGCAACGATATGGGCGCCGATACCTTGTGGCGAACTGACAGGTGCTGAGGACATGCGTTGAGCTGTTATTGCGTCGGCGTTAGCAACGCGGCCAGCACCGAGACTAAGGCCTCCGCCCACAAGCGCCGCTGTAGCCATCTTTAGAGCATCAGGGGACTGACCATTAACGGAGCTGTCAGCAGCGGAGCCGGCTGCGCTAATGGCAGCGTTCGCAGCAGCTGTACGGTTGACTGACTGGGCAACCGTAATCGTTCCGCGCATAGCGGCTGCGCGTGCTACTGACGCAACGCCACCAGTCGCAGCACCAACGGCTGTCGCCACGCCAACCGAATTCCAGTTAATTGATGCGTTTGGATTAGCAAGCTTTTGCGCAGCAATCTCGACACCTGCGCCAATAATTCCGCCCCAAATCACTTGAGCAACACGGCCGTCGGGATCGGTGAACTTGTACGGGTTGTTGTTGGCGTACCAGTACCGGTTGAAGTTCGCTCCGGTTGCGCTATCGGCCGTCACCGGATCAACGCTCAGGAACCGCCCAATCTGCGGGTCGTAATAGCGCTGCTGCATATATGACAGGCCGGTCCGTGCATCTTCCACATGTCCGGTGTATCCAGGCCCATCCTTTAGTGATCGGTTCAGTACCTGACCATACGGCTCGTACTCGGTGCGCTCCAGTACGCCGCGGTTCTGCGCGGTCACCACGACCGGGCTGCCCAGTGCGTCGGTGTGCTGGTAGCGGTTGCTGTATGTACCCGTGACGGTGTCTTTCTCCCGGGTCGCCACCAGACTGCCGCCCAGGTAGATGTACTGATGTTGCTGTTTCTTGCGCAGGTCGCTGTCGAACATCAACGAGCCGGACTGGCTGTAAAGGCTGTACTTGCTGCCTGCACCCGTGACGAAATCACGCACGCGACGACCATGGCCGTCGTAGACGTAGCTGATGCTGCCACCGGCGGTGCTGGTACGCAGGCGATTTCCATAATCGAAGGTAAATGTCGCACCGTTCTTCTGCGAGAGATTGCCCTGCTCGTCGTACCCGAGACCCATCACCGTCGTGCCGCCACAGCCGCCGGTCTTGACGTTGGTCAGGCGCCAGAACTGGTCGTAGCAGTGATAATGATCGCGCTGTTTCGCACCGCCAATATGCACCCGGGTCAGGTTGTCGAGCACGTCGTAGGCATAGGTGGCGTTGGTGCTGCCGTACATCGGCGACACCACCCCGGTCAGGCGGTCGAGGCCGTCGTAGGTCATGGTCCGGTTGCCACGCTGGTTGCGACCGGTAGCGCCATCGCTGATGCCGGCGACGTTGCCATTGCCGTCGTAGTCGTAGCCGTCGTCCAGGAACTTCGTGGCACCGTAGGCGTCGACGCTGCGGTCAGGCAGGCCGCGGGCGTTCTGGGCCAACGTATGGACAATGCCGTTGCCGTAGGTGAACTGGCTGATCGCACCGTTGGGGTGGTAGCTGACGCCGGTGGCGAAGCTGCCGGCCTGCGCAGGCTGGCCGAGCGCGTTGGGCGCGTAGCCGACACTCAGCCCGCCAGGGTAGCCGTCGGCACTGAGGTGCCCGTTGGTGTTGTACGCATGGGTGATCGACCAGTCGATGCTGCCCCACTGCATCCGCTCGACCGTTGGCAGGCGGCGGCGGTTGTACGCGTAACTGCTGGTGACCACGTCGCTGCCGTTGTAGGCGGAGATGCTGGCCGGCAGGCCGTCGGGGGTGTAGCGGGTGACGGTATCGCCTTGGCCATCCGGGAAGCGCAGCTCGATCGGACGGTTGCGGGCGTCATACGCGCGATCGACCCGGCGAGCCGCGACCGACGATGCTCCCAAGCAGCCGCCGGCCGTGCTGTTGTAGCCGCCCGCCGACCACGCCAGGTTGCCGGCGGCGTCGTAGCCCATGAAGGTGTCGCCGGTCTCCGGCTCGCGGGTGCGACACAGCTCCTGATACCCGTTGTAGTAGTAGTCCCGATTGAGGGCGACCGTGCCGCCGGTCGGGCTGCTGCTGTTGCTGCGCCGCAGCCGGGTCGGCTTGCCAAACGGGTCGCGGGTGATGTGGGTATAGGCACCCGCCGGGTGCCAGATAGTGACCGGGATATCGTAGCTGGGCTGATCGAAGGTCTGGAACCACGTGCGGGTCTGGTTACCGCGTGGATCGGTGACCAGCGTGTAGGGCCCATTGGCGTTGTTGAGGTAACTCGTGGTGGTGGTCAGGTCACCCAGTTCGGAGTCCTGCGTCACCGAGCGTGCGCGCCCCAGCGCGTCGTAGGTGGTCGTCGCGCCTTGGAGTGCGGTGTCGGTCCAGACACCCAGCGTCCGCACCGGGTACGACTGGAACGCAAGCCGGCCCGCCGCGTCGTAGCGACTGACCACGATGCTGCGGGTGTTGACGGGATTGGCGCTGTCATAGGTCTCGGTCACCACTGGCCGCCACATGGCGTCGTAGTGGGTCAGCTTGTAGCCATTGCCGGTGCGCTCCCACATGCGCCAGTGGTTCGGCAGGCCATAGACACCGGACACGAATGAGAACGTGCGGGCGGCCGAGGTCCAGGCCACCGTATCGCCGTCGGGATAGTCCGTCAGCTTCAAGCGCCCCATGGCGTCGTACTGATACTTCGTGACGAAGCCGTTCTCATCGGTTACGGATGCAATGCTCCCGTCAGCATTTACCGTTGCGGACTGTGTGCTGTTATCGGCGTACTTGATGCTGCGCGGTATGCCCCGGTACCAGTTGGACAGGGTCGTTTGGTTGCCCGCGCCGTCCCGCGCCCAGGCCAGCGTTCCGTCGGCGTTGTAACCGAGCGACTGGCGGAGCTTGCCGAATGACTCGCGGGTCTGGGGTTGCGCCTTGATCGTGAAGGTCGTCTGGGACACCACATCACCGTCGCAGGCTGTACTACCCGGAGTCGAGCGAACACAAGCCACCTTGGCCGTCTGCCCCAGGACCCAGTCGTCGAGGTCGTCGTGGTAGGTCGTAACTTCCGTGCGGGAGTAGCTAGCAGCCCAGGTCGGGCAGACACCAAGGACACCGGACATGGTCGCGATGAGGGCGATGACCCTCCAGTATTTCCTGCGGCTCATCAGTTGCCCTCCTCATCCATAAGGGGTTGCGTCAATGGTTTCCCAGGGCCAGTGGACAGCGGATCCGGACAGAATCCGCCAGTGCACGTTCCTCCGCTGGGATACAGCACGACTGTCTTGGTTGCGGAATACGCGGTGCACCCCCCCGCGTTGCACGCGCGCACGCGATAGGCGTAACTGCCATCGAGCCGGTGATTCTGGGCGTGGTACTGCAAGCTACCGCTGTAAATTGAAGTCCACGCTCCACCAAGCGCACTCAGCTGGAGTTCGTAATTTGTCGCAGTATCAACGAGATTCCATCGCACCGTGTACACAGTGTTCGCGGGTGCGGTCATGGGAACGCTCAGCGCGGGCGCCGTCGGCGGTGGCCAGGTGACGGTTGTCACCCGCGTGGCGGAGTAGCCGCTGCATCCAGCAGCGTTGCAGGCACGCGCCCGGTAATCGTAACTGCCATTGCCCAAACCGGAGACAGCCTTGCTGCGCCCACTGCCACTGTATATCTGGCTCCAGGTACCGCTTCCCTGCTGTTGCTCCAAGCGGTAGTTGGTAGCGGAGGCAACAGCCGTCCAGCTGACGGCATACGACCCGTTGGAACTGGCTGCAGGCGTGGTCACGGACGGGGCGCTGGCGGGCGGCAGTAGAACTGCCGTCGTGACAATAGCCGAATAGCCACTGCACCCGCCGGCATTGCACGCGCGTACGCGGAAACGGTAGCTCCCATTCCCAAGCCCGGAAACCGCCTTGCTCGTCCCGCCCGCCGCGTGGATCTGGGACCAGGTTCCACCATCCTTGCTCTGCTCCAGCCGGTAGGAGGTGGCGGTTGCAACCGCGCTCCAACTGACGGCGAACGCACCTGTGTTGCTGGAGGCCGGTGCCGATACCGCGGGAGCGCTTCCGGGTGGCAGCGTCACCACCGTAGTCCTGAGCGCGGAGTAGCCGCTGCAACCTCCGGCATTGCAGGCACGGGCACGATAGGCGTAGCTGCCATTACCAAGGCCGGTGAGAGCCTTAGATGCGGCGGTGCCGCTCTGGATCTGCGTCCACGTCCCGCCGTCTTTGCTCTGCTCCAACCGGTAGTTCGTCGCCGAAGCTACGGCGGTCCAACTTACAGTGAACGCCCCGCTGCTACTGGAGCCCGGCGCGCTCACTACCGGAGCGCTCCCGGGCGGCAACGTGACAACAGTTGTCGCGGCCGACGAGTACCCGCCACAACCAACCGCATTGCAGGCGCGCACACGGTAAGCGTAGGAGCCATTGCCGAGACCCGAGAAGGGCGTACTTGTCCCCGCCGCACTGTATATCTGCGACCAGCTTCCGCCATCCTTCTGCAGTTCCAGACGATAGTTGGTAGCCAAGGCAACTGCACTCCAGCTGACCGTAAATGCCCCGGTGCTGCTGGTGGCCGGTGTAGTCAGCGCCGGTGCGCCGCCGGGTGGCAGGGACACGGTCGTGGTCTTGACCGCGGAAAAGCTGGTGCATCCACCTGCATTGCAGCCACGGACCCGGTAGTTGTAGGTGCCGTTGACCAGTCCGGATATAGATTTCGCAGTGGCGGCGCCGTTGTGGATCTGGGCCCACGCGCCTGCGTCCTTCTGTTGCTGAAGCAGGTAACTGGTGGCGAGCGGAACGGGGCCCCAGCTCACATTGAATGCGCCGGTATTACTCGATACCGGGGCCATGAGGACGGGAACCCCCGTCGGAGGACGGGTGACAATCGTGGTCACCACAGGTGAGTAGCCACCACAGCTGTCGGCGTTGCAGGCTTTGACCCGGAAGTCATAAGCGCCGTTCGCAGTTGAAGTCACTGCATGACTTGCCAGACCGCCGTTGTAAAGCAGCGCCCACGCACCACCATCAAGCCGACGCTCCAATCGGTACGTGGCGGCGTCCACCTTGGACCAACTCACGGAAAAGGCGCCGGTGTTGCTGGTTGCGGGCGCAACGAGCGACGGCGTACCCGCGGGCGGATTCGGGGACGTCCCTGCGGCGGGAGCACGCTCTCGCGTCACCTCAACCGGTCGGGCGAACTGATCAAACGTATAGACCTGATAGTTGAAACTGGTGCCGTCCTGGACGACCGAGCGCTGATAGAGGGGGCGATGGAATTCCGACGCAAAGCCATCGCCGATCATCCGTGGGCTTGTTCCCCACTTGGCGGGGTACTCATGGTCCAACTGAGTCAGGTCGTAGGTGTTCCAGGTAGTGCGAAGAATCGCCGTGCCCTGCCCTTCCTCGACTTTCAGCAGTTTGCCTTCGTTGTAGCGGTAGCTGTTTCCGTGGTAGTAGCGGATCCACTTGCCTGCAGGGTCGGTGACAGTGGTTCTGGAGGCACCCGCGCAGTCATCGCTCGTGCAGCGCGGGATGCTGCAGTCCATATTCGCCGGGCATACCGGATACGAGGTGTCGCCGCCGGGCTTGTACCAACTGATCGGTGACTGGTAGTCGTAAGTCCAGCTCCCTGCCGGCAAGCCGACCCCGCTGATCTTCTTTTCAGCCAACGACAGAGCGTGGTACGAGATCGTCCAGAAAGAAACATCGTCGTTCCCGTAGTTGTGGGGAACAGTGAACTTTTCGCAGTTCAGAGGGACATTGGTGCGTCCATGGAGCTGCGGCTTGACGGTGAAATCACCGACCGCACCGGATGGGTGGGTCACCCGTCCAGAGAAGGACTCGGGGCTGATCAAATCCGGTTGGTGCGTACAGGAGCGCCAGGGTTCGTTCGGGACTCCCCGGGTATACAGAATTTGTGAGTTGAGCAATCCCGCAAAATCGATGGTCCAGCGGGTTGCATCCGGCAGCACGACCGCCGACAGGGTCTTGTCTACGTTGTTGGCCGCAGCATACTGGTAGCTCCAGGTACGTCCATGCGCGACAACAGTGCCTACATTACCGGCCGAGTTGTAATGGATATCGATACGTCGCCCGTCGCTGGACTGGATTGTGGTCAACCGCACGGGCGCGGTCCGCGCGTTCGTGTAGGTGTAGGTGACCGAGTTGCCGAATCGATCTTCTATCCGCGTCGGATAGAGCACGTTGCGCCGGCGTGCGTGACGCTCGGAGTAGGTTTTGGGTAAACCCATAACTTCCATCGTCGTGGAAGCTTCGATCGCCTCTTCCAGATACTGGGCCATCCAGTCGAACCAGTACTTCGTTCCATCGGGGGAAATTGCGAGGAAGCCCTCGCCGCCCCCCGGCCAGTTCTGTATCGCCGGTAGGCACGCGACCCGGGTCTGGTCCGCCGTGATCCAGTAATACGGCCCACCCGCGGTGGGTTTGGGGCGCGATGGATCCAGCAGCAGCATTTCCCCACCCCCGGAGGGCAAGCTGAGGTTATGGCCCTGCCAGTAGTCCTTGGGCTGGAAGTATGTGTCTGCAACAACTACCACCGGAGGGCGCGCAGCAGTGACAGTCGTGACAGAACACCGCTTTCCCGGGCTCGCCGCTATCGCGCTGACCCAGTCCGGCGCGAACACGCCGCTGATGTTGGGAAGGTCAATTTCCCAATCCGCAAGCGGGAACTCCGCGTTGACATACGAGCCCTTACGCCCTTCAACGGAGAACGTACGGGTGAACTCGACCGGCAGGCCATTGTTACCGGGCAAGCTGACATCGGTAACGGAGAACGACAAAGCACCGTTGGAGAGACTTACCTGGTCTCCGAACAGATCGGGCCCCAGCGCGTTGACCTGAGTACTTGCTGCGACCCGCTTGCCGTACTCCTCCCACGCTTCGTTGGCTTCCTGCGCGGACGCGACGCCGCTTGCCAGCGAGAACAACGTGGCAACAAGATAAATTTTCATCCCCTGTCCTTCCCTGGATCCCTTGGCTGCCAAGGGACTTGATATCCATCGGTGCCGCAAAGGCACCGCCCCTGAACGACTATTTATAGGAGTCGTGAGGCTTTCGCAAATCCGGCGTCCCGATGGACGGTTGTTCCGCGTCGGGCGTCGGTGCAACTCAAGGGGTGGGCTTTCCGGGGCATGCCCTCAGCCGGACATCGACCGATAGTTCGTTTCCCCGGGGCATTGCACCCCGGGAACGCTACGTGCCCCCGCCTTGCCCCGGATCAGGCGAACGCCGACAGCACCCCGGCGACGTTGTCGCCGATCTCCGCGACCGCGTACCCGCCCTCCTGCACCAGCACCGTCGGCAGGCCGAGCGCGGCGATGCGCTGGCCCAGGCGCGGGAAGTCGTCCGAGCCGAGCCGGAACTGGCTGATCGGGTCGCCCTCGAACACATCCACCCCCAGCGATACCACCAGCGCCTGCGGCGCATACGCCGCCAGCCGTTCGAGCACGCGGTCGAGGGTGGCCGCGTAGGCCGCCCAGTCGGTCCCGCGCGGCAGCGGGTAGTTCTGGTTGAACCCCTCCCCCGCGCCGGCCCCGCGCTCGTCGGCATAACCGAGGTAGAACGGATACTCGGTGTCGGGGTCGCCATGGATGGACATGCACAGCACGTCGTCGCGCTCCCAGAAGATGTCCTGGGTGCCGTTGCCGTGGTGGTAATCCACGTCCAGCACCGCGACGCGCTCCAGCCCGCCGTCGCGCAACCGCTGCGCCGCCAGCGCGGCGTTGTTGAGGAAGCAGTAGCCGCCGAACATCGCGTGCCCCGCGTGGTGGCCGGGCGGCCGGCACAGCGCATAGGCGCCGCGCTCGCCGGCGAGCACCGCGTCGGCCGCGGCCAGCGCGCAGTGCGCCGACGCGCGCGCCGCCCGCCAGGTGCCTTCGACGATCGGGCTGCCGGCATCGAACGCGTAGTAGCCAAGGCGAGCATGCAGGCCCGCCGGCACACGGTCGCGGCGCATGCCGCGCGCCGGGAACGCACCCGGCAGCATGAAACCGTCCCGGCCCTCGGCGCGCCATGCCTCGTGCGCACCACGCAGGAAGGCGATGTAGTCGGCGTCGTGCACCCGCTCCAGCAAGGCGTCGTCGTAGTCCCCGGGCGCCTCCACCACCCAGCCCGCACGCGCGATCGCGGACAGGATGTAGTCGACCCGGGCGGGCATCTCGTAGCACGGCACCAGTTCGCCGCGGTGCAGCTCCTTGCCGCCGTCGTGGAGGGAATGGAGGGGGGAATGGATGAATTTCATGGCGCTCTTTATAACCGAGCACCCCGGTAGCGCTACCTCCGCCCCCCCGCGGCCGGGCGGGAGCCGCCGCCCGGCCGCGGCCTGTCAGATGCGCAGCATCACGAGCAGCCGCCGCAGCAGTCGCTGCCCTCGCCGCTGTGCGGCGGCGCCTCGCTGGCCGGGTAGCCGGCGGCGGCCAGCGCGGCCATCGCCTGCTCGGCGGTCAACAGGCCTTCCACGCGGACGCGCTTCTCGGCGGTCTTCACGGTGACCTGGGCGGTCGGGTCGGCGGCGCGGATGGCGGTCTCGATCTTGTCGCTGCACTTCTCGCAGCTGATGTCTTCCACTTCAAACAGCATCGGGGGTCTCCTGTGGGCCTCGGCGTCGTGCCGGAGTGGGTGCAGCTTCGCCGCCACCGGATGGCCGCGCCTTGACCCGGATCAGTTGAACGCGTTCCGGCGCTCAGCCGGGCTGCCGGCGTGCCGGCCGGTGCCACAGGAACAGCACCCCCGCCGCGCCGGCGAGGATCGACGCGATGAAGATCGCGATCTTGGCCGCGTCGAAGTCCTCCGGCTGGGCGAACGCCCGGCCGGCGATGAACAGCGACATGGTGAAGCCGATGCCGGTGATCAGGCCGGCGCCAACCAGCTGCCGCCAGGTGTAGTCGTCGGGTTTGTGCGCCCAGCCCATGCGGGCGGCCAGCCACGCGCCGATGGCGATGCCGGCCGGCTTGCCGACCACCAGCCCGGTGATGATCGCCAGCATCAGCCGCCCGTGGCCGTCCAGCACGCCCAGGCTCACCACCACGCCGGCATTGGCCAGTGCGAACAGCGGCAGCACGAAGTAGCTCGACCACGGCTCGGTCACCCGCAGCAGGCGCGCGGCCGGCGACTCCAGCCGCGAGTGGATCGCGTCCAGCACGTCCAGCGCGGCGCGCGATGGCGCCTGGCTGGGCATGTCGCGCTCGTCGCGGGCTTCGGCCTCGAACACCATCTGCGCCTGCGCATTGAGCGCGCGCAGGTTCGCCGGCGGCCGGGTCGGCGTCACCAGCGCCAGCACCACGCCGGCCAGGGTCGCGTGGATGCCGGCCTCGTGCAGGCAGAACCACAGCACCAGCCCGAGCACCGCGTACGGCAGCGGGCGGTAGACGTTCCAGCGGTTGAGCGCCATCAGCATCGCGCTGGCCAGCACCGATGCCAGCAGGTACGGCACCGACAGCGCGTCGCCGTAGAACAGCGCCACCACCGCGATCGCCGCGAGGTCGTCGATGATCGCCGCCGCGGTCAGGAACACCCGCAGCGCCACCGGCACGCGGTCGCCGAGGAACACGATCAGCGCGATCGCGAACGCGGTGTCGGTCGAGATGGTGGTGCCCCAGCCGTGCGCCAGCGCGGCCGGCGCGATCAGCGCGTACAGCGCGGCCGGCAGCAGCATCCCGCCCACCGCGGCGGCCACCGGCAGCGCCGCGGCCCGCCGCCCGGCCAGCTGGCCGATGGTGAACTCGCGCTTGATCTCCAGCCCGACCACCAGGAAGAACACGCTCAGCAGGCCGTCGTTGATCCAGCCGAGCAACGGCAGCGAGAACCCGCGCCCGCCGAAGTCGATGCCCAGCGGCGTGGTCCAGAGGGACTGGAACGCCGGGCCGACCGGCGAGTTGGCGAGGATCACCGCCAGCACCGACATCAGCAGCAGCACGATGCCGGCCGACGGCCCCCAGCGGACGAAGTCCAGCGTGGCGCTGCGCGCGCGGAAGCCGAGCGAGCCGACCAGCGCCTCCGACAGCGAGGCCTCGTCCCACGCACCGTCGTAGCGGCGGTTGTTGATGAAGAACGTCGGCGAGATGAACGCGCCGCTGGCCGCCGCGCTGCGCCGGTCCTCGCACACCCGTTGCTCGGCGACCGCCTCCACCTCCGGATCGCCGGCGCCCGGCGGCGGCAGGCCCAGTTGCTCCGCCGCGCGCGCCAGCTGCTCCGGCTCCAGCACCGGGTCGCCGGTCATCAGGTGGCTGTGCACCGGCCAGAAGCCGTCGGGGCGTACGGTCGCCGTCTCCGCCAGCACCGCGGCGGCGTGGGCGGTGTCGCTGTTGCTGATCGGGCGGTGGCGGAACACGTAGCACAGCCGCGGGCCGAATTCGTCGCGCAGCCGGCTGATCACCGCGTGCGCCTCGTGGCAGGACGGACAGGCGTAGCTGCCGTACTCCAGCAGCACGATCGGCGCGGCCGGGTCGCCCAGCACGTGGTCGCGCGCGGGGTCGATGGCGCGGTCGAGCCGGGACGTGTCGTTGTGCTGCATGGGCGGCTTCCATCCGGGCAGGCCGGCATGGCCCGCGTTTGTCCCAGCGTCCTTTATACCGCTGCACGAAAAAGCCCCGCCGAAGCGGGGCCGTGCAGCGGTGCGGGTCGGCCGTCAGGCCGTGGCCGGTTCGGGCAGTGCGGGTGCCGGGTCCGGTTCGGCCTCGGCGGCGGCATCGCCGCGCTGGCCGTTGGCCTCGAAGCGCCGGCCCAGCTGCTTGCGCAGCCCTTCCACGCCCTCGGTCTTGCCGGCCACCTTGAGGAAGGCGTAGCCCTCCAGCGCGGCCATCATCACGTCGCTGCCCAGCGCGGTGTCGGTGTCGCGCACGCGCTCCATCAGCCGGGTCAGCTGCACGCTCACCGCCTGCAGCGCGTCGTGGGTTTCAAGGTCGCGGCGCATCTCGTCGATATCGAGGCTGCGCGGCATCAGGTGGCTGTTCTGCGTCATCACCTCGAGCGCCTGCCGGCAGAACGGCTCCGAGCCGTCGCCCATCTTGACCAGCCGCCTGCGCTGGTCAGCGCCGAGCGATACCAGCACCGGCTCGATGGCCTCCCGCAGCGCGGTGAATGCGGTGCCGACCGCGGTCCACTGCTCGGGGGTGAAGTGGATGCTTGCGTGGTTCTGTCCCATGTCGTCCTTAGCTCCATTGAGTGGGTGTTGCGTCCAATGCCGGCCTTCATGGCCGACGGCGGGATTCTAAACAATCCCGGCCGCAAGGTCGGGCGCATGCTCCGCCGCGCGGCGGGTCGGCGCGGCGGCCCGGCCGGTCACCGCCGCCGATTCGACGGCTCGGCGTCCACTGTCAGCCGGGTCACCGCGCTGGGCCGCCGGGTCCCTGCCCGACACCCGCCACCGGACCACGCCGGCGACCCGGCGCACCAGAATGGTGCGGAACCGGACATCCCGCCGCCCGCGTGGTCACGGCCCACGGCGCGCGCGGTCACCCGGCGCGGCGCGGCGGATCGCCGTCCCCACGACTGCCCACGCCACCGCACCCCACACCGGCCGCTTACCTGCACCGGGCCGCCGCTGGGCGGTGTCGTATCCTCGCCCCACGCACACCCGAGGGGGCGGGACGCAATGCCGCTGAGCTGGAACGAGATCAAGGCCCGGGCGATCGCCTTTGCCAAGGAGTGGGAGGACGAGGGCAGCGAGGACGCCGAGGCCAAGTCGTTCTGGGATGCCTTCTTCAACGTGTTCGGGGTCAACCGCCGCCGCATCGCCAGCTTCGAGGTGCCGATCAAGCGCGAGGACGGCTCCGGCGGTTTCATCGACCTGCTGTGGAAGGGCATCCTGCTGGTCGAACACAAGTCGCGCGGCAAGGACCTGGACCGCGCCCTCGGCCAGGCGCGCGACTACTTCCCCGGCCTGAAGGACCGCGACCTGCCGCGTTACGTGCTGGTCAGCGACTTCGAGCACTTCCGCCTGCACGACCTCGACAGCGGCGAGCAGCACGCCTTCGCGCTGAAGGACCTGCACCGCCACATCCGCCTGTTCGGCTTCGTCGCCGGCTACCAGAGCCGCGCCTTCAAGGACCAGGACCCGGTCAACATCCGCGCCGCCGAGCGCATGGGCAAGCTGCACGACGCGCTGCGCGACGACGGCTACACCGGCCACAAGCTCGAAGTGCTGCTGGTGCGCGTGCTGTTCTGCCTGTTCGCCGAGGACACTGGCATCTTCGAGCCGCGCCGGCGCTTCCAGGACTACATCGAGCAACGCACCGCCGCCGACGGCAGCGATCTCGGCGGCCACCTGGCCACCCTGTTCGACGTGCTCAACACCGCGCCGGAGCAGCGCCAGAAGGGGCTGGACGCGCAACTGGCGGGCTTCCCCTACGTCAACGGCAAGCTGTTCGACGAGCGCCTGTCGCCGGCCGCGTTCAACGCCACCATGCGCGAGCGCCTGCTCGACGCCTGCGGGCTGGACTGGAGCGAGATCAGCCCGGCGATCTTCGGCGCGCTGTTCCAGTCGATCATGGACAGCAAGGCGCGGCGCAACCTGGGCGCGCACTACACCAGCGAGAAGAACATCCTCAAGCTGATCGGCCCGCTGTTCCTCGACGGGCTGCGCGCGGAGTTCGACAAGGTGCGCGGCAGCCGGCCGAAGCTGCACGAGTTCCACGAAAAGATCGCCGGACTGAAGTTCCTCGACCCGGCCTGCGGCTGCGGCAACTTCCTCGTCATCGCCTACCGCGAGCTGCGCCTGCTGGAGCTGGAGGTGATCGAGGCGCTGTACCAGAAGGACCTGGAGGCCGGCCAGGCCAGCGACCCGCGGCTGCTGATCAAGTGCAACGTCGACCAGTTCTACGGGATCGAGATCGAGGAGTTCCCGGCGCAGATCGCCCAGCTGGCGCTGTGGCTGGTCGACCACCAGGTGAACCTGCGGGTCAGCGAGATGTTCGGCAACCCGTTCGAGCGGCTGCCGCTGAAGAAGTCCGCCACGATCGTCCACGGCAACGCGCTGCGGATCGATTGGAACGACGTGGTGCCGGCGGCGGAGCTGGATTACATCCTGGGGAATCCGCCGTTTGTCGGGTCCAAGCTGATGACCGCAGACCAGCGCACGGACCTGCTTGGGGTGACTGGAAAGCTGAAGGGCGCGGGCATCCTCGACCTTGTGACCGCGTGGTATCTGAAGGCAGCCGACTACGGGCAGCCCAATCCGGCGATCCGTTGCGCGTTCGTTTCCACCAATTCGATCACGCAGGGCGAGCAAGTGGCCGTTCTGTGGGGCGAGATGCTCGCACGCGGCATCCATATCCAGTTTGCCCACCGCACTTTCCAGTGGAACAACGAGGCGCGGGGCATTGCCGCGGTGCATTGCGTAATAGTCGGATTCGGGCGCGAGCAGGTATCGCCAAAGCGGCTGTTCGACTACGCCACGCTTCGCTCCGAGCCACATGAGATCCTGGCAGCCAACATCAATCCGTTCTTGGTAGACGCGCCGGACTTCGTATTACCGAATCGCAGCAAGCCCATCTGTCCGGTGCCGGAGATAGGCATCGGCAACAAGCCGATCGACGGCGGCTACCTGCTGATGACTTCGGCAGAAAAGGCGGACCTGCTTACCCAAGAGCCCATGGCGGCTCGATTCATTCGGCGCTGGTATGGCGCCGAGGAGTTTTTGAACGACTTGGAGCGGTGGTGTCTGTGGCTGGCGGACGCGACGCCTTCGGAGCTACGCGCCATGCCGGTTGTCCGGCAGCTGATCGAAAAGGTCCGTCGCTATCGGTTGGGCGAGATTGATGCCAAAAGCGGTCGAAAATCCAAAGCAGGACAAAGCTCGCTTGCTCTGGCCGACACCCCGACGCGTTTCCATGTCGAGCGCGTCGCCCAGGACGACTATCTGTTGATTCCTCGTCACTCATCGGAAGGTCGTCCATTCATCCCAATGGGCTTCATGGCGTCCGATTCGCTGTCCGGCGACGCGAACCTCATCAGCACGGATGCAACGCCGTATCACTTCGGCGTCATGCAATCGACGATGCACATGGCATGGGTCCGTGCCGTCTGCGGTCGTCTCGAAAGCCGCTACCGCTATTCCGCCGGCATCGTCTACAACAACTTCCCCTGGCCCGAGTCCCCCGGCGACAAGCAACGCGAGGCCATCGAAACCGCCGCCCAGGGCGTGCTCGACGCCCGCGCCGCCTTCCCCGACAGCACCCTGGCCGACCTCTACGACCCGACCACGATGCCGCCGGCGCTGGTCAAGGCGCACCAAGCGCTGGACCGCGCGGTGGACGCCGCCTACGGCAAGCGTCGCTTCACCAGCGACGCCGAGCGCGTCGCCTTCCTGTTCGAGCGCTACCAGCACCTGACCTCGCTGCTGCCGGCCGCCAAAGCGAAGAAGCCGCGCAAGCGCACGGCTACGAGGGCCGGCAACGGCGCGGAGGCATCGTGATGGCCGACACCCTCCGGGTCGCCGGGCTGTTCGTCGCCACCGCGGTGGCGGAGATCGTCGGTTGCTGGCTGGTGCTGCTGTGGCGCAAGCAGGCGGCCAGCGCGTGGCTGCTGCTGCCGGCGGCGCTCAGCCTGGCGGTGTTCGCGTGGCTGCTGACCCTGCACCCGGTCGCGTCCGGCCGCATCTACGCCGCGTACGGCGGCATCTACGTGGCGACCGCGCTGGCGTGGCTGGTGGTGGTCGACAAGGTCGCGCTGAACCGCGTCGACCTGCTCGGTGGCGGGCTGATCCTGCTGGGTGCGCTGGTCATGGTGGCGGGGCACTGGGGCCGGGCCTAGCGGCACCGAGTCGTCGAGACCGCTCGCGCTGCTTGTGTTGCCTCCGTACGCGATGATGCTGGCGGCGGCGCTCTACAGCGGTTCAGGCCGCCATCCGTGCGCAACTCTCCGCGCACTTCCGGCACGTCTCCGCACAGCGCTGCATCTGCGCGTCGTCGCCCATCGCCTCGCACGACTCGGCACAGCGGCGGCAGACCTCGGCGCAGGCACCGCAGGTGGCGGTGTGCACGGCGGCGCCGCGCAGCATGGCGTCGGCGCTGGTGGCGCAGATGTCGGCGCAGACCGCCATCAGGTTGATGTGCCCGGCCTCGGCGTGCTTTCCGCCCTGCCCCAGGCAGTAGTTGATGGTTTCCAGGCAGATGGCGTGGCAGCGGCTGCAGTTGTCGATGCACTCGTTCATCGCGGGGTCGCGGTGCTCGGCGGTGTGGTGGGTCATGGCGGGCCTCCTGTGTGGGTCGGAACACAAACGCCCCGGCTCTCACCGGGGCGCCTGCTCACGCGATGCCGGCGATGTCACTGCTGGCGGTTGCGGTCCTGGCCGGGGCTCTGCTGCGAACGGTTCTGCTGGTGCTGGTCCTGCTGGCTGCGGGCCTGGGTCTGCTGGTTCTGGTTGCGGCCCTGGGCCTGCTGGCCCTGGTTGCTGCCCTGGTTGCTCTGGTTCTGGCGCTGGTTGTCCTGGTTCTGGCGGTCTTTCACGGTCGTACTCCTTGGGGGGGAGGGATGCCGGCGTGCCGGCGGGTACTGCGTCATGGGTGCAGCAGACCATCGCCGCGGTTACGCACCCGTGAGTCGCAAGGCAGGAAATCATTGGCGTTCATGCGTTCATGAACTTGACTCGGCAGAATCCACGGATGCCCCAACCACCCAAGCCGAGCCTGCGCGAACGCTTCGACGCACTGCGCAACCTGCCACCGTTCCTGCGCCAGATCTGGGCGACCAGCCCGGCGCTGACGGTCACGACGCTGGGCCTGCGCGTGGTGCGGGCGCTGCTGCCGATCGCGACGCTGTACATCGGCAAGCTGATCATCGACGAGGCGGTGCGGCTGGTCGGCGACGGCATCGGCTTCGACACGCTGGAGGCGGCGTGGCGCAGCGGCGTGCTCGACACCCTGCTGTGGCTGCTGGCGCTGGAGTTCGGGCTGGCGATCGTCTCGGACCTGATCGGCCGGCTGGTCAGCTACGGCGACTCGCTGCTGTCGGAGCTGTTCACCAACGCCACCAGTGTGCGGCTGATGGAGCACGCGGCGACGCTCGACCTGGAGGACTTCGAGGACCCGGACCTGCAGGACAAGCTCGACCGCGCCCGGCGCCAGACGATGGGCCGGATGAACCTGATGAGCATGCTGTTCGGCCAGGTGCAGGACGCGATCACCGTGGTGAGCTTCGCGATCGGCCTGCTGGTGTACGCGCCGTGGCTGATCGTGCTGCTGGCGGTGGCGCTGGTGCCGGCGTTCATCGGCGAGTCGCACTTCAACGCGCTGGGCTACTCGCTCAACTACGCGTGGACGCCGGAGCGCCGCCAGCTGGAGTACGTGCGGCAGATGGGCGCCAGCGTCGAGACCGCCAAGGAAGTGAAGATCTTCAACCTCCACCGGTACCTGATCGAGCGCTACCGCACGCTGGCCGACGGCTTCTTCCGCGCCAACCGTGCCCTCGCCCGCCGTCGCGCGGCCTGGGGCACGCTGCTGGCGGCGCTGGGCACGCTGGGCTACTACGTGGCGTATGCGTACATCGCGTGGCGCACGGTCAGCGGCGACTTCACCATCGGCGACCTGACCTTCCTGGCGTCGAGCTTCCGGCGCCTGCGGCAGTTGCTGGAGGGCTTGCTGGTGGGGTTCTCGCAGGTCGCCGGGCAGGCGCTGTACCTGGAGGACCTGTTCTCGTTCTTCGAGATCGAGCCGGAGATCGTCTCGCCGGCCGACGCGGCGCCGGTGCCGCGGCCGATCACGCGTGGCTTCGTGTTCGAGAACGTCGGCTTCCGCTACCCGGACGCCGACAGGTGGGCACTGCGCGGACTGGACTTCGAGCTGCGCGCCGGCGAGGTGCTGGCGCTGGTCGGCGAGAACGGCGCCGGCAAGACCACGCTGGTGAAGCTGCTGGCGCGGCTGTACGACCCGGACGAGGGCCGCATCCTGCTGGACGGCCGCGACCTGCGCGAGTACGACCTCGACGCGCTGCGCGCCAACATCGGCGTGATCTTCCAGGACTTCGTGCGCTACCACCTGACCGCCGGCGAGAACATCGGCGTCGGCCAGATCGAGGCCATGGGCGACGAGGCCCGCATCCGCGAGGCCGCGCGGCGGGCGATGGCCCACGGGGTGATCGAAGGCCTGCCGATGGGCTACGACCAGTTGATCGGGCGGCGCTTCAAGACCGGCGTCGACCTGTCCGGCGGTCAGTGGCAGAAGATCGCGATCGCCCGCGCCTACATGCGCGACGCGCAGGTGATGATCCTCGACGAACCGACCGCGGCGCTGGATGCACGGTCGGAGTTCGAGGTGTTCCAGCGCTTCAAGGAGCTGTCGGACCAGCGCACCGCGGTGCTGATCAGCCACCGGTTCAGCAGCGTGCGCATGGCCGACCGGATCCTGGTGCTGGCCGAGGGCCGGCTGGAGGCGAGCGGCACGCATGAGGAGCTGATGGCCGAGGGCGGGCGCTACGCGGAGCTGTTCGAGCTGCAGGCGGCGGGGTACCGCTGAGGGGGCCGATGCGCCTGCCGTGAGGCCGGGCGATGCGCCTACCGGTAGCTACGCCCCACCCGTAGGAGCGACGTAAGTCGCGACCTGTACATCGCGTCCGGATAGGCCTGATCCGCAGCTGCGATGGAGTGCCCGAAGCGGCTCCGGGAACATCCTCCCCACTCCACCCGATCAGACTCCGGACACCCCGACCCGGTCGCGACTTACGTCGCTCCTACGTCTGGTCCGAATCGCGCGGACCTTCCTTTTGCAAACCATTGCCGCCGCCCTAACGCATCGCGGACTAGCGTCGGACCTCCCGTCGGCGGAGAACCCCGATGAACCGTGGCAACCACAGCGGCCCGCGCCGCGAGCACGACGCCCCGACCGGCCAGCGCGGCGCCGGGGCGCGCTTCAACCCCGGTGAACGCGAGTACCGCGACCTGCCCTCCATCACCAACCGCCAGTGGGGCGCGCAGTCCGAGGGCGACGACGCCTACTCCTACGGTTACGACGGCCAGGGCGGTTACGGCGACTTCACCCAGGGCGGCTACGGCGAGGACCAGGGCCGCTACGCGCAGAGCGGCCACGGGCGCGGCGGTTCGGACTACGCCAGCGCCACCCGGGTGTCGCGCGGGGTCAGCCATCAGGGCCGCGGCCCGCGCAACTACACGCGGCCGGACGCCAGCATCGTCGACGAGCTGATCGACCGGATGACCGAGCACGACGCGCTGGACGCGACCGAGATCCTGGTGATGGTCGAGGACGGCGTGGTGACGCTGACCGGCGAGGTGCCCGAGCGCCGGATGAAGCACCTGGCCGAGGACCTCGCCGACGAGGTGCGCGGCGTGCGCGACATCCATAACCGGATCAGCGTCGACAACGGCGCGTCGTCGTTCGGCCCGCCCGGCCGCGGCGTGCGCAGCGGCGACAACCAGGTCGGCAGCGGGTTCTCGAGTTCCGGCCGGGTCAGTGATCCGTTGTCGGACGACGCCGTGCGCGTGGGCCGCGCCGGCACCGAACCGGACGCACCGGAGCGGCACCGGGCGAACATGGAAGCCGGCAGTGGAAAGCAGCGGAAGAAGTAGCCGCTGCGCGCAGCCGCTAGCGCAACAGCAACACCGGCACCTGGCAGCTGCGCAGCACCGCGGACGTGGTGCTGCCGACGATCAGGCGGCGGATGCGCGAGTGGCCGTAGGCGCCCATCACCAGCAGGTCGATGCGCTGGTCGCACACGTGCGCGGCGATGGCGTCTTCCGGGTCGCCGTCGACGCTGTGAGCGGTGGCGGAAAAGTCCGCTTCCAGTAGCGTCCGCGTCGCCCAATCCAGATCGCGCCGGCCCTCGCCGTCACCGACAGCCAGCAACTGCACCTCCAGCTCGCGGAACAGCGGGCTGGCGGCAACCATCTCGACCGCCTTGCGGGTGGTTGGGCTGCCGTCGAATGCGATCAGCACCCGCTGGACCGGCCGGAACTCGCGCGAGGCGACCAGTAGCGGCCGGTGCACGGCGCGCACGACACGTTCAAGTTCGCCGCCGAGGTGGCCCTTGGCGAAGTCGGCATGCTCGCCGCGCTTGCCGAGCACGAACAGGCGCACGCCCTCCTCCAGTTCCAGCAGCGTGTCGACCAGCCCGCCGTGGCGCAGGCGCAGGTCGACATCGTCGGCGCCGGCGGTGGCCGCCATCTGGCGGGCCTGCTGCAGCAGCAGGCGTCCGCGCTCCTGGGCCAGCTTCGAGCGCGTCTCGTCGAGCGCGGTCAGCTGCAGCAGCAGGGTCTCCTGCTCGCCCAGGGCGAGGTTGCCGCTCAGGTCGACCGGGGCGGTCTGCTCGACCGGGTCGATCACGTGGACCAGCTCCAGCGGCGCGGCCAGCCGCGCGGCGGCCCAGGCGGCGTGCTGGCAGACGCTGCCGGTGTAGGCGGAGGCATCAACGGCGGCGAGCACGCGGCCGTCGCGGTTCAACGGGGATGTCTCGGTCATCGTCGCCTCCTCAGTGATCGCCCATGAGCCGTTCGGCACCCGGCTTGTCGTGCACGCCGAGCCGCGTGACCAGCGTGGCGCTGGCCTCGTTCAGGCCGACGACCTCGACCTGCGTGCCCTCGCGGCGGAACTTCATCACCACCTTGTCGAGCGCGCCGACCGCGGTCAAATCCCAGAAGTGCGCACCGCCGACGTCGATGCGGACCCGCTCGACCGCCTCGCGGAAGTCGAAGCGGTTGACGAAGTCCTGCGCCGAAGCGAAGAACACCTGCCCGGTGACGGTGTAGTGCCGCGCCCTGCCCTCGTCGGCCGACACCGAGCCGATATGCAGCACCTGCCCGACCTTGCGCGCGAAGAACAGCGCCGACAGCAGCACGCCGGTCAGCACGCCCTTGGCGAGGTCGTGGGTCAGCACCGTCACCACCACCGTGCCGACCATGACAACGCTGGAAGTCGGCGGGTGCTTGCGCAGGTCGCGGATCGAGGACCAGCTGAAGGTGCCGATCGACACCATGATCATCACCGCCACCAGCGCCGCCATCGGGATCTGCTTCACCCACGGCCCGGCGAAGACGACGAGGACGAGCAGGAACACGCCCGCGACCAGCGTCGACAGCCGCCCGCGGCCGCCGGACTTCACGTTGATCACCGACTGCCCGATCATCGCGCAGCCGGCCATGCCGCCGAGCAGGCCGGAGGCGATGTTGGCGATGCCCTGCCCGCGCGCCTCGCGGTTCTTGTCGCTGGGCGTGTCGGTGAGGTCGTCGACGATCTGCGCGGTCAACATCGATTCCAGCAGGCCGACCACCGCCAGCGTCGCCGACACCGGCAGCACGATCGACAGCGTCTCCAGCGTCAGCGGCACCTGCGGCAGGAGGAAGATCGGCAGGCTGTCGGGCAGCTCGCCCATGTCGCCGACGGTCGGCACCCGGATGCCCATCGCCAGCGCGAACGCGGTCAGCGCCACGATCGCGACCAGTGGCGAGGGGATCGTCCGGGTCAGCCGCGGGAACAGATAGATGATCGCCAGCCCCGCCGCGACCATCGGGTACACCATCCACGGCACGCCGACCAGCTGCGGCAACTGCGCCACGAAGATCAGGATCGCCAGCGCGTTGACGAAGCCGGTGATCACCGAGCGCGAGACGAACCGCATCAGCGCCGGCAGCTTCGCCACGCCCGCGAGGATCTGCAGCACGCCGGTCAGCAGCGTCGCCATCAGCAGGTACTGCAGGCCGTGGTCGCGGACCAGGTCGACCATCACCAGCGCCATCGCGCCGGTCGCGGCAGAGATCATCGCCGGCCGTCCGCCGGCGAAGGCGATCACCACCGCGATGCAGAACGACGCGTAGAGGCCGACCTTGGGGTCGACCCCGGCAATGATGGAAAACGCGATCGCCTCCGGGATCAGCGCGAGGGCGACGACGAGGCCGGAAAGCACGTCGCCACGGATATTGCCGAGCCAGTCCTGGCGCAGCTGTCGGGTATCGAACAAGGGGAGCTCCTGCCGCGGAATGGTGGCCGCGAATGTCGAACGCCGGGGCGAGGCCCGCACCCGGAGCCGGCCATTGTAGGAGCGACGTGAGTCGCGACCTACTGACCATCCAACCTCGCGGTGATCAACGCGTTGAGCCGGTCGCGCGACCGGGAGCACGCGTGGACCGTCAATACATCGGTTGTCAGTGGGTCGCGACTCACGTCGCTCCTACGGGGCCGGGCGCGTACGGAAGTCCGGCGCGGCGGGGAAAGGCAGTCGGACGACGGCCGGCTTCAGAACAGCGGCGCCTGCGGCGGCTCCGGCGCGCTGTAGTCGAGCTGGCCGTCGACGATCCGCGCGGCCGAGGTGTACGGGTGCTCCTCGCTGCGGCCGGGGGCGGCCAGGTGGATCACCTCCCAGCCGTGGGCCTTGAAGTCGTCGGCGATCAGCCCGCGGTGGCACTGCCACCACAGCGCCTCGGCGCACATGATCGCCACCCGCGTGGTGCCGGCCAGTTCGGCAAGCCGGTCGCGTGCGCGCTGCCACGGGGCGGTTTCCATGTAGTCGGCGTAGCCGCGGAAGCTGGCGTTGCGCCACGCGGTGTTGCGGGTGTCCGGGTCGGCCTTGCGGCGGCCGCCGAGGTCCGGCATCGGCAGGTAGCGGAATCCTGCTTCCGGCAGCGTGTGCGCCATCGTCTCGCCGGAGAACTGCGGGTTGCGCCGCGAACCGGCAAAGCGCCGCACGTCGACCAGCACCTCGATCCCCGCCTCGCCGAGCATGCCGGTGAACACCTCCCACTCGCGGGTCGAGTGGCCGATGGTCCACAGCGTGCCGGCCACCGCCTCGTTGCCGTTGTTGTCCATGCGGCCATCGTGCCGGCCGCCGCGTTAAGCACGCGGCCAGACACGGCACCGGTGGTGAAGCGGCGTTGACGCGGGCCGGACTAGGCTGCGGTCGACCCCGTGGAGACCGAGATGAACCAGCGCGACACCGATGCAGCCGCGGCCATGCCGACCGCCGACACCGGCCTCGCCGTGGCTCGCGAAGACGCCACCCGCGCGCCCGACGGCTACGTCGCCGAGAGCGGCCTCGCGCGCACCGCGAAGATCCTCAGGTTCCTGCTGAAGTACCGCAACGCCGGCGTCTTCAGCGGCCTCGACCTCGACGCCGCCACCGCCGGCCACGACATCCCGCCGCAGACCGAAGGCCGGCCGGAGCAGTTCGTCAGCGACCTGGAGGCGCTCGGCCCGACCTTCGTCAAGATCGGCCAGGCGCTGTCGACCCGGCCCGACATGGTCCCGCCGGAGTACATGGCCGCGTTGGAGCGGATGCAGGACAACGTATCGCCGGTGGAGTTCGCGGTGATCCGGCAGGCGGTGGAGGACGCGCTCGGCGTGAAGCTGACCACGGCCTTCCAGACCTTCGACGAGACCCCGCTGGGCTGCGCCTCGCTGGCGCAGGTGCACCGGGCGACGCTGCGCGACGGCCGCGCGGTGGCGGTGAAGGTGCAGCGCCCGCACGCGGTCGAGCAGATCCGCGCCGACCTCGATGCGCTGGCGTCGATCGCCGGCCGCATCGACCACTCCACCCGCATCGGCCGGCGCATGCGCTTCGGCGACTGGGTGCACGAGTTCCGCAAGACCCTGCTGGCCGAGCTCGACTACCGCACGGAGGCCGAGAACCTCGACCGCTTCGCCCGCCACTTCCGCTCCTACCCCGAGCTGACCGTGCCGGCGCCGGTGTGGGACCTGACCCGCACGCGGGTGCTGACGATGGACCTGGTGACCGGCACCAAGGTCACCGACATCAGCGGCATGCGGCGGGCCGAGGAGCCGCTGGACGAACTCGCCGAAGCGCTGATGCGCGGCTACCTCGACCAGACCTTTGTGCACGGCGAGATCCACGCCGACCCGCACCCTGGCAACCTGCTGGTGACGCCCGACGGCCGGCTGGCGATCTTCGACCTCGGCATGGTCGCCCACGTGCCGCCGCGCCAGCGCGACCACCTGCTGAAGCTACTGTTCGCCGCGGTCGACGGCCGCGGCGAGGAGGTTGCCGGCGAGGCGATTGCGATGGGCACGCGGCTGGAGGACTTCGACGAGGAGCGCTACCTGCGCGAGGTCGGCCAGCTGGTGTCGCGCTACGCCGCGCACCAGTCCGGCGGTGGCGGTCACGTCAGCTCGCTGTCGGAGGGCCGGCTGGTGCTGGACCTGACCCGGATCGCCACCGCCTGCGGCCTGCGCACGCCGCCCGAGCTGAGCCTGCTGGGCAAGACCCTGCTGAGCCTGGAATCGGTCTGCCACGCGCTGGACCCGGAGCTGGACGTCAAGCGGATCGTCGAGCAGCACCTCGACCACGTGATGCGCGAGCGGCTGCGCAAGTCGCTGTCGCCCGCGCACCTGGCCGGCGACCTGCTCGATCTGCACGGCCTGCTGCGCGACGCCCCGCGCAAGCTGTCGGACACGCTGTCGCTGCTGGCCGACAACCGCCTGCAGATCCGCGTGGCGGGGCTGGAGGATTCGCAGTTGCTGGAGGCGCTGCAGAAGATCGCCAACCGCGTAGCCGCCGGCGTGGTCACCGCCGCGCTGGTCCTCGCCTCGGCGCTGATGATGCGGGTCGACGCCGGGCCGCAGTTGCTGGGCTACCCGGCGATCGCGCTGGTGCTGTTCCTGATCGGCGCGGCGCTGGGCATCGCGATCGTCTGGAGCGCGCTGTACAGCGACCGCCGGGCCAAGCCGCGCGAAGAACGGGCGCCACGCTGACATGCACCGCGCATCCGCCCCCACCACCTGGCCCGCCTCCGTCCGCGACCGGCTCGAGCACCTAGTGATCGACGCCGACGACCACCTCGACGCCGCCTGGCGCCGGCTCGACACCCGCCTGGGCCGCAACCAGCCCCGCCACCTCGCCGCCTACCGCGGCTATGCGGACGAGCGCGGCGCCGAGCTGTTCGGCCGGGTGCTGGCGGAGAAGCCGCAGGGCGGCCCGGAGGACGACGCCAGCTGGTGGGACAACCTGCTCGACACCTACCGCCGCTTCGAGAGCGACGAGGTGCCGGGCATCAAGCTGGAGGCGCGGTTCCGCGGCGCCCGGGTCGACGCGATCAGCGACCACGAGGGCTACTACACCGCCGCCATCCCGCTCGACGGAGCCGCCGCGGCGCCCACCGACGCGCTGTGGGAGAACGCCATCGTCACCCTCGACGACGGCACCCTGGCCACGCCGCAGCCGGTGCTGCAGGTCCGCGCCGACGCCGGTTTCGGGATCATCTCCGACATCGACGACACCGTGCTGCAAAGTTCGATCACCGACTGGAAGACCGCGGCACAACTGACCTTCCTGCACAACGCGCGCACCCGCAAGCCGCTGGCCGGCGTCGCCCGGTTGTACCAGGCACTGCAGGAAGGCGCCGACCGCAGCGGCCGCCACCCGGTCTTCTACGTGTCCTCCTCGCCGTGGAACCTCTACGACCTGCTGGAGGATTTCATGGACCTCAACGCGATCCCGTGCGGGCCGATCTTCCTGCGCGACCTCGGCACCGACACCGGCAAGTTCATCAAGACCGAGGGCCACGGCCACAAGCTGGAACGCGCACGCACGTTGATCCAGCGCTTCCCCGCCCTGCGCTGGGTGCTGCTGGGCGACTCCGGCCAGGCCGACGCCGAGCTCTACGCCGAGGCCGCCCGCGAGTTCGGCGAGCGCATCGCCGCCATCTACATCCGCGACGTCGACCCCGGCGCCGACTCACCACTGGACCTGAAGGTCGACGGCTTCATCGAGAAAGTCGCCGGCACGTCGGTCCCGATGCTGCGCAGCCGCGACAGCCTCGCGATCGCCGAGCATGCCGCCGGGCTGGGCCTGATCGACCCAGCGCGGATCCCCGGGATCACCGCCGAGGTGCGCCGCGACCACGCCCGGCCGACCCTCGGCGAGGCCGCGGCGGACGAGGCGAAAGAGCAGGTCAAGGGGCAGCTGGAGGATGCGGTCGACGCCGCCACCGGTGGCGCAAAGCCCCCGGGGTGACGCTCGGCTAAAATGGCGGGCTCCCACGTCCGGCCCCGCTTCCGCAATGTCATCCGCCTTCGGCACCGAAACCGTGCTCGACGTCCGCCACTGGACCGACGACTACTTCAGCTTCACCACCACCCGCGACTCCGGCTTCCGGTTCGACAACGGCCAGTTCGTGATGATCGGCCTGCCGGTCGCGCAGCCCGACGGCAGCAGCAAGCCGTTGCTGCGCGCCTACTCGATCGCCAGCGCCAACTGGGAGGAGCAGCTGGAGTTCTTCAGCATCAAGGTGCCGGACGGTCCGCTGACCTCGCGGCTGCAGCACATCAAGGCCGGCGACACCGTCCTGCTGGGCCGCAAGCCCACCGGCACCCTGCTGATCCATGACCTGCACCCCGGCCGCAACCTGTACCTGCTGGGTACCGGCACCGGCTTCGCGCCGTGGCTGTCGGTGATCAAGGACCCGGAAACCTACGAGCGCTTCGAGCGGGTGATCCTGTGCCACGGCGTGCGCCGCGCCGCGGACCTGGCCTACCGCGACTACATCGAGAAGGAGCTGCCGCACCACGAGTTCCTCGGCGAACTGATCGGCGACAAGCTGCGGTACTTCCCGGCCGTCACCCGCGAGGATTTCACCTACGGGGGCCGCGACCACCGTGGCCGCATGACCGACATGATGGCGACCGGGCAGATGATGCAGCACCTCGGCATCGAGCCGCTGGACCCGGAGCACGACCGCGCGATGATCTGCGGCAGCCCGCAGATGCTGGCCGACTTCCGCGCCCTGCTCGACGGCCGCGGCTTCACCGCCGCGCCGCGCATCGGCACGCCGGGGCAGTACGTGTTCGAGCGGGCGTTCGTCGAGAAGTAGACGTTGCCGCGGTTGTCAACGGGTTCCCGCTCCCGTTGCCTGCCGCCACAATCGGCCGCCCCGCCGGTGCCGCACGCGCCGGCGGACTCGATACCGCAAAAGGCAGGCCGAACCCGCAATGTCCGATATCTCTCCCCAGCTCGCCGCCCAGATCGCCCGCACCATCGCCGGCGAAATCGACGCCCGCCCCGAGCAGGCGCAGGCCGCGATCGCGCTGCTCGACGAGGGCGCGACGGTGCCGTTCATCGCCCGCTACCGCAAGGAAGTCACCGGCGGCCTGGACGACACCCAGCTGCGCAACCTCGAAGTGCGCCTGGGCTACCTGCGCGAGCTGGAGGACCGCCGCGCCGCGGTGCTGGCCAGTATCGACGAGCAGGGCAAGCTGACCGACGAGCTGCGCGCCGACATCGCCGCCGCCGACACCAAATCGCGGCTGGAAGACCTGTACCTGCCGTACAAGCCCAAGCGCCGGACCAAGGCGCAGATCGCCCGCGAGGCCGGGCTGGAGCCGCTGGCCGACGGCCTGCTGGGCGACCCGTCGCTGGCGCCGGAGGAACTCGCCGCCGGTTTCGTCGACGCCGACAAGGGCGTGGCCGACACCAAGGCCGCGCTCGACGGCGCCCGCGCGATCCTGATGGAGCGCTGGGGCGAGGACGCCGCGCTGGTCGGCGAGCTGCGCAGCTGGCTCAACGACGTGGGCGTGATCCGCGCGCGCGCCGCCGAGGGCAAGGAGGCCGAGGGCGCCAAGTACCGCGACTACTTCGACCACGCCGAGTCGCTGGCGAAGATCCCCTCGCATCGCCTGCTGGCGCTGTTCCGCGCCCGTCGCGAGGAGATCCTGTTCCTCGACCTGGAGCCCGGCGCCGACGCCGACGCCGGCCACCTGCAGGCCACCGGCCGGGTCGCCCACCACGCCGGCATCCGCGACGCCGCGCGCCCGGCCGACAAGTGGCTGATGGACGGCTGCCGGCTAGCGTGGAAGGCCAAGCTGCACCTGCACCTGATGCTCGACCTGTTCGGCCAGGCCCGGGAGAAGGCCGAAGCCGAGGCGATCGCGGTGTTCGGCGACAACCTCAAGGACCTGCTGCTGGCCGCGCCCGCCGGCCCACGCGCAGTGCTCGGGCTCGACCCCGGCCTGCGCACCGGCGTCAAGGTCGCCGTGGTCGACCGCACCGGCAAGCTGGTCGACACCGACACCATCTACCCGCACCAGCCGCGCAACCAGTGGGATGCCTCGCTGCACACGCTGGCGGCGCTGTGCCGCAAGCATTCGGTCGAACTGGTCGCGATCGGCAACGGCACCGCCAGCCGCGAGACCGACAAGCTCGCCGGCGACCTGGTCAAGCTCGTGCCGGAGCTGAAGCTGCAAAAGATCGTCGTCAGCGAGGCCGGTGCCTCGGTGTACTCGGCGTCGGAGTTGGCGGCGAAGGAATTTCCCGAGCTGGATGTCTCGCTGCGCGGCGCGGTGTCGATCGCCCGCCGCCTGCAGGACCCGTTGGCCGAGCTGGTCAAGATCGAGCCGAAGGCCATTGGTGTCGGCCAGTACCAGCACGATGTCGACGGCTTCCGGCTGGCGCGCGCGCTCGACGCGAAAGTGGAGGACTGCGTCAACGCGGTCGGCGTGCACGTCAATACCGCCTCGGCCGCCCTGCTCTCGCGCGTGTCCGGCCTGTCCTCGACGGTGGCCGAGAACATCGTCGTCTACCGCGATGCCAACGGCGCGTTCAAGAGCCGCAAGGAGCTGTTGAAGGTGCCGCGGCTGGGCGACAAGACCTTCGAGCAGTGCGCGGGCTTCCTGCGCATCGCCGACGGCGACCAGCCGCTGGACGCCTCCTCGGTACACCCGGAGGCCTACCCGGTGGTCGAACGCATCGTGCGCGACTGCGGCCGCGAGGTGAAGCAGCTGATCGGCGACGCCGGCTTCCTGCGCGGCGTCCGGCCGGAGCAGTACACCGACGACCGGTTCGGCGTGCCGACCATCCGCGACATCCTGAAGGAGCTGGAGAAGCCCGGCCGCGACCCGCGCCCGGAGTTCAAGGCCGCGCGCTTCGCCGACGGGGTCGAGGAGATCAAGGACCTGAAAGTCGGGATGGTCCTGGAGGGCGTGGTCAGCAACGTCGCCGCGTTCGGCGCGTTCGTCGACATCGGCGTGCACCAGGACGGGCTGGTCCACATCTCCGCGCTGGCCGACCGCTACGTCAAGGACCCGCGCGAGGTGGTCAAGGCCGGCGACGTGGTCAAGGTGAAGGTGTTGGAGGTGGACATCCCGCGCAAGCGCATCGCGCTGACGTGCCGCCTCGACGACACCGCGCCGGCACCGCGCGGCGAGCGTGACCGCGACGGCGGCCGGGGGAACCCGCGCGGAAACCCGCGGCCGCAAGGCGGCGGCCCGCGCGCCAACAGCGCCCCGCCCGCCAACAATGCGCTCGCCGCCGCCTTCGCCAAGGCGAAAAGCGGCGGCTGAGCCACAGGCCATGACAGGACGGTGGCGCGCGACGGCTCGTACGTCAGTGCGCCGTCGGCCGCGATACCTGCTGCACCACCTCACCGGTGGTGCGGTCGTGGCCGGCCAGGGCGATATCGGCCTGCGAGACGATCCCGCACACCGCGCCGCGGTCGTCCACCACCACCACCCGGCGGATCTGGTTCTGCTCCATCGCCTGCGCGCAGTCGGCCAGCGAAGCGGTGTTCTGGACGGTGGTGACCGGCGAGCTCATGCAGTCGGACGCGCAGGCGCTGGCGGTGTCGCGGCCTTCGGCGACCATCCGCACGGCGATGTCGCGGTCGGTCACCACGCCGACCGGGCGGCCAGAATCGCGGCTGTCCACTACCGGGATCTCGCCGCAGTCGTTCTCCACCATCATCCGCGCGACGTCGCGCAGGGGGGTGTCGCCGGTGCAGCAGGCCGGGTTGGCGGTCATCACGCGGTCAAGGTTCGTGTTCATGGAAACTCCATGGGGTCGGGGGAGCCCCCACCCTGCCGCCGCGGCAGTTGCGGAGACGTGAACCATCTGTCCCAACCTGCCGGTTCGACGTTTGCACCGCGTTACCCGTGCCTTTGGTCATGGTGGACGCAAATGCCGTTGCGGTAGGCTTCGGGTTCCTTTCGAGCAGGTTCCCGTCCGATGAAGCATCCCCTCGCCCTGGCGCTCGCCGTCGCGCTGACCACCAGTCTCGCCGCGTGCGCCCAGTCCGACGCCAATCCGCAGGCCGATACCGCCGTGACCGCCGACTCCAGCAATCCGTTTTTCACCGAAAGCCAACTGCCGCTGCACTACCCGCGGTTCGACCAGATCAAGGACAGCCACTTCGGCCCGGCCTTCGATCGCGGCATGGCCGAGCACCTGAAGGAAGTCGAGGCGATCGCCAACAACAGCGAGCCGGCGACGTTCGAGAACACCATCATCGCGCTGGAGAAGTCCGGCGACATCCTGTCGCGCACCGCGTCGGTGTTCTTCAGCCTGGTCGGCGCCGATACCAACGACGCGCGCAAGGCGCTGCAGGCCGAGTACGCGCCCAAGCTGTCGGCCCACCGCGACGCGATCTCGCTGAACCCCGAGCTGTTCGAGCGCATCGAGTCGCTGTACGAGCGCCGCAACGAGCTGGGCCTCGACGCCCAGGGCGTGCGCCTGGTCGAGCGCTACCACACCGATTTCGTCCGCGCCGGCGCCAAGCTGTCCGACGCCGACAAGGCCCGCCTGAAGGAGATCAACGGCGAGCTGGCCAAGCTCGGCACCACCTTCAGCCAGAACGTGCTGGCCGAGGTGAACGACTCGGCCGTCGTGGTCGACACCGTCGAGGAGCTGGCGGGGCTGTCCGAGCAGGCCATCACCGCCGCCGCCGAGGCCGCCAAGGAGCGCGGCCTGGACGGCGAGTACGTGATCGCCCTGCAGAACACCACCGGCCAGCCGCCGAACACCTACCTGGAAGACCGCGCCCTGCGCGAGCGCATCCACAAGGCCTCGGTCGCCCGTGGCAGCCGCGCCAACAAGTGGGACAACACCGGCATCGTGTCCGACGTGGTCAAGCTGCGCATCGAGAAGGCGAAGATGCTCGGCTACCCGACCTACGCCGCCTACGTGCTGGCCGACGAGACCGCGCAGACGCCGGAAGCCGTCAACGCCATGCTCAACCAGCTGGCGCCGGCCGCGGTCGCCAACGCGAAGGCCGAGGCCGCCAAGCTGCAGGCGATGATCGACAAGGAGCAGGCCGCCAAGGGCGAGCCGAGCTTCAAGCTGGAGCCGTGGGACTGGGCCTACTACGCCGAGAAGGTCCGCCAGGCCGAGTACAACTTCGACGAGAACCAGCTCAAGCCGTACTTCGAAATGAAGAACGTGCTGGAAAACGGCGTGTTCTACGCCGCCAACCAGCTCTACGGCCTGAGCTTCAAGCAGCGCACCGACCTGCCGGTCTACCACGAGGACGTCACCGTCTACGACGTGTTTGACAAGGACGGCAGCCAGCAGGCGATCTTCATCTTCGACCCTTACCAGCGCGCGTCCAAGCGCGGCGGCGCGTGGATGAACTCCTACGTCGACCAGTCGGAGCTGACCGGCAACCTGCCGGTGGTGGCCAACCACCAGAACATCCCCAAGCCGGCCGACGGCAAGCCGACCCTGCTGACCTGGGACGAAGTCACCACGATGTTCCACGAGTTCGGCCACGCGCTGCACGGCCTGTTCTCGGACGTGAAGTACCCGTACTTCTCGGGCACCGCCGTGCCGCGTGACTTCGTCGAGTTCCCGTCTCAGGTCAACGAAATGTGGGCCGACTGGCCGAGCGTGCTGGCCAACTACGCCAAGCACCACGAGACCGGCGAGCCGATGCCGCAGGAACTGCTGGACAAGGTGCTGGCCAGCGCCCAGTTCAACCAGGGCTTCGCCACCACCGAGTACCTCGGCGCGGCGATGCTGGACCAGAGCTGGCACCAGCTGGCGCTGGAGGACGTGCCGGAGGCCGCGGGCGTGATGGACTTCGAGGCCAGGGCGCTGGCCGCCAACGGCACCGACTTCGCGCCGGTGCCGCCGCGCTACAAGACCCCGTACTTCAGCCACATCATGGGTGGCTACGCGGCCGGCTACTACGCCTACATCTGGTCCGAGGTGCTGGACGCCAACACCGTCCAGTGGATCAAGGACAACGGCGGCCTGACCCGCGAGAACGGCGACCACTTCCGCAGCGCGCTGCTGTCGCAGGGCGGCAGCAAGGATGCGTTGCAGCTGTTCCGCGACTTCACCGGCCACGAGCCGCGCATCGAGCCGCTGCTGGTGCGCCGCGGCCTGAACGCCCCGGTGGCCGACGACGCCGCGGTGCCGGATGCGCCGAAGGCCACCAAGCCGGACGCGACCAAGCCGTCGAACTGATCGACCGGCCACGCAGTACCCGAACCGCCCGGAGTGATCCGGGCGGTTTTTTACTAGCGCGTCAACCAGCAGCCCCGTGCTTCGCTGCGGACGGGCGGCCCGAACCGTTGCGCCACAGCCCGCCCATGGCCGGGCCGGTCAATCGGCCGCGAAGGCGATCGTCGTCATCAGCGCGTTCTCGGCCTGGCGGGAGTCGAGCCGGGTGTGCTGGACCACGATCGGCACGTCGGACTCGATCACGCTCGCGTAGGGCACGTCGGCCGGGATCGGCTCGGGGTCGGCCAGTTCGTTGAACCGCAGGTGGCGCGTGCGGCGCGGTTCGATCGTCAGCGTGTACGGCCCGGCCGGCCCGCGGTCCTCGAAGTAGACGGTGATGCTCACCTGTGCGGGCTGGCCGCCGGCGTTGAGGATGCAGCAGGTCTCGTGGCTGGCCATCTGTGGCTCGGGGCCGTTGCTCCAGCCCGGGATGTAACCCTCGGCGATCGCCCAGCGGGTGCGGCCGATGGCGGTGTGGCTGCTCATTGCGTGCTGTCCGTGGGGGCGCCGGCGACGCTCGACGGGGCCGGCGCGGTGCTGAACAGCTCGCGGTACGCCGGCGCCACGTGCGGCCGCAGCACCGCAGCTGGTATTTCGACCGCGTGCATGCCGTCCGAGTACGGGCCGACCTGGTACGGCGCGAACACAAAGCGCAGCGCGGTGATGCGGCCGGCGTCGTCCACCACCGGTTCGAAATCGGCGAAGTTCGAGGGCTTCGGCTCGGTGCCGGCGTCGATCATGCGACCGGTGGTGCGGACCAGTTCGCTGCGCTGGGCCGGGTCCAGCCCGCCGGCATCGGCGCGTTGGGACAGCTCGGTATGCAACTGCTCGCGGGCGTATGCGGCGATGTTCGCCCAGCCCGCCTCGCCAGCCACCAGCGTGTCGGCGGTCAGGCGCTCCTGCGTGCCAGGCAACCACACGAACCGCTCCATCAGCGGCATGCCGTGAGCGCCGCCGGTATACATGCTGCCGTCGGCCGCGTAGGCAACCACGTTCGGGCCGTCGGCCAGCTCGGTGAAGCTCAGAGACAGGTCGTACAGGGTGGAACCCTCGCTGCCCTCGCCCGCCGGCTCGCGCTGGCTGCGCGCCTCGACCGCCTGCATCAGCTCGGCGCGGGCGGCATCGGCGTAGGCCTTCAGGTCCGCGGCGAGCGCCGGGTACTGGTCGGCCGACTGCGGGTAGGTGATGCCGATGATGTAGTCGGCGGTCGTGACGGAGACGTCTTCCAGTTCGACCGGCGTGACCGGGGCCGGCACGTCGCCCGGCGGCGGCCCCGCCGGTGCGGGCGCCGCGGTGCCGGCCACGCCGTCAGTCGCGCCATCGGTGCCCGGAGACCGGTCGCAGGCGACCAGCGCCGACAGCACCAGCGCGAGGCCCGCGCCCTTCAAGTTCAAATGTTTCATCGGTCCGCCCCTGCTCATTGGGCGCGACCATATCGCCGCCGGCGTGATGCCCGGATGCAGGCGCGCGGGCTACCAGTCGGTGCGTTGCGGCAGCAGCCCGCGCAGCTCGGCGTCGGTCAGGTTGCGCCACTGGCCGATCTTCAGCCGGCCCAGCTTGACGTTGCCGATCCGCACCCGCACCAGCTGCTTGACCCGGTAACGGAAGTGCGCGGCCATCAGCCGGATCTGCCGGTTGAGCCCCTGCACCAGCACGATCCGGAAGCCGAAGCGGCCCAGCTTGCCGGTCCTGCACGGCAGGGTCATCTGGCCGTGCACCGGCACGCCCTTCGCCATCGCGCGCAGGAAATCGGGCGTGACCTCGTTGTTGACCGCGACGAGGTACTCCTTCTCCAGCTTGTTCTCGGCGCGCAGGATCTCGTTGACGATGTCGCCGTTGCTGGTCAGCAGGATCAGGCCCTCGGAGTCCTTGTCGAGCCGGCCGATCGGGAAGATCCGCCGCTCGTGCCCGACGAAGTCGACGATGTTGTCCTTGACCCCGGACTCGGTCGTGCAGACCACCCCGACCGGCTTGTTCAGCACGATGTAGACGTGCTGCTTCTGGCCCTTGGCGGCCGTGCGCACGCGCAGCGGCTGGCCGTCGATGCGGACCTCGTCGCCCTCGCCCACCTCGGAACCGACCCGGCCGCGGAGGCCGTTGATGGTCACCCGTCCCTCGGCGATCAGGCGGTCGGCCTCGCGCCGGGAGCAGTAGCCGGTTTCGCTGATGTGTTTGTTGAGGCGCATGCGGGACGGGGGTCGCGGGGGGCGCACAGGCTGGCACAAGGCCCGCCGGTTGGCGAGTCCGGCGGGGGCCGTTGCGTTGCGCTCAGCCGAGCAGGTCGCCGTACTCGGGGTGGCGGTCTACCCAGCCGGCCGCGTACGAGCACGCCGGCCGCACGTGCCAGCCCTGCGCCCTGGCGTGATCGAACGCCACCCGGGTCAGTGTCCCCGCGATCCCGCGCCCGCCGACCGCCTCGGGGACGATGGTGTGCTCGATCACCATGCATTCGCCCTCCATCCGGTAGTCGAGCACCGCCTCCACGCCCTCGAGCACGGTGACGAAGCGGGAACGGTCGGGTTGGTGCTGCACTTCGAAGTCGGACATGTCGGTTCCATCGATGGATGGTGAAGGTGGGGGCGGATGCGGCTCAACGGCTGTCGCGCTTGCCCTGGTTGTGGCGGTCATGCGTGCTGATGCTGCCCTGGATGCCCTGCAGGCGCGCCTCGGCGGCGTGGAGCTCGCCGGCGCGCTGGGCGGCGGAGTCGGACTGGAACCCCTCGTGCGCGTGCCCGCCGGGGTGGTCGGCCAGTTGCTGCCAGGGCTGTCCCTCGCGGGCCTGCTGTTGCTTGGCCTCCAGCAGTTCGCGGGTGTTGGCGAGTGCCTGCGCGGGGGTGATGGCACCGCGGCGACTGGCGCCGCGGCCGCTGCTGGCAGCCGTCGACTTGCGGGGCGGGCTCTTGCGCGAGGGGGTTTTGGCGGTCGCGGCGGTGGCTGTCTTCCGCGTCGCGGGCTTCCGGCGGGCGGTCGTGCCGGAGGCGGAGTTACCGGCCTTGGTCCTTGTTGTGGCGTTCTTCTTCGCTGCGACCTTCTTCGCCGGGGCCTTCTTCGTCGCGGCCTTCTTTGCGACCTTTGCCACGCTCTTCCTGGTGACCTTCTTCGCGGTCGGCTTCTTTACGGCCTTCGTCGCGGTCTTCCGGCTCATGGTCTTCTTCGATGCCGCCTTCTTGACGACCGCCTTTTTCGATGCCGTCTTCTTCGCAACCGGCTTCTTGGGCGCGGTCTTTTTCACCGTCTTCTTCGTTGTGGCCTTCTTCGTCGTGGCGGCCCCTGCGGCCTTCTTTGCCGCCTTGCCGCTGGCAGACTTCTTCGCCGCCTTCGTGGCGGCCTTCTTCGTACTCTTCTTCGCGGCGGTCTTGCGGGCTCGGGTCGTGGCCATGCATCCTCCATCGGATCGGTCGGCTGGTGCGGCACCGCGGCGGTGTCGCGCCCGCCACGCGGGCGGGCCCAGCCTGACTATCACGCCCCGCATGCAATCGGGGTGAGGGCGCGACGCGGCCGCCCTCCGTCGGGAATCAGCCGAACGACGGGTTTAACAAGCGCTGCAGGAACACGCTTCCGATCCGCGGCTCCATCAGCAGCATGAAAAGCACGCCGTAGATCGCGCCCGACAGGTGCGCGTTGTGGTTGGTGTTGCCACCGCCCTGCCGGTCCATCCAGAAGGAGTAACCGACGTAGAACACGCCGTAGAGGATCGCCGGCACCGGCAGGAAGAACACGAAGATCAGCGACCACGGCTGCACCAGGATGAAGGCGAACAGCACCGCCGACACCGCGCCCGACGCGCCGAGGCTCCGGTAGCGACTGTCGTGCCTGTGGCGCAGGTAGGTCGGCAGGATCGCGATGACGATCGCCGACAGGTAGAACAGCACGAACCCGACCGGCCCGATCAGCGACGACACCACCTGCTCGGCGAAGCGGCCGAAGAAGAACAGCGTGATCATGTTGAACAGCAGGTGCGGCCAGTCGGCGTGGATGAAGCCGTGGGTCAGCAGGCGGTCGTACTGCTTTTGCCGGTCGATCGCCGGCGGCCACAGGATCAGGCGGTCCAGCAGCCGCGGGTTGTTGAAGGCGAGCCAGGTGACCAGCACGGTCACGCCGATGATTATCAGGGTCAGCATTGGGGGTTCCGGTTCGGGTCGGGTGTCGGGACGCGGTCAGGCAACCCGGTAGTTGTCCTGCATCGGGTAGCGCCGCGCGTACAGCGCAAAGGCCAGCGCCGCCACGAACGCGAACGCGGCGAAGAAGAACATCAGGAATGCGTTCTCGCTGTAGCCGGTGCCGGCGATGCTGGCGGTCACCGCGTCGTTGCGCACGGCGGCATTGGTGATCAGCACCCACAGGCTGCCGAAGGTGCTGGTGAGGTACCAGAACGCCATGATCACGCCCTTCATCGACTGCGTGGCTTGGCTGTAGGCGAACTCGAGCGCGGTCGCCGACACCAGCACCTCGCCGAACGTCAGCAACGTGTACGGCAGCGTCTGCCAGGCCAGCGATACGTCGTCGCCGCCGTCGATCCACAGCTGGATCACGCCGGCCGCGACCCACGCCACGCCCGAGAACGCGATGCCCCAGCCCATCCGCCGCAATGCGGTGACCTGGAAACCCATGCGCCGCAGCGCCGGGTACAGCACGATGTTGTTGAACGGGATCAGCAGCATCACCAGCAGCGGGTTGAGCGCCTGCATCTGCGCCGGCTCCATCACCAGCCAGCTCGGCCACCACCAGCTGTCGTGCGGCACCACCATCTCGCGGCCCTGGATGATCCAGGTCGAGGCCTTCTGGTCGAACAGCGACCAGAACGGAGTGACCAGCGCGAACACGATCAGCACCCGCAGCACGCCACGCACGCTGTCGACCGCGGCATCCGGGTGGCGCCCACGCGCGCGTTCGAGCTGCATCGAGGTGCCGATGCCGCCGAACGCGATCAGCACGCCCAGCGCCAGGCACGCGCTGATGACGAAGCCGAAGTCGTCCGGCCACCAGCCCGGCGCCATGCCGCGCAGCGACAGCGCCCACAGCACCAGCAGGCCGACCGCGATGGCGACGCCCAGCACCGCGATCACGAGGCCGGGCCGTCCCTGCCCCGGCGCACGCGCCAGCAGCGCCGTGCGCGACACCGCGAGGAACGAATCCGGGTCCGCACCCGACGGCGGCACGTTGACGTACTGCCTGCGCCCCAGCCAGAACACGAACGTGGCGATGAACATCAGCACGCCCGGCACGCCGAACGCCACCGAAGGCCCGTAGTGGCGCAGCAGCAGCGGTGCGAACAGCGAGGCAAAGAACGAGCCGAAGTTGATGATCCAGTAGAACGCGTCGAAGACGATCTTCGCCTTGTCCTTGTTGCTCTGGTCGAACTGGTCGCCGCAGAACGACACCACCAGTGGCTTGATGCCGCCGGAACCGAACGCGATCAGGAACAGGCCGGTGAAGAACCCCGCGCGACTGTCCTCGAACAGCGCCAGGCAGGCGTGGCCGGCGCAGTAGATCAGCGAGAACCACAGGACGGTGTTGTACTTGCCGAAGAACCGGTCCGACAACCAACCGCCCAGCAGCGGGAAGAAGTACACGCCGATGACGAAGGTGTGGAACACGTCCTTCGCCGCCGATTCCCGGTCCACGCCCGCCGGGATGTACTGCAACAGCACCGAGCTGATAAGGAACGGCACCAGGATGTTGCGCATCCCGTAGAAGCTGAAGCGCTCGCACGCCTCGTTGCCGATGATGTAGGGGATCTGGCGGGGCATCCTGCCTGCTGCGGCCGGGGCCGTTGCGGCTGTCGTCATCTGCGGTGGAACCCTGGGGCCAGGCAAGCTGGCGAAGGGGTCAAGCCTACCCGAACCACCCGCCCGCGCGCCGGTGCCGGGCGCCCCTGCGTGGCGGCCGGTTACCATCGGCGCCGGATTTCAACGAGACCCTGCCCGATGACCCGTTTGCTGCGCTCCGCCCCGCTCGCCGTCGCGCTCGCCGGCCTGCTCGCCACCGCCCTTCCCGCCGCCGCGCAGGACGCGCCGCTGACCACGGTGTCGGAGCGCAGCGGCTTCGTGGAGACCGGACGCTATGACGAAGTCATCGCGCTGTGCGACGCGTTTGCCGCGCGCTACCCCGACGCGGTGCGCTGCGAGACGTTCGGCACCAGCCCCGAGGGCCGGCCGATGAAGCTGCTGGTCGCCACCCGCAGCGGCGCCTTCACCCCGGAGGCCGCGCGGCAGCAGGGCCTGCCGGTCACGCTGATCCAGGGCGGCATCCACGCCGGCGAAATCGACGGCAAGGACGCCGGTTTCCTCGCCCTGCGCGAGTTGCTGGAAGGCCAGGCGGCCGACGTCCCGACCGACGTGCTGGCAAAACAGGTGTTCCTGTTCGTGCCGGTGTTCAACGTCGACGGCCACGAACGTTTCGGCGCGTGGAACCGGCCCAACCAGCGCGGCCCGAAGGAGATGGGCTGGCGTACCACGGCGCAGAACTACAACCTCAACCGCGGCTATGTGAAGGCCGACGCGCCGGAAATGCAGGCGATGCTGGCGCTGATCAACCGCTGGGACCCGCTGGCGTACGTCGACCTGCACGTGACCAACGGGGCCAAGTTCCAGCACGACATCTCGATCCAGGTCGAGCCGGTCAACAGCGGCGACGAGGCCCTCCGTGCGGCCGGCAAGACCCTGCGCGGCAACACCATCGCCTATCTCGCCGGCCACGGTTCGCTGCCGCTGCCGTTCTACCCGTCGTTCGTGCAACACGACAACCCGGCGTCGGGCTTCGAGGACGGGGTCGCCACGCCGCGCTTCTCGCACGGCTACATGCAGCTGCGCAACAGGCTCGGCATGCTGGTGGAGACGCACTCGTGGAAGGAGTATCCGCACCGGGTGAAGTCCACCCACGACGCCATCATGGCAGTGCTCGGCCAGGTCGCGCAGAATGGCAAGCAGTGGCTGGCGCTGGCCCACGCGGCCGACGCGCGCGCGCGCAAGCTCGGTGGCGACGACGTCGCGCTGTCGTACGCGGCCACCGACGAGTGCCGCACGATCGACTTCCTCGGCTACGCCTACACCCGCACGCCGTCGTCGGTGTCCGGCGCGACCATGACCCGCTACGACGAGACCACGCCCGAGACCTGGACCGTGCCGCTGTGCGACGACATCCGCCCGGAGCTGGTGGTCGAGGCGCCCGACGCCGGCTACCTGGTGCCGGCCGCGCACGCCAGCTGGGTGGCCGAGCGGCTGGACCGCCACGCGATCGAATACCGCCGGCTCGAGAACGCGCTGTCCAACGCGCGCGTCGAGGCTTTCCGCGCCGACTCGCGCGAGTTCGCCAGCCAGTCGGTTGAAGGCCACCAGCGGCTGGAGCTGGAGGGCAACTGGGCGCGTGAAACCCACGACGTCGCCGCCGGCGCCCTGTTCGTGCCGATCGCGCAGCCGAAGGCGCGGCTGGTGATGGCGATCCTGGAGCCGCGGGCGCCGGATGCGCTGGCGGCCTGGGGCGAGTTCAACAACGCCTTCGAGCGCAAGGAGTACATGGAGGACTACGTGGCCGAGGAAGTCGCGCGCGAGATGCTGGAGCGCGACCCGAAGCTGAAGGCGGAGTTCGAGAAGCGGCTGCGCGAGGACGCCGAATTCGCCGCCAGCCCGCGCGACCGGCTGGACTTCTTCTACCGCCGCCACTCCTCCTACGACGAACGCTACAACCTCTACCCGGTGCTGCGCACCGACCGCGCGCCGCGCTGACCGTCCGGGCGGGCGTCCTGTCCGGGCGCCCGCCGCTTTGCCGATCGTGTCCGTCGCCGGCCCCGGCTTTGACAAAAAAAGAATGATCGTTCATTCTTCGCCACCTAAACAGGCGTGGCGCCTGCCGTTTTCCTTTACGAAGAGCCCTCCCCCATGACCCACACTCCCCACCGGCTGGCCCGCCGCGCCGTGCTCCTGCCCCTGGCCCTGTCCGTCGCCCTGGCCGCCTGCAGTGGCGACTCCGCGCCCCCGCAGATGCCCGGCGGCGCGGTGACCGTCGTCACCCTGGAAGCCCGACCGGTGACCCTGACCCGCGAGTTGCCGGGGCGCACCGCGCCGTACCTGGTGGCCGAAGTGCGGCCGCAGGTGAGCGGTATCGTCGATCGCCGCCTGTTCGACGAGGGCGGCACGGTCAAGGCCGGCCAGCCGCTGTACCAGCTGGAGGACGCGACCTACCGCGCCGACGCCGCCAGCGCCAAGGCCGCCCTCGCCCGGGCCGAGGCGACGCTCGAAGCCACCCGCCTGACCGCCAGGCGCACCGCCGAGCTGGCCAAGATCGACGCGGTCAGCGCGCAGGACGCCGAGAACGCCACCGCCGCGCTGCGCCAGGCCGAGGCCGACGTCGGCGTCGCCCGCGCCGCCCTGCAGCGCAGCAACGTCACCCTCGGCTATGCGCGCATCACCTCGCCGATCAGCGGCCGGATCGGCAAGTCGTCGGTCACCCGCGGCGCGCTGGTCACCGCCAACCAGGTGACGCCGCTGGCGACGGTGCAGCAGCTCGACCCGATCCACGTCGACCTCACCCAGTCCGCCAGCGAGCTGATGGCGCTGCGCCGCGACCTCGCCAGCGGCGCGCTGGAAAGCACGCCGGAAATGCCGGTCACCATCCTGCTCGACGACGGCAGCACCTTCGCCCACGAGGGCAAGCTGGCGTTCTCCGAGGTGACGGTCGACCCGTCCACCGGCAGCTATTCGCTGCGCGTGGTGGTCGACAACCCCGACCACGTCCTGCTGCCCGGCATGTACGTGCGCGCGGTGATCGGCGCCGGCATCCGCGAGGACGCGATCCTGGTGCCGCAGCAGGGCATCGCCCGCGACCCCAAGGGCAACACCAGCGCGATGGTGGTCAACGCCGAGGGCAAGGTCGAGGTCCGGCCGGTCCAGGTTAGCCGCACCGTCGGCGACAAGTGGCTGGTCGAGAGCGGCCTGGCCGCCGGTGACCGGGTGATCGTCGAGGGCCTGCAGAAGATCCAGCCGGGCATGCCGGTGCAGGTCACCGAGGCGGGGACCGAAACGCCGGCCGATGCGCCCGCCGATGCCGGGGCCGCCGCCGGACCCGCGCCCGCGACCGGCGCCACCGACGACAGCGCCGGCCAGTAAGGGGAACCACGCATGGCACGTTTCTTCATCGATCGCCCGATCTTCGCGTGGGTGATCGCGATCATCATCATGCTCGCCGGCACGCTGGCGATCTTCACCCTGCCGGTGTCGATGTACCCGAGCGTGGCCCCGCCGGCGGTCGAGATCCGCGCGACCTACCCCGGCGCCTCGGCACAGGTGGTCGAGAACTCGGTCACCCAGATCGTCGAGCAGAACATGAAGGGCCTGGACGGGCTGCTGTACTTCTCGTCCAACAGCTCCTCCAACGGCATGGCGACCATCACCCTGACGTTCGAGAGCGGCACCGACCCCGACATCGCCCAGGTGCAGGTGCAGAACAAGCTGCAGCTGGCGATGCCGCTGCTGCCGCAGGAAGTGCAGCGCCAGGGCGTCAACGTGAGCAAGTCGGCCAGCGGCTTCCTGCAGGTGCTCGGCTTCGTGTCCGAGGACGGCAGCATGGACCGCGTCGACATCTCCGACTACGTCGGCGCCAACCTGGTCGACCCGCTCAGCCGCGTGCCGGGCGTGGGCAACATCCAGGTGTTCGGCGCCAAGTACGCGATGCGGATCTGGCTGGACCCGAACAAGCTCGACACCTACCGCCTCGCGGTGCCCGAAGTGGTCGCCGCGATCCAGGCGCAGAACGCGCAGGTCGCGATCGGCCAGCTCGGCGGCACCCCGGCGATCGATGGCCAGCAGCTCAACGCGACCATCAACGCCCAGGACCGCCTGCAGACCGCGGAGCAGTTCCGCGACATCGTGGTGCGCGCCAATCCCGATGGTTCGGTGCTGAAGCTGGGTGACATCGCCCGGGTCGAACTGGGCGCGGAGACCTACGACTTCATCACCCGCTACAACGGCAAGCCGGCCAGCGGCATCGCGATCTCGCTGGCCACCGGCGCCAACGCGCTGGAGACGGCGGCCGGCGTGAAGCAGGCATTGTCCGAACTCGAACCGTACTTCCCGCCGGGACTCAAGGCGGTGGTGCCGTTCGACACCACGCCGTTCGTGCAGGTGTCGATCAAGGGCGTGATCAAGACCCTGATCGAAGCGATCGTGCTGGTGTTCCTGGTGATGTACCTGTTCCTTCAGAACTTCCGCGCGACGCTGATCCCGACGATCGCGGTGCCGGTGGTGCTGCTGGGCACGTTCGGCGTGCTGGCGGCGCTGGGCTTCTCGATCAATATGCTGACGATGTTCGCGATGGTGCTGGCGATCGGCCTGCTGGTCGACGACGCGATCGTGGTGGTCGAGAACGTCGAACGCATCATGAGCGAGGAAGGCCTGTCTCCACTGGAGGCCACCCGCAAGTCGATGAAGCAGATCACCGGCGCGCTGGTCGGCATCGGCCTGGTGCTGTCGGCGGTGTTCGTGCCGATGGCCTTCATGTCCGGCTCGACAGGCGTTATCTACCGGCAGTTCTCGGCGACGATTGTTTCGGCGATGGCGCTGTCGGTGCTGGTCGCCATCGTGCTGACCCCGGCGCTGTGCGCGACCATGCTCAAGCCGCTGAAGAAGGGTGAGCACCACGGCACCCGCGGTTTCTTCGGCTGGTTCAACCGCAAGTTCGACCAGGGCAGCAAGAAGTACCAGCGCGGCGTGCGCGGGCTGCTGGACCGTCCCGGGCGGTTCCTGGCGATCTTCGCGGCGATGGTCCTGGTGATGGGCGTGCTGTTCGTGCGCCTGCCCTCGTCGTTCCTCCCCAACGAGGACCAGGGCGTGCTGATGGCGCTGGTACAGGCGCCTGTGGGCTCCACCCAGGAGCGCACGATGGAGTCGATCCATGCATTGGAAGACCACTTCCTCGACAACGAGGCCGAGGTGGTCGAGTCGGTCTTCAGCGTGCAGGGCTTCAGCTTCGCCGGCATGGGTCAGAACGCCGGCATGGCCTTCATCAAGCTCAAGGACTGGGACGAGCGCACCGACGAGGCGATGTCGATCGACGCGGTCGCCGGCCGCGCGATGGGCGCGCTCATGCAGGTCAAGGACGCGATGATCTTCGCGTTCGCCCCGCCGGCGATGCCGGAGCTGGGCTTCGCCGCCGGTTACGCGTTCTACCTGCAGGACAACAGCGGCCAGGGCCACGAGGCCCTGCTGGCGGCCCGCAACCAGCTGCTGGGCATGGCCGCGCAGAGCGAACTGCTTGCCAACGTGCGTCCCAACGGCCAGGAGGACACCCCGCAGTTCCGCATCGACGTCGACACCGAGAAGGCGGCGGCGCTGGGCCTGTCGATGGAGGCGGTCAACGGCACGCTGGCAGCGGCCTGGGGCGGCCAGTACATCGACGACTTTGTCGACCGCGGCCGGGTCAAGCGGGTCTACCTGCAGGCCGACGCGCCGTTCCGCATGACCCCGGAGGACTTCAACCTGTGGTCGGTCAAGAACGCGCAGGGCGAGATGGTGCCGTTCGCGGCGTTCGCCAGCTCGCACTGGGACTACGGTTCGCCGCGGCTGGAGCGCTACAACGGCGTCCCGGCGATGGAGATCCAGGGCGAGGCGGCGCCGGGCGTGGCCTCGGGTGACGCGATGGACGAGATCGAGCGGCTGGCCGCGCAACTGCCGCCGGGCTTCTCGGTCGAGTGGACCGCGGCGTCGTACCAGGAGCGCGAGGCTGGCTCGCAGACGCCGCTGCTGTACACGCTGTCGCTGCTGATCGTGTTCCTGTGCCTGGCCGCGCTGTACGAGAGCTGGTCGGTACCGACCGCGGTGCTGCTGGTCGCTCCGCTGGGCATCCTTGGCGCGGTGCTGGCCAACACGATGCGCGGCATGGAGCGCGACATCTACTTCCAGGTGGCGATGCTGACCACGGTTGGCCTGACCAGCAAGAACGCGATCCTGATCGTCGAGTTCGCCAAGGAGAACCTCGAGCACGGCATGGACCTGATGAAGGCCACCATGACCGCCGTGCGCGACCGCCTGCGGCCGATCCTGATGACCTCGCTGGCGTTCGGCCTGGGCGTGCTGCCGCTGGCACTCGCCAGTGGTGCCGGCTCCGGCGCGCAGCGCGCGATCGGCACCGGCGTGCTCGGCGGCATGATCGTCGGCACCGCGCTGGGCCTGTTCTTCATCCCGTTGTTCTTCGTGGTGGTGCAGCGCCTGTCCGGCAAGCGCGGCACCGCCACCACGCCGGCCGGCAACGACCCGGCAGGAGCCCCGCAATGACCCGTCGCACCACCACCCTCGCACTGGCGACGAGCCTGTTCGTCGCCGGTTGCGCCACCCTCGTGCCACCGGTGCCCGAGGCCCGGCCATCGGTTCCGGCCGAGTGGCCACTGCCGGCGGAGACCGCCTCGGCCGCCACCGGCGATGTCGCGGCGCCGAGCCCCGTCACCGCCGACATCGGCTGGCGCGACTTCTTCGCCGACCCGCGGCTGGACGAGGTGGTCGCGCTCGCGCTGGACAACAACCGCGACCTTCGCGTCGCCATGCTCAACGTCGAGCGCGCACGGTCGATGTACCGCGTGCAGCGGGCCGACCGGCTGCCGTCGGTCGGCGGCACGGTCGAGATGGCCCGCACCGGCGGCGACGACCGCGACGTGTCCGAAAGCTACAGCGCCGAGGTCGGCATCGCCGGCTTCGAGCTGGACCTGTTCGGCCGCGTGCGCAACCTCAGCGAGGCCGCGCTCGAGCAGTTTCTGGCTACCGAGGAGGCACAGCGCAGCGCGCAACTGGCGCTGATCGCCGAGGTCGCCAACGCCTGGCTGACGCTCGGCGCCGACCGCGAGCTGCTGGCGATCGCCAACGAAACCCTGGCCAGCCACCAGGCATCGTTCGACCTCAACACCCGGAGGCACGAGCTGGGTGCGATCTCCGGGCTCGACCTCAGCCAGCTGCGCACGCGGCTGGAGACGGCCCGTGCCGACGCCGCGCGCTACCAGGGCCGGGTCGCGCAGGACATCAACGCGCTGACCCTGCTGGCGGGTGCGCCGATCGACCCGGCGCTGCTGCCTGAGCGCTTCACCCCGCAGGTCAGCGGCCTCGCGCCGCTGCCGGCCGGCCTGCCATCGGAGGTGCTGCTGCGCCGGCCGGACGTGCTGGCCGCCGAGCACCTGCTGCTTTCGGCCAACGCCAACATCGGCGCGGCGCGCGCGGCCTTCTTCCCGTCGATCACGCTGACCGCCGGCATCGGCAGCGCCAGCAGCGAGCTGTCGGGACTGTTCGACAGCGGCACGATCGGCTGGAGCTTCATGCCGAAGCTCAACCTGCCGATCTTCCAGGGTGGCCGCCTGCGCGCCGGACTGGGCGTCGCCAGCGCCGACCGCGATATCGCGCTGGCCCGCTACGAGCAGGCCATCCAGGCCGGTTTCCGCGAGGTCGCCGACGCGCTGGCGCTGTCGCGCAGCCTCGCCGACCAGCGGACGGCGCAGGAGGCGCTGCTGGACGCCGCCACCCGTACCCACGAGCTGTCGCAGGCGCGCTACGACGCCGGCCTCGACAGCCACCTTGTGCTGCTCGACGCGCAGCGGACGCTGTACGCCGCGCAGCAGGCGGTGGTCGCCACCCGCCTCGCCGAGCAGGCCAACCGGGTCACGCTCTACAAGGCGCTGGGCGGAGGCTGGACGGAAGGACCATGAGCGAGCCCACCGACAAAACGCAGGACCGCGCCGAGAAGCAGCGTGGCCGCATCCTCGACGCGGCCCAGCAGTGTTTCATCGAGCATGGATTCCACGGGGCGAGCATCGCCAACATCGCCGAGACGGCCGGCATGAGCGCCGGCCTGATCTACCGCTATTTCGAGAACAAGAGTGCGATCATCCTCGCGATCGTCGACCGGCAGCTGCAGTTGCTGCGCGAGGACATCCGGCTCAACCGGCGGGTCGACCTGGCCGGGGAGATGGTGCAGAACTACGGTCGCTCCTGCACCGCCGACGCGCGCGGCATGAACGCCGCGCTGCTGCTGGAGATCTCCGCCGAGGCCACGCGCGACCCGCAGGTGGCCGCGGCGCTGGACCACTACGACGCCACCGTCCGCGCGGCACTGGTCGACTGGCTGACCCGCGGCACCGCGTCCGGCGGCCACGGCCTGCCCGCCGCCGTGGCGCCCGAACGCGCGCTGCTGCTGCAGTGCCTGTTCGAGGGCCTGAAGCTGCGCGAGACCCGCGAGCCGCAGCTGGACCGGCAGATGCTCGCCAGCGCCCTGCGCTACATCGTGCCGCTGGTGATCGAACCCTGAGCCGACCGCGGCGACGGGGCCGGCCGGCGCGTCCTGTTTCCCCCCGGTTTCCGCGTTAAGCCGGATATCCGGGGGAGCCGGAGACCGCCATGCACCACCCGGAACGCCGCAAGACGCCTCCCTCCAGCGCCGAGCAGATGCGCGAGCGGCTCAATCCGCCGCAGCGCTCGGTGCTTCGCCTGCTGGAATATTTCGGCTGGGAGTTGCGCTTTGTCCGCCAGCCGCCGTTGCATCCGCCGGTACCGGTGATCTTCGCCGGCGACGCGACATGGGCGGTGATCGCCCCGGACGGCAAGGTCGACGATTCGACCCGCCTTCGCGTGCGCCACCCCGGCTTCGAGCGCCGCCAGCGGCCGCCGGCTGGTCAGGACGTGGGCAGCGACCAGCGACCCAGCTCCGTGTAGCGGCTACGCGCGCCACCCACCACGCTGTGGATCAGCACGAAGCTGTCGACCCGCCACGGGATCGGTGTGACCGCGATGGGCGACAGCGGCCGCGCGGCGTCGCGGACGATGGTCACGTGCGGCACCAGTCCCTTGCTCGACCGGACCCGCACGCCGCCACGCGCCAGCGCGTCGCCGAGTTGCCGCCACAACTGCTGCAGGCCCGCCGGCACGTGTTCGCAGCCGACCCACCACGGGATCGAACGGTTGCGGAAGCTGCCCGCGCGGTTCAGCACGAGGTCGAACGCGGGCGCCCGCACCGATGCCGCGGCCGCGCACGCCTCGCCCGCCAGCGAAGGTGGCAGGGCCTCGAAGTCGCCGAGAAACTGCAGTGTCAGGTGGTAGCGGTGCGGGCCGATCCGGCGGCCGCGGGGTGTGTGTTCGTCGACGATCCGGTCGGCCGCGGCGGCGATGTCGCGGCGCAGGTCGTCACCCGGCCACAGGGCGAAGAACAGCCGTTCGATGCCCGCGGAAGGTGTGCCGAAGCCGAGGCCGGGCTGGTGCACGACTCAGCGCGCCCGGCGCAGCGAGGCGGCGCTGGTCGCGTCATCGGGAGTGAGGTCGCAGTACATCGTGTCTCCGGTCGGTTGCGGCACAACCCGTGTGCGATACGGAAGATCGCATGCTCGCCTCCGGGGAGTGCGCCGGACAATCATGATTGGTGATGGCATTCAAACGCAGCCGCCGGGTGACGCGGGTGGCTCCCGCTCAGCCGTCCAGCTCGCCCCAGCGCAGGTAGGCGGCGTCGAGCGTGGCCTGCGTTTCGGCCAGGACGCGGTTGTGCTCGGTGATGCGGGCGCTGTCGCCCTGGTAGAACACAGGGTCGTTCATCTCCGCGGTCATCGCCGCGATCCGGGCCTCGAGCGCCTCGATGGTCGCCGGCAGCTGCTCCAGCTCGCGCTGCTCCTTGTAGCTCAGCTTGCGGGCGGCGGTCCTGGGCGGCGCCGCAGCCGGGACAGGCGCCGGCACGGCCACGCCGGCCACCGGTTCGAGCTTGCCCGCCGCCGGGCGCGGATCGCTTGCCGGCCGTTGCCGCAGCCAGTCGCTGTAGCCACCGACGTACTCGCCGACCCGCCCCTCGCCTTCCATCACCAGGGTCGAGGTCACCACGTTGTCGAGGAAGTCGCGGTCGTGGCTGACCAGCAGCAGGGTGCCGGGGTAGTCACCCAGCAGCTCCTCCAGCAGCTCCAGCGTCTCGACGTCGAGGTCGTTGGTCGGTTCGTCCATCACCAGCAGGTTGGACGGCTGGGCAAACAGCTTGGCCAGCAGCAGCCGGTTGCGCTCGCCGCCCGACAGGCGGGTGATCGGCGCGCGGGCGCGCTCGGGGGTGAACAGGAAATCCTGCAGGTAGCCGATCACGTGCTTCTGCTTGCCGCCGACCTCGACGAACTCGCGGCCCTCGGCGACGTTCTCGATCGCGTTCCAGTCCTCGCGCAGGGTCGCGCGGTACTGGTCGAAGTACGCGACCTGCAGGTTGCTGCCGAGCTTGACCTCGCCGCTGGCCGGCGCGAGTTCGCCGAGCAGCGCCTTGAGCAGGGTCGTCTTACCGCTGCCGTTGGGGCCGATCAGGCCGATGCGATCGCCGCGGAACACGGTGGTCGACACGTCGTCCAGCAGCAGCCGGCCGCCGTAGCCGAAGGTGACGTGCTTGGCCTCGATCACCTTCTTGCCCGAATTCTCGGCCTGGGCGAACTCCATCCGGACGTTGCCGGTGCGCTCGCGTCGCTGTGCACGCTCCTCGCGCATGGCCTTGAGCCGGCGCACGCGGCCTTCGTCGCGGGTGCGACGGGCCTTGATGCCCTGCCGGATCCAGACTTCCTCCTGCGCCAGCAGCTTGTCGAAGCGCGCGTTCTCCTGCGCTTCGGCGTTGAGGCGCTCCTCGCGGCGGCGCTCGTAGTTGGCCCAGTCGCCGGGCCAGCTGGTCAGCTGGCCGCGGTCGATTTCCACAATCCGCGTCGCCAGCGCGCGCAGGAAGCGGCGGTCGTGGGTGACGAAGATCAGCGCGCCCTGCCAGGACTTCAGGAAGGCCTCGAGCCAGTCGATCGACTCGATGTCGAGGTGGTTGGTCGGCTCGTCCAGCAGCAGCAGGTCCGGCGCCGAGACCAGCGCGCGGGCCAGCAGCACGCGGCGCTTCATGCCGCCGGACAGGCCGGAGAACGGCGCATCGCCGTCGAGGCCGAGCTTCTCGAGGGTCTCGGCCACGCGCTGGTCGGCGCTCCAGCCCTGGGCGGCGTCGATCTTCGCCTGCACCGCGGCCATCGCGTCGGCGTCGAATTCGTCGGCATGGCTGAGGTGGTGGAACTCGGCCAGCCACTTGCCCAGCTCGCCCATGCCGTCGGCGACCACGTCGAACACGTCTCCGTCGGCACCGGCCGGTACTTCCTGCTCCAGCCGGGCGATGCGCGCCCCGCCCTCGCGCCGGATCTCGCCGTCGTCGGGGTGGATGTCGCCGGACAGCAGCTTCAGCAGGGTCGACTTGCCGGCGCCGTTGCGGCCGATCAGCGCAACGCGCTCACCGGGTTCGACCGCGAAATCGACGCTGTCGAGCAGCAGCGGGCCGCCGACGCTGTAGTCGACGTTGTTCAGGGTGATCAGGGGCATCCGGCCATTCTACGTGGCCGGCCGGCACACTCAGTAGCGCGATCGCACGTCGATCTCGACCCAGATGCGCTCGGCGATCCAGTCGTTGCCATAGGGCCGGGCCTGGATGCGGATCACGTCGCCCGGCTCCAGCGCGTCGGGGCGCAGCAGCCGGCCGCGGTGCTCCACCCGGGTGCGGCTGTCGTAGCGGACCCGTTCCTCGCGACCGCTGTAGCCGCCACGGGTAATGCCGATCACCTGGGCGCGCGGGTCGACCCAGCGCACCGAGCCGCGCAGGTCGCCGCCGTAGTAGTTGCCGCCGTAGCTGTCGCGGACGTTGTGGACGACCTCGATGTTGCGCGCCCACAGTTCGCCGCCCGAGCGCACGGCCTCGACGCTGATGCGGTCGCCTCGCTCCAGCCCCGCGGGGTCGTGCAGCTGGCCCTGGTAGACCAGCCGGGTGTTGCGGTCGTAACGGATCGCGACCTGCGAGACGCGGCCGCCGTAGCCGCTGTCGGCCGTGAGCACGATCCGGCCGTAGCGCGGGTCGACGTCCTGCACGGTGCCGAGGACGCGCTCGCTGCCGTAGCCGTAGCCTTGGCCGTAGCCACCCTGCCCGTAGCCACCGGGCGTTCCGTAGCCGGTCACGCAGCCGGCCAGCAGCAGCGCCGCCGCGGCGAGCAGCAGCCAGCGGACGGGGTTGCGCCAGCGCCGCGGGGAATCGGTCGGGATGGTCATGGCTCGGCTCCTGATCGCAGGGCTCCGAGCATCGTTGGCGGGAGGTGAACCGGGGGTTATCGGGGCGGGAGGTCGTTCAGCGAACCGCTGGTTGCTTCAGGAGCTGCACGACAGCATCGAGCAGCCTGCCCGGGTCCGGGCCCAGTCGGGACGCCGGGCGGCAAACCGCTCCCGGCCCGGCTGGTCATCATACGGACGGCGCATCACGTCGAGCAGTTCCATCACCGCCTCCGGCTCGCCTGCGGTGGCGCGGTCGATCGCCTGCTGGGCGAGGTAGTTGCGCAGCACGTAGCGCGGGTTGGCCAGCCGCATGCGCTCGCGGCGCCCGGCCGGAGCCAGCGGGTTGTCGCGAAGGCGCCGGGCGTAGCGCGCCAACCATTCGTCGAACGCGGCCGCAGAGGCATCGCGCTTCCCGGCGTCGTAGAACGCCGAGTCGAAGGCGTCGGTGAACGTATTCGACTGCGGGCCCAAAGCGTCCTCGGCACCGGAAACACCACCGGGCTCGAAGGCGAGCAGTGCGCGGAACATCAATGTCATGTCGACCTCGGCCACCCGCATCAGGTCCTGCAACGCCTGCATCAGCTCGACATCGTCGTCGCGGCATTCGGCCAGGCCGAGCTTGCGGGCGGTGTTCTCGCGATCGGCGGCGGTGTACGTGTCGATGTAGCGCTGCAGCCCGTCCTGCAATCGCTCCACGCCGTCGAACAGCGGCGACAGCGCGGCGGCCAGCCGGCCGAGGTTCCAGTACGCCACCGCCGGCTGCTGGCCGAAGCGGTAACGGCGGTGCTGGCGGTCGGTGGTGTTGGGGGTCCAGTCGGGGGCGTAGTTGTCGATCCAGCCGTACGGCCCGTAATCGATGGTCAGGCCGAGGATCGACATGTTGTCGGTGTTCATCACCCCGTGGACGAAACCGACCCGCATCCAGTGGCCGATCATCACCGCGGTGCGCTCGCAGACCTCGGCGAACCACGCCCCGTACAGCGCCTCGCCCTCGCCCTCGCCGCGAAGCTGCGGATGGTCGCGGGCGATGCAGAAGTCGGCCAGCCGCCGCAGCAACTCGAAGTCGCCGCGCGCCGCCGGCAGTTCGAAGTTGCCGAAGCGCAGGAACGACGGCGCCACGCGGCAGACGATCGCGCCGGGCTCGGGCGCCGGGCGGCCGTCGTAGAACATGTCGCGCACGACCGCCTCGCCAGTGCCGACCAGGCTGAGCGCGCGGGTGGTCGGCACGCCGAGGTGGTGCATCGCCTCGCTGCACAGGAACTCGCGCACCGACGAGCGCAGCACCGCGCGGCCGTCGGCGCTGCGCGAGTACGGCGTCGGGCCGGCGCCCTTGAGCTGCAGCTCCCAGCGTTGCCCGGCGGCGTTGACGGTCTCGCCGAGCGTGATCGCCCGGCCGTCGCCGAGCTGCCCGGCCCAGTGGCCGAACTGGTGGCCGCCGTAGTTGGCCGCGTACGGCTGCATGCCCGGCAGCAGATCGTTGCCGGCGAAGACGCGGGCGAAGCGGTCGGAGGCGACGTCCTCGGCAGTGAGGCCGAGCGCGCCAGCCATCTCCGCGGAATGGGCGAGCAGCCGCGGCGCCGCGACCGCCGTCGGCTCGACCGCGGACCACGCCTGCGCGACCTCGCGCACGCCCGGCCCGATGCGCGGATCGCCGGGGAGCTCGCGGATCAATGCGTTGTCGAAGTCGAATCGCAGCATCGTCAGATCGTAGCGCTACAGCCGTAATGGCCCCGTTCGCTGGCCGACCCGTTGCAGGAGCGACGTCAGTCGCGACCGCGCAACGCGATCGGAAGGCGAACAACCCGGAGACCGGCGCTACGTCCCGAGCCTGCCTGCCGCAAATGGTCGGAACATCTCCCCGCTCGCGACTTACGTCGCTCCTACAACGGCAGGCAGCCGTGGCAGCAGCAGGTTCACGGCGGATCGAGCATTTGCGACGCCCATGACAGGCGGACGGATACAATTGCCGCCCCCCGACCGGCCTCGCCGGCGCCAACGAGAGTAGCGATGAGCGCCGAAACGCCCGCGACCCCCAACACCCCGCCCGCCGACGACCCGGCCGCCGACTCCATCAGGTTCACCGACCTCGCCCTGCCCGAGCCGCTGCTGCGCGCGCTCGCCGACGTCGGCTACGAGTCGCCCTCGCCGATCCAGGCCGCCACCATCCCGCCGCTGCTGGCCGGCCGCGACGTGCTCGGCCAGGCGCAGACCGGTACCGGCAAGACCGCCGCGTTCGCGCTGCCGGCACTCGCGAACATCGACCCCGCGCAGAAGACCCCGCAGGTGCTGGTGCTCGCGCCGACCCGCGAACTGGCGATCCAGGTCGCCGAGGCGTTCCAGAAGTACGCCCACCACCTGCCCGGCTTCCAGGTGCTGCCGATCTACGGCGGCCAGAGCTACTACCCGCAGCTGCAGGCGCTCAAGCGCGGCGTGCAGGTCGTCGTGGGTACGCCCGGCCGCGTGATCGACCATCTGGAGCGCGGTTCGCTGGACTTGTCGCAGCTGCGCTGCCTGGTGCTCGACGAAGCCGACGAAATGCTGCGCATGGGCTTCATCGACGATGTCGAGGCGGTGCTGAAGAAGACGCCGGAGACCCGCCAGGTCGCGCTGTTCTCGGCGACCATGCCGCACCAGATCAAACGCATCGCCCAGACCTACCTGAAGGATCCGGTCGAGGTCTCGATCAAGGCGAAGACCAGCACCGCGGCCAACATCCGCCAGCGCTACTGGTCGGTCAGCGGGGTGCACAAGCTCGATGCGCTGACCCGCATCCTCGAGGCCGAGCCGTTCGACGCGATGATCGTGTTCGCCCGCACCAAGCTCGGCACCGAGGAGCTGGCCGACAAACTCGCCGCGCGTGGCATCGCGGCGGCCGCGATCAACGGCGACGTGCAGCAGGCGCAGCGCGAGAAGACCATCCAGAACCTCAAGGACGGCAGGATCGACGTGCTGGTGGCGACCGACGTCGCCGCCCGCGGCCTCGACGTCGAGCGCATCAGCCACGTCCTCAATTACGACATCCCCTACGACACCGAGAGCTACGTCCACCGCATCGGCCGCACCGGCCGCGCCGGACGCAAGGGCGAGGCGATCCTGTTCGTGACCCCGCGCGAGCGCGGCATGCTGCGCGCGATCGAGCGCGCCACCCGCCAGCCGATCGAGCCGATGGAGCTGCCGAGCATCGAGACCGTCAACGAGCAGCGCGTCTCGAAGTTCCTCGGCCGCATCGACGAGGCGCTGGAGAGCGACGAGCTGGCGCTGTACCGCGAGCTGGTCGAACGTTACGAGCGCGAGCAGAACGTGCCGGCGGTGGAGATCGCGGCCGCGCTGGCAAAGCTGGTCCAGGGCGACAACCCGTTGCTGTTGACCGCACCGGCCCGTCCCGAGCGCAAGCCGTTCGAGCGTCCCGGGCACGGCAAGGGGTTCGAGCCGCGCGGGCGGCCGTTCGACCGCGAACCGCGCGACGACCACCGCGCCACGCGTTCCGCCGCCGCACGTCCGCCGCGCCGCGATGACCGCGGCACCGCGCCGCCAGCCGCCACCGGCAACGCAGGCGAGATGCTGTTCGACGACGCGCCCGCACCGCACCACGAGCAACGCGAGCGCCCCGCCCGCGGCCCACGCGAGGCCGATGTCGGCATGGAAACCTTCCGCATCGAGGTCGGCCACCGCCACGGCGTGCAGCCCGGCAACATCGTCGGCGCGATCGCCAACGAGGCCGACCTGGAAAGCCGCTACATCGGCCGCATCGACATCCGCGACGAATACAGCCTGGTCGACCTGCCCGAAGGCATGCCGCGCGAGCTGATGGAGCACCTCAAGCGCGTCTACGTCGCCGGCCAGCCGCTGAAGATCCAGCGCGCCGGGCCGGGCGATGCGGAGGGTGGTCGCGGACGCCCGGGCGGACGGCCCGGAGGTCACCGCGCGGGCGGTCCCGGCGGCCCGCGCCGCGGTGGTCCGCACGGCGCGGGGCCGCGCAAGCCGTTCAAGCCGCGCTCGCCGCGCTGAGGTCGCTCCTACAACAGCCCGGCGTCGACGACACCGGCGTCGCCACGCCACTCCAGCGATAGCCCGCTCTTGAAGTGCCGCGCCTTCCCCGACAGGGGATCGTCGAACGACAGCGAGCGGGCGAGCAGCTGCAGTGGCCGCGCCGGGTCATCCTCGCCCTGCTCCCGCAGCCGCGGATAGAACGGGTCGCCGACGATCGCCGCGCCGAGCGCCGCCATGTGCACGCGCAACTGGTGCTTGCGCCCGCTCACCGGCTGCAGCGCGTAACGCCAGCACGCGTCGCCGCGCTCCAGCACGTCGATCCGGCTCTCGCTGTTCGGCTCTCCCGCCACCTCGCCCATCCGGAAGAACGGCTCGCCGCGCTCGAGCCGGCTGCGGCGCACTAGCGGGAATGACCGCCCCGGCAACGGCGGGGCCAGCGCCTCGTAGGCCTTGTCGATCCGCCGTTCGCGGAACAGCGCCTGGTAGGCGGCGCGCGTGCCGGGGTTGGCCGAGAACATCACCAGCCCGGCGGTGCCACGGTCGATCCGGTGCAGCGGCACCAGGTCGGGGTTCCCCAGCCGCCGCACCAGCCGCCCGAGCAGCGTTTCGGTCACGAAGGCGCCGGCCGGCATCACCGGCAGGAAGTGCGGCTTGTCGGCCACCACCAGGTCCCGGTCGACGTGCAGCACGGCCTCCTCGAACGGGATCCGCGGCTCGTGCGCCACCTCGCGGAAATAGCGCACCTCCAGCCCGGTCCGGTAGGCCGCGTCGGGCGCCAGCGCCACGCCGCGCGCGTCGGTCACCCGGGCGCGCGCGAACCGGTCCAGCCAGCGCTCCCGCGACACCCGCGGGAACCGCGCGCACAGGCCCTCCAGCAGGGTCGTCCACGGCCCCGGCGGCAGCTGCAGGCGACTGGCGGGGACGGCGTCCGGCGGCGGGTTCGAGGTCATCCGCACACGCTAGCAGCCCTGATCCATGTCATGGCGGGCGCGGCGGCGCGGGCCGACAGTGGGCGTCCCACCCGCAAGGAGCCCGTCGATGGCCGACGCATCCGATCGCCCTGCCAGCGGCGGCAAGTACACCACCCCCGAGGGCATCCGCGCGGTCAAGGGCGGCATCCGCCCCAACGCCGAAAGTGGCCGCGGCGACACCGGCGCCAAGCCATCGTGGTTGCGCGTCCGGCTGCCGGCTGGCGAGCGCTACCAGCAGGTCCGGGACATCGTCTCCGAGCACAGGCTGCACACCGTCTGCGCCGAGTCGCGCTGCCCCAACATCGCCGAGTGCTGGGGCCGCGGCACCGCCACGCTGATGCTGATGGGCGAGGTCTGCACCCGCGCCTGCCGCTTCTGCTCGGTCAGCACGGGCAACCCCAACGGCTGGCTCGACCCGGCCGAGCCGCTCAACGTCGCCCGCGCGGTGGAACTGATGGGCCTGCGCTACGTGGTGCTGACCTCGGTCGACCGCGACGACCTGCCCGACGGCGGCGCCGGTCACTACGCCCAATGCATCCGCGCGATCCACCACCGCGTGCCCGAGGCCGCGGTGGAGGCGTTGACACCGGACTTCGCCGGCGTCCACGAGCATGTCGCCACCGTGCTCGACGCCGGCCTGGTCACCTTCGCGCAGAACATCGAGACCGTCGAGCGCCTGACCCGCCGCGTGCGCGACCCGCGCGCCGGCTACCACCAGACCCTCGACGTGCTCGCCTTCGCCAAGCGCCACGCACCGCAGACCCGCACCAAGACCAGCCTGATGCTCGGCCTGGGCGAGACCGACGACGAGATCGAGCAGGCGCTCGACGACATCCGCGCCGCCAACGTCGACATCGTCACCCTGGGCCAGTACATGCGCCCGAGCGAGCATCACCTGCCGGTGGAGCGCTGGGTCCACCCCGACGGGTTCCGCCGCTACCGCGAGCTGGCGCTGTCGAAGGGCTTCGTCGAGGTCGTGGCGGGGGCGCTGGTGCGCTCGAGCTACCGCGCCGAGCGTGTGCTGGAAGGCAACAACGCCGGCCTGCCGGGATAGAACCCGCACGTGCCCCATCGCGGGCACGCCACCGTTGCAAATGCTAACAATTCGCATTTACGATACGGGACTGCCGGCCATGCCGGCTCCAGCCCGTTTCGCAGCGCACGCCGCCGCCAGCTGCCGCGATCCCCCGAGACGTCCCGACGGTTCCCGTCGCGGATGCAGACGAGATCACCGCAGATGCCCTTCCGCACCACTCCCGCCGGCCCGCGCCGGCGCTCCGCCGTTTCCGCCGTTTCCGCCGTCCTGCCGCGCACCGCGCTGGCCCTGGCCCTCGCCGCCGCGCTTGTGCCGCCAGCACTTGCCGACGAAGCCGCGACGGCTGCCCTGAACGCCACCGACCTCGATACCGTCCACGTCACCGGCAAACGCCGGGAGCAGACCTCGGCCAGCGCAACCCGGCTCGACCTGACCCCGCGCGAGACCCCGCAGTCGGTCAGCCGCGTCACCCGCGAGCAGATGGACGACTTCGGCCTCGACAGCGTCAACGAGGTGCTCGCCACCACCACCGGCGTCACCGTCGAGCAGGTCGAGACCGACCGTACCTACTACACCGCGCGCGGCTTCGACATCACCAACTTCCAGGTCGACGGACTGGGCATCCCGCTGCCGTACGGCATCCAGAACGGCGATATCGACACCGCGGTGTACCAGCGCGTCGAGGTGTTGCGCGGCGCCAATGGCCTGCTGTCGTCCACCGGAAATCCGTCGGCGACGGTCAACTTCATCCGCAAGCGGCCGACGGCGACGTTCCAGGGCGACGCCGGCCTGACCGTCGGCAGCTGGAACCTGCGCCGGATCGACCTCGACCTGTCCGCACCGCTCAACGCCGCCGGCAGCGTGCGCGGCCGCGCGGTCGCGGCGTGGCAGCAGGACGAGAGCCACCTCGACCGCTACAGCCGCGACAAGCAACTGCTGCACGCGGTGATCGAGGCCGACCTGTCGCCGACCACGCTGCTCACCGCCGGCGCATCGCGGCAGGAGAACCGTCCCAACAGCCCGATGTGGGGCGCGCTACCGATGTACTACAGCGACGGCAGCCCGACCGCTTACGACACGTCCACCAGCACCGCCGCCGAGTGGTCGTACTGGGACACCGACCACACCCGCGCCTTCGTCGAACTGCAACAGGCCCTCGGCGGCGACTGGAACCTGCGCGCCGCGTTCAACCATGAGGACAAGCGCGAGGACAGCGAGCTGTTCTACACCTTCGGCGTGCCCGACCCGGTCACCGGCGAGGGTCTGATGGCCTACCCGTCGCAGTACGGCGGCCGCTTCAAGGCTCGCTTCGCCGACGTCTACGCGACCGGCACGATGGCGCTCGGCGGGCGCCGGCATGACGTGGTGCTTGGCGGCAGCTGGGCGCGCGGCGAGAACCACGAGCTGTCGTGGTACGGCGACGACATCGGCACCCCGATCGGGCGGCTGGAAGACTTCGACGGCCGCTATCCGAAGCCGGCGTTCGACGCGTACGCCGACGGCTCCGACTTCGACTACGCCCGCGAGAGCGTCTACGCGACCGTGCGCTGGAACCTGCACGACCGCTTCAAGCTGATCACCGGTGTCAACCGCAGCCGGGTCGAGACCGTCGGCGCGAGTTACGGCGAGCCGGTCGACACCGAGGAGCGGCGCACCCTGCCGTTTGCCGGCGCCGTGCTGGACCTGGGCGCCCACTACTCGCTGTACGGCAGCTACGGCGAGATCTTCAGCCAGCAGGGCGAAACCGGTATCGACGACCGGCCGGTCGGCCCCGTCACCGGCAGCAACGCCGAGATCGGCCTAAAGGGCGAGTGGCTGGACGGTGCGATGGACGTTTCGCTCGCCCTGTTCCGCGCGCGCCAGGACAACCTGGCCGAGTACGCCGGTTTCAACCCCGACACCGGCCGCAGCTACTACGCGGGCACCGACGCGGAATCAGCCGGCTTCGAGCTGGACGTGTCCGGGCGGATCCGCCCCAACTGGTGGATCGGCGGCGGCTACACCCGGTTCGATCTGGAGGACGCGGCCGGCAACGAGGCCCGTACCTACGTGCCGCGCCAGACCCTGAGGCTGTCCACCAGCGTGCGCGTGCCACGGGTCGACGGGCTCAAGCTCGGCGCGTCGCTACGCTGGCAGGACGGCATCCACCGCGACATCGCCATCCTCGACCCGGCCGGCAACCCGTACCGGATCGAGCAGGATGCCTACGCGCTGCTGGGCCTGATGGCCGGCTACGACTTCAGCCCACAGTGGAACGCCACCCTCAACATCGACAACGTCACCGACGAGAAGTACATCCCGAGCCTGTACTGGGAGCAGGCGTTCCACGGCGCGCCACGCAACGTGTCGCTGTCGATCAACTACCGGTTCTGAGCATGGCGACGACGACGATCCAGACACTTCGCGGCGCCCGTTGGCGCGTACGCATGGCGGTGGCGGCGCGGGTTGCCGCGGCGCTGTTCGCCGGCTACTTCCTCGCCCATGCCGCCACCGCGTTCCTCACCCTCGCGTTGCCGCTGGCCAAGGCCGACCGCGTCATCTTCGCCAGCCTGTTGTCGTTCGTGGTCTGGACCGTCGCCGCGATACACGCGTTCGCCGCGCCGTCTGCCTGGCGCGCATGGTGGCTGCCGCTGCTCGCCGGCGGCGTCCTGCTGGGCATCACCCTGCTGTTCCCCGGCACGGCCGCACGCCCATGAAAGAGACCTTCCTCAAGTCGATGGCCTGGCTCCATACCTGGGCCGGCCTGCTGGTCGGCTGGCTGCTGTTCGTGATCTTCGTCGGCGGCACCATCGCCTGCTTCGACGCCGAGCTGGACGACTGGATGCGCCCTGCACTGCACGGCAGCACCGTGCCGACGCAAACTCGGTTCGACGACGCCTTCGCGATCTCCCGCGAGCAGGCACCGGACGCGCACGTCTGGTGGGCCCATCGCGGCAACGAGCGCGACCGGGCGATCGAGTCGTACTGGACGCTCGACGACGGCACCGGGGGCCGGACCACGCTCGACCCCGCCAGCGGCGAACCGATCCCGGGCACCGCCGGCGGCGACTTCTTCTTCACCCTGCACTACAACCTGCACGCGGGCTTCCCGGGCATGTACCTCGTCGGCCTGGCGGGGATGCTGATGCTGGTGGCGCTGGTCGCCGGCGTGCTGATCCACAAGCGGATCTTCAAGGACTTCTTCACCTTCCGGCCGGGCGCGCGCGGCCAGCGGGCATGGCTGGACGGCCACAACATCACCGGCGTGCTGGGCCTGCCATTCCACCTGATGATCGCCTACACCGGCGTGGCGATCTTCACCGCCAGCTACATGTTCGGCGGCATCAACGCGGCCTACGGCGGCGATGTCGAGCGTTTCTTCGAGGATGCGGGCGACTTCTACGAGCGGCCCGAAACCGGCGAGCCGCTGCAGCGCCTGCACTCCACCGACGCACTGGTGGCCGACGCGGAACGGCGGCTCGGGGTGCCGGTGGACTGGGCGGCGATCCACCATCCGGCCGACTCCAGCGCGGTGATCGCCTTCGGCACCGACCACAGCCGGCGGGTCGCCTGGGACATGCGCCAGGTCAGCTACGACGGCGCGACCGGCGAGTTCCTGCACCTCGGCCGCGAGCCGGGCGCCGGCTACGCCAGCTACGCCTACCTCGGCGGCATGCACATGGTGCAGTTCGGCGGCAGTGCGCTGCGCTGGTTGTACTTCCTGATGGGCGTCGCCGGCTGCGTGATGATCGCCAGCGGCATGCAGGTCTGGGTGCGCAAGCGCGAGAAGCGCGTCGCCGCGGCGGGCGTGCTGTCGGGTTACGGGCTGGTGCTGGGGCTGAACGTCGGCGTGGTCGCCGGGATGCCGCTGGCCACCGCGGCAATGCTGCTGGCCAACCGCCTGCTGCCGGCCGACCTGCCCGACCGCGCCGGCGCCGAGGTCACCGTGTTCTGCGCGAGCTGGGCCGCCGCGGCGTTGTGGGGAGCCTGGCGCAGCCGCGTCGGCCGGGGTTGGCGCGAGCTGTTCGGCGCCACCGCGGTCGCGTTGCTGGCGGTGCCGGTGGTCAACCTCGCCGCCACACCGTACAGCGCCCTGCCCGCCACCCTCGGCCGCGGTGAACTGGCGCTGGCGGCGGTCGACCTGACCGTGCTCGCGTTCGCCGCCGGGTTCGGCTGGCTGGCCCTGCGCGACCGGCGCGCCGCCACCGTCGCCCGCCTGCAGCCGCAGACGGAGGGCAGACGATGATCGCGCCGGTGATCCTCGCCAGCCTGCTGGGCTGGGCGCTGCTGAGCCTCGGCCTGCCCCGGCACCACGTCGCGGTGTTCGGCAGCGAGCCCGGCCCCGCGCGTTCGCGCCGCCTGCGCGGTACCGGCTGGGTGCTGCTGGCGCTCGGCCTGCCGGCCTGCATCGGCGAGTACGGCTCGGGCCAGGGCCCGGTTTTCTGGGCCAGCGCGCTGGTGGTCGCGGCGATCGCGTGGGTGCTGCTGATGACGTGGCTGGGCGAGCGCCGGGCGCGGACCGCTTCCGCCGTGCGCCGCTGAGGTCGTCCCGAACGGCACGCGTTGCGGACGATCCGCCACGACCGTGCTAGGCTCGCCGGCCGAAGGGGAGTAGCTCCCGCGCTGTCGCCGTCAATACGGGTCCAGACCCCGGTGCAGCGGTGTCTCCACAGGAGGCACGAGCAAGACCTTCGCGAGGCGCCGGCATTCCGCCGGCGTCGTCCATATTCGCGAAGGAAAAACCGATGGAAGCGCTTGCAAACCCCGAGATCTGGGTCGCCCTGGCCACCCTGACCGCCCTGGAACTCGTCCTGGGCATCGACAACATCATCTTCATCTCGATCCTGGCCTCGCGCCTGCCCGCGCACCAACGCGACCGCGCCCGCAAGCTGGGCATCCTCGGCGCGGCGGTCACCCGGCTGGGGCTGCTGTTCATGATCGCCTGGATCATCGGCCTGACCGCGCCACTGTTCACTGTCTTCGGCAACGCGTTCTCCTGGCGCGACCTGATCCTGATCGGCGGCGGCCTGTTCCTGATCGGCAAGGCAACCCACGAGATCCACCAGAAGCTGGAAGGCGCGTCCGAGCACGTGCCGCAGGGCACGGCGGCGGCGAGCTTCATGGGCGTGATCGCGCAGATCATGGTGCTCGACATCGTGTTCTCGCTGGACTCGATCATCACCGCGGTCGGCATGGTCGACGAGCGCTGGGTGATGGTCACCGCGATCGTCGCCTCGATCGTCTTCATGCTCGCTTTCGCGCGGCCGATCAGCGAATTCGTCGAGCGCCACCCGACGGTGAAGGTGCTGGCGCTGAGCTTCCTGATCATGATCGGACTGGTGTTGATCGCCGATGGCTTCGACCTGCACATCCCGAAGGGCTATGTCTACGCGGCGATGGCGTTCTCGGTGTTCGTCGAGATGATCAACCTGTGGATCCGCCGGCGCGAGGCGCGCAAGACCCCGCCGGTGAAGCTGCATGAGAAGTACGTCGAGGCCGGCGACACCGGCGTGTCGTCCGACCGCGCCTGACCCCCGCTCCGCCGCCCGGCCACCGCGCCGGGCGGCCGGATGCCGGCGACGCGCTAGACTGCCCGGCTTTCCCGTCCGGCACCGCGCATGGCCCTCAACTCCACCGTCGTCAAAGCCGAGCTCCAGGTCAGCGACATGGACCGGCACTACTACGCCACCCACAACCTCACCCTCGCCCAGCACCCGTCGGAGACCGACACGCGGCTGATGGTGCGGCTGCTGGCGTTCGCCCTCTACGCGGACGAGCGGCTGGAGTTCGGCCGCGGACTCAGCGACGAGGACGAGGCCGCGCTGTGGAAGCGCGACTACACCGGCGAGATCGAGCTGTGGATCGACGTCGGCCACCCCGACGAGACCCGGATCCGGAAGACCTGCGCGCGTGCGCGCCAGGTGGTGGTGCTCAACTACGGCGGCCGCGCGTCGGACCTGTGGTGGGAAAAGATCGCCAACTCGCTGACGCGGCTGAAGAACCTCACCGTGCTCGACCTGCCGGCCGACGTGGTCGACGCGCTGCCGGGCATCGGCGAGCGTGGCATGCGGCTGAACGCCCTGATCCAGGACGGCGAACTGCAGCTGATGGGCGAGCGCGGCAGCATCGAGGTGCGACCGGCCGTGCGGATGGCCGCGGCCGACTGAGCCGGGCCGCCACGCCGTGACCACGCACGCCGACGTCATCGTCATCGGCGCCGGCGCCGCCGGACTGATGTGCGCGCTGACCGCCGGCCAGCGCGGGCTGCGCGTGCTGGTGATCGAGCACGCCAACAAGGTCGGCAAGAAGATCCTGATGTCCGGCGGTGGGCGCTGCAATTTCACCAACACCGGCACCACGCCGGACAATTACCTGTCCGCCAACCCGCACTTCTGCAAGTCGGCGCTGGCGCGCTACACGCCGTGGCACTTCATCGACATGGTCGAGCGCCACGGCGTTGCGTATCACGAGAAGGAACTCGGCCAGCTGTTCTGCGACGTTTCGTCCAAGCTGATCGTGAAGATGCTGGTGGACGAATGCGAGGCGGCAGGCGTGCGCATCGAGACCCATTGCGGGGTCGAGCGCGTGGTGCATGCCGACGACGGCGGTTTCCGCCTGCACACCACACGCGGCACCTTCGCCTCACCCGCGCTGGTGGTGGCCTGCGGCGGCCTTTCGATCCCGTCAATGGGGGCGTCCGGGTTCGGGTACGAGCTGGCGCGGCAGTTCGGCCACGCGCTGCTGCCAACCCGCGCCGGGCTTGTGCCGCTTACCCTCAGCGGCCGGCACCAGGAGCGGCTGGCCGACCTCAGCGGGGTCGCGCTGCCGGTCACCGCGTCGTGCAACGGGCAATCCTTCAGCAACCGGATGCTGGTCACCCACCGCGGTGTCAGCGGCCCGGCAATCCTGCAGATATCGTCCTACTGGCAACCCGGCGACGACCTGCGGCTGGACCTGCTGCCCGGCACCGATGCACTCGGGACGCTGCAGCGTTGGCAGGCCGAACGACCGGCGGCGGAACTCAAGACCGTGCTCGCCGAAGTGCTGCCCAAGCGCTTTGCCCAGCGGTTGTGCGAGGCGTGGCTGCCGAACCGGCCGATGAAGCAGTACAACGCACCGCAGCTGCGGGAGATCGCGGCGGTACTGCAGGACTTCGCGCTGGTCGCCAGCGGTACCGAGGGCTACCGCACCGCCGAGGTGACGCTGGGCGGCGTGGACACCGACGGTGTGTCGTCGGCCACCATGCAGTCGCGGCGGGTGCCGGGCCTGCATTTCGTCGGCGAGGTGCTGGACGTCACCGGCTGGCTGGGCGGCTACAACTTCCAGTGGGCGTGGGCGTCGGGGCACGCGGCTGGCATGGCGGTGTGCGACGCCTGACGCCGGTCAGGACAGGATCCGCTCGATCTCGGCCAGCGGCGTGTTGGTCAGGGTCTTGGCGACCTCGCCGCGCAGGCGGCCCTGGACTTCCTTGTGCAGCAGCGGGCGCATCTCGCCGAGCGTCCGCTCGTCCGCCACCAGCACCAGGTCGCGGTACTCCTGCTTGAGCGCGGCGTCGTTGAGGCGCAACGCGAGCTGCTTGGCGAAGGTCGCCTTGTCGATGCGGTAGCCGTCCGAGCCGTCGGGCATCGAACCGGCGGGGCCGTCGTCGTTCATGTTCATCAGCTCGAGCAGGTCGTACTGGTGCAGCGAGACCCGCCGCTCGTCGCCGCGGTTGCGGAACACGCGGGCGCCTTCGCCGTCGGCGACGATGACCAAGGCTTCGTTGGGGATCTGCATGGCGGCTCCTTGTGGGGTGGAGGATTCGGGGCGGATGTTCAGGGGCGATGCCCGCACGGTAGGTCGATCGCGGTTACGCACGCGTGTGTCCGCCGTCAACGCGCCGACGCGCGGGGCGTATCGGCTACGCTTCCGCCTCCTTCCCGCCGGACCCCGCCATGCGCAAGCTACTGACCGCCCTGCTCGCCCCGCTGCTGCTGGCCGCCTGCGCGGAGCCGGGCCCGCCGCCGGGCGGCCGCGTCGACGAGCTGCAGCGGATCGACATCGTCGAGGGCGACGGTGCGCTCGCCTCGCCGGGCGACGAAGTCGACGTCCACTACACCGGCTGGCTGTACGACGAGGACGCGCCGCAGCAGCGCGGCACGGAGTTCGACAGTTCGCGCGGGCGCGGCGAGCCGTTCACGTTCCTGCTCGGCGCGGGGCGGGTGATCCGCGGCTGGGACGACGGCGTGGCCGGCATGCGCGTCGGTGGCACCCGGGTGCTGATGATCCCGCCGGAGTACGGCTACGGCCGCAAGGGCGCCGGCGGCGTGATCCCGCCCGGCGCGTCGCTGGTGTTCGAGGTCGAGCTGGTCGCGGTGCGCGAGGGTGGTTGAGCCCCCTCCCACGCGGCCTGCAACAGGATCGGGGCGCGTGTCACAACGGCCGCGGCAGCCCCAGCATCGGTGCCAGCAGCCAGTACACGCCGAACAGCACCAGCGCCCACATCGCCAGCCTGAGCGCGAAGCCGGCGACCTTCAGCGCCAGCCACAGACCGACCACGATCAGGGCGATGCCGACCCAGCTCATGCGCCCTCCCCGGCGTCATCGGCGTCGACCGGCACCAGCCGCAGGTGATGGAAGTCGAAGCTGAAGTCGGTCAGCGGCGAGATCGCCTCCATCCGGGCCGCGCGCACCTCGCCGTCGGGGTCGAGGTCGAAGGTCAGGAACGCGTCGGCGTTGAGCCAGCGCTGGTCCCAGCGCACCACGAAGGTGTCGTGCTGCCAGTGCGCCAGGCGGCCGACCAGCGCCGGGCTGCGGGTGAAGCGGATGCGCAGGCCGTCGTCGCCGCGCTCCACCACCACGTCGCCGTACCACGGGTCGCGGTAGGTGGCGGCGTAGCCGTCCAGCGGCAGCGACGGCTTTGAGCCGGCATCGCGCGCGGCGACGTGCCTGCGCCAGTCCTCGTCGGCCTCGTCCTGCTGGTTGCCGCGCGAGGCGAGGTAGGCCGCGGTCCAGTCGGTGGCCGGCGCATCCAGCATCGCGTCGAGCGCGCGCATGGTCACCGAATTGAAGGCGCCGTCGACCTCGGCGCTGGTCAGCACGATGATGCCCAGCTCCTGCTCCGGTACCAGGGTCACGCGCGAGAAGAAGCCCGGCCAGCCGCCGGTGTGCCAGACCAGCCGTTCGCCGCGGTAGTCGGAGACGTTCCAGCCCTGCGCGTAGCCGCGGAAGTTGGGCGCGGCGGCGGCGAGTTCGGGCACCTTCGAAGGTTTGCCGAGCGGGATCGGGGTCAGCACGTTCCACATGTCGCGCTGCTCGTCCTCGCCGAACAGGCGCCGGGCATCCTCGCCCTCGCCCTCGATCACGCCCTGGTCCAGCTGCACGCGCACCCACTCGGCGAGGTCGTGCACGCTGGAGTACAGCCCGCCGGCGCCCGACACGTTGCCCCACGACATCCGCGGCGCGGCGACGAGGTCGGTGAAATCCGCCTTCGAGTAGCCGGTGGCGACGTTGTCGCCGGCGCGCAGGTGGTCGCTGTTGAAGCGGGTCTCGTCCATGCCCAGCGGCTGCAGGATGCGCTGGCGCAGGAACGCCTCGAAGGTCTGTCCGCTCGCCGCCTCGATCACCAGCTGGGCGACGCCGAACAGGATGTTGTCGTAGGCGTACTGCTCGCGGAAGCCGCCGTCGACCGGCACGTGTGCGAGCCGGCGCGCCACCTCCTCGGTGGTGTAGTCGGTGCCCGGCCAGTACAGCAGGTCGCCGGCACCCAGCGCGAGGCCGCTGCGGTGTGCGAGCAGGTCACGGATGCGCATCTCGCGCGTGATGTACGGGTCGGCCATGCGGAACCACGGCAGGTGGTCGATCACTCGGTCGTCCATCGCCAGCTTGCCGTCGCGCGCCAGTATCTGCAGCGCGGTCGCGGTGAAGGCCTTGGTGTTGGAGGCGATCGCGAACATGGTGCGGGCGTCGACCGGTTCGCGCGATTCGAGGTCCTTGACGCCGTAGCCGCGCTCCAGCACGACCTCGCCGTCCTTGACGATGGCGACCGCGATCGCGGGGACGTCGAACTGCTCGCGGGCGTTCTCGACGTAGGCGTCGAACCCATGCAGCGGGGTGGTGGCGGGTGCGGTGGTCGGCGGCTCAGGAGCTGGCGCGGGCGATGGGTCGGCCGCGGTCGAAGCTGGCGGCGTTGTCTGCGCAGCTGTGGCGGCGGTCGAGACTGGTGCCGCCGCCTGGGCGACGGCGGCAGTGGCCAGCGACAGGCCGAGCGCCAGCACGGTCGCGCGCACGAGGGTGATGTTGGACATGGAGGATTCCCCTGGAGCGAAGCGCCGACATTACCGCAGGCTGGCATCCCGCCGCCCGCGCCGGATGCCGCCCGTAGGAGCGACGTGAGTCGCGACACACTGACCACCGGAGCACACGTTGACTCGGGCCCACCAGCCGCCGCGGTCGCGCGAACGTCCTTCGCGCGTTCACCGCGCCAGGACCGGTCTGTCAGCGGGTCGCGACTCACGTCGCTCCTACACAACGCCCCGTTCGGCCGGGCGTGCGATGCTTTGCGGTCGCACAACACACGCACGCCCATGCCCGACCCCACCACCCTCCCCGGCCTCGCGATCATCGGCGGCGGCCCCGCCGGCCTGATGGCGGCCGAGGTCGCGCGGGCGGCCGGGATCGAGGTCGACCTGTTCGAGGCCAAGGGCTCGGTCGGGCGCAAGTTCCTGATCGCCGGCAAGGGCGGGCTGAACCTCACCCACGGCGAGCCGCGGCCGGCGTTCGATGCGCGCTACCGCGAGCGTCGCGCCGAGGTCGCCGACTGGCTCGACGACTTCGACGGCGAAGCGCTGCGCGAGTGGGCGCGCGGACTCGGCGTCGGCACCTACGTCGGCAGTTCCGGCCGGGTGTTTCCCGACGACCGCAAGGCCGCGCCGCTGCTGCGCGGCTGGGTGCGGCGATTGCGCGACCAGGGCGTGCGCTTCCATGTCGGCCACCGCTGGCTGGGCTGGGAGGCGGACGGCGCGCTGAAATTCGTTGCGCCCGACGGCGAACGGTCCGTCCATGCCGCGGCCACCGTGCTCGCGCTCGGCGGCGCCAGCTGGCCGCAACTGGGTTCCGACGGCGAGTGGCAACCGTGGCTCGCGGCGCGCGGGGTCGACGTGGCGCCGCTGGTGCCGGCCAACTGCGGCTTCGACATCGGCTGGAGCGAGCACTTCGCCACACGTCATGCCGGCGCACCGCTGAAGCCGGTCGTCGCCCACTGGCACGAGGACGGCCGCGAGCACGCGTTGCAGGGCGAGTGCGTGGTGACTGCGACCGGCATCGAAGGCAGCCTGGTGTACGCGTTGTCGGCGCCGCTGCGCGAAGCGATCGCCCGCGACGGCGTGGCGACGCTGTGGCTCGACCTCGCCCCGGGCCGCGACCTGTCCCGGTTGCAGCGCGACCTCGCGGCACCACGCGGCGGACGCAGCACCAGCGAGCACCTGCGTCGTCACGCCGGCCTTGCCGGCGTGAAGGCGGCGCTGCTGTACGAGGTGCTGGGGCGCGACGGGCTGGGCGATGCGCAACACGTGGCCGCGACGATCAAGCGGTTGCCGCTGGTACTGAAGCGCGCGCGCCCGGTGGCCGAGGCGATCAGCAGCGCCGGTGGCGTGCGGCTGGAGGCGCTGGACCGGCAACTGATGCTGCAAACGATGCCGGGCGTGTTCGCCGCCGGCGAGATGCTCGACTGGGAGGCGCCAACGGGGGGTTACCTGCTGACCGCGTGCTTTGCCAGCGGGCTGCGCGCCGGACGAGGCGCAGTGGAGTGGCTGCGGCGATAGCGGTGGCGGCGATAGCGGTGGCCTCATCCCTCCCCCGCGCCGCTCCGGGCGTCTGTAGTAGCGACGCAAGTCGCGACCCACTGACAAATCGACCCGGTCGCGTTCAACGCGAAGCTCCCGTTTCGGCGGTTCCAGCGCGGCGGGATTCGCGTTGAACGCCAGTGAGTCGCCGGGTCAGTGGGTCGCGACTTACGTCGCTCCTACGGAATCCGGCCCCGCCAGGTCATCGAGGATCGGGCAGTCCGGCCGGTCGTCGCCGTGGCAGCGGCGCGCCAGTTGCTGCAGGGTGCGCTGCATCGCCTGCATCTCGGCGATCTTCCGCCCCAGTTCCTCCGCGTGCGATTCGGCCAGGCGCTTCACCTCCGAGCTGGCACGCTCGCGGTCGTCCCACAGGCCCAACAGGATCCCGATCTGCTTGACCGGGAAGCCGAGCGAGCGGCTGCGCTTGATGAAGCGCAGCCGGTGCAGGTCGGCGTCGGAGTAGATGCGGTATCCGGCGAAGGTGCGGCCGGCCGGAGGGATCAGGCCGATCGCCTCGTAGTGGCGGATCATCTTGGCCGACACGCCGCTCAGCCGCGCGGCATCGCCGATGTTGTGCAGGCCGTCGGCCAGTGCCTCGGCCAGCTCGGGTCGCTGGGTGCGGGTCATGACGCCACCTCCTTCGTCGCCTGCGGCGTCCAGCGCCGCAGCAGCAGGGTGTTGGTCACCACGCTGACGCTCGACAGCGCCATCGCCGCGCCGGCCACCACCGGGTCGAGCAGGCCGGCGGCCGCCAGCGGCAGGCCGACCACGTTGTAGACGAACGCCCAGAACAGGTTCTGCCGGATCTTGCCACTGGTGCGTCGCGAGATCGCGATGGCGTCGGCCACCAGCCGCGGGTCGGGGCGCATCAGGGTGACGCCGGCCGCGTGCATCGCTACGTCGCTGCCGCTGCCCATCGCGATGCCGACATCGGCCGCCGACAGCGCCGGCGCATCGTTGATGCCGTCGCCGACCATCGCCACCCGGCCGTGCGACTTCAGCCCCTGCACCGCCTCGACCTTGTCGCCGGGCAGCACTTCGGCGCGCACGTCGTCGATACCGAGCGCGTCGGCCACCGCCTGCGCGGCTCCGCGGTTGTCGCCGGAGATCATCGCGGTGCGGATGCCGAGTGCGTGCAGGGTCGCGACCGCGGCGCGGGCCTCGGCGCGCGGGGCGTCGTGGAAGGCCAGCAGGCCAAGCAGGCGGACACCGTCGTCGCCTTGCTCGGCCAGCCACGACACGCTGTGGCCGCTGGCGGCAAGCGTCGATGCCTCGTCCTGCAACGCGCCGGCGGCGGCCAGCGCGCCCTCCTCGTCCATCCAGCGGCTGCTGCCGAGCATCAGCCGGCGGCCCTCCACCGTGCCGGCCACGCCACGGCCGGTCACCGCACGGGTGTCCTGCGCCGCCGGCAGCGAAAGCCCCGTGGCGGCCTCGCGCACGGCGACCGCGAGCGGGTGCTCGCTGCTCGCCTGCAGCGCCGCGGCCAGCCGCAGCAGCGCCGCGTCATCGCCGTCGAGCGCGACGTGCCGGGCAAGCTTCGGCCGTCCCTCGGTCAGGGTGCCGGTCTTGTCGAACGCCACCACGTCGACGCTGCGCGCGGTCTCCAGCACCTCGGCGTCCTTGATCAGGATGCCGGCCCGCGCGGCGACGCCGGTGCCGGCCATGATCGCGGTCGGCGTGGCAAGCCCGAGCGCGCACGGGCAGGCGATCACCAGGACCGCAACCGCGTGCAGGATCGCCGCGCTCCAGTCACCGCCGATGAGCCCCCAGCCCAGCAGCGTCAACACTGCGATGCCGACGACCACCGGCACGAACACCGCGCTGACCCGGTCGACCAGCCGCTGGATCGGCGCCTTCTTCGCCTGGGCGTCCTCGACCAGCCGGATGATCCGCGCCAGCGCGGTCTCGGCGCCGACCGCGACGGTGCGCAGCACCAGCCGGCCTTCGCCATTGAGCGCACCGCCGGTGACGCGGTCGCCAGGCTCCTTCGCCACCGGCAGCGACTCGCCGGTGATCAGCGATTCGTCGGCGTGGCTACGGCCGTCGACCACCTCCGCATCGACCGGGATCCGCTCGCCGGGCCTCACCACCACCTCGTCGCCAACCACCACCTCGGCCAGCGGCAGTTCGCGCTCAACGCCGTCGCGCAGCACCCGCGCGGTTGCCGGGCGCAGCGCCTGCAGCGCACGGATCGCCTCGGTGGTCTGGCGCTTGGCCCGCGCTTCCAGCCACTTGCCCAGCAGCACCAGCGTGATCACCACCGCCGACGCCTCGAAATACAGGTGCCCGCTGCCGGCCAGCAGGTGGTACACGCTCAGGCCGTAGCCGGCGCTGGTGCCGAGCGCGACCAGCAGGTCCATGTTGCCGGTGCGGGCCTTCAGCGCCGCCCAGCCGCCGCGGTAGAAGCGCGCGCCCAGCCAGAACTGCACCGGCGTCGCCAGCGCCAGCTGCACCCAGCCGGGCAGCATCCAGTGCACGCCGAACGGCATGAGCAGCATCGGCAGCACCAGCGGCGCCGACAGCACGATCGCGATGACCAGGTGGCGCAGCTCGCGCGAGCGGCGCGGGTCGGCGGCCGGCGCGGCGGCCGCCTCCGCGGCAGTCTCCGCCTGCGGCAGGCGCGCGGTGTAGCCGGCCCTGGCGACGGCGGCGATCAGTTCGCCCTCGATCCCGTCTCGCCGGACCGCCCGAACCTGCGCGCGCTCGGTGGCGAGGTTGACGCCCGCCTCCAGCACGCCGGGCACCGCGGCCAGCGCCTTCTCGACGCGGCCGACGCAGGACGCGCAGGTCATGCCCTCGATCGCAAGATCCACGGTCGCGGTCGCGACCTCGTAACCGGCGCTGCGCACCGCCTCGGCCAGCCGCGCCAGCGGTACGTCGCCGGCGGTGTGGACGTCGGCGCGGCCGGTGGCCAGGTTGACGCTGGCCGACTCGACGCCCGGCACCGCGGCCAGCGCCTTCTCGACGCGGCCGACGCAGGACGCGCAGCTCATGCCCTCGACCTCGAGGCGGACCCCGTCGGGGGCTTGCGTGGGGGTGGCGACGGCGTTCATGCGAGTCTCCGGAGCGGGCCAGGCCATCATGCTCCGGCTTCCCATCATGGGAAGGTCAAGTCGCCCGCCTGTTCAGCCCGCGGCGTCCCCGTGCCCGTCTCCTTCCGCGGCCCCGGCGTCCACCAGCGGCCGCAACGACGGGTCCAGCGCGACCCGTTCGTCGAACACGAAGCAGTGCCCGTCGTAGCCGAAGCCGCCAACCTGCTCGAAGTAGCCGAGGATGCCGCCGTCGAGCTGCAACAGGTTGTCCATGCCATCGGCCTGCAGGTGCAGCGCGGCCTTCTCGCAGCGGATGCCGCCGGTGCAGAAGCTGACCACGGTCGCGTCGGCCAGCTGCGAGCGGTGCGGGGCGAGCGCTTCCGGCAGTTCGGTGAAGTTGTCGATGGGCAGGGTCAGCGCGCCGGCAAAGGTACCGTGGCCGACCTCTTCGCGGTTGCGGGTGTCCAGCAGCACCAGCCGGCGACCGGTATCGTCGTGACCTTGCCCGATCCAGCGTCGCAGGTCGGACGGGGCGACCGTCGGCGCGCGGCCCGCCAGCGGCGAGGCGTCGGCGCGGCGGAAGCTGATGATCTCGGGCTTCACCTTCACCTTGAGCCGCGCGAACGGCTGGGCCCGGCTATGACTGGCCTTGACCACGATGCCGGCAAAGCGATTGTCACCGCGCAGCCAGTCGACGAAGCGTCCGATCGCGTCCTCCGCACCAGCCAGAAACAGGTTGATGCCCTCGCCCGCCACCAGCACGGTGCCGCGCAGGGACGCCGCCCCGGCGCGTTCGCGCACGGCGTCGGCCAGTGCGGACGGGTCGTCGACGGTGGTGAAGTGGTAGGCGGCGATGTTTAGGACCATCCGCGGATTTTACCGGCGCCGGGCGCCTTCTCGCGGCGTGGATACGGCCGGCGTTAGCGTTGGGGGCGACCCTGATCCCACCGCCTGGAGGCCGTACCGCATGAAGGTCCTGCTCAACACCGACAACCACGTCCAGGGCGACGAAGCGCTCGCGCAGCATGTCGAACAGGTCGTGGCCGACGCCCTGCAGCGCTTCGGCGACCAGGTGTCGCGGGTGGAGGTGCACCTGGCCGACACCAACGGCCAGAAGTCCGGCGACAACGACAAGCACTGCACGATGGAGGCGCGGCTGGAAGGCCGGCCGCCGGCGACGGTCACCGCCGAGGCGCCGACCATGCGCGGGGCGATCGGCGAGGCCAGCCGGAAGCTGGTGCGGTTGCTGGACAGCTCGCTGGGCAAGCTGGCGCGCTGAACTGCGCGCGGCTCAATCCGCGTCGGCGTGCCCGTCGGCAAGCGGGACGCCGGGGTTGCGCTCCCGCCACGCCTGCAGCGCCTTCCGGTAGCGCTCCACCGCCTCGTCGTGGACGTCGTAGATGCAGCGCACGCAGCCCTCGCCGCAACAGTCGGCCGGGTCCGGCTCCTCCGGCGGGCGCGGCGGCGGGTCCAGGCGCGTGATGTCGTCGCCGGTCATGTCGAGCCGTGTCATCGCGGCAGCTGGGCCTGCGCCCAGGCGACGATGCGGCTGCGCGGCAACGCGCCGGACTGGCGGGCCAGCTCGCGGCCCTCGTGCAGCAGCACCAGGGTCGGGATGCTGCGGATCGCGAACCGCGCGCCCAGCCCCGGTTCGGCCTCGGTGTCGACCTTGGCCAGGCGCAGGCGCGGTTCCAGCTCCGCCGCGGCGGCCTCGAACTCCGGCGCCATCGTCCGGCACGGCCCGCACCACGGCGCCCAGAAATCGACCAGCAAGGGCAACCCGCTACGCACCGCATGGCGATCGAAGTCGGCGGCGGTCAATGCCAGCGGGCGGCCGTCGAACAGCGCGCGATGGCAGCGCCCGCACGACGGCGACTGGCCCAGGCGCGTGGCCGGGACACGGTTCATCGCGCCGCAGTGCGGGCATGGGATGAGAAGCGGGGTGTCGTTCATGCGTGCGGTCCTGCGGGGATGACAAGCATCGCGCATGTGGCGTGGCATGCGCGTGGATGCGGCCGGTCCGCGCGGCGCGGGTGACCGTTATTCCGGTTCCTTCGCCCGCGCCTCCCGGTCGGCGCGGTAGCGCTCCACGTGCGGCATCGCCCGCAGCACCTTCGACGCCGGGTCGACGGTGAAGACCTGCCCGTCCGGCAACGCCACGTGGCCACGCCCGCCGGTCATCGCCACCTCGACCACCTCGCCGCCGGGCGGCCCGACCCGCACCTGCAGCGGCATCGGGAACGGCCGGTCGCCTTCGGTTTTCCAGCGCAGGTCGAGCCGGCCGGCAGCGCGCTCGACCACCAGCTCCGGCAGCGCCGCCGAGTACAGGTAGACGTCGAAGAACCAGCCCAGGTCGTCGCCCGTCACGTCGTTGACGATGTCGATGAAGTCCGGGGTATCGGCGTAACGTGGCGCGAACCGGCCCGGCTGCGGGGAATCGGTGCCGTAGACCAGCCGGCGGGTCGCCTTGAAGAACGCCTCGTCGCCGATCAGCCCGCGCAGGGTATGCAGCACCAGCGAACCCTTGGCGTAGATGTCGCCGCCCGGGCCGGCCTGCTTGTCGTAGACCTCGTGCTCCAGCATCGGTCGGCCGGAGACGATCGGGTGCCGGTTGACCAGCCCGAGTCGCTGGTCGTGCAGCTGTGCGTGATAGGCCATGTCACCGAGCAGGTACTGCGCGTACAGCGGCTGCATGTAGCTGCCGAAGCCCTCGTGCAGCCACATGTCGTCCCAGTCGTGGTTGGTCAGCTGGTTGCCGAACCACTCGTGGGCGAACTCGTGCTGCAGCAGCCAGTCGTAGCCGAACTCGCCTTTCCGGTACCCGTTGCCGTAGGCGTTGATGGTCTGGTGCTCCATCCCGAGGTGCGGGGTCTCGACCACGCCCATCTTCTCGCCGGCGAACGGATACGGACCGATCGTGGCCTCGAAGAAGTCCAGCATCCGCGGGAACTCGGCGAACAGCTCGCGCGCCTGTCCGCCGCGGTCACGCAGGTGCCAGAAGCGCAGCGGGATGGTGTTGCCGTAGCGGCTCCGGTACTCGTCCTGCCGCAGTTCATACGGACCGATGTTGAGCGCGATGGCGTAGGTGTTGGGGTTCCCGGTGCGCCAGTGCCAGGTGCGCCATCCGTCGTGTTCGTCCACGCCCAGCAGCACGCCATTGCCGGCGGCCACCAGCGGAGCGGGCACGGTGACGTGCTGGGTGACGACCTGCGGCTCCGCCATCGGGTGGTCGATGCAGGGCCAGAACAGGTCACAACCCTGCCCCTGCACCGCGGTGGCGATCCACGGTTCGCCGGTCGGTGCGGTCGACCAGACGAAGCCGCCGTCCCATGGCGCGCGCTCCGCGACGTGGGGCGCGCCGCCGTACCGGACGCGCAGGGTCACCGTTTCGCCGGCAGCGAGCGGCGCGGGCAGGTCGATGGTGAGCCGGCCGTCGGGGTTGCGCCAGCGGTTGGCCGCCAGCGCAACCCCGTCGAGATCGATTGCCGAGATGGGGAGGTTACGGTCGAGGTCGAGCACGAGCCGCTCCAGCGGCGACTTCGCCTTGAACACGAGGGTGGCGTCGCCCTCGATCCGCTGACGCTCGGGAAACACGCGGATACCGAGGTCGGCCGACTGGAACACCACCGCACGCTGCTCGGCCGTCAACGGCACGCCGGACGCGTAGGTGTGATCGGTGAGGTTGCCCTGACCCGGCCGGTCCTGCGCGCTCGCGGCGCATCCGCAGAACACGAGCGCGAGACCGGCGTACAGGGCGGTCTGGCGACGAGTGATGCTCATTGCGTAACCCCCTGCGCGTCTCATCCGGACGCCCGACAATCGCACAGCCGCGCCGGCACGGCCACCGGTCGCATCCTCGTGGAAAAGGCCGCCACCGCGTGTCGGGTGGCGGCCTTCCGGTCGCTCGGCATCGTGGTCGACCGCAGTCGGCCGCGGACGTCTGGATCTCTGCTGGATCAGCCGCGCTCGGCCTCGTCGTCGACGTCAACATCGACTTCGGTGCCGGCCGGCGTCAGCAGGTACCACTCGCCCCAGTCGTCGGTCAGGTCGTGGCCGGTTGGCGCCTGGGCGCCCATGTCGCGCGTGTAGTAGTACAGCGGGTGGCCGTTGTAGGTGAGCTGGGCGGTACCGTCGGCGCGCTCGATGGTGCCGAGCAGGTCGGCCTGCAGATCGGCGGCGACCTCCGGAACGGTCTCGGTGGCGATCACCGGCGGCCACAGTTCCAGGCACGGTCCGGTGCAGGTGCTGCCATCGGCGTCACCTTCGAGGAAATAGATCGCGCGGCCGTCGGCGTCCGTGAGGTACGGCCCCGGCGCGCCGGTGCTGGCGACCATCAGGGTGGTCGGCGCGACGATCGCGCTGGCGTCGGCCATCGTGCCCGGGTCGTTGACCGGGTCGACGGCGACGTCGGGTTCGTCCACCGGCAGGGTGTCGTCGACGCTGCCCGGCATCGCGGTGTCGTCGGTGGCGCTGCCGAGGGTGTCGGTCTCCACGTTGTTGTCGCAGCCGGCGAGGCCGAGGGCCAGCAGCGCGGCGGCGAGGGTCGAAATCTGGATGGTGCGCATTTGGATTGCTCCGTGGCGGGCAGTGCCCGTGGGTGCGCCCATCGTCGGGGTGGGTTCGTAAACTGCGGGTCGTCGGCGCGTGCGGAGTGTGTGAGGACCGGCGCGTCCGTTCAGTTCATGAATCGCGCGGCTGCGCCACCGGCAGCCGCCAGCCGTGGCGGATCGCCATGTAGCGCAGACCGAAGCACAGCACCGCGCCCACCACCGCGACCGGCATCACCGGAAGGCCCAGCCAGTGCCCAGCGACGACGGTGGCCGCGGCGGCCAGTGCCGCGACGGCGTACAGTTCGGCCTGGAAGATCACCGGCGTGCGCGCCACCAGCACGTCGCGGGCGATGCCGCCGCCGATGCCGGTCAGCATGCCCAGCAGGGTCGCGGCGATCGGGCCGAGGCCGTGGTCGAGCGCCTTCACCGCGCCGCTGACCGCGAACAGCGCCAGCCCCATCGCGTCGAACACCTGCACCGGGTTGCGCAGCCGTTCGACGTGGTCATGCCAGCGGAAGGTCAACAGCCCCGCCAGGCACGCCACCACCATGTAGCTCCAGTTGACCACCGCCACCGGCGGGGTCGCGCCGATCAGCAGGTCGCGCATGATGCCGCCGCTGGTGGAGGCGGCGAACGACAGCACCAGCACGCCGAACAGGTCGAGCCGGTTGCGCACGCCGACGGTCGCGCCGGAGATGGCGAAGACGAAGGTGCCCAGCAGGTCCAGGGCGATCAGCAGGGTGTCCAAGGCATGCGGCCGGTCGTGAACTGCCGGACAGGATGCGAGCCGCGCCCGCCGCCGGCAACTCCCCGCCGCGGCCCCGGCTACATCATCGCCAGCTCGGTGTTGCTCAGGGTCCGGTTGTACTGCTCGCGCAGGCGCACCTTGCGCTCCAGGTCGGCGATGATGTGGCCGCTGAAGTCGGTCCCGGTGAGCTCCTCGGCCATGTTGATGCCGCCGGGGGTGTCGACGTTGATCTCCATCATCTTGTCGCCAACGATGTCGAGCCCCGCCAGGTACATGCCGTCGCGCATCAGCTTGGGCGCGACGATCTCGGCCAGCCGCAGCGCGTCCTCGTCCGGCACCGCCATCTCCACCTTGCCGCCGGCGGTGATGTTGCTGCGCGCGTCGCCGCTGTCGTTGAAGCGGCGGAAGCACGCGTACTGGCCGTCGACGCACAGCGGCCGGCCGTTGAGGGTCAGCAGGCGCAGGTCGCCGTCGGCCGCCTTGGGCAGGTACTCCTGCACGATCGCGTAGCCGTCGCGGGTCACCGCCTCGATCATCTGGTTGAGGTTGGCGCCGCTGTCGGGCGTCACCACGAACACGCTCTGCCCGCCCGAACCCTGCAGCGGCTTGATCACGCCGTAGCCGTCGTGCGCCTTGATGAACGCCTTGATCTCTTCCGCATCCAGGGTGATGCAGGTGACCGGCCGCACCTCCTCGGGGAAGTGCTGGAAATAGGTCTTGTTGGACGCGTCGGTCAGGTGGGTCGGGTCGTTGAGCACGATGACGTGCTTGAGCGCCGCCAGCTGGGCGAACAGCAGCCCGCTGTTGGGCGCCCACGGCCGGTCGACGACCTCCTCGGCCGGGTCGCTGCGCAGCATCAGCACGTCGAGGTCCTCGACCGAGATGCGGTGGCGCTCGCAGTCGGGCCCCTGCAGGTCGGCCAGCAGCGCGTCGTCGTCGGCGTAATGCGACTCGCGCGGTACGTGGGCGTGGGCGCGCACGGTGCCGTTGGCGTCGTAGATGAAGTCGCCCAGGCCGATCAGCGCGACCTCGTGGCCGCGGTTCACCGCCGTGCGCGCGAGCCGGATGGTGGTGTAGTTGTTCTTCTCGGTCGCCATCTCGTTGATGACGAAGCCGAGTTTGATCGGGCCACGCGTGGCGGGTGCTGCGTTCATGCGGTTTCCTCTGGTGCGGGCGCGCGGGCCACGTTGTCGGGTTCGGTGTGGAACAGGCGCTCCACCGGGGTCTGGCGACAGCGGGCCAGCCGTTCGGCGGCGTCGGGCGCGGAGCAGTAGCGCGGCAGCAGGTCCGGGGCGACCGCCCAGCCCTCCTCCACCAGCTGGTCGAGCACGACGCGGTGCGACAGCGCGAACTTGCCGGTGAACAACGGTTCGAACTCGCCACCGCCGGCGAGATACTCGACCAGGTCGCGCAGGCCGCTGAGGTAGACCGCGTCCTTGGTCAGCCCGCCGCCGCGACGGGCACGCACGGCCACGTCGAAGGCGTCATCGGTCGGGATGCCGTGGGTGTTGTGCAGCAGGTCGAAGATGGCCGGCACCTCCTCGCGGTGGATCGCCATCTCGGTGGCGACCACGCGCGCAGCCAGCACCCGCAGCCGCTCGCCGGGCAGGTAGCCGGCGAGGAACTCGCCCAGCACACCCAGGCCCTCCTGCAGCGGGTCGTAGTGCGCCAGCCCCACGCGGAGCTGCTGCAGCGACTGCCGGCTGCCGTTGTGGCGGGTGACCAGGTGGGTGCCGATCTCGTGCTGGATCAGCGGTTGCACGCGCGCCCGCGGCAGGCGCACGTCGCCGTCGATGTAGAAGCGCCCGTGCGAGACCATCATCAGCGAGTTGAGGTCGGCATCGACCACCACTTCGGCGGTGAAATCCGGCGAACGCTCGCGGTACCAGTCCAGCTCGTCCTCGACCGCTTCGAGCACCTCGTCGATGCCGGCCTCGGCCTCCAGCGGCACGCTCGGCCCGACGGTGCCGAGGATGCGGTTGGCCAGTTCCAGCAGGCGCGGTTCGACGCCACCGAACAGGTCGAGGCTGGCGTTGATGAAGCCGTCGGTGTCGCGCAGGCGGACCAGTTCGATCTGCCGGTCCAGCTCGCGCTGCTTTTCCGCCAGCAGGCCCGACAGCAGCGGCGATTCGATGTCCTCGACCGGCAACGCCAGCAGGCGCTCGCGCACCGCGTGCAGGTCGGTGTCCAGGTCGATGTAGCGCAGCGGCGGTATCCGCGTGCGCCCGCTCTCCTCGAACCCCACCCACAGGGCGTCGTTGTGGATCGGCGACAGCGCCAGCAGCCAGTCGACCTCGCCGTCCATGCGGGCCAGTTCGGCGTCCACCCGGGCCGCCACCGGCGGCAGTGCGCGCGCGGAACCGGCAGCAGCGGCGCTCACCGGCATGCCAGGAACTCCCCGCGCACCGCGTCGACCGCATCCCGCAAGCCGTTGCGGAACTGCTCGATCACCGCGATGTCGGCCTGCGCGGTCCACTCGTCCATGTAGACCTTCTTGTATTCCAGCGAGATCGTGCAGACGCGCTCGCCGTAGGTCGCGTACAGCCACTCGGGGAAGTGCCCGCCGCCGACGTAGCGCACGTTCTCGCGGACATCGGGGCGACGCCCGGCGACCTCGTGGCTGCGCAGCGCTTCGGCGAAGCGGTCGGCCACGCGGCCCCAGCGGCGCGGGTCCAGCGTGGTCACCCCAAGGTCGATGTCGGGGTTGCGATGCGGTTCGGCCGCCGCGGCGTCGGCGCCGTCGCGGCGGTGGTTGTAGCTGTGGATGTCGAGCACCAGCACGCAGCCCCACTGCGCGAGCAGTTCGTCCACCAGTGCGCGGACCATTGAATAGAAGCGGTCGTGGGTGGCGAGCGAGCGTTCGAGCTCGGCGGGCGGCAGGTCGCCCTTCCAGACCCGCAGGCCCCACGTGTCGGCCGGGTCGGTCGACAGCGCCTTGGCGCGCGGACGGTTCAGGTCGACCTCGAAGCGCGAGGTGCGCACCACCAGCCGGACATCGCCGACCGCGGCGAGCATTCCGGTCAGCGGGTCCTCGTCGCGACGGCGCTGCTCTTCGGTGAACGCGAGGTAGGGCCGCAGCGAATCGCGCATCGCGTGGCCGTCGTGGATGGCGGTGGCGACGACGGGGCCGTCGCCGAGCACGACGTCCCAGTCGTCGGAGGGTTGCTCAAGGACGAGTTGTTCGTCGCGCGAGAAGTGCGGTGTCGCGTCGTTGTGGCTCTCCATGCCGGCGATGCTCCCATCGCCCGCATGAGGCATCCGTGATGCGCGCGCCGGTCAGTCGCCGCCCAGCAGGTCCAGCGGGTCGCCCTTGGGTTCGTCCTGCCGCGCCTCGGGCAGGCGCTCGACGCGCTTGGCGCGGTAGCGGGCGATGGCCTCCCGCGCGATCTTCGTGCGCAGCTCGTCCGACAACAGGAACTCGGGTCCGTAGACCTCCGCCATCAGCATCGCGATCGACTTGCCGACGGCCTGCTGCTGCTCGTCGGGCGGCACGTCGGCGGCCATCAACCGCAGCATGGTCCGGCGCGCGACCTCCAGCCCGCTGGTGACGGTCAGCGCGTGCGCATCGGCATCGGTCGGGTCGCGCCGCAGCACCTGTTCGGCCGCGGCCAAGGCGTCGACGTGGCGGCCCTGCGCCTGGCGGATGCGGGCGATCTCCAGCCACGGTTCCTTGCTCGCCGGGTCCAGCGCCGCCGCCTGCTCGAACGCCGCCGCCGCAGCACTGTCCTGCCCTGCGGCCAGGTACACATGTGCGGCCGCCATCGACCCGGCGAAGTCGGGCGTTTCGGCCGGGCGCAGCGTGGCGCATGCCGACAACGCGAACAGCGCGACGACGCAAACAGGGATGGCAAGGCGGCTCAACGGCATCTCCTTCCGCGGGGCGAGCGCGAACGTAGCAGTAGTGGTGTAAACGGAATGAACAGCGACGTGCGGCACCGTGAAGCCTGCGCCGACGAAAATGAACGCGGATTGTCACCCGAAACCGCCGTCCGGAACGGTGACCGGGGTTGCGGTGCCGCGCCACCGCTCCTAGGCTGGACCGGTGTCATGTCATCGCGCCGTGGGTTGACCGGCGCACCACCACTCCCCTTCCTTTACTGCCAGTGAGGTTTCCCATGGAGATCGCCGATGGGCGTGTCGCCACCATCCATTACACCCTGACCAACGACGCCGGCGAGGTGATCGACAAGTCGGCCGCCGACGCGCCGCTGAGCTACCTGCAGGGCGCCGGCAACATCATCCCGGGGCTGGAACAGGCGCTGGCCGGTCGCAAGGCCGGTGACAACCTGACCGCCGACGTCGCCCCCGAGCAGGGCTACGGCCCCCGCCACGACGGCCTGGTCCAGGTGGTGCCGCGCGGCGCGTTCGAGGGCGTGGAGTCGGTGCAGCCGGGCATGCAGTTCGAGGCGCGCACCGCGCAGGGCCCGCTGCTGGTCACCGTCACCAAGGTCGGCGCCGAGGAAGTCACGGTCGACGGCAACCATCCGCTGGCCGGCCAGAACCTGCATTTCGAGGTCGAGGTCGCCGGGGTGCGCGAGGCATCCGAGACCGAGTTGAACCAGGGCCACGTCGACGCCGCCTGAGCGCCCGCCGACCTGCCACCGGAAAGCCCGCGGCCGCGGGCTTTCTTTTCCAACCGGTACCGAACTCAAACCACCTGCGCCATCACCGAGATGTAGTGGCAGATACTGCCGGCGACGACGAACAGGTGCCACACCGCGTGCGAGTACCGCAGCGCCGGCCGGTGGTAGAAGAACGTCCCCAGCGTGTAGCAGGCGCCGCCGGCCAGCAGCCAGCCGAGCGTCCAGCCATCCAGCGCATCCAGCAGCGGCCGGATCGCGACCAGCACCAGCCAGCCCATGGCGACGTACAGCAGCGTCGACAGCAAGCGGAAGCGGCCGGTGTAAAACAGCTTGAACACCACGCCCGCTAACGCCAGCGTCCAGATCCCCGCGAACAGCCCCCAGCCCCACGGTCCGCGCAGCCCGACCAGGGTGAACGGCGTGTACGTCCCCGCGATCAGCAGGTAGATCGCGCAGTGGTCCAGCACCTTCAGCCGGGCCTTGGCCACCGGGTTGTTGACCGCGTGGTACAGCGTGGACGCGAGGTACAGCAGCAGCAGGCAGACGCCGAACACGATCGCGCCGGCCAGCTGCCAGCCGTCGCCGAACAGCGCGGCCAGCGTGATCAGCACCGCACCGCCGGCCAGCGCGGCGGCGGCCCCGAGCCCGTGGGTCAGGACGTTGGCGAGCTCCTCGCCGAAGTCGGACTCGACGGCCTGGTCTGTACGGGTGCGCATGGTCCAATCCTACCGCCTCCGGGCCCCGGTTCCACCGGCGATGTGGCGGGCGGTGATGTTCATCGCAGGTTGGTCCGGCCCCGCGGTGCGTGCCCTAGACTGCATTGAACGTCGCCGGCCCCGCCCGGCCGCCCGCCGAGAGGACCCCGATGCGCGCCAGACTGCTCCCGCCCCTGCTGCTGTGCGTGGTGCTGAGCGCGTGCAATCCGGCCCCTCCGGTGGAGCAGCCGGTCATCATCGAGACCACCAGCGGCGACGGCGAGACCAACTACGGCGCGGTGTCGGTGGACGAGCCGCCCGTGCCCGAGCCGCCGGCCGACCTCGCCAGCACCACCGATTGGCCGGCCGAGCAGCTGACCTCGGGCGAAGCGAAGATCAGCTGCGAGGTCGACTACGAAACCGCCGGCGACGGCCTGCCACTGGCCGACCTGGGCTTCGAGCCGGTGGCCGACGCGATGGCGCCCTGCCAGGACACCGGCGTGCTGCGGCTGAGCTACGCCGGCAAGATCGCGCCGGACTTCAGTGCGCTGGTCGAGCGCGTCGGGGTGATGGCCGACCGCATGGGACTGGAGGACCGCATCCTCGACATCGACTCCAGCGGCGGCCAGGTGGAGGCCGCGATCCGCGCCGGCGACATCATCGCCGAGGATGGCTGGACCATCTGGGTACGCGAGGACGCGGTCTGCCACAGCTCCTGCGTGCTGGTGCTGGCCGGCGGCGACAACCGGTTGATCTCGGGCAAGGTCGGCGTGCACCGCATCATCCGGCTGCAGTCCGAGGCGACCTCCCGCGCCGAGCTGAGCCAGGAGCTGCAGGACGTGCACTCCAACATCGAGCAGTACCTCGCCCGCAACGGCGGCGCGGTGGCGCTGGCCGACATGATGATGACCGTGCCCAACCGCAGCCTGCGTCTGCTGACGACCAACGAGCTGGAGGAATTCGGCATCGTCGGCATCAACGCCGCGCAGGACGATCTCGATCGCATCCGGTTGGCGCGCAAGTGCGGCGAGGACTTCGTGCGCCGGCGCGACGATTTCTTCCGCAGCTTCGACCGCAAGTGCGCGACGCCGGGCGAGGACGTCGAGGCGATGAACAGTTGCGGCCTCGAACTGCGCGAGCGCTTCGGCTTCCCCGACGGCAAGTGCCGGGTCGACAGCCCGTTCTCGGAGTTCGACCAGGCCATTCATGCTTCGACCGGCGCGGCCGACGAGGCGATGACGGAAGCCACGCCGGCCGGTTGACGGTGCGGTAACGCGGGCCGGCTGTCACCCCGCGTGGACGCGGCCCCGGCGAACATCGCCCCACCCCCACGAGGAGCCGCGAGATGACCCACCCCATCAAAAAGACCGCAATCCTGGCGTTCGCGCTGGCGTCCACCTTTGCACTGGCCGCGTGCGACGTCGACCAGACCCAGGAAGGCGAGCTGCCGGACGTCGATGTCGAAGTGCAGGACGGCCAGATCCCCAAGTACGACGTCGACGCGCCCGATGTCGATGTCGACACCGAGGAAGTCACCGTGCCGGTGCCGGACGTGGACGTCGAGCCGGCCGACGAGGACGAGAACGACGACCCGAACACCTGATCGGTCGTCGCGTTCAAAGTGGAAGGGCAGCCCGGGTGGCTGCCCTTTTTCATTTCACGGGAGCGAACCTCAGTCCAGCCTGACGATGCCGCGGCCCGCGCGCTTGGCGGCGTACATCCGGGCGTCGGCCTGCTCCAGCAGTTGCGCGATTGTGTCGCCGGCGCGGTACTCGGCGACACCGGCCGAGAACGAGAGCGCTTCGTCGGCCATATACGGCAGGTGGCGCACCTTCCCGAGCATGCGCTGCACGCTCGCCAGCGCCTGGTCGGCCGCAGTGCCGGGCATCAGCAGCAGGAACTCCTCGCCGCCCCAGCGCCCCATCACGTCCTGCCCGCGCAGGCCGGCAACCGCGGTCAACGCGAACGAGCGCAGTACCGCATCGCCGGCGGCATGGCCGTGGCAGTCGTTGATGCGCTTGAAGTGGTCGAGGTCGATGAGGGCAACGCTGAACACCTGCGGGCTGCGCTCGTGGCGTGCATGCTCACGGTCCAGCAGCTCCTGCATGTGGCGGCGGTTGGGCAGACCGGTCAGCTCGTCGCGCGTGGCCAGGCGCTGCACCTCGCCCAGTGCCTGCTTCAGCGCGCGGCGCTCCAGCCGCAACTTGCCCCGCAATGACGACAGGCGCGCGGCAACCAGCGACGTCGCGGGCAGAAGTACCGTGGTCATGCCGAGATTGAACAGGTCGATCCGCAGCCCTTCGACTTGGGGCCGCCCCGAGTCGGCACCGACTGCCCCGTTGCGGATGACAATCGCCGCCACCAGCGCCAGCAGCGCGAACCCGGTCACCGCCATGATCCGCCGCCAGCCCAGCGAGAAGGCGCCATAGACGAGGGTGAGCAGCAGCGCGAGCAGCACCGCGGTGCGGAACGGGCCGGCCAGCACGTAGGCCCAGCAGACCGCGACGACGCCCATCACGATCTGCACGGTGGTCAACCCCGCGTCCTGGAACCGCGCGCTCCAGCCCGTACGCAACGCGATGTAGACGGCGACGAGATTCGACGCGACGAACACGCACCAGGCCAACGCCGGGCCCCCGACGCTGACCCAGTCGCCATGCACGGCGAGGCCGAACACCAGCCCGCAGCCGGCGTAGACGATCACCGTGATCAGCCACTGCGTGACCCGGATCCGCAAGCGGTTATCGGCGCCGAGCACCGCGTCCGCCAGGTGGCGGACACGCCGCTGCGCGCGCGCCCGGAATCGGGCACCCGGCAGGGTGGCAACGCGGGCTTCGTGGTCCAAGAGGATGGATTTCCGGGAGTGGTCGTCTCGGATATCGGCCGGCGCGCGGAGAACTTCAGAAGTCGCCGGCCCGCCGGTCCGGCCACGCTGCGGACGCCGCTGCCGGCTTCACGCACGCTCGCCGGCGGCGCTGCTAGCGTCGACCCGTCAGACCGAGGAGAACGCGCCATGCAACGTCGCAATCCCGTCCGAACCCCCGCCCTGCCGCTGCTCGCCGTGGTGCTCGCGCTGGCGCTGTCCGCCTGCGCGACCGGCCCGCGCGTGGCTACCGACGCCGACCCGACCGCGGATTTCTCCGCTTACCGCACCTATGCGTTCTACCAGCCGATCGCGATGGAGCAGTCGGGTTACACCAGCTACCTCTCGGACCGCATCAAGCAGTCGGTCCGGCGCGAGATGGACGCGCGCGGCTACCGCTTCGACGCAGAGGATCCGGACCTGCGGGTCAACTTCCAGGGCTACATCCGCGAGGAGCAGGACGTGTACAGCGTCCCGCGCAGCGACGTGCAGTACTTCTACAGCTACCGCGCGCGCACCTACTTCGCGGTACCGGTCTGGTACGACCAGACGCGCGTCAGCCGCTACACCGTCGGCACCCTGACCATCGACCTGGTCGATGCCGAGCGCAACCACCTGGTCTGGACCGGCGACGCGATCGGCCGGGTCACCCAGCGCACGCCCGAACAGCGCGCGACCGCCGCCGACCAGGCGGTCGCCGCGATCTTCGCGCAGTACCCGTTCGTCGCCGGGTCCGGCGCCACGAGGCCGTGACGCGCGGCGCAGGCGCGCAGGCCTCAGCCAGCGCCCGCCGCACCGATGGGCCGCACGACAAGGCGAAGACTCAGCGCAGCTGGCTGTCCTTGCTGCCGCGGCGGTTGTAGCCGGACGCGGCCGCCTGCTCGCGGTCCTGCGCCTCCTGGCAGGCCACGCACATGCGGACGCCGGGCACGGCCTTGCGCCGCGCCTCGGGGATCGGCGCGTCGCACTCCTCGCAGTGGGTCAGGCCCGGGCCTTCGCGCAACTGGCTGCGCGCCCGCTTGATCGCGTCCTTCACGGTCGCGTCGATCTGGTCCTGTACGGCGCCGTCGCCGGCCCAGCCGGTGGCCATCGCATTTCTCCGGTTGACTGGATGAGCCCGTTCGCATCGCCAAGGATAGCGGCGGCCGCATGAACGGCCACGCCGTTATCCTTGTCGGCCCCAAACGACCGGCCCCGACCATGCGCGAACAGCTGCCCCCGTGGATCCAGGAATGGCTGACCGTGGTCGTGCCACTGGGCCAGGTGGCGCTGATCCTGCTGGCCGCGTGGCTGCTGCGCGCGCTGACCCGGCGGATGTTCGACCGGCTGTGCCGGCGCCGCGGGCTGCCGCCGGAACTGTCGGTGGTGGGCCAGCGGGTGACGGGCTTCCTGATCTATACCGCGGCGATCCTGCTGGCACTGGGCCGGCTGGGCGTGTCCGGCACGGTGCTGTGGACGGCCTTCACCGGCTTCGCGGCGGTTGGCGCGGTGGCGTTCTTCGCAGCCTGGAGCGTGCTGTCCAACATCTTCTGCACGGTGCTGATCCTCACCACCCGCCCGTTCCGGCTGTACGACCACATCGAGATCCTCGAAAACGGCGAGAAGCCCGGCCTCCGCGGCCGCGTGATCGACGTCAACCTGGTCTACACCACGTTGCAGGAGCAGCGCGGCGACGGCGAGGACACGGTACTGCGGGTGCCGAACAACCTGTTCTTCCAGCGCACGGTGCGGCGCTGGCGCGGCACGCCGATGCCGCTGCAGGCCGCCGCCGACGCGCGCGACGCCGAAACGGCGGGCTGAGCCGGGGCACGGTCACGGTTCCGGCCGCCGGCCACGCCGGTTCAGCCCGGTGCCGCGAGCCGCGCGGTAGTCTTTGCAGCCCGTACTCCCTCACCTCCGGATTGTCCCGATGACCCGATCCACCGCCCTGTTGTCCGCCACCGCCCTCGTCGCCCTCGCCCTGGCCGCCGGGCCGGCTTCCGCATCGAGCTTCGGCGGGACTTCGGCCGGCGCCTCCTCGGCCGGTTCGTCGGGGTCGTCGGGCAGCACCTCGGGCGACGACAAGGTGGTGCTGCAGGCGCGCGACGATGCCGCCAGCTTCGTCGCCAGCAACGGCCACATCCGCGGCGCGCAACTGGAAGCCGCCCTGCTGCGCCTGCGCGAACACCGTGCCGACGCGCGCCAGGCCAGCGACATGGAACTGGCCCGGGCGATCCTCGCGTTCTGATCCGTTCCACGATGCGCTGGCGCTGCACGCTGGCGGCGCTGGCGCTCGCCCTTGCCGGACACGCACACGCCGCGACCGGCGACGCGGACACCGGTCCGCTGGTGATCGCCCCCGGCCTCGCGCCCGACGAGGCCGCCGCCACCCGCGAGCTGCTCGACAACGTCCTCGGTCGCCTCCCCGCCCGCTGGCGCGGGTCGCTCGGTCTCATCGAAGTCCAGTGGCGCGAAGACCTCCCGGAACACATCGACGGCCGCGCGCTCGCATCGCGCCTGTTGCTGGACCGCGCGCTGCTCGATGACTGGATGCAGCGTCCCGCGTCGGCCGACATCGACCACCCGGCCACGCGCGCGGCACTCGCCGCGGTGATCCACGAACTCGCCCACTTCCACGACCGCAGCCCAACCGGCGGTCTCTCGCGCGACCCGCGGCTGCTCGACCTCGCCGGCTGGCAGATCAGTCCGATGCGGCTGGGCCTGCGCCACCCACGCAACGCCTTCACCGACCGCAGCCCCGACCGCTACGAGCTGGAAAGCCCGGCCGAGTTCGTCGCGGTCAACCTCGAGCACTTCCTGCTCGACCCGCAGTACGGATGCCGGCGCCCCGCGCTGCACCGCCACTTTGCCGCCCATTTCGAGGGTGGACCGATGCCGGGACCGTGCGCGCCCGACGTGGTGTTCCTACGGCCCGGCACCGATGCCGACACCCCGGTGCGGCAACTCGACCCCACGCGCGTCTACCAAGTCGACTACCTGCTGGCCGAGGGCAACGACCGCTTCATGAGCCGCTGGGGCCACAGCATGCTGCGGCTGGTGGTGTGCGCGCCGGGCCGGCCGCCGGGCCCGGAGTGCCGGCTCGACCTCGACCACCACCTGGTGCTGTCGTTCCGCGCCTTCGTCGACGACATGCAGATCTCCAGCTGGCGCGGCCTGACCGGCTCCTACCCGTCGCGGCTGTTCGTGCTGCCGCTGGCGCAGGTGGTCGAGGAGTACACCCGAGTGGAGCTGCGCGGGCTGCAGTCGATCCCGCTGCGACTGGGGCCGGCCGAGATCACCGGGCTGGTCGAGCGCGCGGCGCAACTCCACTGGAGCTACGACGGCCGCTACTACTTCGTCAGCAACAACTGCGCGGTCGAGACCTTCAAATTGCTGCACGATGGCGTCCCGCGGCTGACGGGGGAACCGCTGGCCAGCATCACGCCGACCGGTCTGCGCCGGCGGCTGGTCGAACAGGGAATCGCCGATGCGGGCGTGCTCGACGATCGCGACGAGGCGCGGCGCCTCGGGTACTACTTCGAGGCCGCCGACACGCGGTACCAGGCGATGTTCGACATCGCGCGCGAGTCGCTTGGGCTGCCGCAGGCACGGGTGACGGACTGGCTCGACCTCCCGGCGGCGCAGCGCACGCCGTGGCTGGCGCGCAGCGACCTGCGCAGCGGCGCGGCCCTGCTGCTGCTCGAGAATGCCGCCCTGCGCCGCCGGAACCTGCTGGCGCGCGACGAGCTCAAGCGACGCTTCCTCGGCGACGACGGTGCCCCGCGGGCGCGCCAGTCACTCGACGAGGTGTTGCAGTTGGAAGGCCTGCTCGGACGGCCGGCTGCGATCCTGCAGCAGTCGGGCGTGGAGACCGGCTACGGCCTGCCGCAGGCCACCGAGCGCGATGCGCTGGAACGCGACGGTGCGCAACTCGCGGCGACCTGGCGCGCGCAGAGCGAAGACCTGCGCCGCGCGGGCCGCGCCCTGCTGCCAGCGGAAATACGTGCGGACATCGAGGCCACCGAGGCCAACATCGCCCTGCTCGGCGACCGGTTGCGGGAACTGCATCGGGACGAGGGCGGGCTGCGGCTGGATTCGCCCGGCGCGCACTGAGCGCGGCGCCGCAGCACCCGTCCCGCGTGGGTCACTCCGCCTGCGGCGACTCGTCGCGCTCGGGCGTCGCGCCCTGGTTCGCGGCTGCCTTGGCCGCCTGCTTCTTCGCCTGCTTCTCGTCCTGCTTTTTCTTCTTGGCGAGTTCGCGCTGGCGCTTCTCGAACGAGTAATTGGGTTTTGCCATGGGCTGTTCCGCTCCAAACGTGGGAGCCCCAGTCTAGCCCCCCATGCCCCCACCCGCTTCCCGCCGCTCGATCGCCACCGGTGCGGACGGGGTGGAAGCCCCGGCGCTGCGGCTTCGCGCACGCTTGTTGCGATACATCGCGGTATCGGCCACCGCCAGCAGCGCGGTCGCGCTGGAGCGGCCGTCGTACAGCACCCAGCCGACGCTCGCGCGGATGCGCAGCGGCACACCATCGACCAGCCGCGGTTCCTCCAGCGACGACACCAGTCCCTTGGCGATCACCGGCAGGTCCCTCCGACCATCGCGCAGCGAATCCAGCAGCACCACGAACTCGTCGCCGCCCAGCCGCGCGATCACGTCACCGGCGCGCAGGCGCGAGCGCAGCACCGCGGCGGTCTCGCGCAGGACCGCGTCGCCCAGCGCGTGGCCGTGGGTGTCGTTGACCTCCTTGAACCCGTCGAGGTCGAGGAACAGCACCGCGAACCGGCCGGCTTCGTCGCCGCGCCGGCACGCCGCGTCCAGCCGCTCCATGAAGCGCGCGCGGTTGGGCAGCCCGGTCAGCCCGTCGTAGTACGCCGCGTCCTGGTACTCGCGGGCACGGGCGCGGGTGCTTTCGAGCGCCGATTCCAGCCGCGCCAGCAGGCGTGCGTTGTCGTCCAGCGCGATCTGCCGGCCGAGCGCCCCGCCCAGCGCATTGCCGATCAGCGCGACCGCCTGGGTGTCGATGTCGTCGAACGCGCAGGCGACGCTTGAACACACCTCCAGCACGCCCAGCACCTGGTCGCCGAAGCGCAGCGGCGTGGCGATCAGCGAGGCCAGCGTGTGGTCGGCGCGAGCATCGCCTTCGATGCGTGCGTCCGACATCGCCGCTTCGCTGTGCAACACCTGGTGCGAGGCCAGGCATGCGCGGGCCAGCGTCTGGCCGTTGTCGAACGCGGCGCGCCCGACCCGCCGCATCTGCCCGCGTGCCGACGCCACGCGCAGTGCGCCGTCGTCGCCGGCCATCAGCACGGCGGCGCCGGTGGCGCGGGTGAGCTCCATCGCGGTGGCGGTCGCCACGCCGAGGAAGGCGCGAGTGTCGCCGGGATGCTCGGCCACGCGCACCAGCGCATCGACCACGCTGCGCAGCCTCAGGTATTCACTCCGGCCATGCGCCGCGCTCGTCCACTGAAGCATCCGCGGCTGCGCCTGCCGGCCACTGCCTGGAACCATCCACCCGCCCTGCACGTTGCGAAGACCCTGATCCTCCGCGTCGCGCGGTAAAGCGCCGGTGATTTGGCCGGACGCAAAGCGTGACCGCCGCCACGACTCCGACAATCCGTCCGTCCCCGGTATCAGCCGCTGCAACCGCCGCAGCAGATCGACGGCAACTGGTGGACGTCGCCCGGCGCCAGCGTCATGCCGGTGGCCGTCAGCAGCCGCTCCAGCTCGCCCGCGTCGAGCGCCGCGGCCACGCGCAGCACGCCGTCGGCATCGATGTCGACCACCGCGGCGGGGTCGATGTCGAGGATCGCGTCCTCGATCGCGGGCAGCCGGGTGCCCGCATCCTTCGCGGTGACATGGAACTCCATGATCGCCTCCTCGGGCGGAGTAACAGACCGCCTGCCGCAAGCATGGCCGGCGACCGCGGTACGCGCCCTGACCCCGGTCAAGTACGCCGCACCCGGCCGCCAGCGCGTCGGCGCCCTACACTGTCCAGCCGCACCGACAGCCGCGCCATGTCCGATCCAGAAGCCCCCGTCCGCCTCGACCGGCACGTCGCCGACCTGCTGCGCTGCTCGCGCGGCGAGGCTCGCCAGTACATCGCGGGCGGGTGGGTGCGGGTCGACGGCCGGGTGGTCGAGGATCCCCAGGCGCCGGTCACTGGCCAGGCCGTCGAGCTTGATCCCGACGCCCGCCTGGACCCGGTCGAGCCCGCGACGATGCTGCTGCACAAACCCGCCGGCATCGCCACCGCTGCGACCCCGGCGCTGGTCGGGCCGGGCACGCGTACCGGGGGCGATGCCTCCGGCATCCGCACCCTGCAACGCCACTTCCTGCACCTCGCGCCACTGATGCCGCTGGACGACGAAGCCAGCGGGCTGCTGGTGCTGACCCAGGACGGCCGCGTGCGGCGCCGGCTGACCGAGGACTACGCGTCGATCGAGCAGGAGTTCATCGTCGAGGTCGACGGCGACCTGCCGCCGTGGGGCATCCCGCGGCTCGCCCACGGGCTCTCGTTCGAGGGCCGGCGGCTGCCGCCGTGCAAGGTCAGCTGGCAGAACGAAGTCCGCCTGCGCTTCGCGATCAAGGACGTGCGGCCCGGCCAGCTGCGCCACATGTGCACCGAGGTCGGGCTGGGCGTGGTGGCGATCCGGCGCATCCGCATCGGCCGCGTCGCCATGGGCAGGATGCCGGTCGGCGAGTGGCGCCACCTGCCGGTGGGCGAGCGCTTCTAGCCGCGCTCAGTCCTCTTCGGCCGCGGCCTCCCGGCCCTGCTGGCGGATGATGGCTTCCTCGCGGGCCTCGTTGATCGCGTCGCGCACGCTGTCGAGATCGACCCGGCGGGTGTCGTGCACGAACCGGCCGGTCAAGGCGCTGTCGGGCCGCAGCTCGCCGGCCTCGTACAGCGCCCACATCTCTTCGCCGTACCAGGTGTCGAACAGCTCCGGCGCCGACCGGCCCAGGTAGGCGGTGAGGTTGTTGACGTCGCGCAGCAGCATGGTGCGTGCGGCGTTGTTGCCGGCCGCGCTCACCACCTGCGGAAAGTCGATGACCACCGGGCCATCCGGGCCGACCAGTACGTTGTAGGGCGACAGGTCGCCGTGGATCAGGCCGCTGCACAGCATCCGCACCACCTGGCGGACCAGCACCGCGTGGAAGTCGCGGGCCTGCGCGGCCCCGAGCTCCACCTCGCCCAGCCGCGGCGCGGCGAAGCCCTCGGCGTCGGTCACCAGCTCCATCACCAGCACGCCGTTGAAGTAACCGTGCGGCTCGGGCACGCGCACGCCGGCGTCGCGCAGCTGGTACAGCGCGTCGACCTCGGCGTTCTTCCAGGCGGCCTCCTGCTGTCTGCGGCCGTATTTGGTCGCCTTGCCGATCGCGCGGGCCTCACGGCTGCCACGCACCTTCCGGCCCTCCTGGTACTGCACGCGCTGCTGGAAGCTCCGCTGCGCCATGTCCTTGTAGACCTTGGCGCAGCGGACTTCGCCGCCGCTGCGGACGACGTAGACAGCCGCCTCCTTGCCGCTCTTGAGCGGACGCAGCACTTCGTCGATCACGCCGTCGTCGATCAGCGCCTGCAGGCCGTTGGGGGTCTTCATGCGGTCCTTTTGCGATGCCGACGGCAGGTCGCCGCCGGTCCACGCGTATCTTCGCAGGCCCGCCGCCAGGCCGGTCAGTCCACGCCGTGGCGCAGTCGCTCCCAGATCGCGGCGGTCGAGCCGCTGCGGGGCTCCACCGTCGCCAGCGCCGGCAATGCCGCGGCGGCATCCAGCCGGGCCTGCCGCGACAGCAGCGCGAGCCCCCCGGCCAGCCGCCCGAAACGCAGCGAGCGCCCGAGCGGGCTGATCTCCGCCGCGGGGCCGGCGGTCTGCTCGGTCAACGCCCGGGTGATCCGGTCCGACAGCTCCCACTTGCGCGACAGCCGCGCGGCGGTCGGTGCCGCCCATTCGTCCAGCAGCGTCGCGGCGACCGACGCGTTCGGGATCACGCCGCGCCGGCGGGCGTACTGGTCGCGCACCACCCGGGTCACGACGGTCGCCCCCAGGCCGTGCAGCAGGCCGAGCAGTTGGGCCGCGAACGCATCGTCGCGCTCGACCAGCTTGGCGTGGTCGGCGGCCGCGGCGGCGGACAGCAGCGTGTACTCCCAGGTCACCGGCGCGAAGCGGCCGAACACGCCGCCGCCGGCGCCCATCACCGGCTGCACCAGCACCGCGGCGATGATCTGGCGGATGCCGTCGGTACCGACCAGCGCGACCGCGCGTTCGATGCTCTCCACCGGCTTGGCCTGCACGCGATAGAGCGCGCTGTTGGCGATCCGCAGCAGGTTGCCGGCCAACGCCGGGTCGCGCGCGATGATCGCCGCGATCGCCTTGCCCGACGCCTCCGGGTCGTTGACCTTGCGCATCAGCTGCGGCAGCAGGTTGGGCCGGCGCGGGGTGTAGTGCGGCTGGGTTTCGATCTTCTCCAGCACCTCCACCGTGGCGGCCGCCACCTCGGCGTGGCCGGCCTTCGACACCGGCGCCTTGCCGCCCAGCGCGATCGCGTGGAACCGCAGCAGCAGCTCACCGGCCAGCGCGGCCGGGTCGGCGGCGTCGACCGGCTGCACCGGGCCCGGGGACTCCTCGGCCGGCGGGGCCGCGTCGTCGTAGGTCACTTCGGGCGCGACCAGCGACCGCGAGGCGTTCGCCGCAACCGGCGCCCGCGCACGCCACCACCACGCCATCGCCCCCGCGACCGCCAGCAGCAGCACTGCAGCGGCGATTCCGATCCCGGTCATTCCGTCCCCTTTCGTCCCTTTCCCGGCGCTTCACGCGCGTGGGCACGCCCCGGTAACGGCCGGCGCGCTAGAACCTGAAGCCTCCCCCCGACCACAGGACCCGCCATGCCCACCCCACAGGAACTCGAATCCCGCCTCTGGAAGGCACTCGACAAGGACCGCACCGTGATGCTCGGCATCCACGACGCCGGCGGCCACATCCACCCGATGACCGCGCTGGTGGAGAACGACCGCGCGCCGATCTGGTTCTTCACCTCCCGCGACACCGAGTTGGCGCGGCAACTGGCCAGCCCGCGGCCGGGTTTCGCGACCCTGGCCTCGAAGGACCACGAGCTGTTCGCGGTGATCCAGGGCGAGCTGCGCATCGACAACGACCGCGCCGTCATCGACCGCCTGTGGAGCCCGTTCGTCGCCGCGTGGTTCGACGGCAAGGACGACCCGAAGGTCACCCTGCTGCGCTTCGACGCCGGTCCGGCCCAGGTCTGGGAGAACGAACACAGCCTGATCGCGGGGGTGAAGATGCTGCTCGGCGCCGACCCGAAGAAGGACTACCAGGACAAGGTCGCCGACGTCGACCTGCGCTGACCCCCGGCGCGCGACCGCCCCCGGCTTGACCTGGATCGCCTGCCGGGCGCGGGCGGGCGGGCTAGCATGCGGCCATCCCTCAAAGGAGGCGCCCATGCACGGCGAGTACAAGGTCCCCGGCGGCAAGCTGGTGGTGGTCGACCTGGAGGTGGTGGACGGACGGCTGGCCGCGGTGCAGGTCAGCGGCGACTTCTTCCTGCATCCCGACAGCGCGCTGGACACGATCAACATCGCCCTGCTCGGGCAGCCGGCCGATGCCGTCGAGGAGCAGCTGACCACCGCGGTCGACGCCGCACTCGGGCCATCGGTCAGCCTCTACGGCGTGAACCCGCAGGCAGTGGCGATCGCCGTGCGCCGCGCGCTTGATGCCGGCGACGGCGGCGGCCGCGGCCCGCAGGAGGCCGCGCCATGAGCCGCAGCCTCTGGACCGACCACGACTGGCAGCTCATCCACGATGCCCCGCAGCCGCCGGCGCTGCACATGGCGCTCGACGACGTGCTGGTCGACGAGGTCTCCGCCGGCCGCCGCCGCCCCACCCTGCGGATCTGGGAGTGGGCGTCGTCGGCGGTGGTGATCGGCCGCTTCCAGTCGCTGCGCAACGAGGTCGACGCCGACGCCGCGCGCCACCACGGCATCGAGGTGGTCCGGCGCATCAGCGGTGGCGGCGCGATGTTCATCGAACCGGGCAACACCATCACCTACTCCATCGTCGCGCCGGTCTCGCTGGTGGACGGCATGAGCTTCGAGCAGGCCTACGCCTACATGGACGAGTGGGTGCTGGCGGCGCTGGCCGAGCTCGGCATCGACGCGTGGTACCAGCCGCTCAACGACATCACCTCGGCCGCCGGCAAGATCGCCGGCGCGGCCCAGGCCCGGCGCGGCAACGCGGTGCTGCACCACGTCACCATGGCCTACGACATCGATGCGGCGAAGATGCTCGACGTGCTGCGGATCGGCCGCGAAAAGCTGTCCGACAAGGGCACCACCAGCGCCAACAAGCGGGTCGACCCGCTGCGCAGCCAGACCGGACTGCCGCGCGAAGCGGTGATCGCGAAGATGCTGGAGGTGTTCCGGCAGCGCCACGGCGGCACCCGCGACACCCTGGGCCCGGCAGAGCTGGAGCGCGCCGAGGCGGTGGCGGCCGGCAAGTTCGGCAGCCCGGCCTGGACCGGCCTGGTGCCCTGACGCGCAGCGCCCGCGTTACAGCGAGCGGCTGACGGTGAAGCTGCCGAACGACGGGCGCTCCCGCTGCCCCTCGAACTCGCGGGTCCGGAAGTAACGCGCGAGCGCGAACTTCCAGCCGCCCACCGTCACCGCCGCGCCGACCGCGAGGTCGGCCACCATCGCCCGCTTGTCGACCGAGTGGCTGTCGCGGAACAGGGTGCCGTCGAGGCTGACGTCGTAGATCGACCAGTAACCGTCCACCGCGGCAAAGGCGTGCCAGGCCCAGCCGGCCGGCAGGCGGCCGTTGGCCGGCGGCGCGGTGTTGTCGCCGGCCGGGCGCACCGGGCTGGAGCCGAAATCGTCGGGCAGCCGGTGGCCCAGCCGCACCTCGTAACCGGCGTTGAGCCGCGTCATCGGGCTGCCAAGCGCGCCGCCCCAGTGGCTGATCGCATCCACCTGCAGGCCGCCGTCGCCGACCGACCACTTGCCGTCGCGGTGCGTGCGCTCGTAACGGATGCCGAGCACCGGCTCGTTCGGCAGCTGGTGGTCCCAGCCGCGGAACTCCTCGGAGCCGGTCAGGTCGTGGACCCAGCCCTGCACGTCCTCGGCCATCGACGCCGGCCCGACCACGCCGGCACCGACCAGCACGGTGTCCAGGGTGTCGTCGCGGCGCAGGTTGTAGCCGGCGATGCCCATCAGCAGGCCGGCGTATGGGCGGTCCTCGACCATCAGGTCGGTGCGGAACGGGTCGGTCGGCGTGTAGATGTTCTGGCTCAGCCGCACGACCATGTTGAGCTGGTCGACGCCCTCCGGGTGGCGCGCGCCGACCCGCGTGTTGAGCCATCGCGCCAGCCACGGCAGGTTGGGGTCGTCGGTGAAGTCGACCAGGTTGGGCGACACCAGCGTCAGTTGCAGGCCGTTGGTGTAGCCCTGGTCCTGGCTGGCCAGCAGGTCGTTGTCGACACGCAGGCTGACCACCGGCGGCGACAGCGTGCGCGCGCCGGGCACGGACGCCTGGTCGCCGGCGGCGAGCGCGGGCGTCGCGGCGGCCGCCAGCGCAGTGGAAAGAAGCAGGGAGGCGAGGGTGCGGGTTCGCATCGGCATATTCTGTTTGTCCCGGAGCGGGCGATAAACAGCCGTTCCATGCATTTACTGTTTCCGCATTGGAACAATTGGCGGACCCCACCGACGGTGCCGGGGCCACTCCCGCGTGTCTTGGGCGCGTCGCTGGTGCTGGCGCGGGTCGGCGGCTAGCGCGCGGCCGCCTTGCGTTCGCTGTAGCGGTCCACGAGGTAGTCGCTGCGCCCGCGCACCATCAGGGTGAACTTCACCAGCTCCTCCATCACGTCCACCACCCGGTCACGGTAGGACGACGGCTTCATCCGACCGTCGTCGTCGAACTCCTGCCAGGCCTTCGGCACCGACGACTGGTTGGGGATCGTCACCATCCGCATCCAGCGGCCGAGCAGCCGCAGCGTGTTGACCGCGTTGAACGACTGCGAGCCGCCGCATACCTGCATCACGGCCAGCGTCCGGCCCTGGGTCGGGCGGATTCCGCCCTGCTCCAGCGGCAGCCAGTCGATCTGGTTCTTGAACACGCCGGTCACCGTGCCGTGGCGTTCCGGCGACACCCACACCTGCCCTTCGGACCATTGCGACCACTCGTTGAGGCGCCGCACTTGCGGATGATCCCGCCCGACGCTGTCGACGACCGGCAGTTCGTGCGGGTCGAACACCCGGGTCTCGGCACCTAGGTGGCGCAGCACGCGTTCGGCCTCCAGCGCGAGCTTGCGGCTGTAGGACTGGGGACGCAGCGAGCCGTACAACAGCAGGATCCGCGGCGGATGTCCGGGGTCGTCCGCGGCGCGCAGATCCGCGGCGCGGGGTGTTGGCAGCAGATCGGTATCGACCAGCGGCTCATCGATGGCCATGGATTGTTGATGGATATTCATTCGATTATTCTAGAACAATGGAAACAACCGCCGCCATCCAGTCGCTCAACGCACTCGGCCACGCCACCCGCCTGCACGCTTTCCGCATGCTGGTGGAAGCCGGCCCGGCCGGACGCATGGCCGGCGAGATCGCCGAGGCGTTGTCGGTGCCGGGCGCGACGCTGTCGTTCCACCTCAAGGAGCTGGTCAACGCCGGCCTCGTCCACGGCGAGAGCCGCGGCCGCAACGTCTGCTACCGCGCGGATTTCGACGCGATGCAGGCGCTGATCGGCTACCTCACCCACAACTGCTGCGCCGGGTCGGCCGCCGCGGGTTGCGGGCCCGGCGCGACGGGCGGCCGCGGCTGCTGACCTTCCCTGCCCACCACGAGCACCCAACCATGAAACCCCGCGTCCTGTTCCTCTGCACCGGCAACTCGGCCCGCAGCGTCCTCGCCGAGGCCACCCTGCGCGCCTGGGCCGGCGACCGCTTCGAGGTGCACAGCGCCGGCAGCCACCCCTCCGGCACGGTCAACCCGTTCGCGCTGGGCCAGCTGGCGGCCGAAGGCATCGCCACCGCGGGGCTGCGCAGCAAGTCGTGGGACGAGTTCGCCGGCGCGGACGCGCAGCCGCTGGATCTCGTGGTGACCGTCTGCGACGCGGCCGCGGCGGAGGCCTGCCCGGTGGTGTTCGGCGACTTCATCCGCACCCACTGGGGCCTGCCCGATCCGGCCGCGGTGGACGGCAGCGACGACGACAGGCGTGCCGCCTTCGCCGAGGCGCACCGCATCATCAAGGCACGCCTGCTCGCCTTCCTCGCGATCCCCGCCGCCACCTGGGACGACCGCGAGGCGCTGAAGCCGGCGCTCGACCGCATCGGCTTCGTGCAGCCCGAACCGGAAACCAGCGGAGGCGATGCCGATGTCTGACGCCATTTCTGCCGCCGACACCCCGCGGATCGGCTTCTTCGAGCGCTACCTCACCCTCTGGGTCGCGCTGTGCATCGTCGCCGGCACCGGCCTGGGCTACCTGCTGCCCGGCACCTTCGCCCGGCTCGGCGCGATGGAGGTCGCCAGCGTCAACCTGCCGGTCGCCGTGCTGATCTGGCTGATGATCATCCCGATGCTGCTGAAGGTGGATTTCGGCGCGCTCGGGCAGGTCGGCCGGCACTGGCGCGGCATCGGCGTGACACTGTTCATCAACTGGGCGATCAAGCCGTTCTCGATGGCGCTGCTCGGCTGGCTGTTCGTGCGCCACGTGTTCGCGCCGTGGCTGCCGGCCGGCCAGGTCGACTCCTACATCGCCGGGCTGATCCTGCTGGCCGCCGCGCCGTGCACGGCGATGGTGTTCGTGTGGAGCAACCTGTGCCGCGGCGATGCCAACTTCACCCTCAGCCAGGTCGCGCTCAACGACGCGATCATGGTGGTCGCCTTCGCGCCGCTGGTGGCGCTGTTGCTGGGGCTGTCGTCGATCACCGTGCCGTGGGCGACGCTGGCGCTGTCGGTCGGGCTGTACATCGTGGTGCCGGTGGTGGTGGCGCTGCTGCTGCGGCGCTGGCTGCTGGCGCATGGCGGGCCGGCGCGGCTGGACGCGTGGCTGGCGCGGCTGGCGCCGGTGTCGCTGGTCGCGCTGCTGCTGACGCTGGTGCTGCTGTTCGGCTTCCAGGGCCGGCAGATCATCGACCAGCCGCTGGTCATCGCCATCCTCGCGGTGCCGATCCTGATCCAGGTGTACTTCAACTCCGGCCTGGCCTACTGGCTCAACCGCCGCCTCGGCGTCGCCCACTGCGTGGCGGGGCCGTCCGCGCTGATCGGCGCAAGCAATTTCTTCGAACTGGCCGTCGCGACCGCGGTGAGCGTGTTCGGCGTGCATTCCGGCGCCGCGCTGGCGACGGTGGTCGGCGTGCTGATCGAGGTGCCGGTGATGCTGTCGGTGGTGCGGATCGTCAACCGCTCACAACGCTGGTACGAGGGCGCTCCGGTGCGTCCCACCGCTACACAGGCGGACCGGGCATGAGCGACATCCGCGCCGTTCCGCCTACGGCCTCGTCCGACTACCTGCGCAAGGACCTGTCCTGACCGCAGGCCACGCGAGCCGCGCCCGTTGACCGCCGGCTGCGGCGTTCAGCGCGATGCCTCCGCATGCCGGGCATGGGCGCGGGCCAGGGTCGCGTTGAGCGCGTCGCGGTCGGGGATGAAGCGGCGCAGTTCCTCGTCGAGCGCGGTCACGCGCTGCTCGGCGGCGACCAGCCGGGCGTAGAGCTTCTCGCGGTCGGCGGCGTAGGCCGCGTCGTCCAGCGCCAGGTACTCGCCCGCCAGCTGCCGCAGGTTGGCCACCATGCTGCGGGCCTTGCCCTTGTCGCTGGTCAGCGAGGCGATGACGGTGACCAGCAGGATCGCGCCGATCACCCACAGCGAGGTCGTTGTGCTGATCTCGATCACGTTGACCGGCGCGCCATCGTTGATGAACGGCAGGTTGTTCTCGTGCAGCGCGTGCAGGATGAGCTTGGCGCCGATGAAGGCGAGGATCGCCGCCAGCCCGTACGGCAGGTACAGCAGCCGGTCCAGCAGGTGGTCGATCAGGAAGTACAGCTGGCGCAGCCCCAGCAGCGAGAACGCGGTGGCGGTGACCACCACGAAGGTGTCCTGGGTGAGGCCGAAGATCGCCGGGATGGAGTCCAGCGCGAACAGCAGGTCGGTGCCGCCGATCACCACCATCACCAGCATCAGCGGGGTCATCATCCGGCGCCCGTCCTGCACGGTGAAGAGCTTCTGCCCGTCGTAGCGTTCGCTGGTGTGCAGCCAACGCCGGGCCAGCCGCATGACGATGTTGTCGTGGTCGCCGGATTTCGGTGTGAGCAGGTGGCCGGCGGTCACCAGCAACAACAGGCCGAACAGGTAGAACACCCAGGCGAAGCGCTCCAGCAGCGCCGCGCCGATGAAGATCAACCCGATCCGAGCGACCAGCGAGAACACGATGCCGAACAGCAGCACCTTCTGCTGATACTGCCGTGGCACCGAAAAGCTGGACATGATGACCAGGAACACGAACACGTTGTCGACCGACAGCGCCTTCTCGGTGATGTAGCCGGCGAAGTACTCGGTGCCCATGCCGTCGCGGCCCCACAGCACCGTACCGATGCCGAACAGCAGCGCGACGGCCACGTACAGCGTGGACCACACCGCCGACTCGCGCAGCGTCGGCACGTGCGCCTTGCGCACGTGGAAGATGTAGTCGAACAGCAGCAGGCCGACGATCAGTACGATCGTCAGGGTCCAGACCGTCGGTGACACGTGGGGAGGCGTGAGGTCGGGCGGCGCCAGCATGGGGTCGAGGCTAGCGCGGCACCCGTTAGCGGAGCATCACGCGGCCGACCCGGATGGCCAGCCACGCTATCGGCAGGTAGGCGGCGAGCAGATCGAGCGCGATGAACCACGCCGGCGCCGGAATCATGTACGCCGCGGCGATGCCACCGAGCAGGAAGAAGCCGCCGACCACCCACGCCGGCACCGCCTTGCGGCCAATGGCGACGAGGTACGCGACCAGCGCACCGGCGAACGTCCCGAGCGCGTGCGCAAGGAACGGCGCGAGGAAGTGCTTCGGTTCAAAGAGATGGATGCCCGCCGCGAACCCCTCGGCGGTGGTGACGTCCACGCCGGCAGGCGGCGGGACCAGCGACGGGCCGACGGTGACGATCGCCATGTTGACGGCACTGCCGACGACGACCCCGCCGACCACGGCCAACACGTTGCGCAGCAGCTTCGGCATGGCGTTCCCCTTGTTTGACGGCATCCCCCGATGCCCCTCCCATCTGCCGCCGCGCCCCGGGCGATGTCAACCGCCCCTGGGCGTGCCGCTAACGCCCGCAGGGGTAGACGTAGGTCAGCGCGTACATCCGCTCGGTGCTGTCGAACAGCCGCACGCAGATGCGGACATCGGCCAGGCGGGCGCGCTCCCGCGCCTGCGTCAGCGCGGCGCGCCATGCGGGGACGAACGCGGGGTGCCACTGGTCCCCGGCCGGCAAATCGATGACCTGTCCGTCCTGGGTGTGCTCGCGCAACTCGAATCGGTACGTCATGGGGGGACCTGTCCGGGGGGAGGCGCCGCGCTGCGGCGAAGCCCAAAGGCTTGCATGGAGGCAACGGACGCGGCATCGACAAACATCCCGGATGGGGGTAGGAGTTTTCCGACAGACGACGCCCTGCGATCCCCCTGCGCCGCCGAGGCTCGGCGGCGGCCTATTACCGGCGGGTGGATGGAGCGTTAGCCCGGCGTTCAACAGCGACGGTGGTCACGTATTTGCCGGCAGGACGGATCCGCGGGGACTGGCGCACCGGCCGGCGGGGTTCCGACCTCGGCGCGCGGGCCTTTTTGCTCCGCCGGTGGAGTGTTGGAGCTCCGCGGTTGGACAAAATTTGTCCAACGCCCGGGAAAAAAGCTGCGATTGCGAAGCTTTTTGCTTCGAGGGCGGAGAAAAATGCTCCGACGGCGGAGAAAAACACTCTGGCGGTGGAGCAAAAAGCCCGGATGGCGGAGCACAAAGCTCGGCGGTCCGGGCTTTCTGCTCGGCCGGACACGAAAAAAGCCCCGTCGCCGGGGCTTTTTTCTCCGCATGCCGCGTTTTTTTCTCCGACCGTGGCGCGATCTACGGCGTCGGTGCCGGTTCACGGGCCGGCGTCGAGCGGGCGAAGCGCACCGACAGCGCCGCACTCAGCCCCTCCAGCCCCTTGTTGCGGCCAGTCACCTTGAGCAGCGCGTAGCCCTCCAGCGCGGTGTTCATCGCGTCGCTGCCCAGCGCCATCTCCGAATCGGACACCCGCTCGACCAGCCGCCGCAGGCGCGCCAGCAGCGGGCGCAGCGCGTCGACCGCACGCAGGTCGGCCTGCGCTTCCTCCAGCCGCAGCGCGGCCGGGACAATGTCGGGGTTCTGCTCCAGCACCATCAGGGTCTGCCGGACGAAGGCCTCGGACTTGTCGCCCATCTTGGTGATCCGGCGGCGGGTGTGGCTGTCCAGCGCGACCAGCCGGCCGGCCAGGCGCGACTCGATGTCGGTCAACGCGGTGTTGATGGCGGTGATGTCGTCGGCCGACAGATCGAGGGACAGCAGGTTCTGGCTCACGACGTGCTCCTTGTCATTGATGCGCCCGGCCCGATGCCGGGCGCGTGGGTGCTCCGCCGCGTCCGTGTGGCGTTTCCGGTGCCGTGGGGCGGCCGGAGCGGGGGCGATTGTGGCAGAGGCGGCGCCGGCAGACGACTAGGCCATCACCGGGCTGCAAATACCGAATCCAGATACAAGGACACGGACGAATGCGACACCGGCGGATGCGCCCGGAGCAGCTCGGGGCAAAACCGCTCAAGCCAGGAAAACTCGATATGGCCGATCACCGCCGACCGCTCCCTGTCGTACGGAAGGTCGGCGAGCAGGTAGTTGGTCGCCCGCTTCAACACCTTCAACTCCAGGGCGAAGTCCTGCACGCCCTCCTCGTAGCACGCATTGAAGAAGCTCAGCCGCAACAGGCTCTTTCCGCTCTTCAGCGGCTCGACGCGCCGAATATGGATGGGTGAGAAGTACGGCGTCATGCGCTCGCCGAAATAGCCCGGAAACATCTGCCACGAACGCCAGGTTCCGGGATGCAGGCTGAAGCGGTCCGCGTATTCCAGACTCATCACTACATTTCCGGCGTCGAGGCTTCGATCACCTTGATCGCCTCGTCGGCGCGCCGTTGCTGCTCGCGCAACTCTTCTCGGGTGTAGCGGCGCGGTGTGGACGGCGGCCGCGACGAGGCTTTGTCAGCACGGACGGCAGCGTGGCCTACAGCCGCCTGCGGCACTGGCACTTGCGGCTGAGTCACCGGGACGTGTGTCCGGCCGGTTGCGGGGCGATCACCCAGTGAACCGCTGCCCGAACACTGGCGAATGGCAATCACCAGCGCCAAGACGATGGCTCCGGTGATCCAGATCGCCGGAACCGCATCGGGGTCACGGTTGTGCCGACTGTCCCGCACCGTTTTACGAAACGGCGTCGGCTTGGCATTGGGAATCGAAAGCGAGTAATCCTTCCCCCCAGCGCTTAGCATTCGCGGTGAGCCGCCCGCGACGACGCCGGTTTCCGAGAGCCCCGGAACCGGCTGCGCCAGCTCCGGAAGCATCCGCCGAAGCTCCGCGCCGTCGATCAACTCCAGCTTCGAGTTCTTGGCCGCGACTTCCCATGCGTACCGCGTGTATTCACCCGTGTTAACGAGGATGCAGCGGTCGGCGCCTTCCGTACCTGCGACGCCGAGCAGTTCGTGTACCGGGTTGTGGGTTAGTTGATAAGCGTTGTGCCGTTTGCACTGCACCACGACGTACTCGCCATTGCCGCGGAGCTTCAGGTCGATACCGCCGTCGAAGCCGCGGCCGGTGCCACCCGTGCCGCATTCCTCTACGTCGTAACCCTGTTTGCGGTAGTAGTCCGCCACGACGCGCTCGAACTCGAGCGGGTCGAGATTGGCCAGCTCATCGTCCCGACGCGTCCGCACGTGCCGCGCGCCCCACTTCCCCCTGCGCGACGTCATGTGTGTCAGACCTCGAGCGATTCCGGCCACAGAAAGTACGGGCCAAAACGCGGACTCATGCGGAACTCGCCGCCGGCGGCCTTGCCGGCGTCGGTCAGCGCGTGTGTATCGTCCTTGGCTACCAGATACCCCTTCGTCACGAGTCGGTCGAGGAACTCAGCCGTCTTCATGCCGCACTTCCGGGCGAGCTTGGATGAAGGCAGCTTCCCAATATCCCCCGTCTCTTCCTGACTGCCGTCCTGCTCTGCCTCAGGGGCACTCTCCGACGCAGCCACGCGCTCCATCGAGATACGGACCTCGTCGCTGATGCGGATGATCCGCTGCGCCTCCTCGTAAGCCTCGCGGTACAGCTCCGCGTCGTCCGCGCGGCGGATGAGGATGCCCATCTCGTTGTTGTTGACCTGGCTGAACTCGTAGAGGTTGAGGCTGGTGATGATGCACAGCTCCTCGTTGAGGTAGCACTTGGCGTGCAGGTTCTTGCAGAAGCTGGTGCGGATGTAGGTCTGCTCGCGCAGCCAGCTGATTTCCGCCGGCTGCAGCTCACTCTTGCCGTAGACCATCCGCACGTCGATCTTCAGGCGGTTCTTGTCCGCCAGCAGTTCCTTCACCCGGTCGTTGAGCTTCAGGTACGGGCTGATGAGGATTAGCCGGTCTTTGGCGTCCTTGATGAGTTCTTCAAGGAAATAGTTGGTTGCGCTGGTATTGAGAAACTTAGCCATGCTTAATCACCGCCACGATTCCTTTAGGTTGCCACGTGCCTGTCGATCGGTTCAATTTTCAACAAACTCAAACCAGTACTAACAATATCAAGCCCTAGGTCCTCACGAATGGAGTTCCTGATTTCTACAGTTAAATCAGTATGGGTGGCCTTGCCAGTTTCGGTTATATCTTGCACGAACTTTTCACATAGGCGGATCTGCTTGACATTGCCGTAAAGATGAATGCGATTGACCGCCCGCTCCACATCTCGATGGTTAGGAACGATATTTATGTTCCGCCCAAGCTCAAGCAAGACATCGTAAATTTCTGCAAGATTCTGAACCCTTATCTCTCGCTGCTTATTCCTTACATCGCGCGCCGCGTTTGATTTGTGCGCCACTATCCACCCAGCGACCGCCACTACCGTTGCGATCGTCGTCGGAATCAGTATTTCCCAGTTCACGCATTCGCCTCCTGTCAGCTTGCGATATAAACGCCGTCCTTCTCCTGCGCCCTACCCAGCGCCACCAGCATTTCCAGCAGCTTCGGCAGGCGCTTCTTCCACGGGCCGCGGGCAGTGAACCGCGCGGCGATCTCGTCGATTGAGAGCGGGACGGGGCTGGCGGCGAGGAGGTCGGCGACGGCGCGGACCTGGTCGACGGTGTCCTTGGGCCACGGCTGCGGTTTGGTGTTGGGCGGCAGGGGTGCGGGGGTGGTGTCGGGGTCGGGCTGGTCGTTGCCGGCGGTGTCGGTGTCGAGGCGGGCCTGTTCGGGGTCGCGGTCGCGGGCGGCGTCGGGGTTCTGGAACCCGGGGCGGAGCCAGCGGATTTCGCCGCGGGCTTCTTCGGCGGCGCGGTCGGCGTTGAGGGCGACGAGGCGTTCGAGGATGGCTTCGTCGAAGGCGCGTTTGGCGTCGTCGCGGGTCTGGCCTTCGGGCGCGGGGTCGTTGCCGTGGGCCACGCGCAGCGCGGGCAGCAAATCGCCCCAGCCGTAGGCGTGGAGCACGGCGTCGTCGAGTTCGTCGTGCAACTGGCGCAGGACGGAGACGAGGCCCTGTTCGTGGACGGTGCGCTCCTTGGCGGTCAGGGGTTCGCCGCTGCGCAGTTTCTCCAGCACGTTGTACATGCCGGTCAGGGTCAGGCCGGGGTGGGCGGCCTGCTGGCGCTTGCGGTGGGCGTCGAGTTGCTCGCCGAGGGCGCGGATTCGGTCGGAGGGGTATTCGCCGTAGGTTTCAGTGGGGCCGGCGCGGCCGTTGTCGTCGACGACGGCGACGCCGATCGGACCGGCGAATTTGTCGGCGGCGTGGAGGTCGGGGAATGGGAATTTCTCAAAGCAGCTAGTTTTGATGTAGCGAGGCCGATCTTCGAGGGTGGAACCAGTTCCGAGAACCCAAGCCACATGCACCGCGCTACTCAGCACACCGAGGTGCTGTGCATCTGACGAGGCGACCACCATCAGGGCATCATCAGGGAGAATCTCGCTCTCGAGGAACTGAAAGACGCGATGTTTCGCGGTGACAGGTGTCACGATGTATCTGTTCAGCGACCTCAAGGCGGGACGAAAGGAACCACGAGGCTCGCCATGTACCCACCAGTTTTCGCGATAGCTATCACGACTATTTTGATCTCGCTCTGGCTTTACATACTCAAAGACGTGCTGATAAACCTCGGGAAACCTGACGCGCACCTCGTTGGCGCTCAGACCATATAGATCAATCACGCGCACGTCGCGCGGCGAGTCCGTGAGGTCGCGCCCGTTTCTATACGGACGAACATGCTGATCAAGTCCGGCAACAACACCCAACCCAAGCGTTCTCGCGGCGTCCGTAGCCACAATAAAACCAGAGCCGTGCAGCTTGACCCCCGGACAACTAACTCCGAGGTTGGCCTTTAGCGGCAGCGCGTTGTTTACGGCGACGCCCACTCTCAGATCGGGAAAGACAACGCCCCTTCGATCTCGCAGCGACACATCCGTCTCCCCATGTCGCGCTTCTCGTTCACCCGTCACTTCGCGCACGACCCCTTCGGTTGCCGCTCTTGTGGCCACCGTCATCGCGATCCGAACCGCCGCCCCATCCGCCGAATCCACCCACGGGTGATCCGGAATCGCGAACACCAGCGACAGGGGCTGCTTCTTGTCACCGAGGTGCGGCTCCAGTACGCGGCGGTTGAAGGACTGGCGGATCGAGTTGGTGGTGATGAAACCGAAGCGCTCCACCGCGCCGCGGCGGGTCAGCTGCGCGGCGTGGTGCCACCAGTACATGACGAAGTCGGCAGACTCGGGCATCTCCGGCCATGCGCCACGCAGCGCCTCGACGTAGCCATCGCCGAGCGCGGTACGCATCCGCTTGTTGCCGATAAACGGCGGATTCCCAACGATGAAATCCGCCTCCGGCCACGCCGCCTTGCGCGGTTTGACGTACCGCTCCACCGGCTTGCGGGCGTGCTCGTCGGGCACCGGCTCGCCGGTCACCGGCGACACCTTCATGGTCTCGCCGTCCCAGCGGGTCACCGGCCTGCCCTGCTCGTCGGTCACGAACTCCACGCCGTCGTAGGCCAGCACCGCGTCGCGATTCTCGATGTTGCGGAAGTCGCGGATCACCGGCTGCGGCGGGTGCACGTCGCCGCGGGTGCGGAAGTGCCATTGCAGGTAGCCGATCCACAGCACCACCTCGGCGATGGCGGCGGCGCGGGGGTTGAGCTCGATGCCCAGCAGGTTGTGCGGGTCGACGGTCTCGCCGGCGGTGGCGTCGGCGCGCTCGCCGCCCAGGGCGAGGTCGGCCTGCTGGTAGCCCAGCTCGTCCAGTGCGTTGAGCACTTCGCCTTCCAGCCGCTTGAGGTGCTCCAGGGTGACGTACAGGAAGTTGCCGGAGCCGCAGGCGGGGTCGAGCACGCGCACGGTGCACAGGCGGTGGTGGAAGCGGCGCAGCTCGGCGATGGCGTCCTTGTCCTTGCCTTCGTCGGCCAGGGTGCCGGCGGCGGCCTGTGCTTCGGTCCACTCCTTGCGCAGCGGCTCGATGACGGTGGGCAGGACGAGGCGCTCGACGTAGGCGCGCGGGGTGTAGTGGGCGCCGAGCTTGTGGCGGTCCTTCGGGCTGAGGGCGCGCTCCAGCAGGGTGCCGAAGATGGCCGGTTCGACGTGCTGCCACTTGGCGTGGGCAGCCTCGGCGAGCAGGGCCACTTGGTCGCGGTCCAGCGGCAGGATGTCGGGCTGCTTGAAGAGCTTGCCGTTGAAGCGCAGCACGGTGTCCTTGACCACGGCGGAGAACTCGGTGCCGGCATCCATGTCGATCCACAGCTGACGAACCATGCGCATGGCGACGTCTGGCTGCTCGGCGTGGGTCACCAGCAGGTCGCGGAAGGCATGCTCGGGCAGCAGCTTCACGTCCTCGGCAAACATGGTGAACAGGCAGCGCATCAGGAACTGGGCGACGGCCTCGGGGGCGTGGTTGGCCTGCTCCAGGCTGCGGGCGAGCCGGGCGAGGCGGTCGGCGATCTCGCGGGTGACGCGGGCGGATTCGCGGCTGGGGTCGAGGCCAAGCGGGTCCAGCCACACCTTGCGCAGGCGCTCGCGGACGTCGGGCTTGCGCAGGTCGGCCAGGGCGATGCGGTGGCTGCGCGGGTCCGGATACGGGACGTAGGTGCCGCCGGAGCGGCTGAACTCGGAATACAGCTCGATGCGGTGGCCGACGTCCACCACCACCACGAACGGCGGACGGCCTTCGGCGGCGGGCAGCGCGCGGGCGTAGTTCTCGGCCTGGCTGCGGGCGCGCAGCAGGGCGTCGTCGAAACCCTTGGCGTGGCGGCCGAGCTTGAGCTTCTTGGACTCCAGCACGAACGCGCCGCGGCGGTACAGGTCGATACGGCCGGCGCTGGTGCTGCCATCGCCGTGGGCGAAGGTGATCGGCCGCTCGAACATGTAGTCCTGCTCGGCCGTGGGGTGCGGGGTGTCGACGCCGAGCAGGTGGCACAGGTCGATCAGGAAGGTCTGCGAGGTCGACAGCTCGGAGGCGGTGACGCCCTGCCATTTGTCGATGAAGGCCGCCGCGGCGGTGTCGCCGGCGCTGGTATCGGGTTGCGTTGCGGAGTCTGCGTCTGCCACGTCCGGGCCCCCTGCCCTGCGGTTTGTGCGTGCTGTGCCGAGCATACGGCAGGCGGTCGCGGGGGGAGAGCGGAGCTAGACTGCGCGTGTCCCAATGGACAAGGAGACAACATGACAAGGATGTGGATCGTGCTGGGGGATGCGACCTCCAGCGGTGGGCAGGTTGTCAGCGGCTCACCGTTTACCGATATCGATGGGAAGCCGGTAGCCCGGGTCAACGACAAGGCAACTTGCCCGACGCACAAGGGCACGTTCCCGATCGTGGATGGCGACCCGACCACCATCATCGATGGCGAGGCGGTTGCACTGCATGGCAGCGCGCTGGCCTGCGGCTGCAAGGTGCTGGCGGTGCAGCAGGTGCGGGTATTGCAGCAGGTGGGCGGTGGTGGTGCGGGAACACGCGGCAGCGGGAGCGGCCCGGTAGCCGGCGGCACCGTCGCATCCAGCCAGTCGGACGTTTACAGCGAAGCGTTCGTACTGAGATCAGCAGAGACCGGCAAGGCCTTGTGCAATCGCGACTACCGAATCACTACCGAAGCCGGTGAAATCATCGAAGGTCGAACGGATCAGGAAGGAAGAACAGCGCTCGTAACGACCAGGGAGCGGCAGCTCGTTCGCGTGGAACTCGGGGAGGAAATCCCCGCATGAGCAAGTTCATCGACGTGGGACGCGCAACCACGACCGCGGTCGCTGGCAAGGACCCGACAGAACTCCAAGTGGCCAGTTATGTCGACGAGCGCGGTTACATCCAGAACGCGGGTTTCATCCTCCGCCCCATTCCAGCGCTGGAAAAAGGAAAACTGACGGGGCCCCGGGCCATCGTCCTCCACCGTACCGCCGGAGACTCTCTGGCCAGTGCACTGAACGCCGCCGGACCCAGCGGCACCCACTTCTACGTCGACAAGGATGGCAGCGTTTACCAAGTGGCGAGCCTGCATAGAAAGACGTATCACGTCGGTCTCATCAAGTCGAAATGCATGGCCGAGGACACATGCCCACGGACGGAGCAAAAAACCATCAGCAGTTGGGGGTGGGCGCCGCGCCGAATCCACGACCATGAAAAGGCGAAGCCCTACCCTGACCGGTACCCGATGAACGAAGACAGCGTCGGCATCGAGGTTGTCTCGCGCTGCCTGCGCGAATGCGGTCCCGGGGACTCGGACAGTGCCGTCTGGGAAGATCCGACTGCCGAGCAACGCGATTCAATCTCCCTCCTGGTCAGGCTGCTGCAGCGAATCTACGGACTCTCGGACGACGACGTCTACGAGCACGACAAGGTGTCGTACAAGAAGGGTGGTGAGGGGGCTGGGCTTTACGGGAGTACCGCCAATGAATAACCGCAATGCGTGGGGGCTGCTCCTGGCCAGCGGACTCGCAGTTGCCTGCGCGCCTGTGACTGCTCCCGAGGCTCCGCAGGTCGTCGTCGAACGCGTTGACGCGCCGCGATATTCGGGGTCGTCCAGCGACCCGCTGGAGAGTGCGTGTAACGGATGGAGACTCTCGCCGGCGCAGGTGAAAGAGTTCTTCCGTCACAGCAGCGCATTTGACGCGCCGCCGCTGGGGGAGTTCTACCAGGTCCCCTGCTCCATTTCGGGTGCGTTGCGCGTGGATGGCGAGCGGTGGGAGTTCGTCATTGACGGCGGTGCCACGGCGACATGGCGGAACGACAAACGTGCGCGCTACTGGGGTTGCAAGGCCCGACGTTGTGAAGCGCTCGTCCTGCTGCCGTATGACGGCATGAGCAGCGGCTGGTGACCATCGCGAAGGTGCCACCTGCCGCCGGCCATATCGAAGACGGCCACAGGTGGCGGCGCGTTTCACACGTCATCGGCGCGGCGTCGCTGCTCGTGCCCGCCGCGTGCCTCCTCGCGCTGCGCGCTGGCGTCCTCCAGCTGGACGGTGAGTTCTGCGGGATGTCCGCGTTGGGAGTGGTGCTGCTGTCCTACGTGGCCTGCTTCGCGTTGTCGGTCCTCGCAGTGACGTTGGGGGCAATCGGGTACCGGTCGCTGCCCATGCCGCGCCCGCGCTGGCGTGGCGTCGAGCTGTTGCTGACCGGATTGCCGGCACTGGCAATGGCCGGCATCGGGCTCGCGGTGGTGATCCTCGAATGATGTGAGGCAACCGGCCGGGGCGACGCTCCGCGACCACCACAGCCGCGCAACACCGCCGTCGTCTGTTCAACATCACGCAGTCATGAAGTATCCGCAGGCTACCCGCGTCGTGGAACCGGGGGGATCCGCATGGCGCGGGCTTGGGTGTGTGTGGCGGTGTTGCTGCTGTCGGCCTGCGGGCGGTCGGAGCCGGGGGATGTGGCGGGTGTGACGGACGCTGCGGCGCCGGTCGTGGCGGCGCCGCCGGATGATTCGACCGAGACGCTGCTGGCGCGGGCGGTGGCGGCGATGCAGGCCGGGCGCATCACGCGGCCGGTGGGCGGCAGCGCGCTGGACCTGCTGGTGACGTTGCACGGGCGCGAGCCGGGCAACGCGGGGGTGCAGGCGGCGCTGGTGGAGTTGCAGCCCTACGTGCTGCTGGCCGGGGAGCGGGCGATTGCCAGCGGGGACCTCGAAGACGCCGAGCGGCTGGTGGGGGCGCTGGCGATGTTCAACCCGGACGCAGTGCCGCTGCCGCGACTGCGTGGGGGCCTGGAGCAGTTGCGACGGGAGGTGGCGCTGGCGGCGGCGGGGGGTGGCTCCCCGGCTGCGGCCGTTGTGGCGGACCCGGGGACCGTGGCCGCGACGGACCAGGCGCCGGTGGCCACGGCCGTGGCGATGGACCCCGCGCTGCCGGTCGCGCCCGGTCCGGTGGATGTCGACGCCGACGCCACGGCGGCCGTGCCCGATCCCGCCCCGGCGCCCCCGGCCGCGCCCACGGTCGCGGCGCCCTCCCCCACGCCGGCCACCGACACGCCACCGGTGCTGGTCCGCGACGCGATACCCGAATACCCGTTGTCGGCGCTGCGCCGCGGCCTGTCCGGGCGGGTGCGGCTGGGGTTCACCGTGCGGGCGGACGGCAGCGTGGCCGACGTGGCGGTGCTGGCGGCGTCGCCCGAGGGGGTGTTCGAGGAGGCGGCGATCACGGCGGCGCGGCGTTGGCGGTTCGAGCCGCGCGCGGCGCCGGTCGGCACCGAACGCGCGTTGCGCTTCGACCTGCCGCGACGCTGAGCGGTCGCGCCCCGCTCAATGCTCCGGACGCGGCGGCGGACCTTCGGGTTCGCGCAGCGGCGGCGGTGCGGTCGGGTCGACCGGACGCGGCGGCCGCGGATCGACCGGACGCGGCGGCACCGGGTCGGTCGGGCTGGGGACGACCGGGTCGTGCGGCTGGTCCGGGACGGGATCGTGGGCGGGGTGCGGCGCCTGGCCGGGCACCTCACGCGGGTCCTCGGCGCCGGGGCGGGCGATGGGTGGGGTCATGCGGCCTCCGCGGGCGGGATGTGGGGCCACCGTAGCGGCGGCATGATGGAGCGCGCGTGACGCGGCTTCCGCACAAGGTCAGCAACCCGGATCAACCGGGCGGCGGGACGATGGCGCCGCGGCACCCACTTGGAGGCACCGATGCAGCACCCCCGCACCCGTATCGGCCACGCCGCCCGCATCGAGCGGGTGGTCGCCTACATGGTCGGGCGACTCGATGCACCGCCGACGCTGGAGCAACTGGCGGCGGTCGGCCACTTCTCGCCCTGGCACTTCCACCGCATCTACCGCGGGCTGATGGGCGAGACGGTGGCCGACACGCTGCGGCGCATGCGGCTGCATCGCGCCGCATCGGAACTGCTGCATGGCACCGCGCCGCTGGCGACGGTCGCGCGGCGTTGCGGCTACACCGCGACGGCCGCGTTCAACCGTGCCTTCGCCGCCGCCCACGGCCTGCCTCCGGGTGAGTACCGCCGCCGCGGCGGGCTGGGCAACGCCCCGCCCGCCTTCAAGCCACGCCAACAGGAGTCCAACCCCATGAGCGCGCCATACAGCGTCACCATCGAACAACGCCCGGCGATCGACGTCGCCGCCCTCGCCCACGCCGGCGACTACGAGCAGATCGCCACCACGTTCGAGAAACTCGCCGCCTGGGCGGCCGGCCGGGGACTCCCGCAGCCGCGCTCGTTCGGCGTCTACTACGACGACCCGGCAACCACCGAAGCGGCGGCGCTGCGCTCGGACGCCTGCATCCAGATCGAGCCGGGCGTGGAGCCCGACGGCGCCGTCCGCCGCACGCAGGTCCCCGGGGGCCGCTACGCCGTGCTGGTGCACACCGGCCCGTATGCCGAGCTTCCCGACCCGTACCGCTGGCTGTTTGGCGAATGGCTGCCCGACAGCGGCGAGGAAGCCGCCGACGGGCCGATGGTCGAGGAGTACCTCAACGACTGGCACCGTCTGCCGCCGTCGGAATGGCGCACGGCGGTATGTCTGCCGTTGAAGTAGGGGTGCCCGGATATCTTCGGGGCTCGCCTGGACACGGGGCGCGTCGACCGTGGATCGGCCGGTTGTCAGGGGTCGCGACTTACGTCGCTCCTACAAAAAGCCCCCGGGGGTGCCGGGGGCTTTCGGGTTACCAGTTGGGTTACCAGATGCGGACGCGATCTTCCGGGGCGATGTACAGCGGGTCGGCCTCGGTGACGTTGAACGCCTCGTACCACGCGTCGATGTTGCGCAGCGGGGCGAAGGCGCGGATGTGGCCCGGCGAGTGGGTGCCGTTGACCAGTTGCTGGCGCAGGGCGTCGTCGCGCCACAGGGTGCGCCAGACCTGCGCCCAGCCCATGAACAGCCGCTGCTCGCCACTGAAGCCGTCGATCACCGGCGCCGGCTTGCCATCGAGCGAGCGGCGGTAGGCCTCCAGCGCGATGGTCAGGCCGCCGAGGTCGCCGATGTTCTCGCCCATCGCGACCTTGCCGTTGATGTGCATGCCCGGCAGTTGCGGGAACTCGTAGCTCTCGTACTGGGCGCCGAGCTTGGCCGCCTCGGCCTCGAACTGCTTCGCGTCCTCGGCGGTCCACCAGTCGCGCAGCAGGCCGCTGCCGTCGGACTTGCGGCCCTGGTCGTCGAAGCCGTGGATGATCTCGTGGCCGATCACGCCGCCGATGGCGCCGTAGTTCACCGCCGGGTCGGCGTCGGGGTCGAAGAACGGCGGCTGCAGGATCGCGGCCGGGAAGACGATCTCGTTCTTGACCGAGCTGTAGTAGGCGTTGACGGTCTGCGGGGTCATGCCCCACTCGGCTTCGTCGACCGGCTTGCCGATGCGCACGCGGTCGTAGTCCCACTCGAACTCGGAGGCGCGCTGGATGTTGCCGAACACGTCGCCGTTGCGGATCTGCAGCGCGCTGTAGTCGCGCCACTCGTCCGGGTGGCCGATCTTGAGGCCGAAGTTGGCCAGCTTCTTCGCAGCCTCGGCCTTGGTCGCCGGGCTCATCCAGTCCAGTTGCTCCAGCCGCGCACCCATCGCCGCCTTCACGTTGGCGACCAGGTCGTCCATCTTGGCCTTGGCGTCGGCCGGGAAGTACAGCTCGACGTAGTCACGGCCGATCGCCTCGCCCATCGCCGACTCGGCGTAGCCCACCGCACGCTTCCAGCGCGGGCGCTGCTCGGGCGTGCCGGACAGGAACCTGCTGCGGAACTCGAACTCGGCGTCGACGAACGCCTTGGACAGGTACGGCGCGGCGTTGTCGGTGGTGTGGAAGGCCTGCCAGGCCTTGAGCGTATCGAGGTCGGTGTCGGCGAAGACCCTGGCGATCTGCGGGAATGCGCTGTCCTGGCGGATCACGGCGCGGTCGGCGTAGTCGACGCCGGCGGCCTTGAAGAACGTCGCCCACGGGAAGCCCGGCGCCGTCTGCGGCAGGTCGGCCAGCGCGACCGGGTTGTAGGTCTTGTCGCGGTTGCGGCTCTCGGCACGGGTCCAGTGCGCCTGCGCGATCTTCGTTTCCATCGCCATGATGTCCTTCGCGCTGGCCTGCGGCGCATCCCAGCCGGCCAGTTCGAGCATCTGGGCGATGTATTCCACGTAGCGCTCGCGCTGCGGGGCGAACTTGTCGTCGAGGTACATCTGGCGGTCGCCGAGGCCGAGGCCGGACTGGCTCAGGTAGAGCGCGTAGGTGTCCGGGTTCTTCTGGTCGTCGGAGACGTAGGCGCCGAAGAAGCTGCCGCCGAAGCTCTCGTTGCGCTGGCCCATCAGGGCGGCGATGGCGTCCTTGTCGGCCGCGGCGCGGATGGCGTCGAGGTGCGGCTGCAGCGGCTTGGCGCCGAGCGCTTCCACCGTCGCCTCGTCCATGAAGCCGCGGTACAGCGCGGCGATCTTGGCGGCATCGCCGCCGGTGGCCGGGTCGCCCAGCGCGTAGCCCTCCAGCAACTGGCGCACGCGGGCCTCGGACAGGTCGCGCAGGACCAGGAACGAGCCGTAGCTGGAGCGGTCCGACGGGATCTCGGTGTTGGCCGCCCAGGTGCCGCTGACGTAGTCGAAGAAGTCGGCGCCGGGGTCGACGGCGGTGTCCATGCCGGCGGTGTCGATGCCCCAACTGCCGAAGCGCTGGGCCGGGATGGCTTCGACGCTGCCGCCGCCGGCGTCGTCCGCGCCGTCGAACAGCGCGATGGTGTCGCATGCGTCGTCGACGCAGGTGTCGTGGGCGTGGGCGGCCGGCGCGGCGGCCAGTCCGAGGGCGACGGCGGTCGCCAGGCTGAGCAGGGTCTTGGTCAAGGTGGTTCCCCCGGGAACGGTGTGTGGTGGTTCGACCGTCCGTTTTACCCTGCTTCGGGGGTGCAGCGCAGTGTCCCAAGTTGGCCGTTGGCCCGGCGGGGCGCGTTCAGGTTGAACGGCCCCGTCGAGCCGGGGCGCGCCGGGTCAGCGGCCCAGCCGGCCGAGGATGTCGTCCAGCGGGTTGCCGTCACCGTCGGCATCGAGCAGGCCCGACAGCGCGCCCAGACCACCGCCCGAAGAACCCGCGGAACCGCCGCCCATCAGCCCGCCGAGCAGGCCACCCAGCCCTCCGGCCGGCTGCGCGCCGGCGGCGCCCGAACCCTGCCGCGCCATGTAACCGGCGGCGAGCATGGCCAGCATCGGCAGCATCTTCTTCAGCAGCGAGGTGTCCATGCCGGTGCGTGCGGCGGCATCGCTGGCGACGGCGCGGCTGACGTCCTTCGAACCGAAGATCTGCCCCAGCACGTTGTTGCCGCGACCGACATCGGTCGGCTGCGGCGACAGCACGTCCTCCAGCAGGCCACTGCCGCCGAGTTGCCCGAGCAGCCCGCCCAGCCCCGCGCCGCCGGCCGGCGCGCTCTGCGCCTGCTTGCGGAAGCCGCCCATGATGGCCGGCAGCAGCGCCGAGGCGCCGGTGGCCGCCTGCTGCTCGCTGATGCCCAGCTCGCGTGCAATCGAGGAGAAGCCGCCCGCCTGGGCGATGAGGTCGTTGATCTGCATGGCGATGTCCTTGCGCAAGGGAAAGACCGGACATTAGCGCACCGCGTGTCGGCCGGAACACCGTTCAGCGGCGGCAACCGGCCGGGCGTAGGATGGCCGTGTCCGGCCTGCTGCCCGGCCCCGCCCACGGAGCGAAGCCATGAAACACCTCAAGACCGCCCTTCTCGGTGCCGCCTGCGCCGCCGCGTTCGCCAGCCCCGCCCTGGCCGAGCTCAAGCCCGGCGACACGGCCCCCGCCTTCACCGCGCCCGCCTACCTCGCCGGCGAGGCCTTCACCTTCAAGCTGGCCGACGCGCTCGCCAAGGGTCCGGTGGTGGTGTACTTCTTCCCCGCCGCCAACACGCCGGGCTGCAACGTCGAGGCGGCGCTGTTCTCGCAGGTGATCGAGAAGTTCCGCACGCACGGGGCCTCGGTGATCGGCGTGACAGCCGGCAATGTCGACCAGCTGGCCGAGTTCTCCAGCAACACCGAGACCTGCGCGGGCAAGTTCCCGGTCGCCGCCGACACCGGCGCGAAGATCGCCGCCGAATACGACGCGGTGCTGGACAAGAAGCCCGAGTGGGCCGACCGGACGTCCTACACGGTCGCGCCCGACGGCACCATCGCCGCGGTGTATTCCGACGCCAACCCCAACCGCCACGTGCGCGAGATGCTGGCGGCGGTGGAGGCGCTGGAGAAGTAACCGCGCCGCCGGCCGCAGGGGCCCGGATCAGCCGCGGAAGGTCTGCAGGTGGACGCTGGTCTCGCTGCCGCTGATGCCGGGGATGCCGCGGATGCGCTCGAGCGCTTTCGACAGCTCGGCGAGGTCGGCCACGCGCAGTTCGGCGACGAGGTCCCAGCGGCCGTTGGTGTCGTGCAGCTCGGCGACGCCGGGCTCGCCCAGCAGCGCGCGGATCACCGAATGCTGGTTGCCCTTCACCGCAAGGCTGGTCCAGGCGCGGATCTCGTCGGGTGCGGCATCGGGCCGCAGGCGCACGGTGTAGCCGGTGATCACGCCGTCGCGCTCCAGCCGCGCCATGCGGTTGGTGATGGTGCCGCGCGACACCCCGAGGGCCTGCGCGAGGGTGGCGACGGGGGCGCGCGCGTCGTGGCGCAGCGCGGCGATCAGGCGGTGGTCCAGGTCGTCCATCTGTGCGATCCGTCAACAGGAACTGCCACTTTGCCAGCTTTCTGGCGGATCCGTCGCATTCCTGCCGTTTCGCGCTGACGCGCAGGTCGGGACAATGGTCGTGTCCCCGGTGCCCCGCTGGCGCCGACGCACGAAAGGAGCCCCACATGACCACCCTGCTGACCACCCACGACGTCGCCAAGATTGTCGCCACCCATGGCCTGCCGCAGATGTTCTCGCGCCTGGTGGACTACCTCGAAGCCGACTTCGCCCGCTGGAACGACTTCGACAAGACCGCCCGCACCGCCGCCCACTCCGACGTCGGCGTGATCGAGCTGATGCCGGTCGCCGACGACAGGGAGTACAGCTTCAAGTTCGTCAACGGCCACCCGCAGAACTACAGGCACGGCCTGTCGACGGTGATGGCGTTCGGCGCGCTGGCCGATGTCGAGACTGGCATGCCGACCGTGCTCAGCGAGCTGACCATGACCACCGCGATCCGCACCGCGGCGACCTCGGTGATGGCCGCGAAGAAGCTCGCGCGCAAGGACGCCAGGGTAATGGCGCTGATCGGCAACGGCGCCCAGAGCGAGTTCCAGGCGCTGGCCTTCCACCAGATGCTCGGCATCGAGGAAGTGCGGTTGTACGACGTCGACCCGGCCGCCACCGACAAGCTGGCCGCCAACCTCGCCGCCGCGGCGCCGAAGCTGCGCGTGGTCCGCGCCGCCGACACCCGCGAGGCCGTGCGCGGCGCCGACATCGTCACCACCGTCACCGCCGACAAGAAGAACGCGACCATCCTCAGCGCCGACATGATCGAGCCTGGCATGCACATCAACGCGGTCGGCGGCGACTGCCCGGGCAAGACCGAGCTGGACCCGGCGATCCTGACCGCCGCCAACACGAAGACCTATGTCGAGTTCGAGCCGCAGAGCCGGATCGAGGGCGAGCTGCAGCACATGGCCGATGACTTCAAGGTCACCGAGTTCTGGCGCGTGGTCGCCGGCGAGGCCGACGGCCGCACCGCCGATGACCAGGTCACCATCTTCGACTCGGTCGGCTTCGCGCTGGAGGACTACTCGGCGCTGCGGCTGGTGCGCGACCTGGCCAACGAGTTGAAGCTTGGCAGCAAGACCGACATCGTGCCGGTGATGGCCGACCCGAAGGACCTGTTCGGCCACCTGGTCGGCACGAAGGCGCGGCAGCAGGCGGCGTAACCGCCACGGTCGATGTGATGAACAACGCCCGCCGCGGGGATCGCGGCGGGCGCACGCCTGGCGGCCGGGGCCGAGCGCATACTGCGTTGCGCTGTAGGTCCCACCCGGCTTTTCCAGCAAGCAGGAAGTCAACGCGCGCATGACCACGAAGTGGACCAGCCCGACGGTCGAGGTGTTCGAGATGTACGGCCCGGGGCCGGACGGCAAGGAGCACAAGATGATGGAGATGACCTACACCAAACGGTGAGGCATCGAAGCCGGCGAACGACACGGCCCGCGCGCAGCGATGCGTCGCGCGCCGTTGCGTTGCCGGGCGGCGGAGCCTACGCCGCGGCCAGCAGTTCGGCGTCCTTTTCGGCGGCGCGCTTGAATGCCGGGCGCGCGGTCGCACGCTCGATATAGGCGGCGATGACATCGCTCTTTGGCACCAGCCCGAACTGGGTGGTCCAGTTCAGTGCGGCCGCCCACAGCACATCGGCGGCACTGAACCGCTCGCCGAGGATCCACGGCCCGCGGGCCAGCTGCGCTTCCAGCGTGGCCAGCATGCGCTCGTAGTCGCCGTACGGGGAGGTCGACGGGTCGGCACCTTCGCGCTTCATCGAGCGGTCCACCACCGCCGGTTCGAAGCACGAGCCGTAGAACACCATCCAGCGCAGGTATGGCCCGCGCAGCGCGTCGCCGATCGCCGGGGCGAGGCCGGCTTCGGGGAAGCGGTCGGCCAGGTACAGGTACACCGCGGCCTGCTCGGTCACCACCACGTCGCCGTCGACCAGCGTCGGCAACTTGCCCATCGGGTTGAGCGCGAGGAACTCGGGGCGGCGCTGCTCCCCGGCCTGCAGGTTGACCAGCTCGATGCGGTAGTCGACGCCGAGCTCCTCCAGCAGCACGCGGGCGCCGGCGGAACGGGAATGCGGGTGGTGGTAGAGCGTGATTGCCGGTTTGCTGGACATTGCAAATGCTCCTTGCATGGAATGGAAAGTGGACTCGCCCGACCGAGCCTAACGGCCTTTGCGGGCGGATCCTGCCCTGTATGCTCCCGGCGCTGCACTGCATCGCCGGCGGTTCCGCGGCGATCACCGCCAAGGGGCGCATCATGGGTTCGTCATGCTGGTCCTGATCCTTGCCTACCTCGGCGGTGTGCTGACCATCGTCAGCCCCTGCATCCTGCCGGTGCTGCCGTTCGTATTCGCCCGTGCCGACCGCCCTTTCATGCGCGAGGGCCTGCCGTTGCTGGGGGGCATGGGCCTGACGTTCGCGCTGGTGGCGACGCTGGCCGCGGTGGGCGGGCACTGGGCGATCCGGTTCAACCAGACCGGCCGGTGGCTGGCGATGGCGGTGCTCGCGCTGATGGGGATGGCGTTGCTGTGGCCACGCCTGTCCGATGCACTGGCGCGGCCGTTCGTCGCCCTCGGGCGACGCTGGTCACGGCAGGCGGATGCCGGGTCGCCCTGGTCAGCGGCCGGCCTCGGCGTGGCCACCGGGCTGCTGTGGGCGCCCTGTGCGGGGCCGATCCTGGGTCTGGTGTTGACCACCGCGGCGTTGCAGGGCGCCAGCGTCACGACAACGATCCTGCTGCTCGGGTTCTCCGCGGGAGCAGCGACCTCGCTAGCGCTGGCACTGGTGTTGGGCGGCCGGTTCCTCGCATCGATGAAGCGCGCGCTCGGGATCGGCGCATGGCTGCGCCGCGCGTTGGGCGTGCTGGTGCTGGCCGGGGTGGCCGCCATCGCTCTCGGTGTCGACACCGGGCTACTGACGCGCCTGTCGCTGGCCAGCACCGCCCGCATCGAACAACGGCTGGTGGACGCGTTCGCCGACGATCCGGCGCCGCCCTCGCCGGTCCCGCAGGCCGGCGTACCGTTGCCGGTGGAAGGCTGGATGCCCCCGCTGGATGGTGCCACCGGCTGGTTCAACAGCCCGCCGCTGACCCGTGCAGGGTTGCGCGGCCGCGTGGTGCTGGTCGACTTCTGGACCTACTCCTGCATCAACTGCCTGCGCGCCATGCCCTACGTGAGCGCCTGGGCCGCCAAGTACCGGGACCACGGGCTGGTAGTGCTGGGCGTGCACACGCCGGAGTTCGCGTTCGAGAAGATTCCCGGCAACGTTGCCCGCGCGATCGAGTCGATCGGCATCGAGCATCCGGTCGCGCTCGACAACGATTACGCGATCTGGCGCGCGTTCGACAACCGCTACTGGCCGGCGCACTACTTCGTGGATGCGCAAGGGCGCATCCGCTACCACCACTACGGCGAAGGCGGATACGAGCGCAGCGAGGACGTCATCCGCCGGTTGCTGGCCGACGCCGGCGCGACCGGACTGCCCGGCGGCTATGTCAGCGGCGACGGTCACGACGCGGCCGCGCCGGCCTCGACCGATTACACGCGCACGCCGGAAACCTACCTGGGCCACGCGCGCGCCGAGCGCTTCGCCAGCGGCGAGCTTGCCCCTGGCGTTGCCACGGACTACCGCGCGCCGGAGCAGCTGCCGCTGCACCACTGGGCGCTGCAGGGGCGCTGGACGGTGACGGCCGAGCACGCCCGGCTGGAGCGCCCCGGCGGCAGCGTGGTCATGCACTTTCGTGGCCGTGACCTGCATCTGGTCATCGCGCCCACCGCGGGCGACCGGCCGGTCCGGTTCCGGATCACGCTGGACGGCGCCGCGCCCGGTGGCGACGCCGGCAGCGATGTCGATGCGCAGGGTTACGGCACACTCGATACGGACCGGCTGTACCAGCTCGTCCGCCTGCGCGATGGCAGCGGCGAGCGCCGCTTCGAGATCACCTTCCCCGACGGTGGCGCACGGGTCTACGCATTCACCTCGGGCTGAGGGTCAGGCGGTGCGCACCCGGGATCCACGCTTCGCCTGGCCGCCCAAGGTGATGACCGCCACGCCGGCCAGGATGACCACCATGCCGAGCATGTCCCACGGCCCGACGACTTCGCCGGCCAGCAGCACGCCGAACAGTACCGCCACCGGCGGGTTGACGTAGGCGTAGCTGGTCGCCACCGCCGGCCGCGCGTGCTTGAGCACGTACAGGTAGGCGCTGAAGGCGAGGATCGAGCCGAACAAAGCCAGGTACACCAGCGCCAGCGTCGACTTCAGCGTCGGCGACGCCGGCAGCGCCTCGCCGGTGCCGAAGCCGACCAGCAACAGCGCGACGCTGGCGCAGAGCATCTGCGCGGCGGTGTTCATCGGGCCAGCGGGCATCTCCTGGCGCTTGCTCCAGACCGAGCCGAAGGCCCACGCGGCCGCCGCCGTCAGCAGTGCGATCGCGCCGATACGCTCGCCCGACAGGCTGCTGCCGAGGTTGAGCACGACCACGCCGGCAAACCCGACCAGCAGCCCCACGATCTCGCGCCGGGTCGGCCACTGCCCGTACATGCCGGAGAACGCCGCCGCGAACAGCGGCATGCTCGACACCGCCACCGCGGCGATGCCGGAGCTGACCCGCTCCTCGGCGAAGCACACCAGCCCGTTGCCGAAGCCCAGCAGCAGCACGCCGGTGATGGCGGCGTTGCGCCACTGCAGGCGCGTCGGCGTGGCGTGGCCGCGCCAGCGCAGGAACGCGTACATCGCCACGCCGGCGCCGAGGAAACGCATGCCCGCCAGCAGGAACGGCGGGTAGCTCTCCAGCGCGAACAGGATGCCGAGGTAGGTCGAGCCCCAGACGACGTAGAGCGTGAGCAATGCCAGCGGGATCATCACCCGCGGGTCGAGCGAGGCACCGGCTGCGGGCGACGCGACCGCGGTCGCGGCCGGGGTGGAACCGTCTGACATGGAGGGTGGCCGGGGCGGAACGGGCACCGATTATCCGCCCGTGCGGCGGCCGGCAGCAGTGCCGATCGTGGCGCACTGTGTCCCGCAGGTGGAGGCAGTCACCCCGCCCGGACCGCTCAACGCGCCATGCAGCGCCGGTAACGCGCGTCGACCCGGGTCGCGAACCACGCGGTGGTCAGCTCGCGGGTGATCTTCGGGCTCTCCAGCGTGATGCCGGGGATCATCGCCCGCGGCAGCGGCTTGCCGCCACGCGCCTCGGCCAGCGCGAACACCCGGACGAACAGCGCGGATTCGTTGAAGTCGAGCCGGTCGCCGCGCGCCAGCGCATCGCGGATGTCGCCGTCATCCATCCCCAGCTGAGGCTCCAGCGTGCGGACCGCGCGCTCGGTCTCGCCGGGCCGCTCCAGCGGCGCACCGGGCGCCAGCAGGTCGCCGTCGAGCGCGAGCGTGCGCCCGGTCGCCACCGCCACCGCGTTCTGGAACGCGGCGTTGCGGCTGGCGTACCAGCCGGCGTTGAAATCGGCGAAGCGGTGCACCTTGCGGGTGTACGGCGTGGTGTACCCCAGCAGGTGGGCGATGCCGAAGTACAGGCCGCCGCGTCGGCTGAACACCTCGTCGCGGATGCTGCCGTCGACATCGTATGGATAGTCGCCGGCATGCGCCTCGGCGAAAGGAATCGACACCTGCATCGGCCCGCCGGTCTGCACCGGGTTGTAGCCGTCGAACAGCCGCCCGCCCAGTGGCACCCGGCCGGTCAGGTCCTCGTACAGGGCGCTCAACTCGCGCTCGGTGCGGACGCCGCGCAGGCGCTCGTCGTAGCTGCGGCCGTCGGTGGAGCGCAGCTTCAGCGCGGCGTCGACCACGAAGCCCGGCACGTGCAGCGCCTCGGCCCGGCGCTTGATCTCGCCACGCGCAATCGCCGGCAGGTTGGCCACCGGCGGGTCGGCCTTGTAGCCGGACTCCTGCTCGATCACGGCCAGGGTCGCGCAGATGTTCTCGGGCATGGGGTCGATGCCCTGCGCGGCGAACGCGGCCTGGATGTCGGCCGCCCATCCGGCGCGGTCATCGACCGTGGCCGGCATCCGGCGGGCGATCTCCGCGCGTACGGCCTGCGGCGACGGGCCGGGCGGCTCCGGCGCGGTGGTGGCGCAGCCGGCAAGCACCAGCATGGCGAAAGAGGCGAGCGCGGTAGTCAGGCGCATGTCAGAACACCGACAGTCCGGTCAGCTGGGTGAAGCGGTGCAGCGCGTACTTGCCCAGCTGCGAGTTGCCCTTCCCGTCCAGCCCCGGGTACCAGACGCACAGACTCATGACGTGCGGCACCACCGCCACGATGCCCCCGCCCACCCCACTCTTGGCGGGCAGCCCGACGTAATAGGCGAAGTCGCCGGCGGCGTCGTAGGTGCCGGCGGTCATCATCAGCGAGTTGATCCGGGTCGACATCTGCGCGCTGACCACCTGCTTGCCCGACATCCCGCAGTACCCGCCACAGGCGAGGAACTGCATGCTGCGCGCAAGCTGGACGCAGTCCATCTTCAGCGAGCACTGCAGGAAGTAGAAATCCAGCACCGCGTCAACGTCGTTGTGGATGTTGCCGAAGCTGCGGATGAAGTTGGCGGTGGCGATGTTGCGGAAGCCGCTCTCGCGCTCGGACCTGGCCACCACCTCGTCACCGCCGACGTCGGTGCTGCCGGAGCGGGCGCGCATGAACTCCAGCAGCACCTGTTCCGGCCGCTCGTGCGCCGACAGCAGCACGTCGGCCACCACCAGCGCACCGGCATTCATGAAGGGGTTGCGCGGGATGCCCTTTTCGTACTCCAGCTGGATCAGCGAGTTGAAGGGGTCGCCCGAGGGCTCGCGGTCGACCCGCTCCCACAGCGCGTCGCCGATCGCGTCCAGCGCCATGGTCACCGTGTGGACCTTGGAGATGCTCTGGATCGAGAACCCCTCGCGCGAGTCGCCGACCTCGTGCACGGTGCCGTCGCGGGTCACCAGCGCCATGCCGAAGCGGTCCAGCGGCACGTTGGCCAGCGCGTCGATGTAGCTGGCCGCCCTGCCCTCGCCGAACCGCTTGCGCACCTCGGCGTCGATGGTGCCGAGGATGTCCGGCAGGTCGAGCTGGCCGATGTCGAACTGGATCTGGATCGGCTCGCGCTGGCTCTGCTCGACCATCGCTCAGCGCGCCCCCTGCTCCAGCACGAAGTCGATCGCCGCGCGCACCGCCGCCACCTGGGCATCGTTGCACTGCTGCGGGGTCGCCTTGGGGCTGTCGGGGTAGACCTCGGTGGTGGTCACGTAGCGCGCATCGGTGACGCCGGCGCACAGGCCCAGCGACTTGACCGGATAGTTGATGACGCCCGGGGCGACCACCTCGGAGCCGATGATCTCGCCGTTGGCATCGGCCGGCGCGATGTGGGTCACCTTCGCCACCGCCTCGATGATCGCCTGCTGGAACGCGGGCTGCGGGTTGTCGCTGTCGCCGACGAGGTAGAAGCCATCGGGGATCTCGCCGGGCTCGTACGGCTTGCCGTCGCGGGCCGCAAGTGCGGGGCGGAACTCGGACTCGTCGCTGTCGGTGGTTTCGTGCAGGTCGATGTGCATCACCACCTCGTCGCGGAACGGCTCGACCAGCGCCATCAGCGCGCGCGACTCGGCCGCGGGGCTGTCATCGGTGAACGAGCGGTTGGGGTCGACCGCATGCATGTTCCAGCGGTGGACGCGCTCGTATCCCCACGGGCTGACACACGGGGCGACGACGAGGTTCACCCGGCCGGCGTAATCGGCCGCGTCGCGCGCCAGGAACTGCAGCGCGCCGTGCACGCCGCTGGTCTCGTAGCCGTGCACGCCGCCGGTCACCAGCATCACCGGCAGGTCGTCGCGCCAGTCGCGGCTCTTCAGCGCGAACAGCGGGTAGTGGTCGGCGCCGTAGTGCAGTTCGCCGTACTGGCGGACCTCGAAGCGGTCGCGCAGGCGCTCGATGGCCGCCACCACGTCGTCGCGGTAGCTGCGCTGGACGGACTGCCGCGCGAGCCACTGCGCGCGCTCCGCGTCGCCCCAGGCAACGCCGGGGGTGCCGATCGGATAGAAGGATGCGTGGTTCATGGCGGGAGTCCGGTATCGATACAGGCCGTTGATGATGGGGCCGCAGCGGGCTTGCGCCAACCCGCGCGGTCAGTCACCCGGCATCGCGCTGTCCGCGTCCCCGCCCAACAGCCGCACCTCGCACTGCGGGAAGGGAACGGAGATGCCGTGCTCGCGGAATGCCCGCCAGATCGCCAGGTTGATCTCCGAGCGCACGTTGTTGACGCCCTGCTCCGGCGCGACCACCCACACGCGTAGTTCCAGTTCGAAGCCGCTGTCGCCGAAGGCCATCAGCCGCGCCGCCGGGGCCGGGTCATCGAGCACCCGCTGGCGCCCGTGGGCGGCCTTCTCCATCAGCGCCATCGCCTCTTCGGGGTCGTCGGCAAAGCTGATCCGCACCGGCAGCTTGAGCCGCACGCTCTCGCCGCCGTAGCTCCAGTTGACCACCGGATTGATGATCAGGTTTTCGTTCGGCATCAACGTGTCGACGCCGTCGCGGTCGCGGATCACCACGTAGCGCGCGCGCAGCTCCTGCACCCAGCCGTAGCGGCTGCCGGACTGGTCCTCCACCGTCACCACGTCGCCCGGCTTGATCGAGCGGTCGGCCAGCAGGATGAAGCCCGAGATGAAGTTGCTGACGATGCGCTGCAGGCCCAGGCCGATGCCCAGGCCGAGCGTGCCGCCGATCACCGCCAGCGCCGAAAGATCCAGCCCCACCACCTGCAGCGCCACCACCACGCCCAGCGCCATCAGCAGCAGCTTGATCACCTTGCTGATGCCGACCCGGGCGCTGGCCGACAGGTGCGGCGACTCCATCACCCGCCGCTCGGACAGCCGCGACAGCCACGCCGCGACCACCAGCACCAGCAACGCCACCGCCAGCGCGCGCAGCGCCAGCAGCGCCGACACCCGGGTGTCGCCGACCATGATCGCGGCGCGGTCGAGCGCGGCGACCACCATCGGCAGCAGCCCAAGCAGGTACAGCGCCAGCCCGACCCAGACCACCGCGACGATCAGGTTCTCCGAGGCACGCAGCAGCGGCCCCGGCTTCAACGCGTTGGACAGCAGGAACACCACCAGCCGCACCAGCCCCAGCGCGACCACCAGCCCCAGTGCCACCCGCAACACCCCGGCCGGCAGGCCGAGCGCGGTGAAGCCAGCCCACGCCGCCAGCAGCAGCACCCACGCCACCGCCGGGAACACCAGCGCGCAGCCGAAGGCGATGCCAACCCGGCGCAGTTGCGAGTGCGGTTGTTCCGACAGCTCGCCACGCTGCCACGCGCGGAAGCGCCGCCCGACCAGCCAGGCCGCCACCACGCACACCAGCAACGCCAGCGCCTGCCAGCCCAGCGAGGCGGCATCCAGCCCGGCCAACCAGCCGGACGTCGGGCGGGTCAGTCCATCGCCCATCGATCACCTCCCTGCGACACGGTCGGCCATGCGGTTGCCCCGGTTCGGTTGCCGTCCACGCTAGGCGGCGCGTGGTCCAGAGCGGGTGAATCACCAGGCCGTGACCTGCGCCGGTCGCGGGATTCACCATACCGGCACGGGTCGCCCGACCGACGGAAACACCATGCGATAGTGGCCCGCCTCGATCGGGAACACGACCATGCGGAAGACCCTGACCACGTTCTGCCTGTCGCTCGGGCTGGTCCTTGCGGGCAGCGCGCAGGCCGCTGTCGACCTGTCCACCCTCGACGCCGGCATGGCCGGCCCGCGCACGCAGGTGCTGGTACTGGGCAGCATGCATCTGTCGCAGATGCCGGACGGCTTCGACCCCGCGACGCTCGACCCGTTGCTGGACCGGCTGGCCGCGTTCAAGCCCGACATCATCACCATCGAGTCGATCGCGGGCGAAGGTTGCGACCTGATGGCGCGCCACCCCGCCGTCTACGACCCGGAAGGTATCGCGCCCTACTGCAGCGTGCCCGACGCCGCCCGCGTGGCCACCGGCCTGGACGTGCCCGCCGCGATCGCCGAAGTGAAGCGCACGCTGGCCGACTGGCCGGCCGAGCCGCGCGACGACCAGCGCCGCCACCTCGCTGCGCTGTTCCTCGCCGCCGGTGACAACGCCTCGGCGCTGACCCAGTGGCTGCAACTGCCGGAAACCGCGCGCCTCGCCGGCGACGGTCTCGATGACACGCTGGTCGCGCAACTGGAACGCGCCATGGAGCAGAACGGCGAGGATTACCGGATCGCCGCGCGCCTGGCCGCCCGGCTGGGGCTGCAGCGCGTGTACCCGACCGACGACCACACCGGCGACAGCTACGACGTGCCCGGCAACGACGTCGAGGCCTACGCCACCGCCATCCGGCAGGCCTGGGACGCCAGCGCCGCACTGCATGAGCCGCTGATCCGCCGCAAGCAGGAACTCATCGAACGCGGCGACATGCTGGGCCTGTACCGCTACATCAACAGCCCGGAGCACCTCGCCGACCACATCAACGGCGACTTCGGCGCGGCCATGCGCCACGCCTCTCCGCAGCACTACGGCCGGATGTACGTCGGCGGCTGGGAGACCCGCAACCTGCGGATGGTCGCCAACATCCGCGCGACGTTCGTCACCCGTCCCGGCGCACGCGTGCTGTCGATCGTCGGCGCCACCCACAAGCCGTGGTTCGACAGCCTGCTGGGGCAGATGCAGGGCGTGGAGATCGTCGATCCCGCCAGCGTGCTGGGGCCGCCGGAGGGCTGAGGGCGCAACGATCCTTTCACGCGATGCAGGGGCGGCGGGTTCATCATGTGCCGCACCCCAGAAGGAGGTTGTATCCGTGAAGACAAGGCTTCCCCTGCTCGCCGCCGCCTGCGCCCTCGCACTCGCCGCCTGCGGCAACGACACCGCCCCCGCCACGCCGGACACCACGACCCCGGCCGACACCACCGCGGTCGACACCGCTCCGGTCGACACGGCGCCGGCCACCCCGCCCGACGCCACCGCACCCGCCGCCGACACCGCGGCAACGGACACGCCCGCGGCCGCCCCGGCCGGTGGCGACAAGCCGGCCGCGACCGTCGCCAACTGCAGCACCGAGATCGAAGGCAACGACGCGATGCAGTTCAACGTCGGCTCGATCACCGTGCCGTCCTCGTGCACGGAGTTCACCATCAACCTCAAGCACGTCGGCCAGATGCCGGTCGCGGCGATGGGCCACAACGTGGTGGTCAGCAAGGCCGCCGACCGCGAAGCCATCGCGTCGGCAGGCATGGCGGCCGGGGTCGACGGTGATTACGTCCCCGCCGACGACGCCCGCGTGATCGCCCACACCGAACTGGTGGGCGGCGGCGAAACCACCTCGGTGACCTTCCCGGTCAGCGCGATCCAGGGCGACGGCCCGTACGAGTTCTTCTGCAGCTTCCCGGGCCACTGGGCGGTTATGCGCGGCTCGATCGCAGTCGGCTGAGCGGTCCAGCACGCGCCACGGGCGGGCGGCGACCTGCTGCCCGCCCCGCATGACCGGAACGATTGAGATGCCGCCGCGATGGCGGCCCGATGGAGAACGCCATGCGCATCCCCGCGATTACCCTGACGCTGCTGTTCGCCGCCGGCTGCAGCGCGGACACCGACCCGACTCCCGCGCCCGCCCCCGAACCGGCGGCCGCCACCCCCGCAACCCCGTCGCCCGACCGGGCCGCGACGCCCGCCGACATCCCCGCGCCACCCGACGCGGACGACCCGACCACCGGCGTCCCCGTGCGCTTCCAGGGCGACTACGCCGCCAACGCAGCGGCCTGCACGACCGCCGGCCACGTCAGCCACCTGTCGGTCACCGCCACCCGGATCGAGTTCCACGAGAGCAGCGGCGACATCACCTCGGCCGAGGCCGCCGGCAACGACATCGAAATCACCGCCCGCGTCACCGGCGAAGGCGAGACCCGCGACGTCGGCTACAGCTTCGCCCTGTCCGACGACGGCGGCACGCTGACCGACACCGTCAACGGCATGGCCCGGGTGCGCTGCGGGGACGAGGCCAGCCCTGTTGCGGCGCAATAGAAACACCCGCGGCAGGCAAGAATCATGACAACTGCGAGCGCCGGAGCTACCGTTCGTCGCCGTAGACAAACCGCCCATCGCCAGAAACCGTGTTCCCGTCCGTCGTTTCCTCCCTGTTCATCCAGCGAGCGCCCCGCCAGCACGGGGTTTCCGCCGATCCGGCGGTGCGCGCCGTCGTCAACCGTGACTTTCGCCACCCCTGCTAGGTTCCGGAACCTGCGGAGAACGGGGCACATGGACGACCGATGCCCGACCTTCTTTCATATCGGGGAGCAGGATCGATGAAGCAAAGCACACTCGTCCGGGCCTTGGGCCTGGGTCTGGCGATGGCGCTCGGCAGCAGCGCCGCGGTGGCTACGGATGCACCGGACCCGGACCGCGTCTGGGTGAAGTTCAAGCCGGGCACCAAGGCCCAGGTGGCGCGCGCCCTGCGCGGTGCCGGCGGCCAGGTGCACCACACCTTCGACAGCCTCGATGCCTTCGCCGTCAGCCTGCCCCCGCAGGCGCTGCAGGGCATCCGCAACAACCCCAACGTCGAGCTGGTCGAGCCCGACGCGCCGCGCTACCCGGCCTCGCAGACACGGCCCTACGGCATCGACATGGTGCAGGCACCGCAGGTCTGGTCCGGCGGCGTGACCGGCGACGGCATCACCACCTGCATCATCGACTCGGGCATCCACGCCGCGCACGAGGACTTCCAGGGCCTCAACCTGGCCGGCGGCTACCCGAGCGACTGGAACACCGACACCTGCGGCCACGGCTCACACGTGGCCGGCACCATCGCCGCGCAGGACAACGCCAGCGGCGTGGTCGGCGTCAACACCGGCAACAACTCGCTGTACATCGTCAAGGTGTTCGACGGCGAAACCTGCGGCTGGAGCTACAGCTCCGACCTGGTCGACGCGGCCAACCGCTGCGCCGCCGCGGGCGCGAAGGTCATCAACATGAGCCTGGGCGGCAGCTTCAGCAGCCAGACCGAGGCCACCGCGTTCCAGAACCTGTACGACAACGGCGTGCTGAGCATCGCCGCGGCCGGCAACGACGGCAACACCCGCCACAGCTATCCGGCGTCGTACAACAGCGTGGTGTCGGTGGCCGCGGTCGACCAGAACAAGGTGGTCGCGGACTTCTCCCAGCAGACCGACCAGGTCGAGCTGGCGGCGCCCGGCGTGGGCGTGCTGAGCACGGTGCCGCAGGTGTCGGCGACGGCCTCGGTCGACGGCGCGTCGTACATCGTCTCGGGGCTGGAGTTCACCCACCAGGGCAGCGCCAGCGGCGCGCTGGTCAACGGCGGCCTGTGCACCAGTGCCGGCAGCTGGGCCGGCAAGGTGGTGCTGTGCGAGCGCGGCGACATCAGCTTCGCCGACAAGGTCAACAACGTGTACGCCGGTGGCGGCGCCGCGGCGGTGATCTACAACAACGCCGCGGGCGGCTTCAGCGGCACCCTCGGCACCGCCGGGCCGGCGATCCCGGCCGTCAGCATGTCCCAGGCGGACGGCCAGTACCTGGTGGCCAACAAGCTCGGCGTCAACGGCACGGTCAGCACCGTTCCCGACAACCAGGGCAACGGCTACGCGTACTACGACGGCACCTCGATGGCGACCCCGCACGTCGCCGGCGTGGCGGCGCTGGTCTGGAGCGCCAACCCGACCTGGAGCAACCAGCAGGTGCGCGAGGCCCTGGCGGTGACCGCCCAGGATCTCGGCGCCGCGGGCCGTGACAACGCCTACGGCTGGGGCCTGGTGCAGGCCAAGGCCGCGCTGGACGAGCTCAACGGCGGCGGCACCGATCCGGGCCCGGACCCGACCTTCGCCGTGACCGGCAACGCCTACAAGGTGAAGGGCCGCGTCAGCGTCGACCTCGGCTGGAGCGGCTCCAGCGCCGGCAGCTTCGACGTCTACCGCAACGGCAGCCGGATCGCGACGGTGAACGGCTCCAGCCACACCGACAACACCGGCCTGAAGGGCGGTGGCAGCCTGCAGTACAAGGTCTGCGAGGCGGGTACGGCGACCTGCACGGCGAGCATCACGGTCAACTACTGACCGCCGCTCGTAGCGATACGGAAAGGCCCGGGCGACCGGGCCTTTCCCATGGGCGCCCCGGACCGGGACTGAGGCGCGCTAGCCCCGCCAGTTGGCGTGCGTGCGCCAGAACGCCACGCTGCGCCGGTACGCCTCGCGGTCCAGCGGCACGCCCGAGCCGCCCTCCTCCACGCCCAGCGCGTTGCGCAGCATGGTGATCGGCGCCATCGGCGTCTCCTCCGGTTCCGCGGTGTACATGCAGCCGACCACGCCCCAGTCGGCGTCGACCGCGGTGCCCTCCTTCGCCAGCTGGTCGCGGCTGTAGAGGATCACGACCAGGTAGTTCGCGACCGGCGGCTGCAGCCCCTCGAACCAGCGCACCAGTACCGGCAGCTCGTCGTCGGTGCGCGCCTCGTAGTCCGAACGCAGCAGGTGCCGGTTGTCGTCGGTGATCGGCACCGCGAGGCAACGCGTCGAGGTCCAGTTGCGATGCACGTGCAGCTTGCAGAACGGCGCGTAGCCGTCGAGCACCGCGAGCGGCGCGGTGTCGTTGAGGTGCCGCTCGAACGCCTCGGGCGTGATGTCCTGGATGGTGTTGCGGCGGTTCGCGCGGAACAGCCGGGAGCGGGCGAATTCGGTCAGGACGATGGACATGCGGTCACTCCGGGGCGATGGGCGGGCGGCTGCGGCGGCCGCGCGGCAGGTGGCCGCCGCACCCTAGTCGATCCGGCCGGCGATGTCGTCGGCAGCGTCCGCACCGGGCGGTTGACCGGGACTGCCCCGCGTTGGGGCGCCCACCGGCCCCGTCGCGCACGCCCGGCCGCGCCCCGTTACCCTATGCGGCCCGCGACGGCCCTCTCGCCGTCGCCCTCCCCGCAACGGAACCCCTACATGCGCAAGATCGGATGCGCGGCGCTGTTCGCCGCCTGTATCGCCGCCGCCCCCGCGGCCTCCGCCGGTGACTTCTTCATCAACGGCCAGGCCGGCCGGTTCGACCTCGACAACAGCGGCTTCGACGACGAGAAGAGCAGCTTCGTGCAGGCCAGCGCCGGTTACCGCTGGGGTATCGGCATCGCCCAGGTCGGGCTGGAGGGCGGGCTCGGCAAGTTCAACGAGATCGACGGACAGGACCGCATCGAGTACGTCGACGGCTACGTCGAACACGCCTATGGCTGGTCGGCGCGCTACGCCTTCGCCGGCGTCAACGCGCGGATCAAGCCGCCGCTGCTACCGGTGTACGTGATCGGCCGCGCCGGCTACCTCGGCATGGAGCGCACGCTCGACCAGACCTCGGTCGAGCACCCTATCGACACCACCCCGGTCACCAGCCGCAGCACTTTCGAGCAGAACGACGGCGGCACCTACCACGGCGTCGGCGTGGGCACGTCGATCCTGCCGCTGCTCGACGTCACCCTGATGTACAACCGCTACCGCTACGCGCAGGTCCACTACGACGCGGTCAGCGACGAGTACCGGCTGTCGGATGACAAGCGCGACGCGCAGAGCGTGAGCCTGGCGGTGGAATACCGGTTCTGAGGTGCCGCCGGGCCGGCGACATGCCCGGCACACCCATGGAAAAGGCCGCCCCGGAGGCGGTCTTTTCCGTTGTCGAGAGCCTGGCGGTCCGACGCGCGTGACCGCTCAGAACCGCACTTCGGCACCCAGCATCAGCGTATCGGCACGGTTGAAGTCGTAGTGGTAGCCGCCGTTGTAGTAGCCGTAATCGCTGAAGTACACGTGGTTGGTGTAGACCGCCTTGAGGTTGAAGTGGCGGTTGATGTCCACGCCCAGCCCGACGCCGACGTAGCCGCCATCAACGGTGCCGCCGTACAGGACGTCGTCCGCCTGCCAGTAGCCCGCGCGAACGAGTGCGAAGACCGGGTTGCCGGCACCGAAGTTGAAGCGCGCGTTGGCGCCGATGCTGGCGTAGTCGAGGCCTTCGATCGACATACCGCCCTCGTTGGCGTCGTCCAGCCGCCCGGCGGCCGCCTCGATCCCCACCAGCGTGACGGAGCCGGCCTGCCAGCGGTAGCCGGCATTGACCAGCAGTGCGGACTGGTCGATGTCGTCGAAGACCCAGCCCTTGCCGCCCTGCACGCCAAGGAAGAGGCCGCCGAGGTCCGGGGTGGCCGGCGCGGTGTAGTACGGCTGCGCGGGCGCGACCGGCACCGCCACGGAGGTCGCGGGGCCGGTCGGCGTCGCGGTGTCCGTGGCCGGTGCCGGGGCCGGGATGCGGCGGGCGGGGTCGGCCTCGCCCTGCGGCGGCTGCCAGACTTCGATCGGCTGGTTCTGGGCGAGCGCGGTGGCGGGTGCCAGGACGGCACCCCCGACGACGGCGGCCAACGCCGCCATCAGGCTGGTCTTCTTCATGTGGTCCCCTGTTATGGATACAGGCGACCGCATGCGTTGCGGCCGCCAATCTGTGACGCAGCGCAAATTGTCGGCGGCCACTCCGCAGGATTCAACCGCGCGCCGTTGCGGCTACAGCGTCGACGTGACCTCGCCGCCCTGCCCGCGCAGCAGGTCCGCCGCCTGGTCGGCCTGCGCGGCGGTGAACGCGTGCACCACCACCGTGGTGCGGCCGTGGTCCATCGCCTCGCGGGCGGCGAGCACGTAGCGGTCGTGGTCGGGGCGCAGCGATACCAGCCCGCCCATGAACAGCCCGGCGACGGTGCCGAAGAACAACAGCACCAGCGCGGTTGCCACCGGCGAGCTGGTCACGTAGCGGATGCCCATCGCATAGGCGATCGCGAACGCCACCAGCCCCAGCACCGCGCCGACGATGCCCAGCTTGATGTGGGCGAGGACGATGGTGTGCCAGATGCCGCGGCTCTCGGGCTCCAGCTTGCGGCCCGGGTGCGGTTCGGACGGCGTGATCACCTTGACCTGGCCGGCATCCAGCGACAGCGCCGCGACCACTTCTCGCGCGGCATCGCGGGCCGCGGTGGTGGTCGCAAACACCGCCGCGACCTTGCTGTTGCTCGATTCGCCGGTGATCGGTGTCCCGGACATGGCGGCCTCCACGGTCGGATGGTGGAGAGCGTCGCAAGCCCGTGGTGCGCGCGACGTGAGCAGCCCTCAGCCGGCCAGCAGACGCTCCATCTCGGCGTCCTTCTCGCGCCACAGGCCGTTCATCCACTGCTGGAAGCGGGCGCGGAAGGCGCGGTCGTTCTGGTAGTCGCCGTGCAGCAGCTCGGCCGGGATGGCCCGCTGGCGCACGCTCACCCGGATCTCCGCGACCCGGTCGGCCAGCAGGTCGATCATCGACGGCCGCCCACCCGGATAGGCGATGGTCACGTCGAGGATCGAGTGCAGGCCCTTGCCCATCGCGTCCAGCACGAACGCCACCCCGCCCGACTTGGGCTTGAGCAGGTGGCGGTACGGCCCGCCCTGCCGCGCGTGCTTGGCCGGGGTGAACCGCGTGCCCTCGACGAAGTTCATGATCGCCACCGGGATCTCGCGGAACTTCGCGCAGGCGCGGCGGGTGGCCTCGATGTCGCGTCCCGCCAGCTCCGGCCGGCGCGCGATCTGCTTGGGCGTGTGGCGGCCCATGAACGGAAAATCCAGCGCCCACCACGCCAGCCCCAGCAGCGGCACCCAGAACAGCTGCCGCTTCAGGAAGAACCGCATCAGCGGGATGCGCCGGTTGAAGGCCTTCTGCAGCACCAGGATGTCCACCCAGCTCTGGTGGTTGGCCAGCACCAGGTAATGGCCGTCGTGCCGCAGGTCCACCTCGCCGTGCTGCTGCACCGCCACCCGGGTGTGCAGCAGGCCGTCGATCACACGGTTGTTGACCGCGATCCAGCTCTCGGCGATGCCCGCCAGCACCGGGTTGGCCGCCTTGCGCAGCCGGTCCAGCGGCAGCAGCGCCTTGACCAGCGCCACGGCCAGCAGCGGCCCGACGTGGACGAGGATATTGGCCACCAGCAGCAGGACGACCAGGGCGACGCGCAATGGGAGCATGGGTTCGGACGACGGCGAGAAGGGCGCCCATTGTCGCATCGGCTTGATGGACAATCCGCCCATGCGAACCTTCGTCCTGCGCGCCCGCGCCGCCCCCACCGACAGCCACCGGCTGCTCGCCGCCGTCGGCACCGAGGCCCACACCGAGATCCTCGCGCACACGCTGATGAACGCCATCTTCGTGGCGCAGTCGCACCGGCCGGACGTTGTGGTCTACCTGGTACTGGAAAGCACACAGGACTTCTCGCGCACGGTGCGGTTCGACGCCAACGCCATGCACGCCATCGGCGGTTTCGACGAGCAGTCGTTGCTGGGCAAGGTCGCCCGCGCGCTGGACGCCTCGCGCGGCATGGGCAAGGAGGAGACCCGCCCGGTCGAGTCCGGCGTCACCGTGCAGACGATCAGCTTCGAGCGGCTGGTGCAGCAGCTGGCGGGCGACCACCAGCTCTACGTGATGGACCGCAAGGGCACGCCGATCGGTGCGGAGTCGTTCGCCGGCAACCCCTGCTTCCTGCTGACCGACCACATCCCGATGCCGAAGAAGACCTTCGGCAGCCTCGAACGGCTGGGCGCGAAGAAGATCACCCTCGGCCGGACCATGCTGTTCGCCTCGCAGTGCGTGGTGCTGATCCACCACGCGCTGGACCAGCACGGAACCGGCCCCGGCAGCTGAGCGGCCACGACCGGGCGGATCGGCGGTAGGGTTCAAGGATCCCCGTCAACGCAGGAACGCACCACGCATGTTCGTGATCGACCAGATCCTCCTCCTGGCCGCCGTGCTGATCCTGCTGGGCGTGGTGTCCAGCAAGGCGTCCGCGCGTCTGGGGCTGCCGGTACTGGTGCTGTTCCTGATCGTGGGCATGCTGGCCGGCGAGCGCGGCATCGGCGGCATCGCCTTCGACAACCCGACCGCGGCGCATGCGCTGGGCACGCTGGCACTGGCGGTGATCCTGTACGACGGCGGCCTGCAGACGCCGGTCGCGTCGATCCGCTCGGTGTGGAAACCCGCCTCGGTGCTGGCGACGCTGGGCGTGCTGGTGACCGCGGTGGTCACCGGCGTGGTCGCCGCGTACGTGCTCGACTGGCCGCTGCTCAACGGCCTGCTGATCGGCGCCATCGTCGGCTCGACCGACGCCGCGGCGGTGTTCGCCCAGCTGCGCAACGCCAACATCCACATCCGCCCGCGGCTGAAGGCCCTGCTGGAGGTGGAGAGCGCCTCCAACGACCCGATGGCGATCTTCCTGACCATCGGGCTGATCGAGGTGATCGCCAACGACGTGCCGCTCGGCGTCGGGCTGCTCAAGCTGTTCCTGATGCAGATGGGGCTGGGCGCGGTGGTCGGGCTGGGCGTCGGCGCGGGCGCGGTCGCCCTGTTGCGGCGCATCCGGCTGCAGGCCACCGGCATGTATCCGGTGCTGGTGACCGCCTGCGGCCTGCTGGCGTTCGGGCTGGCGGCCAACATCGGCGGCAGCGGCTTCCTGGCGATCTTCATCGCCGGCGTGGTGGTCGGCAACAGCCACTTCGCCTTCAAGCGCACGGTCTTCCTGTTCCACGACGGCATGGCGTGGCTGGCGCAGATCACCATGTTCGTGGTGCTGGGCCTGCTGATCGACCCGATGGCGCTGCTGGACGTGTGGATACAGGGGCTGCTGATCGCGCTGGCGCTGATGTTCGTCGCGCGGCCGCTGGCGGTGGTGCCGGTGATGCTGCCGTTCGGCTTCAGCACGCGGGCGACCGCACTGGTGTCGTGGGTCGGCCTGCGCGGCTCGGTACCGATCGTGCTGGCGATCTTCCCGCTGCTGTTCGAGCTCCCGGGCGCGCCGGTGATCTTCAACGTGGTGTTCTTCGTGGTGCTGATCTCGGCGGTGATGCAGGGATCGACCCTGGCCTCCGTCGCCCGCCGGCTCGGCCTGGCCGAGACGCCGCCGCCCCGCCCGCCGGCGACGCTGGAGATCACCTCGCTGGGCAACGTCAACGCCGACATCGTCGAGTACACGGTCGCCGCGGACTCGCGTGCGGTCGGCCGGCGGCTGTCGCGGATGGCGCTGCCCGAGGACACCGTCATCGCCATGATCACGCGCGGCGACGAGGTGATCCCGCCGCGCGGCTCGACCGTCCTGCGTGCCGACGACCACCTGTTCGCGGTGCTGCGGCCGATCACCCGGCCGTTCGTGGACCGCACGTTCTCGCAGGCCGGCGACGCCGCGACCGAGCCGCTGCCGCGGGTCGAGCTGCGGCTCAAGGGCGGCACCACGGTGGAGGACCTGCGCAACTCCTACGGCGTGCATCTGCCCGGCGCGGACGAGGACACGCTGGAGCAGGTGGCCCGGCAGAACCTCGACCGCGACCCGGCTGTCGGCGCCGCCGTCATGCTGGACGGCACCCGGCTGCGCGTGTGCGGGATGCTCGGGTCACGGATCGCCACCGTCGGCATGCTCGCGGCAGAAGCCGAGGGCGCGGCAGAACCGGCCGACTAGCCGGCGCTACGTCACCCGCTCACCGGCGGCCACCCGTACGCCGGTCTCGTCGGCCGGCGCCGGCTTGATCGCCAGGCGTGGCCACCCGCCCTCCCGCGCCAGCCGCAGGCCGCGGTAGCGGACCAGGTAGCCCACCGCCACCGCGGTCGCCGCGACCCCCGCCAGCGCCGCCACCCCCATCGCCCAGCGCGCGCCGAAGCGGTCCACCACCCAGCCGACCAGCGGCGCGCCCAGCGGCGTGCCGCCCATCACCACCGCGATCCGCAGCGCCAGCACCCGGCCGCGCATCGTCCGCTCGGTGGTCAGCTGCATCATCGAGTTGCTGGCGGTCATGAAGGTCAACGCCGCCAGCCCGACGAAGAACAGCGCCACGCCGAACGACACCGCCCCCGGCATCACCGCCGCCAGCGCCACGCTCGCGCCGAAGCCCGCGGCCGACACCGCCATCAGCACCATCCCCGGCACCGGCCGGCGCGCCGACAGCAGCGCCCCGCTCATCGTCCCCGCGGCCATCGCCGAGGTCAGCAGGCCGTACTGGCTGGCATCGCCGCCGAACACCGTCACCGACATGGTGGAAATGAAGATCGCGAAGTTGAAGCCGAAGGTCCCCAGCAGGAACAGCATCACCAGCACCGCCATCAGGTCCGGCCGCCGCCAGACGTAGCCGAAGCCCGCCAGCAGGCTGCCGCGCGAGTGCTCCGGCAACGCCTCGCCGTGCAGCTCGTGCACCCGCAGGAACCACAGCGACACCAGCACCGCCGCGTACGAGCCGGCGTTGACCACGAACAGCCAGCCCTCGCCGATCGCCGCGATCAGCACGCCCGCCACCGCCGGCCCCAACATCCGCGCCGCGTTGAACGACGCCGAGTTGAGCGCCACCGCGTTGGCCAGGTGCTCATCGCTGACCAGGTCCGACACGAACGCCTGCCGCGCCGGCGCGTCGAACGCGGTGACGCAGCCCAGCAGGAACGCGAACCCGTACACGTGCCACAGCTGCACCACCCCGGCCAACGTCAGCACGCCCAGGCCCAGCGCCAGCAACCCCGCCGCGGCCTGGGTGGCCAGCAGCAGCAGGCGGCGGTCCCAGTGGTCGGCCACGTAGCCGGTCACCGGCAGCAACAGCAGCGGCGGCCCGAACTGCAGCGCCATCACCACGCCCACCGCGGTGGCGTTGTTGTCGGTCAGCACCGTCAGCACCAGCCAGTCCTGCCCGATGCGCTGCATCCACGTGCCGACGTTGGAAACCAGCGCCCCCGCCGCCCACAGCCGGTAGTTGTAGTTGCGCAGGGACTGGAAGATGGTGCTCAAGCGGTGCTGTCGCCTCGACGGAAGGTGCCGCCGTGGCGACAGGAGAGCCATGCTAACGCGGCGGCGACGCGCGCCCCGCCTGCGTCCCCCGGCCGGCGGGACGCAACCGGCCCAGACGGCGGAACGCGTCGCCGACAAGCCGGGCATGCGCGGGTTGCCGTAACTGGAACGCGCGCAGGAAGTCCCGCTCGCCGTAACCCGGCGCCGCCGCGTGCAGCCGCGCCAGGTTGCGCCGCGCCTCCGCCTTGCGCTCGGCCGGCGCGTCGCACACGGTGGCCATGGCGACCAGGTGGTAGTGCGCGTTGGGCTGCCGTACCGCCAGCGCCATCACGTCGGCCGCCTCGTCGTGGTGGCCGTCCAGCGTCAGGCTGAAGCCACGCACGCCGATCATCGCGAAACCCATCGGGTCGTACGGGCTCAGCCGCCGCGCCCGGCCGGCCCGCTCGATGGCATGCGCGGTGTCGCCGGCCTGCATCAGCGCGAAGCCCAGCGTGTACTGGCCGACGGCGAAGCTCGGGTTGAGCACCGTCGCCTCGTCCAGCGCGGTGATGGAGTCGCCCATCTCGCCGCGCAGCAGGTGCGCCCGGCCCAGCGCCCAGTGGGCCAGCGGTTCGTGCGGGTTGATGGAGTAGCTCTGCAGGGCCAGTTCGAACGCCCGCTCGACCTCCCCGGCGCGGTCCGGCGACAGGTCGAAGAACGCCCGCTGCCAGTGCACGAACGACAGCCCGGCGAAGGCGCGCGCCGAGCCCGGATCGAGCCGCGCCGCCAGCTGGAAGTACCGCTCCGCCTGCTCGTAGTCCTGCGGGGTGAAGCGGTACATGTGCCAGCAGCCGCGGTGGTAGGCGCTCCACGCCCCCAGGTTCGCGGGCGCTTCGAGCAGGGCGCGCTGCCGCTCCGCCAGTTCGACCTCCATCGCGATCGCGCCGACGACCAGGTCGGTGATCTCCTCCTGCGCGTCGAACACGTTGTCCAGCCGGCGCTGGAAGCTGTCCGCCCACAGTTCCCTGCCCTCGACCGCATCGGCCAGCGCCACGTTGATGTGCATGGACGAACCGGCCACCCGCACGTCGCCTTGCACCACGTAGCGGACGCCAAGTGCACGCGACACCTCGCCCGGGTCGTGCGCCCCCGGCGCGAAGCGGAACGCCGTCCCCCGCGCGATCACGAAGAACGCACGGGTCCGTGCGACGCGGGTCGCGATGTCGTGGGTCAGCCCGAGCGCGATGTCGCGGTGCCCGGCGTCGCCGTCGGTATCGAACGGCAGGACGACGATCGACGGCTGCCCCGGCAGCGACAGGTCCATGTTGTGGACAAGGCCGGTCACGCTCTCGGCCGCCGCCGGCACCGGCGACGACGCGGCCCGCCGCACGCGCACCGGCGGGATGATCTGGCACCCCAGGCCGCGGACCACGCGCAGGTAGCGCGGGTTGCCGGCGTCGTCACCCAGTGCGCGCCGCAACAGCAGCACGCGCTGCGCGATCGTTTCCGGCGTCACCAGCCGTCCGCGCCAGACCTGCCCGGCGATGTCGTCATGGGTGAGCAGCGCCGGTGCCGCCTCGACCAGCGCGCGCAACAGTTCGTAGGTCAGCCTGGGCAGCGGAATGCGCGCGGCACCGCGGAACACGGCGTGCTGGCGCGTGTCGAGCGCCAGGTCCGCGAACTCGAAGATTGCCGGCGGGCAAACGGCCGCCGCCTTCGCGCTGTCCATCGTCGTCCTCGAACCGTCGCCCTCGAACATCCGTCCCGGTGCCGCGGGACCAGCTTACTCCGGCCCCGGGGAATCTTCGGGGAATCTTCGGGGAATCTTGGTGGAACCTTCATGCAGGCCGCGGGGACCTGCGGATACTGGATTCCAGGGCGACCGGGGGGAGCAACCGACAGGAGAACAGCCATGAAATCCATGAAGCGCGAAAACCTCCGCAACGCCATGACCATCGCGGCGGCGGCCGGCCTGATCGCGGTCGCGGCGCCGGTGGCCGCCGGAACCGTCCTCGGCGGCGCCACCGTCACCAACGGCGCCCGCGGCGTCGCCGACGGCTCGGTGATCGACGGCCCGGTGAAGGTCGTCATGCCCGGCGACCCGAGCGGCCGGCAGTTCGACGCCATGGCCGCCAACATCAACCTCCCGGCCGGGGTCGGCGGCATCGACTGGCACATCCACCCGGGCCCGACCTTCGGCATCGTGACCGGTGGCACCCTCACCATCATCGATGACGACTGCGTGGGACACGTCTACGCGGCGGGCGAGGCGTTCGTGGCACCGCGCAACCCGCACACCGCGCGCAACTTCAGCGACTCCCAGGTAACCGTGCGGGCCACGTTCCTGCTGCCGCACACGTCCCCCGCGACCGCGCCGACGGTGTTCGTGTCAGCAAGTGAGGACGACGTGCTGGACGCCTACTGCAACCTGGCGGAGTGAACCGGGGCGGTGCACTGTCGATCCCGGCCCCCCTCGCCCGTCGACAGTGCACTGGCGGCTGCGACCGCCCACCCGAGGAGACTCCGCATGACCCCCAAGAACACCATCTGCCTGTGGTTCGACGGCGACGCGCTGGACGCCGCGACCTTCTACGCGAAGACCTTCCCCGACAGCTCGGTCGACGCCGTCCACCATGCCCCCGGCGACTACCCCGACGGCAAGCAGGGCGATGTGCTGGTGGTCGACTTCACCGTGATGGGCATCCCGTGCATGGGCCTCAACGGCGGCCCCACGTTCAGACACAGCGAGGCGTTCTCGTTCCAGGTGGCGACCGACGACCAGGCCGAGACCGACCGCTACTGGGACGCCATCGTCGGCAACGGCGGCCAGGAGAGCGAGTGCGGCTGGTGCAAGGACCGCTGGGGCGTGTCGTGGCAGATCACCCCGCGGGTGCTGACCGACGCCTGGACCGACCCCGACCGCGCCGCCGCCAAGCGCGCCTTCGACGCGATGATGACGATGCGCAAGATCGACGTCGCCGCGATCGAGGCGGCGCGGCGGGGGTAGGCCCCGTCAGCCCGACTGCGCCGGCTTCCAGTCCGGGCCGGGGATCGTGTTGACCATCCACGGCACGCCGAAGCGGTCGGTCAGGCTGCCGTAGCCGGGCGACCAGAAGGTTTCGGCGAAATCCATGCCGACCTTGCCGCCCTCCTTCAGCGCATCGAACCAGCGGCGCGCCTGCGCGGCGTCCTCGGTGTGCAGGGTGACGTCGAAGCCGTTCTTCGGCTTGTCGACGTTCGGCGCCCACTCGACGTCCATATCCGCGCCCATCAGCGACTGGTCGCCGACCTCCAGCCAGCAGTGCATCAGCCAGTCCTTGTATCTGGCTCTGTGGCGATGCCTCAGTGGCGCAGCATCCCGCGGGCGGCGGTGGCGGCGGACTGCAGCACGCGGGCGTAGGCGGTGCGGCCCCTCGGGGCGTTGCCGGCGGCACTTTCCAGACCGTCGACCAGCGCCTGCATCAGGGTCGCTGCGTTGTACTGGTCGGCCAGCTCGGCCATCGAACGGGACACCGCGTCGCGCACGTGCCAGTCCACGTTGACGCCCTTTTCGGCTTCATTGGCGAGGTCGATGACGCGCAACAGGTGCGGGGTCACCAGACCGACGACGGTGGCTCTCATGGTTCGGACCAGGGGTTTCGGGGGACGGGAAGGCTACCGCAGCCGGCGTGGGCGGTCAGCACGGGGCGCCTTGCTACGCGGCGATCCGCGCGATCCGATCGACCGCCGGCCCCAGCGCGCGGTGCGCCTCCTCGAGGTCGTAATCGGCCTGCAGGCCCAGCCAGAACCGCTCGCTGGTACCCAGCGCGGCGGCCAAACGTACGGCGGTATCGGCCGTTACGCTCCGCTTGCCCAGCACGATCTCGTTGATGCGGCGCGGCGGGACACCGGTAGCACGGGCCAACGCGTTCTGGCTGATGCCCAGCGGGACGATGAACTCCTCCAACAGGACTTCGCCGGGGTGGATATTGGGCAGGCTCTTCATGGCAGGCTCCGTTGCATCAGTGGTAATCGACGATTTCCGATCGAGCGCCCCGCGCGCCGGGCGGGCTGGCGCTCAGCCAGCGTCGCGCTCCAGCTCCCGGCGCTGCTCGCGGCTGACCCCCTCCGGGGCGCGGCGCGCCGCAGCGGCATTTCAGTGGCAGGTTCAATCCCTTTGCGCTCCAGACGTCGAAAAGTGGATCCTGCCAGACCGTTCCGGCTCCGGCGGTTCATTGACGGGACGTACCTCCGCCGGCAGTCTCCGCGCTTCGCCAGCAGGAAGGCATGAGGCCTTCCCGGCCACCGGCGATCTCAGGGAGATGAGTAATGAGTACGTTCCGCCATTTGGCCATCGTGGCCCTCGCCAGCGTCTGCGCCGCCTGCGCCACCACCGGCAACAGCGACAGCGCCGCGGCCGCCCCGCAGACCGCAGGCGCCGGGGAAGTGCCGGCCGACGCGATCGTCGGCACGCCGGCGCCGGGCAGCAAGTTCACCCGGCTCACCATCGGCATGGACATCCAGGCCGTGCAGCAGGTCATGGACCGCGTGCCCGACCGCCAGCACAGCTACGAATCCGGCAAGCGCTGGATCCCGTTCTACTTCGGCAACGACGCGCGCCGCATGCAGGTGCTCTACAAGGGCCAGGGCTGCCTGATCTTTGCCGACGGCAATGCCTGGGGCGCCGGCGGCGGCGAGCTGATCCGGATCGAGCACGACGCCAGCGGCGCCTGCTACCAGCCGTAGGCCAGGCCGCCGGTTCAACCGGCCACCGGTGCCTTACAGGAAGAACCCCGCATCGCGCGGGGTTTTTCTTTGGGCGACCGCGGCTCCTACAGCGGAACCGCGTACCGCCCGCGCTCGCCGTGGGCCAGGCCATCGAACACCACCGATCCGCTGGTCGCGTCCCACTTGAACGGGGCGCCGTCATACGGACCACGCAGCGTGGCCGCGCGGAGGGCCGCTGCTGCCGCATCCGGGCCAACGCCCTGCCCGCGCAGGTCGGCGGCCAGCAGCGCGGCGCGCCGCACCCCTTCGAGGTCACCCGCCCGTGCGATGTAATCGCCATAGGCGGGTTCGACCGCCGCCGGATCGAGCATGGCGCCCACCGGGTTGTACACCTGGAGCCTCGGCCCGGCGTGCTCCGGCGGCGTTGCAAGCCCCGCCAGCGCCGGCGCGAGCTCCGGGTACGGCAATTCCGACAGCGCGCCCAGCCGGACCATGCGCGCCGCGCCCCGGTTGAGCGTCGCCTGCTCCTGGTACAGCGGCCGCAGCAGCCGGTCGCCGATACCCGCGTCGGAGACGGCTGCGGGCGACAACCACGCCCGCGTCGAGTTGGCGATCAGCTGCCACTCGCCGGCCAGCGCCCTCGCGAGGGAGCGCTCGGCCACCGTCACCGGTTGCCGCCAGGACGGCGGGACGGCCGCCGCGGCCTCGCCCGCAGGCAACGCCCGCAGGGCGAGAGTGCCCAGCGCGAAGTGATGCCGGACGGCCGCGGCCGCGATCATCTTGGTGACCAGCAGGTCCGACGAGGCCAGCACCTGCCGCCAGAACAGCAGGTCCCGCTCCAGCAGGTCGCGCACGGCCGCCGGCTCACCCGCCAGCGCCAGTCGCCGTGCATCCAGCAGATGCAGCTGCTGGGCATCCATGGCCGGCTGGTACGCCGGCAACTGCGCGGCAAGGTCCTCGGGGACCTCCTCCCGCCAACCCTCGGTCGCCAGCATGCGGCGGTAGCGCGCCAGCAGCCACTGCTCCGCGTCCAGCCACTGCGCGGGCACCGCGGGATGGGCGTCCAGCGCCTCCGCGCAGGTCGCGGCCTGCCTGCACGCCTGGGCGAGCGCCGTAACCGCGGGGCTGCGCGCGGCCCGGTAGTCGGCGACCGCCCCCGGCCCGGTGGCCAGGTCGCGCGCATGGACATGGCCGTTGGCGGCGTCGGCCAGCGCCGGGCCGGACTGGTGCAGCGCGACCAGCCGCGCCACGTCCGCGGAGGGCGGCTCGTCGTTGCGGTTGATGACCACCAGCGCCAGGTAGGCGAGCGCGGGCACCCCCACCAGCACTGCCAACGCCCACCCGATACCGCGCTTTATTCCTGTTCTGCTCATCCGTAGCTCCTGTCGCGTGCCGCAAGTGTGGCACCGCGTCGGCGAGGGGCGAGGTGCGGGACGTCATGAGCGAGGTCGTCGACCTCGTGCGCGAGGTCCGGAACCCCGTTGACGAGGTCGCGGACCCCGGCGATGAGGTGTGGGACCTCGATGACGGGGTCCGGGACCTGACGCATGAGGTCCGCGACCTCGCGCACGAGGTCCGGAACCTCGCGAATGAGGTCCGCAACCTCGTCGATGAGGTTCGGGACCTCGTTTTAGGCGGAGATGACCGCATGATCGGCACCAGATGCGAAAAAGCCGCCCGGAGGCGGCTTTCCCGTCCACGCTGCGCGCGGGCTCAGACCGGCGCCATGTCCGGCACCGGCGCCGGCTCGGCGGCCTCGCGGCGGCCGCGCTTGAAGCGGGTGCCAAGCTGCCGGCGCAGCTCGTCCAGGCCGTGGTCGCCGCCGGACAGCTTGAGCTGCGCGTAGCCGTCCAGCGCCACGTCCATCGCGTCGCTGCCGAGCAGGTCGATGGTGTCGGCCAGGCGCGCGACCAGCTTCTGCAGGTCCTCGTGCAGCGGGCGCAGCTGGTCGAGCGTGGCGAGGTCCGCCGACGCGCCGGCCAGGTCGAGGCTCGGCGGCACGATCTGCGGGTTGGCCGCCATCACGCGCAGCGTCTGCCGGACGAACACCTCCGAGCGCGGCCCCATGTACATGAGGTTGCGGCGCTCCGCATCGGGAATGGCCACCAGCCCGGCCAGCGCGGTGGCCATCTGGTCGAGGCCGGCACGCGCACCGGTGACCTGGTCGGGGGTGAGGGTGAGGGAAACGAAGTTCTGGGACACGGTGATCTCCTTGTCGGTCCATGTGTCGACCCGGCGGGATTGCCGGGTGCGTCCATGCTCCGCCGCGTCCGTGTGGCGTTGGGTGATCGCGGGTACGGGGCGACCGGAGCGGGGCGAGTCTCGCAGCGCGGGAGCGATGGTGCAAAGGCCGTTGCGCGCCCGACAGCCCGTCGCAGCGGGCGCGACGGTGATTGCCGACAGTGCGTCGCGGCGTTGTCCTACATGGATGCGGGAAGTTTTCTGACCCCGAGTTAGAGGTCGCAGTTGGGGGAAAGCGTCACGTCCCAGCGGTTGGCGGCGGCGCGGAAGCGTTTGACGAGGTCGGGCAGATCGCCCGCGGGCGGTAGAGATAGGTCGGCGGGGGTGGCGGTGCGGAGGCGGACGAACTCGTGGTAGGCGTGGTCGAGGTCGGATGGGCCGTCGCCAGTGGACTCGAAGTGTTTGGGACAGAGCGACGGCACGCCGACTTGCTCGGCGACGAACTGGTCGGCCCATTCGAGGGAGTTGCGGATGGTGGTGTCGGCGTCGTCAGAAGCGCCGGTTAGCAGCAGCGTGCCGGCGGTCTTCCAGTTGCCGGCGTCGCGGTACTGATACTCGAAAACGGAAAATCTCTGATGCAACGGAGAAGGCTTCACGTTGAATGTTCCTTTTGGTCCGATGCTTCAAACCTAGTCCCGCCGCGTCGCCCAGGTCGCGACATACGACTGCTGCGACGCGGCCACGAGGTCGAGACCAATGCTAGCCTGGCGCAATGACCGACCTCCATCGTGGCCTGTACGAGCAGCTCGTAACCGAGGCCCTTGAAACCCAACTCAAAGAACTCGATACGAAGCACAGAGCTCTCCGTGGACGCATCCACGGCGAGGAGGCTGCAGACCGAATAGCGCTGCACTTGGGGACGTTGGTCCGGCGAGTCATATCAGGGCTCGACACCAAGCAGCGCACGGAGGTCGGGCTGGACCTCGCTCGGCAAATTATTCGCTTACTCGACGCTTCCAGCAGGGAAGTCGACTTGAGCGATGCCCCCTCTCCGGCGGGCGACATGCTTCACGCGGTCGCACGACTACTCCCTGACGGGACACCGGAACATGTCGGACTCCCTGCGACGCCGCTGCTTGATACAACGCTACTTACGAATGCGCCGGGCGAGCCCCGAATTGGCTTTCAGCTCCAATCCGAGGTTCCGTCAGCGGATCGCATCGACATCCTCATGGCTTTTGTCCGAATGTCGGGAATCCAGCCGTTGCTGGACCTCCTCCAACGCCACAAGGATGCCAGCCGGCCATTACGGCTGCTGACAACGACATACACCAACTCCACGGAACTAAGCGCGCTTCGAGCGCTGCGTGATCTCGGCGCCGACATCCGCGTCTCATATGACACTTCGAGCACCCGCCTACACGCCAAGGCTTGGCTATTTCATCGCGCGTCAGGCTACTCCACGGCATATATCGGTTCCTCAAACCTCACCCACTCAGCCCAAGTGACGGGATTGGAATGGAACGTGCGTATATCAGGCGCACGGAACCCGGACGTAATCGACAAGTTCTCAGCGGTCTTTGACAGTTACTGGAATAACGAGGACTTCCGACCTTTCGACGAGTCCGAGTACCGCGAGCTGACTCGGGCACCTGTTGGAAGTCCCCGGATTTATCCGAGTCCGCTTGAAATTCGGCCTGAGCCCTTTCAGTCCCGTTTACTGGAACAAATCGAGCTTGCTCGATTGCAGGGCCGCCACCGCAATCTCCTCGTGTCCGCCACCGGCACCGGCAAGACCGTCATGGCGGCATTGGACTACCAGCGCCTGCGGAGCCGACTGCCGCGTGCGCGGCTGCTCTTCATTGCGCACCGCAAGGAGATCCTCGAACAAAGCCTCGCGACGTTTCGCCACGCTTTGCGAGATGCGGCGTTTGGTGAACTGTGGGTGGGCGGCGATCGGCCGACACTATTCGAACACGTGTTTGCCTCGGTACAGAGTCTTACTGCTGCCGGAATCACCAACATCGACCCCGACCATTTCGATGTAGTGATCATTGACGAGTTTCACCACGCGGCAGCACGCACCTACAAGGCGCTGCTCGATCACCTCTGCCCTGTCGAGCTGCTGGCACTTACCGCTACGCCAGAACGTGGTGACGAGGAACCAATCCTGCAGTGGTTCGACGGAAGGATCGCCGCCGAGCTGCGTTTGTGGGACGCGATCGACCAACACCGGCTGTCCCCATTTGCCTACTACGGCATCAGCGACGGAGTGGACTACCGCGGCGTGAGCTGGCGGCGCGGCCGTGGCTACGACCCGCAGGAGCTGAGCGCACTAGTGACAGGTGACCATGCTCTAGCTCGCCTGATCGTGGCGAACGTCGCAAAGGTGGTCCCGAATGCCGTATCGATGCGAGCGCTGGCTTTTTGTGTCTCTGTCGCCCATGCGCGATTCATGGCTGATCAGTTCAATGCTGCCGGGTTGCCGTCCATCGCGGTCTGGGCAGAAACGCCTGAGCAGAGCCGCCGCGGCGCTCTGTCTTCACTAGCTGCCGGGGATCTGCGTGTCGTGTTTTCCGTCGACCTCTTCAACGAAGGTGTAGACGTTCCCTCCGTCGACACCCTTCTGCTGTTGCGACCGACGGATAGCCCGACCGTGTTCCTGCAGCAGCTCGGTCGCGGGCTGCGGCGTGAACCGGGGAAGTCCGTCTGCACTGTCCTGGACTTCGTCGGCCAACACCGCAAGGAATTTCAGTTCTATCGCCGGTTTGGCGCGTTGCTGGGCGGAACCCGCAAACAACTGGAAAAGCAGATCGAAAGCGGGTTCCCGTTTCTCCCCAGTGGCTGCCACATGCAACTCGATGCTGTGGCTACGGAAACCGTGCTCCAGAACATCCGACAAAGCCTGCCATCCACGTGGCCCGCGAAAGCGCGAGAGTTGCAGAGGGTGGCAGAGACCACTTCCGAAATAACGCTCAAGAGGTTCCTCGACGAATCGGGGTTAAGCCTTGAGGACGTCTACTCCAACAATCACTGTTGGTCGGATCTACTCGAAGCCGGCGGTCTTCCCACGCTGCCGGTCGGTCCGGAAGAACGTGCACTACGCCGCGCGCTCGGCCGACTGCTGCATCTCGACGACGAGGCACGGATCAAGCAATACCGCGCCTTTGCCCAAGCGGTGCAGCCTCCCGACATCCGTACAGAGGACCTGCGTACTCGACGGCTGTTCCACATGCTGGCAACGGTGCTCACTGAAAGCGTCCGCGCTGTAGACGAAAGCCTCGATGACGCTGCCTCGTTGATCTGGAAGCACCCGCAGGTGCTACAGGAGCTCAACGAGCTGATGCAGGTTCTCGCGCAGCGAATCGACCATGTTCAAACCCCGCTCTCGACGCACCCAGAAGTGCCTCTATACGTCCATGCCCGCTACACCCGCCGAGAGATCCTCGCCGCATTCGGGGATGGGGAAAACCTGAAGGTGCCTGAGTGGCGCGAAGGCGTGCGCTGGCTCCCAGACGCGCAAGTGGATCTATTGGCGTTCACCCTGGACAAGGCGAGTGGACATTTCTCACCCACCACCCGCTACCGCGACTACGCGATCAGCCGCGAGCTGATTCATTGGGAAAGTCAGTCCGGCACTCGGGCCGACAGCGACACCGGACTGCGCTATCAACAGCACGAAGTGAACGGAAGTAGCGTGTTGCCGTTTGCTCGCCTGATCACGGAGGACCGGGCGTTCTGGCTACTTGGCCCCGCCTCCTACGTCAACCACGAAGGCGATCGCCCGATGGGTATCACCTGGCGACTTCTCCATGAGCTGCCCGGCGACTTGTATGCGCGATTTGCTGCTGCTGTTTCCTAACGCCGACAGGACCGCAGGTACCACGGCAAACAAACCAGCCGATTTTGCCGAGATGCGGCCGGCACATCAGCCGGCCGTGATGGGAACCCAGGAAAGTAAACTGACCCCGTTTGTTGAACTTTTTATTTTCGTTTCTTTTGCCGTCACTTGGCGCGAGGTCTCTGCTCACGAGGAAGATCAGGACGGATGACGAGCTTTCTACCCTCAAACTCCAACCCATTTGCACCTATGGCCTTTGCGGCTGCCGTCTCGTCACCAAATTCAATAATTGCATAACCCTTGGATCGGCCAGCTATCACAGAAAATCTGATCTCGGCGATCTCACCAATAAACGAAAACGAATCAAATAACTCCTCACGAGTCATTGCCTCAGGCAAGTTCGCTACAAAAACTCTGCAGGACTGTTTTCGAACATCGTCAGCATTTGTAAGCTCTTGTGTGGGATTTCTTGCGGGAACAGCCTCTACTCTAGAGTGTTCCTTTTTTGCAGAAGGAACGGTTATCGCGTAGCGAGGAAACTCCCTAAAAGGAATCTTCTTTTTACGCGCAGCCTTCTTTGCGGCATCCGTTCCGATGGTCTTAATGAGAGCGCCGCCACGCATCAAACCGTCCACGAGCTTTCGGTAGTGTTCCGTGTCAACGATGCCTACCGCATCCCAGATTTGTTGAACCGAAAAGACCCGCCCATCACGCCCAAGGAGGATGACGGCCTTCTGCTCCCGGTCCAAATCCATTTGATCGAATTGACTTAACCAAAGTTGATCGCGCTCAGAGTAGAGCGGGCGATGAGTCAGGACAATCTTGAACCCGCTAGATGAACTGGAAATATTCGGGGGAGCCAATTCATTGACGTTCATCAACTCATAAATTCTTCGCATCCCCTCGCCGAGTTCACGCATATAACCAAGCTCACGGAGAACGCGAGCAATATTGGTGTTTCTCGACTGATGAGTTCCCTTTCCAGCCTGCAAATCATCCACCCGAATCGACGAAAGTAGCGCGCCCGGATTTACGAATTCAAGATGCGAGTCGAAGATATATATCTCGACTCCTCGGCCTTCGTCGGAGTAGTCGCGATGTGCGATAGCATTCAGTAGCGCCTCGCGACAAGCCAGCTCCGGATAAATGGAGCGCTGTTCGAATCGCGCCGCTTTGTCAAACTTCGTTTGTACGAGGTGCGGGCGCAGCGCCTCCCAAGACTTATCGATCAAGGTAAGAATGTTATCGGAAACAACTTGATCCGGACCGACATTGTAGGCCTCACCAGTCTTTAGCGTGTCGCCATCGACTTTCAAGATTCGGACTTGAATTCGGGGATGCCAGCGAACCGCGTCCTTTGCAAACAGGAGCAGCGCACCTCTTCTTATCCGCAGATGCGATAGCCCGTACTCGGCGAGCCCTAAATACTGCAAACATTTCTCAACACTCATACCGCGCATCACCTGATCAGCGACTGCGCGCACAAGATCAAGATTTAAGTCATCCGCAGAAACACCGTCAACAAATTCTCGATCATATTCCCGGGACTTTTGCTCTTGTCTATCGAACTGAATTGCCTCAGCCGCAACAGGAACAGTTTCAAGATCACGCCGCTGGAGACACCTACCATCGGATGTGACGTGGATATACCGAGTGCTTTTTGGCACCGAGAAATAAAGTACTTTCCGCCCATCAAGATCAAGGAGAGATCTCCTTACCTCTGGCAATGGAGTATCGCGATGAACATGGGTGACGGGCGCCGCCTGTAGTACCTCTAGGTCTGCCGGACTGCATTTATCGACCCCAGTGATTTCGCCCGAATCCTCAACACCGACGAGCAACTCGCCCCCATCGGCATTTGCAAACCCCACTAGGGTCTGACTGATGTCAATAGAAATTTCGCGGAGTGTCCGCAGCGTCTTTTGACCCGGAGCCCCGTGCAATGCACTTTTGAACTCTCTGAAGTGACTTTCACCAAGGCTGATAGCAGTTCTAGCCCGATCCACAACTGCAATAGCGGCCATCTCTTCCCCCAATCAAATACGCGCCAACACGGAGCCGCACAACCACATCATGTAGCGCGCGGACATGTTTCGAGGATATACATCTTCAAAGCCTTGAAGAAGCCTAGGGCATCGAAACGCGAGAAACAAAGAGACCGCCGTGTGGGTGGCCTCCCAAAGAAAGTTACAAGGCAAAAACCTCACATATTCCGCCGATACTCCCCACCCACGTCATACAACGCATGACTGATCTGCCCCAGGCTGTGCGTCTTCACCGCCTCCATCAGCGCGGCGAACACGTTCTGGCGGTCGCGGGCGGTCTTCTGTAGCGCGCGCAGGCCCTCCCCGGCCAGTGCGTTGCGGTTGTCCTGGTAGCCAGCCACGTTCTCGATCTGCTGGCCCTTCTCTTCCGGGGTCGAACGGATCAGTTCGATCTCGGTGGCCACGTCGCTGTGGCCGTCCTTGCCCAGGAAGGTGTTGACGCCCACCAGCGGCAGGCTGCCGTCGTGCTTCTTGTGCTCGTAGTACAGGCTCTCTTCCTGGATCTTGCCGCGCTGGTACATGGTGTCCATGGCGCCGAGCACGCCGCCGCGCTCGCTGATGGCCTCGAACTCCTTGTAGACGGCTTCCTCGACGATGTCGGTGAGCTTGTCGACGATGAAGCTGCCCTGCCAGGGGTTCTCGCAGTAGTTCAGCCCCAGCTCCTTGTTGATGATCATCTGGATGGCGACGGCGCGGCGCACGGACTCTTCGGTCGGCGTGGTGATGGCTTCGTCGTAGGCGTTGGTGTGCAGGCTGTTGCAGTTGTCGAACAGGGCGTACAACGCCTGCAGCGTGGTGCGGATGTCGTTGAACTGGATCTCCTGCGCGTGCAGGGAGCGGCCGCTGGTCTGGATGTGGTACTTCATCATCTGGCTGCGGGCGCTGGCGCCGTAGCGCTCGCGCATGGCGCGGGCCCAGATGCGGCGGGCGACGCGGCCGATGACGGTGTACTCGGGGTCCATGCCGTTGCTGAAGAAGAACGACAGGTTGGGCGCGAAGTCGTCGATCTTCATGCCGCGCGCCAGGTAGTACTCGACGATCGTGAAGCCGTTGGACAGCGTGAAGGCGAGCTGGCTGATCGGGTTCGCCCCGGCCTCGGCGATGTGGTAGCCGGAGATCGACACCGAGTAGAAGTTGCGCACGCCGTTGTCGACGAAGTACTGCTGGATGTCGCCCATCATGCGCAGGGCGAACTCGGTGCTGAAGATGCAGGTGTTCTGGGCCTGGTCCTCCTTGAGGATGTCGGCCTGCACGGTGCCGCGCACGGTCTTGAGGGTGTCGGCCTTGATGCGGGCGTAGGTCTCGGCATCCACCAGCTGGTCGCCGGTGACGCCGAGCAGGCCGAGGCCCAGGCCGTCGTGGCCCTCGGGCAGGTTGCCGCTGTACTGCGGGCGCTGGCGGCCTTCGAAGAGTTTCTCGATCTGGTCGTGGGCGGCGTCCCAGCGGGCCTGGTCGGCTCGCAGGTACTTCTCCACCTGCTGGTCGATGGCGGTGTTCATGAACATCGCCAGGATCATCGGCGCGGGGCCGTTGATGGTCATCGACACCGAGGTGGTGGGCGCGCACAGGTCGAAGCCGGAGTACAGCTTCTTCATGTCGTCCAGCGTGGGGATGTTGACGCCGGAGTTGCCGATCTTGCCGTAGATGTCCGGGCGCGGCGCCGGGTCCTCGCCGTACAGGGTGACGGAGTCGAACGCGGTGGACAGGCGCGCGGCGGGCTGGCCGAGGCTGAGGTAGTGGAAGCGGCGGTTGGTGCGCTCCGGCGTGCCCTCGCCGGCGAACATGCGGATCGGGTCCTCGCCGGTGCGGCGGTACGGGTACACGCCGCCGGTGTAGGGGTAGGCGCCGGGCAGGTTTTCCTTCTGCAGGAAGGTCAGCAGCTCGCCCCAGGACTTGTAGGTGGGCGCGGCGATCTTGGGGATCTGCTGGTGCGACAGGGACTCGCGGTAGTTGTCGACGCGGATGGTCTTGTCGCGGACCTGGTACTCGTTGACCTCGTCGGTGATGGACTTGAGGCGGGCCGGCCAGTCGCGCAGGAGCTTGAGGGCCTCGGAGGAGAGGGACTGGACGGCGTCGTTGTAGCGCTGGCGGAGGGTGAGGAGGGTGCGGTCGGGGGCGGATGCCGGGACCCCGGTGGATACGGGGGAATCCCCATCCGTCGTGGGGCTGGAATGCCCCTTCGTTGTAGGAGCGACGTCAGTCGCGACCTGTACATCGTTCCCATCGTTCTGCACGGTCGCGACTGACGTCGCTCCTACAGCGGAGGGGGTGCGGGAGTCGGGGGACGACGGCCGTTGCAGGGCTTCGGCGGCGTAGAGGTCGAGCTGCTTCGGCAGCTGTGGGTCTTCGAGGTCGTGCAGGCTCTGCCAATAGCTCTGCGCGCGGTCGGCGATCTCGGCCTGCGTCTCGATCTGGCGGTTGATGCCCCTGCCCTGCTCGGCGATCTCGGCGAGGTAGCGCACGCGGCTGCCGGGGATCAGCACGGTCGCGCGCGGCTCCTTCAGCGTGGTGTCGATGTCGGGCTGGAAGTCGCAGCGGGAATTCCCCTTCGCCGTAGGAGCGACGTGAGTCGCGACCTGTACATCGTCCCGGGGGCCCTGCGCGTTCGCGACTGACGTCGCTCCTACATCGGAGCCGCCGGATATGTCGGTGCCGTCGGGTACGTCGGGGCGGCCATCGGGATTGGAGCCGCCGCCGACGCCGAGCTTCTCGCGCAGCAGGCGGCACAGGTTGGCGAACATCCAGCTGATGCCGGGGTCGTTGAACTGGCTGGCGATGGTCGGGTAGACGGGGACGTCCTCGTCCTTGGTCTGGAAGGCGACGCGGTTGCGCTTCCACTGCTTGCGGATGTCGCGCAGGGCGTCCTCGGCGCCGCGCTTGTCGTACTTGTTCAGCACGATGAGTTCGGCGAAGTCGAGCATGTCGATCTTTTCCAGCTGGCTCGGCGCGCCGAAGTCGCTGGTCATGACGTACATCGGGAAGTCGACCAGGTCGACGATCTCCGAGTCGCTCTGGCCGATGCCGGCGGTCTCGACGATGACGAGGTCGTAGCCCAGGCCCTTGAGGAAGCCGATCGAGTCCTTCAGCACCGCGTTGGTGGCGGCGTGCTGGCGGCGGGTCGCCATCGAGCGCATGTAGACGCGCGGGCTGCGCAGCGAGTTCATGCGGATGCGGTCGCCCAGCAGCGCGCCACCGGTGCGGCGGCGGGTCGGGTCGACCGAGATCACGGCGATGCGCATCTCCGGGAAGTTGGCGAGGAAACGGTTGAGCAGCTCGTCGGTGACGGACGACTTGCCGGCGCCGCCGGTGCCGGTGATGCCGATGACCGGGGTGCGGCTGCCGGCCAGTTGCCACTGCTTGCGCAGCCTGGACAGCTGGGCGTCGTCGAAGTGGTCTTCCTCGATGGCGCTGAGCATGCGGCCTATGGCGATCTCGTCGTCGATCGACGGCTGGGTGTCGGTGGCCTCGCCCTCGACGCGGCCGTCGGCGGCGCGGCGCACCACATCCTCGATCATCGCCACCAGCCCCATGTGCATGCCGTCGTTGGGGTGGTAGATGCGCTCGACGCCGTAGTCCTGCAGCTCGCGGATCTCCTCCGGGGTGATGGTGCCGCCGCCGCCGCCGAACACCTTGATGTGGCCGGCGCCGCGCTCCTTGAGCATGTCGACCATGTACTTGAAGTACTCGACGTGGCCGCCCTGGTAGGACGACAGCGCGATGCCGTCGGCGTCCTCCTGCAGCGCGGCGCGCACCACGTCCTCCACCGAGCGGTTGTGGCCGAGGTGGATGACCTCGGCGCCCTGCCCCTGGATCAGCCGGCGCATGATGTTGATGGCCGCGTCGTGGCCGTCGAACAGGCTGGCGGCGGTGACGAACCGCAGGGGGGTCCGGGCGGTCTCGGCGTCGGTGCCTGGAAGGTTGCTGGCAGGGGTGCTCATGGCGCACTCGTCTTGCGTGAACGGGATTCCATCGATTGTAGCGCGGGGCCCCGCGGCGGCCTTTGCGTTCACCAATGGAACATCCGGCCGCGGCCGCGGGCCGGGGAGCGGCGCGTTGGTCTGGGCAATGACGCCTGTTGCCGCCCTCGCCGCCATCCCCGATTGCCCGGTCGACGCCGCCCCTGCCGAAAGGCACGACGCGGACGACCGGCAGCCCATGCGGGCGCTGTTCCGCAAGGCGGCGCAGGGCGGCCACACCGGGGCGCAGGTGGCGTACGCACGGATGCTGCTGTTCGGTCTTGGCGGTGCGCCGGAGCGGCGGCAGGCGCTGGGCTGGCTGCAGCGCGCCGAAGCCGCGGGCAACTGCGTGGCCGGTTACTGGCTGGCGTGGCTGGCACTGGGCAGCGTGCTGCTGCCGCGCGACGGGCGGATCAACCAGCGGATGCTGGCGGCGGTGCACCACGGCCACCCGCCGGCGCTGCGGGCGGCGGCCGTGCACATGGGCCGCAAGCGCGACCCGGCCGACCAGCGCCTGTGCGTGCACCTGCTGGAACGCGCCGCGACCGGCGGCGACCTGCTGTCGGCGCTGCTGCTGGCGGAACGGCTGGAACGCGGCGAGGGCTGCGAGCCGCGACCAATGGCCGCGGCGGCGTGGCGGACGCGGCTGGTGGATGCGGGCGCACCGGTGCTGCCGGTGATCGACGCGCCGCCGCCGGCACCGCGGCCGGCACGCGGACCGTGCTCGCGGGGGACGCTGGCGTTCGAGGAAGCACTGGTGCCGCCGCCCCTGCAATGGCTGTCGGAGCATCCACGGCTGGCGCAGATCGACGGTCTGCTGACCTCCGACGAGTGCCGCCTGCTGGTCGCCCACGCACTGCTGGACGGCCACGGCGACGCCCTGCACCCGGCGTGGCGCGTGCAACCGGCGTCCGAAGACTTCGCCCTGCGCGTGCTGCAGTTGCGGCTGGCCCGCGCCGCCCGCAGCGAACTGGCGCATGCCGAGCCGCTGCAGGTCGAATGCCGCCGCCCCGGCCCGATCGGCGCCGCCCACCACGACTACCTGCCGCCCGACCGGCTGGTGGCCGACCACGTGCTGGCCGGCAACCGCCACCGCACCCTGCTGGCGTGCCTGGCGGCGGCCGACGACGGCGGCGGCGAGTCCTTCCCGCTGGCCGGGCTGCGGACCCGGCCGGCGACCGGCGCGGCGGTGGTGTTCGACGACCTGCTGCACGGCGGCGGCCACGAGACCGCCTCGCTCCACGCCGCCCTGCCGGTGTGCCGCGGGGCGCTGTGGCAGGCGACCCTGTGGCTGCGCGAAGGACGCTACCGTCGCGCCTGATCCGCGTCCGCCATCACCCTCGCGCTGCGACCGCGGTCACGCACAGGACCGCCGACCCGGCACGCCCGATGCACACGGCCGATACATATCCGTACGGACGGATTGCTTTAGACTACGGCCCCGCAGCCGGGCGCTACCCGGCCGTGCACAGGCGAATCCGCACGGATTCAACTACCTAACAAAAACTGTTGGCGTAAAGCGTTAACAACGCAGTCGCGCGCCGACGCGGAGCACCCGATGATTTTCGAGACCCTGGACACCTTCGGCCATGAGCAGGTCGTGTTCTGCCACAACAAGGACGCGGGCCTGAAGGCCATCATCGCGATCCACAACACCGTGCTGGGCCCCGCCCTGGGCGGCACCCGCATGTGGCCGTACAAGACCGAGCAGGACGCGCTCAACGACGTGCTCCGCCTGTCGCGCGGCATGACCTACAAGAACGCCGTGGCCGGTCTCGACATCGGCGGCGGCAAGGCCGTGATCATCGGCAACCCGGCCACCGACAAGTCCGAGGCGCTGTTCCGCGCGTTCGGCCAGTTCGTGCAGTCGCTGGGCGGCCGCTACATCACCGCCGAGGACGTCGGCATCGACGTCAACGACATGGAGTTCGTGTACCGCGAGACCGAGTTCGTCACCGGCGTGCACCAGGTCCACGGCGGTTCGGGTGACCCGTCGCCGTTCACCGCCTACGGTTCGCTGCAGGGCCTGATGGCCTCGCTGAACAAGCGTTTCGGCGACGAGGAAGTCGGCAAGTACAGCTACGCCGTGCAGGGCCTGGGCCACGTCGGCATGGAGTACGTGAAGCTGCTCAAGGAGCGCGGCGCGAAGATCTTCGTGACCGACATCAACCAGTCGCTGATCGACAAGGCCGTGTCCGAGTACGGCGCCGAGGCGGTGGGCCTGGACGAGATCTACGACGTCGACGCCGACGTGTATTCGCCGTGCGCGCTGGGCGGCACCGTCAACGAGGAGACCCTGCCGCGCCTGAAGGCCAAGGTGATCTGCGGTTCGGCCAACAACCAGCTGGCCAACAACGCCATCGGCGACGAAGTGGCCCAGCGCGGCATCCTGTACGCGCCGGACTACGCGGTGAACGCCGGCGGCGTGATGAACGTCGCGCTGGAGATGACCGGCTACAACCGTGAGCGCGCGATGCGCCAGATGCGCACGATCTACCACAACCTGACGCGCATCTTCGAGATCTCCGAGCGTGACGGCATCCCGACCTACAAGGCCGCCGACCGCATGGCCGAGGAGCGGATCGAGATCATGGGCAAGCTGAAGCTGCCGCTGGGCCGCTCCACCCCGCGCTTCCAGGGCCGCATCCGCGGCGGTGCGTAAGCGCCATTGATGCTGTACCGACGACGGGGCCGAGTGCCCCGTCGTCGTTTCCGGCCCCCTCATTGCGACCGGCCGCCCCGGACGGCGGCTTCCATCGAATTTCCAGGAGTCTTCCATGCGCCCCTTCCCCCTTGGTGACGAGCTCGACACCCTGCGCGAGGCCGTGCGCCGCTTCGCCGAAGCCGAGATCGCCCCGCGCGCCGCCGCGATCGACGAGGAGAACGCGTTCCCGCAGGACCTGTGGCCCAAGCTCGGCGAGATGGGCCTGCTCGGCCTGACCGTGCCCGGCGAATACGGCGGCAGCGGGATGGGCTACCTCGCCCACCTGGTCGCGATGGAAGAGATCTCGCGCGCGTCCGGCTCGGTCGGCCTGAGCTACGGCGCGCACTCCAACCTGTGCGTCAACAACCTGTACGCCAACGGCAACGAGGCGCAGCGCGCGAAGTACCTGCCCGGGCTGTGCAGCGGCGAGTGGAAGGGCGCGCTGGCGATGAGCGAGCCGGGCGCGGGTTCGGACGTGGTCGGCTCGATGTCGTGCCGCGCCGAGCTGCGCGGCGATGTGTGGGTCGCCAACGGCAACAAGATGTGGATCACCAACGGCCCCGAGGCCGACGTGCTGATCGTCTACATGCGCACGGCGGGCAAGGACGCGGGCAGCAAGTGCATGACCGCCTTCATCGTCGAGAAGGGCATGAAGGGCTTCAGCACCGCGCAGAAGCTCGACAAGCTCGGCATGCGCGGTTCCAACACCTGTGAGCTGGTGTTCGAGGACTGCGAGATCCCGGCCAGGAACGTGCTCGGCGAGGTGAACCAGGGCGTCAGGGTGCTGATGTCCGGCCTCAACACCGAGCGGCTGGTGCTGACCGGCGGCCCGCTGGGCCTGATGCAGGCCGCGCTCGACATCGCCCTGCCCTACGTGCGCGAGCGCCGGCAGTTCGACCAGGCGATCGGCACGTTCGGGATCATGCAGGCCAAGATCGCCGACATGTACACCGCCCTGCAGTCCAGCCGCGCCTTCGCCTACCAGGTGGCGCGCGACTACGACGCCGGGCACAAGAGCCGCGTGGATGCGGCCTCGTGCTTGCTGCACGCAAGCGAGGCGGCGGTGCAGGTGGCGCTGGAAGGCATCCAGACCCTTGGCGGCAACGGCTACATCAACGAGTACCCGACCGGCCGCATCCTGCGCGACGCGAAGCTCTATGCGATCGGCGCGGGCACCAACGAGATCCGCCGGATGCTGATCGGCCGGGAGCTGTTCGACGGGCGGAGCTGAGGCGCTCCGCGCCCACTGCGGCTCGCCCACTACGCCCCCGCTGCGGCTCGCTTACCGCGGCTCGCCTCGTAGGAGCGACGTGAGTCGCGACCCGCCGAACCCGCAAGGTGCGTCGCAGTGGGATATCCGCGTGGCGTCCGGAGTTGCTTCCGGTGGCGCATCCTCGTCGACCTGCGCCCGACCCTCCGGCAGCGATGTACAGGTCGCGACTCACGTCGCTCCTACGGAAGGCGGGAACCGGTTGTCGAGGCAGTAAATAGAAAACGCCGCGGAGTCCGCGGCGTTTTTTTGTTGAGCTGGCGTCGGATCAGAACCCGAATGACCAGTTGGCGAACGCTCCGGTGTAGCGGCGGCCGCCTTCCTGGCGGGTGTCGAGGTTGAGACCGAAACGGCCGGCACGAAGCGTGTCGACGCCCAGCCCGAAGCCGAACACCGTGGCGTTGTCGTCCAGCCCGGCGCCGCCAATCGGCGACCACACGTCCAGCCCGGTGAAACGCGCATCGATCGCGCTGCCCGATTGCGACAGCGTGTGCTGCCACTCCAGCCGCCCCTGCAGCGAGACCGTCGCGGCGCCCACCGACCACTGGCGCTCCAGCCGCGCGCCGGCCAGTGCCTGGGTCGCGTCGAGGGTCGAACCGGCGGTGCTCAGGCCGAAGCCGGCCGCGCCCTGCTCGGTGAAGCCGTCGCGCTCCAGCCGGATCGCCTGGGTGCCGAGGTACGGCGTCAGCGTCGCCCCCGCCAGCTCGAAGCGGTGGCCGGCCTGCACACCGAGCGTGGTGTAGCGGTTGTCGTAGTCGGTGCCGACGCCGAAGCTCTGCGAGCCCAGCAGGATGTCGCGCTGCATGCGGCGGTCGATGCGGCCCGCGGCGAGGCGCCCGAGCACGTAGTTGCCGCCGTTCTCCCAGGCCGCGTAGAGCTGGCCTTCGAGCTGGCGGTTGCGCTCGCGGTCGCCGCGCAGGTCGTGCACGCCGTAGCCGTCGCTCTGGCCGAACGCGGTGCCGACCATCAGGTTGGGGCCGAACCAGCGGTCGTGGCCGATCATCCAGCCGTTGCTGTCGAGCCGTGCGTGCGACCACATCGAACGCTCGCCGTCGAGCCGCTGCGCCCACGCGCCGGCCACGCCGGTGCGGTCGAGCGTGTCCAGCCGCGACTCCAGCGCGTGCCGGCCACCCTCGATCGCCATCATCGCGAACGCGGCATCGGCGGCATGCATCTCGCCCGACAGGCTCGCCAGCGATTGCTCGGCCGCGGCGATCGTCGGCGTGCGCTGCAGCGCCGACGCGCCCTGGATGAAGCCGCCGGGCAGCGGGCCACCGGTGACCGGCACACCGCCGCCGTCGATCATCCGGAACGCGTTCTCGACGCGAACCGCGCTACCGACCGCCGCCGCGCTCAGGCCGAACGCCTGCGCGGCAGCGTCGACGTCGAGCCGCTGGATTTCCAGCGCCACCGCGTTGGCGGTGTAGGCCAGGCTGGCTTCGAGGAACACGCCCTCGCCGGCCAGCAGGTTGTCGAACGTACCGGTGATGCCGCCGGCGGCGGTCAGGAAGGTTTCGCTGGACTGGTGGACATAGCCCTCGGTGATGCCGGCGACCATCGCGTCGCCGTCGATCTGCGCACTGCCCGCCACCTGCAGCTGCGAACCGACGTCGAATGCGAGCAGCGCGCCTTCGCCCTGGCGGAAATCACCGCCAACCACGTGCGTGTACCCCTGCGAGTCGCCGCCATGCATGAAGACGACACCGTCGTTGCCGAGGTTGCCGGCGACGCCGCTGGCATCCAGCGCGAGGCCTCCATCGACGCCGACAACCGCGTCGCCCGGCAGGCTCGACAGCGTGGTCAGGATGCCGGACTCGACCCGCGTCGCACCGGTGTAGGCGTTGCTGCCGGTGAGCACGAGCTCGCCGGTGCCGCGCTTGGTGATGCCGCCGGCGCCGGTGATGTCGTTGGCCCAGGTCGACGTGCCGCCGTCGAAGTCCGCGACCACCTGGCCCCAGTCGAGCCGACCCGGACCCTGCACCGCGGCGCCGGCGTTGAGCAGGCCGTGACCGAAGACGGCGTCCACGCCCGCGGCACCCAGGTCGGTCGCGGTGCCCAGCAGGGTCTGGCGCACGAGGTCGTTGTTGAAGTACGGGAACGCCTCCCACACCAGCGCGGCCGCGCCGGACACCTGCGGCGCGGCGAACGAGGTGCCGGCCCAGTTGTAGTAGGTCGGCACGTCCGGCGGATCGTTGGTGCCGGTGGCCACTACGTTGCCCGGCGCAACCATGCAGTAGTCCATCGCCACGCCGCAGGCATTGGAGTACGACGACAGCGTGTCCGGCGCATCGGTATCCACAGCGGCCACCGCGATCCAGCCGCGCTCCAGGTCGGCGCCGGGCATGGTGCCGTTGACGCCCGGCTGGCTCGGCAGCGCGGCCATGCTCGACGGGTTCGCGCCCTCCTCGTTGCCGGTGGCGAACACCACCAGGCCGCCATGCTGGATGATGAAGGGCCGGTACTCGTCGGCGATCGGTGCGGTCGCCTCGGGGTTGGTCCAGTACAGGCCGCCCCACGAGTTGTTCATGATCCGCACGCCGCGGTCGATCAGGTCCTGGTGGATCGGCTTGAGGCCGAGCGCACCGTCAACCTCGTTGCCCTGCCCCGAGCCGTCGTCGACCGGCGGGTTGTCGGAAATGATGCGCGCCGAGACGATCTCCGCCCCCGGCGCCATGCCGCCCGGCCATGCGCCGAACGCGGTACCGGCGATGATCTGCGCCACCGCGGTGCCGTGGCCGTCGACGTCGTCGACATCCAGGTTGTTCCTGCTCGGGTCGAGGTAGACCAGGTTGGACACCACGCGCGGCGCCAGCGCCGGGTGGTTGCGGTTGACGCCGCTGTCGACCACGCCGATGCGCACGCCGGCACCGGTGAAGCCGGCAGCGTGCGCGTCGTCGGTGTTGGTGACGGTCAGGTGCTTGATGAAGCGCGGGTCGGGGTCGTAGACCACCGGCTCCGGCGGCGGCGCTGCCGGCGGCGGATCGGGGCGCACGGTCGTGTCGCTTCCGCCACCGCCACAACCCGCCAACACCACCAGTCCGATGCTTCCCAGCGCGACGCGGCACGCGTGGGCAAGTGCGTTGCGATGCAATTCCATTTCGATCCCCCGGAGTTCGATGTACGGCGAGGTGCGTTGCAGGAAAACGACGCACACGCCGGGCCAGTCGCCCGAGTATCGACCGCGTTCGCGGCAGGCACAATCGCCGATCCATTCAAACAGGTGAAGCGTCACGGTCGTTTGCCGCGCTGCAGCACGCCGCCGCATAATCGGGGGTTGCGGCTGCGGCCGATCCATCAGCCTGGCCGGTCCGCCGGTCCGTACCCACTGGAGTCCCCCATGAACGACGTCGTCATCGTCGGTGCCAAGCGCACCGCCATCGGTTCCTTCCTCGGCCAGTTCACCGGCGTGCCGACGCCGCAGCTCGGCGTCGCCGCCATCACCGGCGCCCTCGAGCAGGCCGGCGTCGCTCCCGACCAGGTGGGCGAGGTCATCATGGGTTGCGTGCTGCCGGCCGGCCTCGGCCAGGCGCCGGCACGACAGGCGGCGCTCGGCGCGGGCCTGCCCGATTCGGCCGCGTGCACCACCATCAACAAGGTCTGCGGCTCGGGCATGAAGGCGGTGATGCTCGGCCACGACATGATCAAGGCCGGCTCGGCCAGCGTGGTCGTCGCCGGCGGCATGGAGTCGATGACCAACGCGCCGCACCTTCTCAACAACTCGCGCACCGGCATCCGCTACGGCAGCGCCGAGATGCTCGATCACATGGCCCACGACGGCCTCACCAACCCGTACGACGGCAAGGCGATGGGCGTGTTCGGCGATGCGACCTGCTCGACCTACGGCTTCGACCGCGCCGCGCTCGACGCGTTCTCCGAGGAGAGCGTCAACCGCGCGAAGAAGGCGCAGGCCGACGGTGTGTTCAAGGATGAGATCGTCCCGGTCACGGTGAAGACGCGCAAGGGCGAAGTCGTGGTCGATACGGACGAAGAGCCCGGCAAGATCGACACCTCGAAGATCCCGGGCCTGCGCGCCGCGTTCGGCAAGGACGGCGTGCTGACTGCCGCGTCGTCGTCGAAGATCTCCGACGGTGCCGCCGCGACGGTGCTGATGTCGGCCGACGAGGCCGCCTCGCGCGGATTGACGCCGATCGCGCGCATCGTCGCGCACTCCAGCCACGCGCAGGCGCCGGAGTGGTTCACCACCGCGCCGGTCAAGGCGATTTCGAGCGTGCTTGAAAAGGCCGGCTGGAAAGTCGAGGACGTCGACCTTTTTGAAATCAACGAAGCATTCGCGTGCGTCGCGATGGCGCCGATCAAGGACCTCGGTATTCCGCACGGGAAGATCAACGTGCATGGCGGCGCCGTCGCGCTCGGCCACCCGATCGGCGCGAGCGGTGCACGCCTGCTGGTGACGTTGCTCAACGCGCTGCGCGTGCGCGGCGGCAAGCGCGGTGTCGCATCGCTGTGCATCGGCGGCGGCGAAGCCACCGCGATCGCGGTCGAACTGCTCTGATCAACCTTGGCGCGGGGCGTTGGCGCTTTTACCACGCCCCTGTTCATCCAGCGCAACCGCACGTCGGCGGGGCAATGAATCGGTTAACAAGGTATTAACTAAAAATCCCGAAGTGCCGCTTGACAGGCGTCACGGCCTTGTCATCATGTTATCGGCGCGCAATTGCGCGTTGCCCACAATTTTCAAAATCGACGAGGAATGAACCATGACTTTCAACAAGGCGCTGCTTGCCCTGGCCCTGGGCTTCGCTCTGGCTGCTTGCTCGAACCAGCAGCAGGCTGAAGACTCCGCCGCCGAGGCCGCCGAGGCCGCTGGCGAGGCTTCCGAAGCCGCTGCCAACGCCGCCGCCGCTGGCGACGCGATGGCTGCCGACGCTGCCCAGGCCGCTGCCGACACCGCCGCCGCCGCTGCCGACGCCGCCGCCACCTCGGCCGACGCCGCTGCCGCTGCGACCGACATGACCGGTGCCGACGACGCTGCCGACTCGGCCGAGAACGCCGCCGACGCCGCCGAGCAGGCCCAGGACGCTGCTGAAGAAGCCGCTGCCGGCGCCGACGCCGCGACCAACAACGACGGCCTGTAATACCGCCCGAGTTATTGAGTCAGGAGCCGCCGGGTTAATCCCGGCGGCTTTTTTTGTACCCCGGCCGTGCGTCTTCACATTTCTTTACACGGCCTCCCCCGATAGTGCCGCCGCCGGCAGGACCGGCGATCCATTGAAGTCAACTGCCGACACACAGGAGTCTGCGCATGAACAACAAGCTTTTGATCCTCCTCGCCGCCAGCACCTTTGCCCTTGCCGCCTGCAACTCGCCGACCGCCAACCAGGAGGCCAATGAAGCGGCCGCCGAGGCCGAGGTCGCGGGCGACCAGGCCGCCGTGGCCGCCGACGCCGCCGGTGACGCCGCCGCTGCCAGCGCCGAAGCCGCTGCCGCCGGTGCCGCCGCGGCCGCCGGTTCGGTCGCCGCCGCCGCCGACGCCGCGGTCGACCCGCTGCAGGAAGCGTACGAGGAAGGCAAGGCCAACGCCGCCGGTGCGATCGGCGACGCCGCTGCCAACGTCTCCGCCGAGATGGAGCAGGAGCAGGCGGAAGCCGAGGCCGAGGCCAACGCGGAAGTGCAGGACTGACCTCCCGCGGTATCGCGTGACATGGACGGGCCCGCTACGGCGGGCCCGTTTTTTTGGTCGGCACTGCACGCCGGGGGCAGCCATGTCGACGGCGCGGTTATCCTGTGCCGCCCCTTTCAACCTGGCGAACCACCGCATGCCCGCACTGAGCTCCGCCCTCGACCCCCGCTCGCAGGACTTCCGCGACAACGCCGCCTGGCATCGCGCCCTGGTCGAGGAGCTGGACACCCGGCTGGCACATGCCGCCGCCGGCGGTGGCGACAAAGCGCGCGAGAAGCACACCGCGCGCGGCAAGCTGCTGGCCCGCGACCGCATCACCGCCCTGCTGGATCCGGGCTCGCCGTTCCTCGAGATCGCCCCGCTGGCCGCGGAGGAGATGTACGACGGCGCCGCACCCGCGGCCGGCATGGTCTGCGGCATCGGCCGGGTGATGGGCCAGGAAGTGGTGATCGTGGCCAATGACGCCACGGTCAAGGGCGGCACCTACTTCCCGATGACGGTCAAGAAGCACCTGCGGGCGCAGGAAGTCGCGCGCGAGAACAATCTGCCGTGCATCTACCTGGTCGACTCCGGCGGCGCCTTCCTGCCGCTGCAGGACGAGGTGTTCCCCGACAAAGAGCACTTCGGCCGGATCTTCTACAACCAGGCGCGCATGAGCGCCGAGAACATCCCGCAGGTCGCGGTGGTGATGGGCAGCTGCACCGCCGGTGGCGCCTACGTGCCGGCGATGTGCGACGAGTCGGTGATCGTCAGGGAACAGGGCACGATCTTCCTCGGCGGCCCGCCGCTGGTGAAGGCGGCGACCGGCGAAGTGGTCGATGCCGAGACGCTCGGAGGCGCCGACGTGCACACCAGCATCTCCGGCGTGGCCGACCACTTCGCCGAGGACGACCGCCACGCGCTGCAGATCGCGCGCGACATCGTCGGTACGTTCAACCGCCGCAAGGTGCTGCCGGTGGCCGCGCAGCCGGCGCGCGAGCCGCTGTTCGCCGCCGAGGAGCTGTACGGCATCGTGCCGAAGGACGCGCGGCGACCATTCGACATCCGCGAGGTCATCGCGCGCGTCATCGACGGGAGCGAGTTCCAAGAATTCAAGGCGCGCTACGGCAAGACCCTCGTCACCGGCTTCGCCCACCTGCACGGCTATCCGGTCGGCATCGTCGCCAACAACGGCATCCTGTTCGCCGAGAGCGCGCTCAAGGGCGCGCATTTCATCGAGCTGTGCAACCAGCGCGGCATCCCGCTGGTGTTCCTGCAGAACATCACCGGCTTCATGGTCGGCAAGAAGTACGAGCAGGCGGGCATCGCCAAGGACGGGGCGAAGATGGTCACCGCGGTGGCGTGCAGCCACGTGCCCAAGTTCACCGTGGTGATCGGCGGCAGCTTCGGCGCCGGCAACTATGCGATGTGCGGCCGCGCGTATGGCGCGCGCTTCCTGTGGATGTGGCCGAACGCGCGGATCAGCGTGATGGGCGGCGAACAGGCGGCGAGCGTGCTGGCGACGGTCAAGCGCGACGGCATCGAAGCGCGCGACGGTGTCTGGACGCCCGACGAGGAGGAGGCGTTCAAGACGCCGATCCGCCAGCAGTACGAGGACCAGGGCAACCCCTACTACGCCACCGCGCGGCTGTGGGACGACGGCATCATCGATCCGGCCGACACCCGGCGCGTGCTCGGCCTGGGGCTGTCCGCCAGCCTCAACGCGCCGATCGCCGACCGCACGCGGTTCGGGGTGTTCCGGATGTAACCCCCGCTGGGGAGCCTGCCGGGCGGCGAGGTGCTGCGGCCGGGCTGGTCGCATTCGATGCGGCTTACGCGTGGCGCCACGGATTGCCGTTCGCGGCATCGCTGGCCAACCGCTGGCTCCGGATCGGTTCCTACGTGGCGCTGGGTGGCGGCCTGTTGGTGACGGCGATGCTGGGCGGGAGCGGCTGAGGCGGCCAGGCGGAGACCAGGGATGAATCGACTCTGACTGGCACATGAAGACGCCGGATATGACGCAACGCGTCACATGATGACGCCGTGAAGCAGTGCTACCGTCGGGGACTCCCTGCAAACGGACGCCCGCCGATGGCCATCTGGAAAGAATCCTCCCCCGCCAAGCCGACTGCCACCCCCGCGTCGGCACCTTCCGGGCCCTCCGGTGCCGCCAGCTTCGAGCCGTCGCCGATCCGGGACATCGCCTCGCCCGCCTCCGCCCCCAATCCCGCCCCGGCCCCCTCTTCCGCGCCGGCCGCCAACGCGAGCGGCAACGACGCGCCGCTGAAGGAGTCGCTGATCGCGGCCGAGCTGACCATCGAAGGCAAGATCGAGGGTACTGGCCACGTCCGCATCGCCGGCAAGTTCAATGGCGACGTGAACGTCCAGGGCAACCTGACGATCGAGCGCGGTGCGCGGCTGTCGGGCGCGGTGCGGGCCCAGCGGGTCATCGTCGCCGGCGAGCTGGAAGGCAACATCGAGTCGGCCCAGAACGTCGAGCTGCTCGAATCCGGCGCGCTGACCGGCGACGTCAAGGCCGGCGCGCTGACGGTCGCCTCCGGCGCGCGGATGCGCGGCCAGGTCGACTTCGGCTGGGGTGACAAGGGCGGCGCCGGTGGTAAGAACGGCGGCGGCAAGTCCGGCGACGCCAAGCCCGACAGCGACGCATGAGCGCGCCGCGCCCCGGCACCGCGGGCGCGACACGCACCTGCCCGCACTGCAAGACCACCATCCTCGAAAGCGCCAGCGTGTGCCCGCAATGCCGCGGGCACCTTCGCTTCGGCGCGGAGGCGGCCGAGGCCGCGACGTTCTCGCCGCTGCAGGTGGAAGGCACGATCCCGGCCCCGTCGCAGGGCGCCTGCGAATACTCGATGGTCCTGTCGATCCGCGACGGCCGCGGGCGTGAGGTCAACCGGCAGGTGGTCGGCGTGGGCGCCATGCACCCGGGCGAGGAGCGGACCTTCAGCCTGCGGGTGGAAGCCAGCGAAGTGGCGCCCAAAGGCCGGCACGGCCGGCACTGAAACCCGCACAAGCCGGCGTCACCGGCATCGATCACCGCGGGGCCGCACTGGCCCCGCCGCCAGCTTATCTGTTATGAACCGCCGTCGGTTACCGGTTCGCGGGCCAGCACGGACGCCGCGCGCCGGTTCCAGGTAAAGCCGGCCACCAGGATCACCAGCACCAGCAACTGCGTCGCCACCCCTTCCAGGGTCGGGTGGATGCCCAGCAGGTCGATGCGCGGGAACGGAATCACCGTGACCGGGAGCCAGCCGGCCTCCTGCAACGCGGCGATGCCCTTGCCGGCCAGCATGACCGCGAGCACCGCGATCAGCACCGAGCTGATCGCGAAGAACTGGCTGAACGGCAGCTTGCGCGAGTACCGCAGCATCGCCCACGCGATCGCCGCCAGCACGACCACGGCGGCGCCGGCACCGGCGACGATGGCCGACGAATTGCCCTGGCTCCACAGCGCCGCGTAGAACAGCACCGTCTCGAACACTTCGCGGTAGACCACCACGAACGAAAGCAGGAACAGGAACCACGCCGACCGCTTCGACAGCGCGTGCGAAAGCTTCTCCCGGATGTAGCGCTGCCATGCGCCGGCCTGGCTCTTGCCGTGCATCCAGATGCCGACGAACAGCAACACCACCGCCGCGAACAGCGCCGCGAACCCTTCGGTCAACTCGCGGCTCGCGCCACTGATGCCGACCAGATAGGTCGCCACCACCCAGGTGAACGCGCCGGCCAGCAGCGCGCCGACCCAGCCGGCGTGCACGTACGGCATCACCTCGGTACGGTTGGCCTTGCGCAGGAAGGCGACCATCGCGATCACGATCAGCAGCGCCTCCAAGCCCTCGCGCAGCAGGATGGTGAAGGCACCGACGAACGAGGACACGTCGCTGGCGCGGTCCGGGGACAGCGCCTCCTCGGCGTCGTCGAACAGGCCGTTGATCACCGCCACCTGCGCCTGCACCTCCGCCGGCGGGGCGGAACGGCCGATGCGCGAGCGCAGTTCGGCCATGGCGGTCTCGATGCGCCCCATCAACGCACGGTCGCGCGCGGCAAGCAGCGGCTCCACCGGCTCGAAGCCGTCCAGGTAGGCCGACAGCATGAGGTCGCGCGCGGCCGTGCGATCACCGGCGGCATAGGCCTCCACGCCCTCGGCAAGCCGGGCGCGCGCCAGCGCCAGCGATCCCTCGGGCTTGGGCGCCACGGCATCCGGCGCGCGGCGCAGGTAGGCGGTCAGCGCCGCGGCGGCGTCTTCGCCGACCCGGTCGGCCAGCGCGGAGGGGGTCATCTGGGTGAGCGTGGCCATGTCCGGCAGGGCCTCGCGGACGGCCGGGTCGCTTTCCCACAGGCGCTTGCCCTCGGCCACCAGATCGTCGGGGTATGCGTACTGGCCGATGTAGAACGACAGTGCCCAGCGGTCGTCGGCCGGCAGGTGCGCGTAGCTGCCCATACCGGTGCCTTCCAGGCCCTGCTCGATGACCTGGTACAGCGCGAAGACGCTGCGCTCGCGCGCGCGCTCGCGGTCGGTGAAGTCGATCGGCGCGGGCTCCAGCCCCGCGCCGGCCGGGCCGTCGCCGGCGCCGGTCGCGCCGTGGCAGCTCGCGCACTGCTGCTGGTACTGCGCGGCCGCCTTGGCAAGGTCGGGGGTGGAGGACGGCGCGAGCGGCATCGGGTACGCCGCCAGCAGCTGGCCGGCGAGCCCCCGCGCGATCCCTGCGACCGCCTCGGGCGACTGCTTGGCGGCAATGGCAGCCTGCAGTTCCGCCGCACCGTCGACCAGCGCAGCCTGCGCGCCGGTCTCCGGCAACACCGCCACGCGCTCGCTCACCGAGTCGGCGAACTCGATCATCTCGGCGTATTCGGCCTCGCTCACCACCTCGCCGTCCTGCACCGCGACGGCGTAGTCGACCGCGATGTAGTCGAGCAGCCGCCACACTGTCTGGGCGCCCGGGTCGGCGTGCGCCGACAGCGCGAAGGCAAGCAGCAGGGAGACGATCAGGCAGCGAAGGACGTGGGTCATGGACGTGGCGGGGCGAATGATCCACCGGATACTACGTTAAATGAGAATTGATCGCATCCAATTCGGGCCGGGCCGGCCGGTGCGGGGCGGCGTCGCGCGGTGCGGCGGCTATCATTCCGGGACTCATGTAAGGACGCACGATCGATGAGCCATCCCCTGCTGCACCTGCGCGAAGGCGCCGTGGCGCGTCTGCGGCTGAACCGCCCCGAGGTCCACAACGCATTCGACGCGACCCTGATCGCCGCGCTGACCGGCGCGCTGGAATCGGTCGGGGCCGATCCGGCGGTGCGCGTGGTGGTGGTCGAGGGCGAAGGAGCGTCGTTCTCGGCCGGCGCCGACCTGAACTGGATGCGCGGCATGGCCGCCGCCAGCGAGGACGAGAACCGCGAGGATTCGCTGGCGCTGGCGCGGCTGATGCGTACCCTCAACGAGTTGCCCAAGCCGACCATCGCGCGGGTCCACGGCGCGGCGTTCGGCGGCGGCGTCGGGCTGGTGGCCTGCTGCGACATCGCCATCGGTGCCTACGGGGCCAGGTTCGGCCTGACCGAGAGTCGGCTCGGGCTGCTGCCGGCGGTCATCTCGCCGTACGTGATCGAGGCGATCGGCGCGCGGCAGGCGCGTCGCTGGTTCGCCAGCGCGGAGATCTTCGACGCCGCGCAGGCGCACCGCATGGATCTGTTGCACGAGGTCGTCGACGCCGAAGACCTCGACGCCACCCTGCAGCGCCAGGTCGAACTGCTACTGCGCGCCGGCCCGGTTGCCTCGGCGCAGGCCAAGGCGCTGGTGCGGCAGGTCGCCGCGCATGCCGACGGCGCCCGCCACGACGCCGACAACGCCGCCCTCATCGCCCGGCTGCGGGTGTCGCCGGAAGGACAGGAAGGGCTTGGCGCCTTTCTGGAGAAGCGCACACCGGGCTGGTGCGAGTGACCCGCATGCCCTCCCCCGCACATACCCGCACCGAGCGCCGAATGTTCAACAAGATCCTGATCGCCAACCGCGGCGAAATCGCCTGCCGCGTCATCCGCACCTGCCGCGCGCTCGGCATCCGCACCGTCGCGGTGTACTCCGAGGCCGACGCCGACGCCCAGCACGTGCGCCAGGCCGACGAGGCGCACTGCATCGGCGGCCCACGGCCGGCCGACAGCTACCTGCGCGGCGACGCGATCATCGAGGTCGCCCGCCGCACCGGCGCGCAGGCGATCCACCCCGGCTACGGCTTCCTGTCGGAGAACGCCGACTTCGCCGACGCGGTCGAGGCCGCGGGCATCGTCTTCGTCGGGCCGAAGGCGGCGTCGATGCGCAAGATGGGGTCCAAGGCCGGCGCCAAGGAGCTGATGCAGGCGGCCGGCGTACCGGTGGTACCCGGCTACACCGGCGAAGACCAGGACCCCGCGCGGCTGCAGGCCGAGGCCGACCGGATCGGCTACCCGCTGATGATCAAGGCCGCGCACGGTGGCGGCGGCAAGGGCATGCGCATCGTGCGCGCGTCCGGCGAGTTCGCCGCCAACCTGGAGTCCTGCCAGCGCGAGGCCGCCAACGCCTTCGGCCGCGATCGCGTGCTGCTGGAGCGTTACATCGAGCAGCCGCGCCACATCGAGATCCAGGTGTTCGGCGACGCCCACGGCAACGTCATCCACCTCAACGAGCGCGAGTGCTCGGCGCAGCGGCGCTACCAGAAGGTGCTGGAGGAATCGCCCTCGCCGTTCCTGACCCCCGCGCTGCGGCAGGCGATGGGCGACGCGGCGGTGCTGGCCGCGCGCGCGATCGACTACGCCAACGCCGGCACGGTCGAGTTCATCGTCGACCCGTCGGGCGGCTTCTACTTCATGGAGATCAACACGCGGCTGCAGGTCGAGCACCCGGTGACCGAGTGCGTGACCGGGCTGGACCTGGTCGCATGGCAGCTGCAGGTCGCCGCCGGCGAGCCGCTGCCGCTCGCGCAGGACGCCATCGCCCAGAACGGCCACGCGATCGAGGTGCGGCTGTACGCGGAGGACCCGGAGGCCGGCTTCCTGCCGGGCTCGGGCACGCTGGAGCGGCTGCGGCTGCCAGCGGCGTCGGAGCACGTGCGGATCGACTCGGGCGTGGTCGAGGGCGACACCGTCACGATCTTCTACGACCCGATGATCGCCAAGCTCATCGTCCACGACACCGACCGCCCGCGCGCCCTCGCCCGCCTGCGCGACGCCCTCGCGCAGTGCGCGATCAGCGGGCCGAAGTCGAACATCGGCTTCCTCGAACGGCTGGCGCGGCACCCGGCGGTGGTCGACGCGACCATCGACACCGGTTACCTCGATCGCCACCTCGACGAGTTCATGCCGACCGAGGCAGCCGACCCCGACCTGCTGCTGGCAGCCGCGGTGGCCCGGCTGCTCGCGCGCGAGCGTCGCAGCCGCGCCGACGCCGCGACCTCCGCCGATCCGTCCTCGCCCTGGGCAATCGCCGACGGCTGGCGGCTCGGCCACGCCGGCCAGCGCACCCTCGCCTTCCTGCATGGCGAGCGCCGGCTGGAACTGCGCGCGCACGGCAGCGGCGGCGACTACCGGCTCGAGCACGACGGCCAGGCCCACGACATCGCCGGGGCCCGGCTCGACGGCGACACCCTGAGCCTGCGCATCGGCGGGCGCGCGCGGCGGTTCCATGTGTTCGACCACGGCCGCGAGCTTCTGGTCCACGACGGCGAACAGCGCCTGCGCCTGCAACCGGTCGCGATGTACCGGCACGAGGCGGCCAGTTCCGGCAGCGGCGCCGACAACGTGGTGGCGCCGATGCCCGGCCGCGTGGTGGTGGTCAAGGCCGCAGCCGGCGATGCGGTCGAGGCCGGCCAGGAGGTGATGGTGATCGAGGCGATGAAGATGGAGCTGAGCCTCAAGGCGCCACGTGCCGGCACCGTCGCCGAGGTGCGCGCGCAGGCCGGCGAGTTCGTCGAGGCCGACGCCGTGCTGGTCGCGCTGGCCGCCGCGGAGGTGGAGGCATGAGCGCCCTGCCCGCCCGCGTCCGCATCGTCGAGGTCGGCCCGCGCGACGGGCTGCAGAACGAGAAGACGATGGTGTCCACCGCCGACAAGATCGAGCTGGTGGACCGGCTCACCGCGACCGGCCTGCAGAGCATCGAGGCGACCAGCTTCGTCAGCCCGAAGTGGATCCCGCAGCTGGCCGATGCCGCCGAGGTATTCGCCGGCATCACCCGCAAGCCGGGCGTCCACTACCCGGTACTGGTGCCCAACGAGAAGGGCTACGACCGCGCACGCGAGGTCGGCGTCGAGGAGATCGCGGTGTTCACTGCCGCGTCGGAGGCGTTCAACCAGCGCAACATCAATGCCTCGATCGACGAGTCGCTGGCCCGGTTCGCGCCGGTGCTGGCGCGCGCCCGGGCCGACGGCGTGCGCGTGCGCGGCTACGTCTCGACCGTGCTTGGCTGCCCCTACCAGGGCGAGGTGCCGCTGGCCGATGTGGTCCGCGTCGCACGTGAACTCCACGGAATGGGCTGCTACGAAATCTCGCTGGGCGATACCATCGGCGTCGGCACGCCCGGCAAGGCGCGCGCGATGCTGCAGGCGGTCGCCGCCGAGGTGCCGCTGGACGCGCTGGCGGTGCATTTCCACGACACCTACGGGCAAGCGCTGGCCAACATCCTCGCGTGCCTGGAGGTCGGCGTTTCGGTGGTCGACTCGGCGGTGTCCGGCGCCGGCGGCTGCCCGTACGCCAAGGGCGCCAGCGGCAACGTCGCCAGCGAGGACGTGGTGTACATGCTGCACGGCCTCGGCATCGAGACCGGCGTCGACCTGGCGCGGCTGGTCGAGACCGGCCACTGGCTCGCCGGGCGGCTCGGCCGCGAGACCGGCAGCCGCGCAGGCCGGGCACTCGCGGTGTCATGACCCGCGCGCCGCCAGCAGGCACGATGCCGCCGCCGTCCGACCGGACGGAGATGGCGGCCACGCTGGCGGCACTTGAAGACGCCTGCCGCGACCCGGACCTGCCGGAGGCCACCCGCAACCTGCTGCAGCGCGCGCACGCCGCGGTGGTTGCCGCGCGCACCGACGCCGACACCGCGCGCCTGCGCTACCACGCCCTGTTCGACGCTGTGCCGGACCCGGTCAGCATCCTCGATGCCGACGGCATCGTCCTCGACCTCAACCGCGCCGGCCTCGCCGCCTACCGCCGCGACCGCGGCGACATCGTCGGCCGGCCGATCCACGTACTCAACCCGGACCTGCCGCACGACCACCTCGCGCCTGTATGGGAGACGCTCAACCGCGGCGGCACCTACGTGATCGAGGTGTCCAACATGCGCGCCGACGGCAGCCGGTTCCCCGTCGAAGTGCACTCGGCCGGCTTCGAACACGAGGGCCAGAACTGCATCGTCGCCGTCGCCCGCGACCTCAGCGGCCGCCGCGACGCCGAGCTGCGCTACCGCGAGCTGATGGAGACCATCGACACCGGCATCCTGGTGCGCGACGCGGACGGCCACATCACCCACGCCAACGCCGCGGCGATGCGGCTGTTCGGCATCCCGCCGGGCCAACGCGCCGACATCGCGATGGCCGGCGACCAGTGGTGCGTGGTCGACGAATGCGGCCGCGAACTCGCGCCGGACGAGTTCCCGTCCGCACGCGCGTTGCGCCACGGACGCCCGGTCGGCAGCGTGTTGCTGGGCTACTACCACCGCCGGCGCCGCACCCTGACATGGTTCTCGGTGACCGCGGTGCCGCAGTTCGGCCCGGGCAGCGACCGCGTCCAGCAGGTGCTGTCGCTGTTCTCCGACGTCACCGCACTCAAGCGCGACAGCACCCTGTTCGACCGCGCCCAGGCGATGGCCCACATCGGCGGCTGGGAGTGGGACACCGGCCGCGACCGCCTGTACCTGACCGGCGAATCGCGCCGCATCATCGGCCGCGACCCCGCCCCGCGCAGCATCGCCGACCTGCTGGACTGCCTGGCCGACACCGACCGCGCGCGGTTGCGGCAGGCGCTCGACCACGCGATGGCGATGGGCCGCGGCCTCGACCTTGAGCTGCAGGGTACGCGCGGCGACGGCCAGCCGTTCTGGGTCCGCGCGATCGGCGAAGCCGAGGCCGGCGGCCCGCTCAGCGCGCGCCTGACCGGCACCCTGCAGGACATCACCGACCGCAAGCACGCCGAGGAGCACCTGCGCATCCGCGCGCGCACCGACCCGCTCACCGGCCTGCTCAACCGCGACGCCGTCCGCGCCGAGGTCGACGCACGGCTGGCCGACCCCGCACGCGCGCGGCTGGCGGTGCTCTACATCGACCTGGACCGCTTCAAGATCGTCAACGACGTGCTCGGCCACGCCGCCGGCGACCGCCTGCTTGCATCGGCCGCCCGCCGCATCCGCCGCGCGGTCGGCGGCGAAGGCCTGATCGCCCGCTTCGGCGGCGACGAATTCCTCGTGGCCTGCCCGCTGGAGGACGACCCGGCCCGAGCGGCTCGCATGGCGCAGGCGATCCTCGACATCTTCGGCGACAGCTTCCGCCTCGGCGGCGAGGAGTTCGCCATCACCGCGAGCATCGGCATTGCCCACGCGCCGGCCGACGGCACCACCTCCGAACAGCTGATCCAGAGCGCCGACGTGGCGATGTACGACAGCAAGCGCCGCGGCCGCAACGGCTGGCAGGCGTTCACCACGGAGCTGGCCGAGCAGCAGCAGCAACGCCTGCAACTGGAGACCCACCTGCGCCGCGCGGTCGGCAACGAGGAGTTCCACCTTGTCTACCAGCCACAGGTCGACCTGGCCACCGGCCGGCTGGCCGCAGTCGAATCGCTGATCCGCTGGACCAACCCGGCGCTCGGGCAGATGCAACCCAGCCGCTTCATCGACCACGCCGAGACCACCGGCGACATCGTCGGCATCGGCGGCTGGGTGCTGCGCCAGGCGTGCCGGCAGTTGCGCGACTGGCGCACCGCCGGCCTTGCGATCGAGCGGATCGCGGTCAATGTGTCGTACCGGCAGTTCCTCGGCGAGGACCTGGCCAGCAACGTGCGCGCGGCGCTGGACGAGTCCGGCCTGCCCGGCAGCGCGCTGGAGCTGGAGTTCACCGAGCGGGTGCTGATCGAGGACGAACCGGAGACGCTGCGCACCTTCGAGGCCCTGCGCGAACTCGGCGTAATGCTGACCATCGACGACTTCGGCGAGGGCTACAGCGCGCTCAACTACCTGCGCCGGCTGCCGATCCACGGACTGAAGCTGAGCCAGCTGTTCGTGCAGGGCGTGCCCGGCAACGCGTCCGACGTGGCGGTCTGCGAAGCGGTGACCGGCATCGCCCGCAGCCTGAAGCTCGGGTTGGTGGCCGAGGGCGTGGAAAGCGACGCGCAGCGGGAGTTCCTGCTGGGTCTCGGGGTCCGCATCGGCCAGGGCTTCCTGTTCGCCCCCGGGCTGACGCCGGCGGAAGTGCAGGCGCGCTACCTGCCTTAGAATCGCCGTCCCGCTCCGTTTTCGCGAGACTTCCCATGCAGCTTTCCGATACCCGCGCCGTCATCACCGGCGGTGTCTCCGGCCTTGGCCTGGCGGTCGCGCGCCACCTCGTCGCCAACGGCGGCAAGGTCGCCCTGTTCGACGTCAACGAGGAAAAAGGCGCCGCGGCCGTGGCCGAACTGGGTGCGGACAAGGCGCGCTACTGGAAGACCGACGTCACCGACGAAACCGGCGTCATCGCCAATGTCGCCGCGGCCAAGGAATTCCTCGGCGGGCTCAACGCCGCGGTCAACTGCGCTGGCATCCTCGGCGCCGGCCGCGTGCTCGGCCGCGAGGCGCCGATGCCGCTGTCGCAGTTCCAGTCCACCGTGATGGTCAACCTGGTCGGCAGCTTCAACGTCGCCAAGGCCGCCGCCGACCTGATGCAGCACAACGAGGCCGGCACCGACGGCGAGCGCGGCGTGATCGTCAACACCGCCTCGGTCGCCGCCTACGAGGGCCAGATCGGCCAGGCCGCGTACTCGGCGAGCAAGGGCGGCGTGGTCGGCATGACCCTGCCGATGGCGCGCGAGCTGGCCCGCTTCGGCATCCGCGTGATGACGATCGCACCGGGCGTGTTCTGGACGCCGATGGTCGACGGCATGCCCGAGAGCGTGCAGCAGTCGCTGGCCGCGACGATCCCGTTCCCCTCGCGGCTTGGCCAGCCGGAGGAGTTCGCCGACCTGGTCGCGTACATCCTCGGCAACACCTACCTCAACGGCGAGACGATCCGCCTCGACGGCGCCACGCGTCTGGCGCCGAAGTAAGCCACCAACACCCCATCCGGAAATCGCATGAAAGCCTACGACGTCAAGAAAGGTAACGTGGTCGAGTACAACAACACCGTCTACCAGGTGCGCGACATCGAACGCAGCTCGCCGCAGGGTCGCGGCGGCAACGTCAAGTTCCGCTTCACCATGTACTCGGTGCCCGGCGGCAACAAGTTCGACCTCAGCCTCGGCGGCGACGACGAGCTGAAGGAAGTCGAGCTGAGCCGCCGCCAGGCGACGTTCTCCTACAAGGACGGCGACGCGTTCGTATTCCTCGACGACGAGGACTACACGCCCTACACCCTCGATGCCGACGTGGTCGGCGACGGCGCCGGCTACATCGTCGACGACCTCACGGGCTGCTACGTGCAGATCATCGACGACCAGCCGGTCGCGTTGCAGCTGCCGCAGACGGTCGCGATCGAGGTGGTCGAGACCCCGCCGGAGCTCAAGGGCGGCACCGCGACCAAGCGGCCGAAGCCGGCGAAGCTGTCGACCGGCATCGAGATCATGGTTCCCGAGTACATCGCCAACGGCGAGCGGGTGCTGGTCAACACCACCAGCGGCGAGTTCTCCGGCCGCGCCGACTGACCGTCGGTTTCACGGATGGCGCGCAAGCCACTTGCGCGCCATCCGCCGCAACGACTCGTCGGCGGCGAGATCGGCCTGGATCGCGGCGATGTCGCGCCAGGCCAGGTCCAGCGACTCATACCCGACCACGAACGCCTCGCCGGCCGTGGCCCGCACCACGTAGCGGGCGTCGTAGTGCCAGTGACCCGGCACGTCGCCACGCTCGGGAATCCAGTGGCGATCGAGGTCGAACAACCCGGCTTCGACCACCAGTCCGGACAGGCCGGACTCCTCCTCCGCCTCGCGCAGCGCGACCGCAGCCAGATCGGTGTCGCCATCGGCATGCCCACCCAGTTGCAGCCAGCGCCCGAGCTTGCGGTGGTGGGTCAGCAGTACGCGCGCCCCACCTGCATCGACCAGCCAGCTCGACGCGGTGAAGTGGCCTCCCAGCCGCTCGCGCATGAATGCGTGTGCGGGTGTGTCATCGACACGCTCGTCGAGCAGCGCCTGGAACTCGTCGACCACCGCGCCCTCGCCGGGCCAGCGTTTCCGATAACGCGTCAGTTCGACAGGCAGCCCCGCGGACGTGCGGGAAGACGGGCGTTCGGACATACGCATCGGTACGCAAAGACTCGGCTCGGGGGACCGGATTGTCGGGGCCGGCACACCGGCGATGACAGTGGCAATCGTCCCTTGCCGCTCGTTTCCGGGCTGGGGTAAGGTGGCCCGCCACTTGCCGCGCATCATGCCGGCGTGCCTGCGACGCGGACCCGTCCGCCGCGCCACCAACTGGGGAACCGGATGTTCAAGAATCTGTTAGCGACCAAGCCGATCGAGCCGGCAGGACACGTCGATGCCGGTGAACCGTTCGAGGGCAGTCTCGAAGGCGAGGCCACGCTCAAGCGCACTCTCACGGGCACCCAGCTGATCCTTCTGGGCGTCGGCGCGGTCATCGGTGCCGGCATCTTCGTGCTGACCGGCCAGGCGGCCGCCGAGCACGCCGGCCCCGCGATCATGCTCAGCTTCGTCATCGCCGGCATCGCCTGTGCGTTCGCCGGCCTGTGCTACGCCGAGTTCGCGGCGATGCTGCCGGTGTCGGGCAGCGCCTATTCCTACTCCTACGCCACCCTCGGCGAAGGTGTCGCCTGGTTCATCGGCTGGTGCCTGGTGCTGGAATACCTGTTCGCCTCGTCGACCGTGGCGGTCGGCTGGTCGGGCTACCTCAACGCCTTCCTGAGCAACTTCGACCTCGCCTTGCCCGCCGCACTGGCCAGTGCGCCGTTCGCGGTCGAGGGCGGCGAGTTCATCCGCACCGGCACCCTCATCAACCTGCCGGCGGTGCTGATCATCGCGTTCGTCACCGGCGTCGGCTACGTCGGCATCACCCAGTCGGCGTTCGTCAACGGCATCATCGTGGCGATCAAGGTGACGGTGATCCTGCTGTTCATCGCGTTCGGCGCGCAGTACGTCGACCCGGGCAACTGGGAACCCTTCATCCCCGCCAACGAAGGCCCCGGTCGCTTCGGCGTGGACGGCGTGATGCGCGCGGCGGCGATCGTGTTCTTCGCCTACATCGGCTTCGACGCGGTCTCCACCGCGGCCGGCGAGGCCAAGAACCCGCAGAAGGACATGCCGATCGGCATCCTCGGCTCGCTGGTGGTCTGCACCCTGCTCTACATCGTGGTCTGCGCGGTGCTCACCGGCATGATGGACTACCGCCTGCTGGGCACGCCGGAGCCGGTGTCGACCGCGCTCAACAACTACCCGTCGCTGGGCTGGCTGCAGACGCTGGTCGAGGTCGCGGCGATCGCCGGCCTGTCGTCGGTGATCCTGGTCATGCTGATGGCGCAGCCGCGCATCTTCTACAGCATGTCGCGCGACGGCCTGCTGCCGAAGCTGTTCGGCAAGGTCCACCCGAAGTTCCACACGCCCTATGTCGGGACGGTCATCGTCGGCGTCATCGCCGCGGTGCTGGCGGGCTTCCTGCCGATCGGCCTGCTCGGCGAGATGGTCTCGATGGGTACCCTGCTGGCGTTCGCGACCGTCTGCGCCGGCGTGCTGATCCTGCGCCGTACCCGCCCCGACCTGCCGCGTCCGTTCCGGGTGCCGGCGGCGATCCTGATCTGCCCGCTGGGCGTGATCGCCTGCCTGTACCTGTTCTCGCAGCCGTTCGCCGAGCACTGGCGCCTGCTGCTGGGCTGGATCGTGCTCGGGCTGCTGATCTACATCGGCTACGGCTACCGCAACAGCAAGCTGCGCAAGCGCTGACCGCGCACGGATCCGCCCATGGAAACCCGCAAGATCGGTCCGGTACTGGCCACCTTCGTGGTGGCCAACAACATGATCGGCTCCGGCTTCTTCCTGTTGCCGGCCTCGCTGGCCACGTCCGGCGGCGTCACCGTCTTCAGCTGGGTGATCGGCACCCTGCTCGCGCTGATGCTGGGCGGCGCGTTCGCCCGGCTGGCGCGTGACTACCCCGACCTTCAGTCGGCCGACGACTACGTGCGGCCGTCGCTGGGCCGCGATGCGAGCTTCCTGGCGACGTCGCTGTACTGGGCGTCCTCGTGGATCGGCAACAACGCGATCGCGGTGGCCGCGTTCGGCTACCTGGTGACGCTGCTGCCGCTGGACGGCGGCAACCCGACGGTGCAGCTGGCCGGGCAGATCGCGCTGATCTGGCTGATGTTCCTGGTCAACCTGCTCGGTCCCAAGCCGGTGGCGAAGTTCCAGTCGCTGTGCGTGGTGCTCGGCCTGGCGCCGGTGGCGATGGTGCTGCTGTTCGGCTGGGGCCACTTCGACGGCGCCATCTACGACGCCTCGTGGAACGTGTCGGGCGAGTCCGACGCGGCCGTGGTGTTCGGTTCGCTCGGCGCGATCTTCTGGGCCTTCGTCGGGCTCGAGACCGGCGCGATGGTGGCCGGCGTGGTGCGCGACCCCGACCGCGACGTGCCGATCGCGACACTGGGTGGCGTACTGATCGCCGGCGTGGTCTACGTGGTCTCCTCGGTGCTGGTGATGGGCATCATCCCGGCCGACGAACTGGCCGCATCGAGCGCGCCGTTCGTGCTGGTCGCGGCCGAGATCTTCGGGCCGTGGGCCGCGATTGCCATCGCCGCCGCGGCCGCGTTGAAGGCGACCGGCACCCTCGGCGGCTGGATGCTGGTGACCGGCGAGACCGGCGCCCGCGCCGCGCAGCACGGCTACCTGCCGCGCGTGTTCGGCCGCTTCAACTCGCGTGGCGCGGCCGCGTGGGGCCTGCTGATCATCGCCAGCGCGATGAGCCTGATCGCGTTCCTGACCCTGTCGCCCAACGTGTCCGAACAGTTCGGGCTGATCATCGGCGTCGTGGTCAACCTGGTGGTGCTGGCCTACGCCGCCGCCGGCCTGAGTCTGGTGGTCGGCACGCGCACCCGACGCCCCACCAACAGTGACCGGGTGCTCGGCATCGGTGCACTGGTCGCGTGCGCGCTGCTGCTGGCCTCCACCTCGGCGACCATGCTGCTCGGCGCGGCGGTCGCGATGGTGGTCGCGCTGGTGCTGTTCCGGCTGTTCGGGCGGCGCGCTCCGGCCGTTGCCTGAACCGGCGCGGGGAGGCGTTGCGGCGCTCCCCGCGTTGCTAAACTCCAGGGATGGACACCCTCCCCTACGACAGCCGGCAGCTGAAGCATTGCGCCGGCGACATCATCCGCAACGTCCGCGAGCTGGCCGCCGCCGGCTGGACCCCGGCGACCAGCAGCAACTTCTCGCTGCGGCTCGACGACCGCCACGTCGCAATCACCGTGTCGGGCCGCGACAAGGGCCGCCTGGTCGAGGACGACATCATGGTCGTCGACCTGCAGGGACAGCCGGTCGCCACGTCGCACCGGCCCTCCGCCGAAACCCTGCTGCACACCCAGCTGTACGCACGCTTTGCCGAGGTCGGCTGCGTGCTGCACACCCATTCGCTCAACCAGACAGTCGCCTCGCGGCTGTTCGCCGGCGCCGGCCACGTGCACCTGGAAGGCTACGAGCTCCTCAAGGCCTTCACCGGCAACAGCACCCACGAGACCGCGATCGAGCTACCCGTGCTGCCCAACAGCCAGGACATGCACACCCTCGCCGCGCAGGTCGACGCCCTGCTCGACCAGCGCTGCATGTGGGGCTACCTGATCGACGGCCACGGCCTGTACGCATGGGGCCGCGACATGGCCGAGGCGCGCCGGCACCTGGACGCATTCGAATTCCTGCTCGGCTGCGAGCTCGAACTGAGGAAACTGCAACGATGAGCCGCCTGCGCGTCTTCGCCGAGGACCAGCCCGCCACGCCGCTGCTGGCCACCACCGACCATGCCGGGATCGCCCGCGAACTCCGCCCGCTCGGGGTCGACTTCGAGCAATGGCAGGCCGCCGCGCCGGTGAAGCCCGGCGACAGCCCCGAAACCATCATGGCCGCCTACCGCGAAGACATCGACCGTCTGGTCGGCGAGCGCGGCTTCAAGAGCGTCGACGTGGTCAGCATCGCGCCGGACAACCCCAAGCGCGAGGAGATGCGGGCGAAGTTCCTTGACGAACACTTCCACAAGGAAGACGAGGTCCGCTTCTTCGTCGCCGGTTCCGGCCTGTTCACCCTGCACGTGGGCGAGCGGGTGTACGAGCTGCTGTGCGAGGCCGGCGACCTGGTGTCGGTGCCCGACGGCACCACCCACTGGTTCGACATGGGACCGGAACCGAGCTTCGTCGCGATCCGCTTCTTCACCGAGCCCGACGGCTGGGTCGGCCACTTCACCGGCACCGACATCGCCGGCCGCTTCCCGCGCTACGAGCCGGGGGCGAACTGATGGCTCGCGCGATCCTGACCGACATCGAGGGCACCACCAGCAGCATCTCGTTCGTCAAGGATGTGCTGTTTCCATACGCGCGACGTGCGCTGCCGGGCTTTGTCCGCGCCCACGGCAACGAGCCGGGCGTGCGCAAGTGGCTCGACGCGGTCGCGGCCGAGAACGGCGGCGTGTGCCGCGACGAGATGGTGGTGGAGGTACTGCAGGGCTGGATCGACCAGGACCGCAAGCACACCGCGCTGAAGGCGTTGCAGGGGATGATCTGGTCTGCCGGGTACCGCGATGCGGACTTCACCGCGCACATCTACCCCGATGCCGCCGATGCCCTGCGCGGCTGGCATGCCGCGGGGACGCCGCTGTACGTCTACTCGTCCGGCAGCGTGCCCGCGCAACGGCTGTTCTTTGGCCACAGCGATGCCGGCGACCTGACGTCGCTGTTCTCCGGCTGGTTCGATACCGAGGTTGGCGGCAAGCGCGAAGCCGAAAGTTACCGCCGCATCGCCGGCTCCATCGGCCTGCCCGCGAACGACATCCTGTTCCTGTCGGACGTGGTCGAGGAGCTCGACGCGGCGCGCGAAGCCGGGATGGCGACGGTGCTGGTCGACCGCCTGGACGACTACCCGCAGCCGCGTACCGGCGACGCGGCCGGCGGCCACGAGCGGGTGGAATCCTTCGCCGCGATCACGCCGGGCGCCTGATGCGCGGCGGCGGCCTCACGGCGTCGCCGCTTCCAGCCGGTAGCGGGTCGCGGCGCGTTGCTCGCCGCGGGCCGGATCGAAGAACCGCACTTCCACGCGATGGGTGCCGATCGCAAGGTCGGTCGGCAGCGCGCCACGCCAGAGATGGGTCGACGGTACCGCCTCGGGCGAGCGGTCGTAACCGCGCAACGTGGCGGCCTCGTCATCGCGGACGTTCTCGGCGAGCAGGCGCGGGTCGGGCCGCTCGACCCGGCGCATCGGTTCCCACGCGCCATCGTCGACTCGATACTCGACGCGGCTGTCCTCCCGGCCCATGAACACGTTGGCGTACACGCCCCAGGCCGGATACGCGCCCTGGCGCAGCACCCGCGGGGCGTGCAGGAACATCGTCGGCGTCGAGGCCGGGTCGTCGCCGCCGAGCCGCGCGGGGTGCCAGCTCAGCGCATGGCCGCCGCCGGGCTGCACCACCAGACGCGCGTAGCCGTTGGGCGTGCCGTCGGCCATGGTCGCGTCGGGGATGCCCGCCGCGTCCTTCACCCCCGACCAGAACGCGCCACACGCGGCGCCGATGTTGAACTCGTGCAGCGGCGCGGCACCGTGCCAGCCACTCGCGGCGTCATGCATCACCTGACGTTGCACGTGGCCGTGGCCGGTCAGCAGCAGCACCTGCGGGAAGTCCCGCAGCAGCGCGAACAGGCGCTCGCGGTCTGCGCTGCGGAAGGTCTCGCGCCCGGGCGACGGGTCGGTGTCGAAGAACGGAATATGGGCGGCGACCACCAGCAGGCGGTCACGCGGCACGTCGGCCAGGTACGCCTGCAGGAAAGCGAACTGGTCCTCGCGCAGGCCGCCGACGTAGCCGGGTGACTGGCCGGGCCGGTACACCACGTCGTCGAGCACGACGAAACTGGCAGACGGCTCCTCCCACGCCAGCGTGTCCGGGCCGAAGTGGCGGCGGAAGGTCAGCAGCGACTGGTCGTCGGCGGGCGCGTCGAAGTCGAGGTCGTGGTTGCCCGGCGCGTGCAGCCACGGCACGCCAAGGGAGGCGGTCGCGCGGTTGATCGCGGGGTACAGCGACAGGTCGTCGTTGACCACGTCGCCAAGCGTCAGGCCAAGCCGCGCGGTGGCGTGGCCGGCGTCGCGCACGGAGGCGATGACGTCGCGGGCGTAGTAGTCGATGTCGGTCGCCGTGCTGGTCTGCGGGTCGGCGAACAGCAGCACCTCGAGGCTCGTGTCCGACGGAAAGGTCGCGGGCAGCAGGCCGAGGTCGAAGCGCGTCTCCGCCGCCACCGGCACGCCGCCGAACTCCAGTGCCGGCGAGCCCGCGGGGAAATAGTGCGACCAGAACCGCGGCAGGCCGTTGTCGCCCGACGGGAAGGCATGGGTCGCCGGCTTGATCGCGAACACGGTGTCGCCCGGACGCACCGGGACCGAATAGCGGCCGTCCGCACCGGTCCGGACGATGTCGCGGCCGTTGGACAGCTTGACGCCGGCGATTCCGGGCTCGCCGGGGTCGCGCGCGGCGTTGCCGTTGGCATCGGCGTAGACCTCGCCGGAGACGAAGGTTTCGACCGCAGCGGTGGCCGGGAACGCGCATGCCGCGAGGTAGCCGGCGAGGATCAATACGTGCGGGCGCGAAACGGTCATGGCGGCCTCCGGAAGGACCGGCAGACTAGCGCAGCATCCCGCGCGGCGCAGGTGCGGACCCCGTAGGAGCAACTGTCTTCTTCAGATCGGC
>NZ_AVPT01000007.1 GCF_000768335.1 Lysobacter arseniciresistens ZS79
AGCCGATCTGAAGAAGACAGTTGCTCCTACACAGCGCATACGGAAACGGCCGGGTTTCCCCGGCCGCTTCCGTGGTGCAATCGTTCCGACGGATCAGAACCTGTAGCGGAAACCGACCTGCACGGCCCAGCGGGACTGCCCGGTGGTGTCGTACAGGCGCTCGCTGAACACATCGTCCGGATCGAAGCTGTAGACGTACTTGCCGTCCTGCATGCCTTCAAGCTCGGCGACGCGACGACCGAACGGGAAGCCGATCTCGCTGATCTGGCCCCAGTCGTCGTTGATCAGGTTGCCGATGTTCATGATGTCCAGCCAGATCTCCGACTTGTGGCCCTTCCAGAAGCCCGGGAGCTCCTGCAGGATGCGCACGTCGAAGGTGTTGACGAACGACGAGCGCGAGCTGTTGCGCGGGGCGACCTCGCCCTGGAAGCGCGACAGCTCCGGATGGGCGGCAAGCCAGTCGAAGAACGCCGCTTCCATCTCCGCGCCACCGGTGAAGATGACGTCGCCCGGACCGGACGGCACGTAGAAGAGGTCGTTGGTCTCGCTGTCGCCGTTGGCGTCGTTCTGGAACGTCCAGCTGTACGGACGACCGGAGCGGCCTTCATAGAACACCGACACCTGGGTGTTGTAGTCACCGAAGAACGCCTTGCGCCAGGTCACGGCACCGGTGAACCGGTCGCGGATCTCGTAGTTGGAGGTGTCCGCGGTCGGGGTGTTCGGGTTGAGGATCGCCCGACCATCCCAGTTCGAGTGCGCCTGCGAGGAGGTCAGCGGATTGACCTCCGTGGCCTGGGTGTAGGTGTAGCCGAACATCCACGACCAGTTCTCCGTCAGCGGCTTGCTCAGGCTGACCGTGAGCTGCTGGCCTTCACCCTTGTTGGTCGGGCGCAGGTAGACAACGTTGTCGCCACCCCAGTCGGTGATGTTCTCGAACTCGGCCGGGAGCTGGCCCGAGGCACGCAGGGCGGCGATGGCGTCGCCGCTGTTGCAACGGTCACCACCGCTGGCGGTCGCGGGGTCGCACCAGTACGACAGGCGGCCGTCAGGCCCCATCGCGGTCGGCGCACCCAGGCCCAGGATCTCGTAGTGCAAGCCGGTCTTGACGCTGGTGAACAGCGCCTCGGCCGACGCCACGATGCCGTACCACGGCAGCTGGTGGTCGAACGCCAGGTTGGCCTTCCAAACCGACGGCTGCTCCAGCTCCGGATCCATCAGGGCGACGACCATCTGCTGGCCACCCTCGACGATCGGCTGCGCGTCCGGATCCGGGTTGAACGGATACTGAGCCCAGATCGCCTCACGCTCGGCCAGGCTGTAGTCCTCGAGCTCCAGGCCGTAGATCTGCGGGGTGAAGCCGGCGTTCTGGAACGAGTTGCCGATCCACACGTTGGCCGCGGCGCCCTGGAACAGGCCGATGCCACCACGCAACTGGGTGGGACGCTCGCTGTCGAAGGTGTAGTTGAACCCGAAGCGCGGCTGGACCAGCTCCTGGCCGTCGATTGTGGCGGTGTTGTCGAGGCCGTAGACGAGCTCGATCAGCTCGTTCTTGCGCGGGCTCTCATCAATGCTCGGGGTGTCGACGCGGACGCCGTACATCAACGTCAGGTTGTCGGTCACCATCCAGTCGTCCTGCACGAACAGGCCGAGGTTCTCGTACGAGAAATCCGCGGCGATGCTCTCGAACGGCTGGCCCGGCAGCGGACGACGGGAGCTGTATTCCCAGTATTCGCCGTCGCGGAAATGGTCGAGGCTGGCAAACGTGTAGCTGCCGAACAGGTCACGGCCGAACAGGTTGAAGATCTCGTTCTTCTCCCAATCGAAACCGAACTTGACCGCGTGATCGCCCATGTACCAGGTACCGGCACCGAACGCACTGAGCTGCTCGGTCTCGACCCGGTTGATGTGCGTGAACTCCTCGGTACCGAAGTTCAGGTAAGGGGTGCCTGCCGGCTCGTCCGGATCGAAGCCCGGCGCGGACGGATCGAACTCGCGCAGGCTGATGCCGATGTTCGGCATCGGATCGCCGAGCGAGTCGCGAATGGCGCTGTAGTCACGCGTGGACAGCTTGAACTCGGTCGAGAAATCCATCGACCAGTCGCTGAACAGCTGCACGACGGTGCTCTCGAAGGTCTTGTTGTGGTCGTACCAGTAGCTGTTGAGGGACAGCGAGCTGTTGCCGATGCCCGGCAGGTTGGCATCGACCTGCTCCATCTTGGAGTAGCGCAGCGAGGCGCGATGGTAGTCGTTGATGTTCCAGTCGAGCTTGACCGCGTACTCCTCGACGTTCGTTTCCAGGTCACCCGGGACGGTGAACGAACCGATGTCGAGCCCGTAGACGTCGCGCGCGATTTGCTGCGCCTCGGCGATCTGCTCGGGAGTGATGTCGACGATGTTGGACGCACCCGAGCCGACCGGACCGTATGCCGGCCCCGGCGCCGCACGGGTGAACTTCTCGTAGTTGGCGAAGAAGAACAGCTTGTCCTTCACGATCGGGCCACCCACCGTGAAGCCGTAGGTTTCCTCGTCGGTGAAGCCACCGAACGGCGTGCCGTCCTCGTTGTCGCGCACCATATCGTTGTCGCGGAACACGTAGTACGCCGTGCCCCCGAACTCGTTGGTACCCGACTTGGTCACCGCGTCAACGACGGCACCGGTGCCGCCGGCGATCGTGGTGTCATAGTTCGCCAGGTCGATGTTGATGGCCTCGATGGCGTCCATCGAGACCGGCTGGCGCAGCGTCGGCATGTTGTTGGCTTCAAGGCCGAACGGATCGTTGGTCGACACGCCGTCGATACGGATCGAGTTGAAGCGGGTGTTCTGGCCACCGGCGGAGATCTCGCCGCGCCCCTTGTCGGTCTGGGCCAGGCGCGGATCCAGTCGCATGTAGTCCTGGATGTTGCGCTGGATCGACGGCAGCGACTCGATCTGTTCGCGATCGACGTTGGTGCCGGTACCCATCTTGTCGGCACCGAAGATTTCCGGGAGCAACTCGCCCACGACCTGCACCGACTGCAGCGTCGTCAGGTCGTTGTTGAGCTGGGCGTCGACCGTCGTCACCTGGTTCAGCGGGAGGTAGACGTCCTCTTCCGAGCTCGTACCGGCGCCGGCCTTGTTGATGGTGATCGAGTACGGACCACCCACGCGCAGGCCGCGCGCGTTGTAGCGGCCGCTGTCATCGGTGACCACGCGGCTGACCGTGCCCGACTCGGTGTGGACGATGGTTACTTCGGCACCCGCGACGGGCTGGCCGTCGGCGCCGACGACCTGGCCGCCGACACCGGCGGAGGTGCTCTGGGCGAACGCGGGAGCGGTGGCAAGGGCGACGAGCAAACCGAGCGTGAGCCTGGACATGCGGGCGCGGCTGGGGTGATTCATGGCGGATGGCCTCGGGATGGGAAGGGCACTGGCCCCGGGGCCCGCCTGGGGCGACCACCGGGTACGTCGGACACGAGAAACCGGCGCTGACGCCGGTTAACGTGAGTTTAACACGCGGCGATACTACGGCGGATGGTTGACGGTTTTGTTACGGCGAGGAGGTCCGTTGCGTCAAGCGGAGCCGCTCCGGCGGACCGGTACGCGGCAAACCGGTGACAGTCGGATGACAGTCAGGCGGCCGGCCCGATCTGCAGATACGCGCCCAGGCCGTCGAGGAACATCTGCACCGAAATCGCGACCAGCAGCATGCCCATCAGGCGCTCCACCGCGGTCAGCGCGCGCCGGCCCAGCCACTTGTAGAGCACGGTCGCCGAGAACAGGATCGCCGCGGTCGCACCCCAGGCGATCAGCAGCGCCAGGCTCCACTCGCCCAGCCGGCCGGGCTCGTTGCTGCCCATCAGCATCACCGCGGCCATGCCGGACGGCCCGGCCACCAGCGGGATCGCCATCGGCACGATGAAGGGTTCGCCGTCGGGCAGTTCGCCCATCAGGCCTTCCGGCGGCGGGAAGATCATCCGGATGCCGATCAGGAACAGCACGATGCCACCGGCGATCGACACCGACTCCTGCCGCAGGTGCATCGCTTCGAGGAAGTACTTGCCGGCCCACAGGAAGATCATCAGCACCGCCAGCGCGATCAGCAGCTCGCGCGCGAGCACGATCCGCTGGCGCCGGGGCGGCAGCGTCCGCAGCAGGCTGAGGAACACCGGGATGTTGCCCAGCGGGTCGAGGATCAAAAACAGCAGCAGTGCGGCCGAGGCGATGGTCATCCGGGGTCCTTGAGTGCGGCCGGCTCAGCCGGCGGGCGCCCACACCTGGCCGCGATGGGCAGCGCCGGCGGCCGACAGCAGGGTGACACAGGCCTGCGCGCGGGTCTCGGGGTCGCGCGCGGCGCGGTCGTGCTCGTCGACGTAGGCGCGGGCGCGCAGGGCGGTGCGCATCGGGCCCGGACGCAGGCCGGCGACCCGCACGGAACTGTTGGCCAGCTCGCCGTGCAGCATCCCGACCAGCGCCGCGAGGCCGTGGTGGGCGATGCCATAGCCGCCCCAGTTGGCCTTGCCGACGCGCTCGGGGTCGTCCATTGCGAAGACCAGCGCGGCATCGGGGCTGCGCGCCATCAGCGGCAGGCAGGCCTGGCTCAACCACCACGGGGCGGTGAGGTTGACGTGGATCGCGCGGGCGAACGTGGCCGGGTCGGTCTGCAGCAGCGGTGTCAGGCCGCGGAACTCGGCGGCGCAGTGCAGCACGCCGTCGAGGCGGCCGAACTCCTGCTCGAGCCGGCTGGCGAGCTCCTGGTAGTCGTCCGGGCCGGCGCCCTCCAGGTCCAGTGGATACAGCACCGGTTCCGGGCCGAGCGCCGCGGCCGCGTCGTACACGCGGTTGAGGCGCGGCAGCTTGCGACCGAGCAGCACCACGGTGGCGCCGGCGCGTGCGCACGCCTTGGCGGCGGCCGAGCCGAGCCCGCCGGCGGCGCCGCTGACCAGCACGACCCGGCCGTCGAGTTCGCCGATGCCGTCGTGCGGTTCGTTGCCCACCGCGGTACTCACTCGCTGCGCGTTTCGCTGATCATGCGGGCCAGTTCGCCCGACTCGAACAGCTCCATCGTGATGTCGCAGCCACCGATCAGCTCGCCATGGATGAACAGCTGCGGGAAGGTCGGCCAGTTGGAGAAGCGCGGCAGGTTGGCGCGCACTTCCGGGTCCTCGAGCACGTTGACGGTGTGCAGGTCGGTCGCGCCGGCGGTCTGCAGCGCCTGCACCGCGCGACTGGAGAAGCCGCACATCGGGAACTGTGCGGTCCCCTTCATGAACAACACGACCGGGTGGCCTTCGACCTCGGCCTGGATCCGCTCGATCACCGACATTCGGGTTACTCCTGGGATGCCCTGTCCCGGCCTTTTCGCGGCCAGCCAACAAGGCGTGGGGATAGAATGGGGATTGTAAGCCGCCGGGCTGCCCGCACGCGATCGCTTCGGCGACCGGCGGCACGCCCTGCACCGCCAGCCCCCAACAAGGAGACCCGCCCATGGCCATCGAACTGCCTCCCCTGCCCTACGACCGCACCGCGCTGGAGCCGCACATCTCCGCCGAGACCCTCGACTACCACCACGGCAAGCACCACAAGGCCTACGTCGACAACCTCAACAAGATGATCGAGGGCACCGAGTTCGCCGACATGGACCTGGTGGAGATCATCCGCAAGGCGCAGGGCGGCATGTTCAACAACGCCGCGCAGGTGTGGAACCACACGTTCTTCTGGAACTGCATGGCCCCCAACGGCGGCGGCGAGCCGACCGGCAAGGTCGCCGATGCGATCAACAAGGCGTTCGGCGACTTCGCCAGCTTCAGGCAGCAGTTCACCGACACCGCGGTCAAGACCTTCGGTTCGGGCTGGGCGTGGCTGGTGCAGCGCCCCGACGGCGCCCTCGCGCTGGTCAGCACCTCCAACGCCAACACCCCGCTGACCGGCGAGGACACCCCGCTCCTGACCTGCGACGTGTGGGAGCACGCGTACTACATCGACTACCGCAACGCGCGGCCGAAGTACGTCGAGTCGTTCTGGAACCTGGTCAACTGGGAGTTCGTCGCTTCGAACATGAAGTGATCGGCGGCGGTTGCCTGATACGCGAAACGGCCGGGGCGACCCGGCCGTTTTTTGTTTGTGGCAAGGGTGGAACCCGGCTTCTTCCGTTGCCGGTGGACCGCTGTTCGAGCCATCAGTCTTTGTAGGAGCGACGTAAGTCGCGACCCGCCGAACCCTTGAGACGATGTACAGGTCGCGACTGACGTCGCTCCTACAAAGACTCGCCGTCCTGGAGTCGCGCGATGACAGGCGCCACCTGCGCCTCGCGACCCAGCGCCGCCCCGACCTTGCCCAGCGCCGCGGCCAGTTCCGCGGTCGAATCCGCCCGCAACGTCGCATGCCCGACCTTGCGCCCCTCGCGCGGAGCCTTGCCGTAGTCGTGCCAGTGTCCGCCCGGCTCGGCCAGCACCGCGCGGGCCTCGGGCATCGCGCCGATCCAGTTGAGCATGCAGGCGTGACCGACCATCCGGGTCGAGCCCAGCGGCAGGCCGAGCACGGCGCGCAGGTGGTTCTGGAACTGGCTGGTCTCGGCACCCTCGATGGTCCAGTGGCCGGAGTTGTGCACGCGCGGCGCCAACTCGTTGGCCAGCAGTTCGCCGTCGCGGCAGAACAGCTCCAGCGCGAACACGCCGACATAGTCCAGCGCCTCGGCCAGTTGCCGGGCATAGGTGGATGCGGTTTCGGCCAGGCCGGGCTCGACCACCGCCGGCGCGAGGCTGGCCGACAGCACGCCGTCGACGTGCCAGTTCTCCGTCAGCGGCCAGGTGCGGAACTCGCCGTCGCGGCCGCGCACCGCCACCACCGACAGCTCGCGCTGGAACGCGACGAAGCCTTCGAGGATCAGCCCCACCTTCGACGCCTGCGCACCGAGCGCCTGCCACGCCGCGTCGGCGTCGGCCGCCGTCCTGATCCGGAACTGCCCCTTGCCGTCGTAGCCGAGCCGCCGCGTCTTGAGGATGCACGGCGTGCCGACCGCGTCGATCGCCGCGTCGAGTTCCGCACGGGTGTCGATGGCGGCGAAAGGCGGCACCGGGATGCCGAGCTCGCGGAACAGGGTCTTCTCGGCCAGCCGGTCCTGCGCGGTACCCAGCGCTCGCGGGTTCGGGTAAACCGCGACGCGGTCGGTCAGCCAGCGGGCGGACTCCGACGGCACGTTCTCGAAATCGAAGGTGGCGACGTCGACGCGCGAGGCGAACTCGGCCAGCGCCGCCTCGTCGGTGTAGTCGCCGACCACCATCGGCGCGAACTGGCCGGCGCAGGCCTCGGCCGTGGCGTCCATCACCAGGAAGCGCACGCCCAGCGGAGCGCCCTCCAGCGCGAGCATGCGGGCCAGCTGGCCACCACCGAGGATGCCGACCGTGGTCATGCCGGCCTCACTTGCGCGGGTCGTCGTTGCCGGCGACCTCTTCGGTCTGCCGGGTGCGGAAGGCATCGAGCGCCTCGCCGATCGCCGGGTGCCCGGCCGCCAGCATCGCCGCGGCGAACAGCGCGGCGTTGGACGCGCCGGCATTGCCGATCGCGAACGTCGCCACCGGGATCCCGGCGGGCATCTGCACGATGGACAGCAGCGAGTCCATGCCGTTCAGCGCCTTCGACTGCACCGGTACACCGAGCACCGGCACTGCTGTCTTGGCGGCCAGCATGCCCGGCAGGTGGGCGGCGCCACCGGCACCGGCGATGATCGCGCGCAGGCCGCGGCCGGCGGCGCCGGCGGCGTAGTCGAACAGCACGTCCGGGGTGCGGTGCGCCGAGACCACCCGGACCTCGTGCGGCACGCCGAGCGCCTCCAGCCGGGCGGCCGCGTGCTGCATCGTCTCCCAGTCGGAGCGGGAACCCATCACGATGCCGACGAGCGGCGCGTGCGCGGTGTCTGTCATGGTCCGGACCTGCGGCAAAACGGTATTCTACCGACCTTCCGCCGGTGCTTCACCGCCACGCAAGGAGCCACCCACGTGGACCGCAAACTGCTCGACCTGCTCGTCTGCCCCGCCACCCGCCAACCGCTCGCGCTGCTGGACAGCCAGGGCCTGCAGGCGCTCAACCGGGCGATCGACGCCGGCGGCGTGGTCCGCGGCGACGGCGGCGCCCAGGCCACCGCGCTGCGCGAGGCACTGGTCACCCGCGACCGCAAACGGGTCTACCGGGTAGACGACGGCATCCCGGTGCTGCTGGCCGAGGAAGCGATCGAGACCACCCAGGTCGACGGCTTCCCCGCGGCATGAGCACGGGCTTCGCGATGCCCAGCGAGGTCGTCGCGGCCGACGTGGCCGCGGCGCTGGCCGAGGACATCGGTTCCGGCGACGTCACCGCCGCCCTGCTGGCCGACGAGGCGGACAGCGCCTACCTGCTGTGCAAGGAGGACGCGGTGGTCTGCGGCCGGCCGTGGTTCGACGCCTGCCATCGCGCGCTCGACCCCGACGTGCGCATCGACTGGCGGGTGGAAGAAGGCGATCGCGTCGCCGCCGGCACCGTGCTGGCGACCCTGCAGGGCCGCGCCCGCGCCCTGGTCAGCGCCGAGCGCGCGTCGTTGAACTTCATGCAGACACTGTCGGCAACCGCCACCAGCACCGCCGAGCACGTCGCCGCGGTGGCCGGCACCGGCACCCGCATCCTCGACACCCGCAAAACCATCCCGGGCCTGCGCCAGGCGCAGAAGTACGCGGTCCGCGTCGGCGGCGGCTGCAACCACCGCATGGGCCTGTACGACGCGGTGATGCTGAAGGAGAACCACGTCCGCGCGGCGGGTTCGTTGACCGCCGCCATCGAGGCTGCAAGCGCCGCCCACCCCATGCTGCCGCTGATCGTCGAGGTCGAGACGCTCGAGCAGCTGCGCGAGGCTTTGGACGCCGGCTGCGACCGCATCCTGGTCGACGACTTCGACGCGGCGACCCGTCGCGAGGCGGTCGCCGTGGCCGCCGCGCATCCGCGCCGGGTGCCGCTGGAAGTCTCCGGCGGCGTCGACCTCGCCGGCCTGCGCGCGATCGCCGGGGACGGCGTGGACTTCATCTCGATCGGCGGGCTGACCAAGCACATCCGCGCGGTCGACCTGTCGCTCAAGCTCGGCCCGCCGCCGGCCCGCTGAACCATGCCGACCCTGGTCATCCTGATGATCGCCGGCGCCGCCGCGTTCGCGTTCTGGAGCGCCGGCCGCGCCGCCGCCGAACGCGCCGAGGCGGTCGGCCGCGACGCCTGCCAGGCCGCCGGCGTTCAGTGGCTCGACCAGAGCGTGCACGCGACCGGCCTGAAGCTGTGCCGGCTCGACAGTGGCTGGCTCGGGTGGGAACGCACGTTCCGCTTCGACTACTCGCGCAATGGCGACGACCGCCATGCCGGGCGGCTGGTGCTGCGCGGCGACAAACTGGTGTCGTTCACCGGGCCGCTGGCGTCGCAGCCAGCGCGGCTGCAGTAACCGCGGCTACTTCACCACGCGCAGGTGGGCGCCGCGGCGCGGGCCCGGGCCGGCGTCGTCGGGACCGTCCGGACCATCCCCGTCATCCACGGGCTCGCCGGTCGACGCGTCGCCCGGCTCGCTCGGCACCGCACTGAGCGACGGCCGCGCGCCTTCGTCGGGCAGCGCATGGTGGCTGCCACCGTCATCGGCTTCCTCGGGCAGAGCCATGCCCTGTCCGGTCTCGCGCGCGTAGATCGCCAGCACCGCGCCGACCGGCACCGAGATCGACTGGCTGACACCGCCGAAGCGCGCGCTGAAGCGGATCAGCTCGTTGTCCATCTGCAGGCCGGACACCGCGCGCTGGGCGACGTTCAGCACGATCCGGCCCTCATTCACCGCATGCGCTGGCACCAGCACGCCGGGCCGGGTCGCATCGACCAGCAGGTGCGGGGTCATGTCGTTGTCGGCGATCCACTCGTACAACGCCCGCAGCAGGTACGGGCGGTGGCTGGTCATCGGTGCTGCGCTTTCGGTCATGCGCGCAGTCTAGAGCAGTCGCGCGCGAACGCGACCGCTTTCGTCGCCCGTTGCGGGCGCCGTCACAGCGCGTCAGGCCGGCAGGTCGCGCAGGCGGCGCTCCTGCTCGGTCAGGCTGCGGGTGAACCCCGGGTTGCGGAAGATCCGGTTGCCGTAGTCCTCGATCGCCTTGCCGTCCTTCGGCAGCGGCACGCCGAGCGCCGGCAGGCGCCAGATGATCGGCGCCATCGCGCAGTCGGCGAGGCTCATCTCGGTGTTGAGGAAGAACTTGAACGCCTTGAACAGCGGCACCGAGGCGGTCAGCAGCTCTTTCAGGCGCTTGCGGCCGGCGTCGGCCTGCGCCTTGTTGCCGAGCTGGATCGCCTGCACCTGCGGCACCCAGTCGTGCTCCAGCCGCAGCATCGCCAGGCGCAAGCGGGCGCGCGACAGCGGATCGACCGGCATCAGCGGCGGGTGCGGGTAGCGCTCGTCGAGGTACTCGCTGACCACGCTGGCGGCATACAGCACCAGGTCGCGCTCGACCAGGGTCGGCACCGAGTGGTACGGGTTGAGGTCGACCAGGTCTTCCGGCGGATTCTGCGGGTCGACCGGGATCAGGTCGTAGGTGACGCCCTTGGCGGCCAGTACCAGCCGCACGCGGTGGCACAGGACGCAGTCGTTCGAGGAGAACAGGGTAAGGGCATTACGCATGCGTGGGCTCGCCGCCATCATCGACCTCTCCAGCGCCCGGATTCCGCCGGTCGCAAGACGCCGCCCACCCAGCGCGGGCGGTCGTCACGGCCTCGAGTCGCGTCGCCGGTGCGTGCACGGACGCACCGGACCGGCACGGAAAAACCCGCACTCGAAGTGCGGGCTTTTCGACCGGGATCGCCTAGTGCACGTCTCGCCAGTATTCCTTCTTCAACAGCCAGGCGAGGAACGTGAACGCAGCGAGGAACAGGATCACCCACACGCCCATGCTCTGGCGCTTGAGGGCGGCCGGTTCACCGGCGTACTCGAGGAAAGCAGTGATGTCCCGGACGGCCTGGTCGAAGGCCTGCGGGTCCAGCGACCCGGCCTGGGTGACCTTGAGGCCGGTCACCGGGCGCTCGCCGGTCGCCGCGTCGGGCTCGCCGTACTCCGCGTGCTGCAGGCCCTGCAGCTCCCACAGCGGGTTGGGCATCGACACGTTCGGGAACAGCTTGTTGTTCCAACCCAGCGTGCTCGACTCGTCCAGGTAGAACGACTTGAGGTAGGTGTAGATCCAGTCGCTGCCGCGCACGCGCGAGATCAGGCTGAGGTCCGGCGGCATCTTGCCGAACCAGCCGGTGGCGTGCTCGGCCGGCATGGCGACCTGGATCTGCTCGCCGAACTTGGCGCCGGTGAAGTTGAGGTTGTCCATGACCTGCTCTTCGGTCAGGCCCAGGTCCTCGGCGATGCGCGAGTAACGCAGGTACTTGAGCGAGTGGCAGCCCGAGCAGTAGTTCATGTACAGCTGGGCGCCGCGCTGCAGCGAGGCCTGGTCGCCCAGGTCGACGCCCGACTGCTGCAGGTCGCCGCCCGTCGCGGCGAGTGCCGAAGCCGAAACCAGCATGCCGGCGACGACAGTGGCAAAGCGGGTGAACACGCGGTTGCGGAAAAGCCTGGACTTAGTCATGCGTCGTCACCCGTTCCGGCACCGGCTTGGTCTTGTCGATCTTGGTCCACAGCGGCATCGTGATGAAGAAGGCGAAATAAAGGAAGGTCAGGACGCGGCCGATCTGGGTCTCGACCGGGTCGGTACCCGGGCCGGCGCCGATCTTGCCGAGCCACACGAAGCACACCGCCAGCAGGACCAGCATGACCTTGGAGATCCAGCCGCGGTAGCGCACCGAGTGGACCTTGCTGCGGTCCAGCCACGGCACCGCGAACAGGATCGCGATCGCGCCGAACATCACCAGCACGCCGCCCAGCTTGTCGGGGATGACCCGCAGCATCGCGTAGTACGGGGTGTAGTACCAGACCGGCTTGATGTGCTCCGGCGTCACCAGGCGGTTGGCCTCGGTGAAGTTGTCGTGCTCGAGGAACCAGCCACCCAGCGCCGGCGCGAAGAAGATGATGAACGCAGCCAGCATCAGGAAGAAGCCGACGAACACCGTGTCCTTGACCGTGTAGTACGGGTGGAACGGGATGCCGTCAGCCGGCGCCAGCGGCGACCAGCGGTTGCCCTTCGGCCCCTTCTTGATCTCCACGCCGTCGGGGTTGTTGGACCCGACCTCGTGCAGCGCGCCCAGGTGCAGCACCACCAGCAGCAGCAGGACCAGCGGCATCGCGATCACGTGCAGGGCGAAGAAGCGGTTGAGGGTGGCATCGCCGGGCAGGTAGTCGCCCATGATCCACTCGGTCAGGCCGTTGCCGATGACCGGGATCGCGCCGAACAGCGAGATGATCACCTTGGCGCCCCAGAAGGACATCTGCCCCCACGGCAGCACGTAGCCCATGAAGGCCTCGGCCATCAGCACCAGGTAGATCAGCATGCCGAGGATCCACACCAGCTCGCGCGGCTTGCGGTACGAGCCGTACATCAGGCCGCGGAACATGTGGATGTAGACCACCACGAAGAACAGCGACGCACCGGTGGAGTGCATGTAGCGGATCAGCCAGCCCCACTCCACGTCGCGCATGATGTACTCGACCGAGGCGAAGGCTTCCGCCGCGCTCGGCTTGAAATGCATCGTCAGGAAGATGCCGGTCACGATCTGGTTGACCAGCGCCACCAGCGACAGCACGCCGAAGATGTACCAGATGTTGAAGTTCTTGGGCGCGTAGTACTCGCTCATGTGCTTGCGGTACATCGGCGCAAGCGCGGGGGCGCGTTCGTTGACCCAGTCCATCACGCCGTTGGCGCTGCGGGTGAAGATATTGGCCATGGTTTATGCGGCTCCCTGGCTGTTCGACTGCGAGGGGTCGACACCGATGACGATGGTGGTGTCGTTTTCGTAGTGGTGCGGCGGCACGACCAGGTTGGTCGGCGCCGGCACGCCCTCGTAGACGCGCCCGGCCATGTCGAACTTGGACTTGTGGCAGGGGCAGAAGTAGCCGCCCTTCCAGTTGGCGTCGAACGGCTGGGGGCGGATCTCGGCCTTCATTTCCGGCGAGCAGCCCAGGTGGGTGCACAGGCCGACCAGCACCGAGACCTCGGGCTTGATCGAGCGCATGTGGGCATCGCCCTCCAGCACGTAGGCCGGCTGCTGCTCGGGGTTCTCCGACATCGGGTCGCGCAACTGGTCGTCGAGCGTCGGCAGCGCCTGCAGGATCTCCTGCGAGCGGCGGACGATCCAGATCGGCTGGCCGCGCCACTCGAGGATCAGGCGCTGGCCCACCTCGAGCGTGCTGATGTCGGCGCTGATCGGCGCACCGGCGAGCTTGGCGCGCTCGCTGGGGTTCCACGACTTGATGAAGGGCACCGCCACGAAGCCGGCCCCGACGGCGCCGACCACGGCGGTGGTCGCGGTCAGGAACCTGCGGCGACCGTGGTTGACGGGCTCGCCCGCGGGCACGCCCGCGTGCTCGCTGCGAGGATCATGGATCCCTTGGTTGGCCATCCGGCACTCCGCGAATCTTGAAATCGACGTTCACCGCACGGCCTGCACCACTGGCGAAGGCTGGCGGCTCAAAAGACGGGGAAGTGTAACGGAACGGTTAACGACCCGACAATCCGTCGCGCCGCGCCGGTCGCCCGGCGTCGTGCGCGGCGCCCGGCCGCGTCACTGCGCGGCGCGGTAGCGCTCGGCCAGCACCCCGACGCGCTGCACGTAGCGCTGCGTCTCGCTGAAGGGCGGGACCCCGTTGTACTTGTCGACGTTGCCCTCGCCGGCGTTGTAACCGGCGGCGGCCAGGGTCAGGTTGCCGTCGAAGCGCTTGAGCAGCCACGCGAGGTATTCGACGCCGCCCTGGATGTTCTGCCCCGCGTCGAACGCGTTGCCCACCCCGAAGCGACGCGCGGTGGCCGGCATCAGCTGCATCAGGCCCTGCGCACCGACCCGCGACAGCGCGTTGGGGTTGAACGCCGATTCGGCGTGGATCACGGCGCGGACGATGGCTTCGTCGACGCCGTGCTCCCGGGCGGCGGCGGCGATCTCGTCACGGTAGGCCACCGTGTTGAGGCGGACGTTGCCGAAATCGACCCCCGGCTTGGCCGCGCAGGCGAAGCAGGTCTCGAGGAAGCTGTACTTGATCGTGCGCACCGCGCTGGCGCGGGCGACCACGCCCTTCGGCCTGTCGCTGGTGTAGTGGCGCACGCCGTCCTTGATATAGGAGTAGACCTGCCCCTGGACCAGGCGCGAGCCCGCCGAGCCGGGCTTGACCGATTTGACCGGCGCGGCGTTGGTCATGCTGGCGCCTGCCGTCTCCACCGACGCCGGCGAACCGGCGGTGGTGCTGGCTGGCGTGGCGCTGCCGATCGCGGTGGCGGACGCCGGGGTCGCGGCCTTGCGGGCCGGCGGCGGCGACTTGCTGGTGGTGTAGCTGCTGATGGCGCTGCACTTGGCGCCGGGGATGCGCTTGCTGACGTAGCTGCGGCCGCCATCGGCGCTGTCGCAGCGGTAGACGGTACCGGCGGCCACGGGCGTGGCGACCAGCAGGCATGCAAGCCCCAGAAACAACAGGTTCCCCCTCATGGGCGCGAGTCTCCCCCTTCGCCGGGGCGTTGCCAAGTCCCTGATTCTGCAAAACGCGACCTGCTGCGCGGGATGGCCGGGCTTCCGCGCTAGACTGTTCGGTTTCCAGTCAGCCGGCGCGGAATAAGCACCGCCCTTCCGGATTCCCATGACCACTACTGACACCCAAGCCCAAACCCCCGCCCGCCCCGCCACGCTCCCCTCCGGCCTGCCGGCGTCCGGAAAGCTCTATATCCAGACCCACGGCTGCCAGATGAACGAGTACGACTCGGCCAAGATGGCCGACGTGCTGGCGGCCAGCGACGGGCTGGAGCTGACCGATAACGTCGAAGAAGCCGACGTGATCCTGGTCAATACCTGCTCGATCCGCGAAAAAGCGCAGGAAAAGGTATTCAGCCAGCTCGGGCGCTGGAAGTCGCTCAAGGCCGGTGACAAGCCGGTGCTGATCGGCGTCGGTGGTTGCGTGGCGAGCCAGGAGGGCGAGGCGATCGTCAAGCGCGCGCCCTACGTGGACCTGGTGTTCGGCCCGCAGACCCTGCACCGCCTGCCGGAGCTGGTCCGCGCCCGCCGCGAGTCCGGCCAGCCGCAGGTCGACATCAGCTTTCCCGAGATCGAGAAATTCGACCGCCTGCCGGAACCGCGTGCCGAGGGCCCGAGCGCGTTCGTGTCGATCATGGAGGGCTGTTCCAAATACTGCTCGTTCTGCGTGGTGCCCTACACCCGCGGCGAGGAGGTCAGCCGGCCGTTCGAGGACGTGCTGGTCGAGGTGGCGCAGCTGGCCGCGCAGGGGGTGCGCGAGGTCAACCTGCTCGGGCAGAACGTCAATGCCTACCGCGGGCCGATGGGCGAGGACACCGCCGGCGAGGTCGCCGACCTGGGCCTGCTGATCCGCACGATCGCGCAGATCGACGGCGTCGACCGCATCCGCTTCACCACCTCGCACCCGCTGGAGTTCTCCGATTCGCTGGTCGAGGCCTATCGCGACGTGCCGGAACTGGCCAACTACCTGCACCTGCCGGTGCAGTCGGGCAGCGACCGCGTGCTGAGCGCGATGAAGCGCGGCTACACGGCGCTGGAGTTCAAGCAGAAGGTGCGCAAGCTGCGGGCTGTGCGGCCGGACATTTCGATCAGCTCGGACTTCATCGTCGGCTTCCCCGGCGAGAGCGAGGCGGACTTCGAGAAGACGATGAAGCTGATCGAGGACGTCGGTTTCGACCAGAGCTTCTCCTTCATCTATTCGCGCCGGCCGGGCACGCCGGCGGCGGACCTGGACGACAACACCACGTCCGAAGAGAAGCACGCCCGTCTGTCGCGGTTGCAGGCGACGATCAACGAGAACGCGCGGAAGATTTCCGAGGCGATGGTCGGCAGCGTGCAGAAGGTGCTGGTCGAGGGCCCGTCGAAGAAGAACCCCGACGAATTGACCGGCAAGACCGAGAACATGCGGTCGGTGAACTTCGCCGGGCCGAAGCGGCTGGTCGGGCAGTTCGTCGACGTGGTGATCACCGGGGCGTTGAGCAACTCGCTCCGCGGCCGCGTCGAAACGCTGTAACCGGCAGGTCCCGATGGCACCGCCACCCGACAGCCCGCTGCGCCGTCACGCGCTGGGGCTGTGGCTGGGCGGGGTCGCGGTGCTGGGACTGCTGCCGTTCGGCATGCGCGCCTTCGACGGCGGCGTGTTTGCGCCGAGCGTGACCGCCTGGCTGTGGCTGGGCGGCAGCATAGTGGTCGCGACGGTCGCCGCCGTGTTGCTGGTTCGCGCCACAAGGCACTGAACCCCGATGCGACGACGCCGGCACTGGGCCGGCGTCGCGCATCCAAGGAGTGGTGGACGGCTCTAGATCGGCACCACGCTGATGTCGTCGACCTGGAAATCGACGCCGGCGTTCGGCCCCATCACGTGCAGTGCGACCGAGTACAGCGTGCCGACCGGCTCGATCCGGAACTTGCCGGTCAGCTCGGTCCAGTCGCCGTTGTCGGCCGCCGCCCACGCCACGCGCTGCCAGTAGCGGCCGCTGTCATCGTGGATCAGGACCCACAGCGAGGTGGGATCGTTGCGGCCACTGACCTTGACCCGCGCGCTTGCGACGTAGTCGCTGCCCGCCTCGAGCCCGACCAGCTCCTGGCCGACGCCGTCGTACCACGAGGTACGGTTCGACAGACGCAGGCTGCGGCTGCTGTTGAAGCCGTCGCCGACCACGCCGAGGGTGCCGCCGAAGGTACGCGCCCACGACGCCGCGGTGCCGCCTTCGAAATCGCCGTTGCGAACCAGGTTGCCGCTGTCGTCACCGCCATCGACCGGGGCGATGCTGATGCTGTCGGCATGGAAGTTGACACCGGCGGCCGGGCCGTAGACCAGCAGGCGCACCCGGCTGCCGGCGGGCACCTGGTGGGTGAATTCGCCATCGATTTCGGTCCACGCATCGGTCACACCGAAGCGGCCCAGGTCGACGTAGCTCTCGCCGCCGTTGACCTCCAGCACCACGCGCGCGGTATCGCTGGACTTGCCCTGCAGGCGCATCCACAGCCCGAAGGTGTAGTCGGTACCCGTCTGCAGCTTGCCGGTGATGTCCTGGGCGAAGCCGGCCGCGTACGAGCCGCGGTTGGACACCGCCACGCCCTGCTTGCCGCCGTGGCGCCGGGTGCCGCTCAGCGACAGACTGCCGCCATGGGCACCCGCCCAGCCGCCCAGACCGTCCTCGAAGCTCGGGTTGGCGATCATGTTGCTGCCCTGCGGCGGCACCGGCAGCTCCGGATCCGGCTCCGGGCCCGGGTCGGGGTCGGTGCGCGACGGGCGATAGTCGGGGTACTGGTTCGCCATCAGGCCCAGCGAACGCGCCGAGTCCGCGGTCGAGGCGTCGCCGCAGGCGGTGCCGTTGCAGGTCTGGCGCGGGTTGGAAAAGCGATACACGTAGTTGGTGTTGAACAGGTACGCATACGCCATCAGGGTGGCGAACGAGTAGTCGACCCCGTAGCCCATGCCGTACACGTGGTGGCCGCCGGAGGTGTCGCCCTGCCGGCGGCTGTGCATCAGGCCCATGTTGTGGCCGAGCTCGTGGGTAAAGGTCAGGTAACCGCAGTCGATCGCCGAGCTGCTGTAGGCCATGTTCTTGGACGTCGTGGTGATCACGCCGCCGCTGCTCTGGCCGAGCCAGCCGACGCCGCACAGGCCGCCGGGCGCCATGTTGAGCAGGCCGACGAAATCCGCGCCATGGTCGTCGCGCAACGCGTGGATGGCGCCGTCGTTGTAGGTGATGTAGTTCAGCGCGGTGTTGCCCGTGTAGCGGTAGTTCGAGTTGCTGCTCTGGACGCTGTGCACCAGCCTCAGGCGGATGTCGACGTTGCTGGTCTGGTAGGCCTGGTTGGACTGGGCGATGTACTGGTTGAGCCGGGTCTCGATGTCGCCGCCGTACTGCGCCGCCTCGGGCGTGTAGACGTACATGATGTCGACCACGTTCTCGGCGGCGGCCTGGCCGGCGGCGACGGTGCCGGCCAGGGCCAGCGCGAGGGTCGCGAGGCGGTGTTTGCGGGGGCCGGTGTTGCTGGGGCTGTCCATATCGGCGGGTCCTTGGTTGCAGGGTGGATCGCCGGCCGGGGGCCGGCTGGGGGTGCCGCCGGAATCCGGCGACCGGGGGGATGCACGCGGACGAACGCTCGTCGCCCGCGCGCCTTGCTCAGCGTGCGTCGGGCGGTGCGACGGCGTCGGCGGGGTCGGGCAGCAGCACGTCGGGCTGGTCGAAGTCCTGGTGCTGGCGCAGCCGGTCCACGTTGGCGATCCAGCCCAGCCGGCCCTCGGCCTCCAGGCTGTAGGTGCCACTGCGCGTGCTGATGCTGCCGAAACTGGAGTCCTCGCCCTGGGTGAATACCGCAGGCAGTACTTCGCCGCCCGCATCCACCACGTGGCCGATCCAGGACTTGTCGCCGTTGGGGTGGACCTGGATCTCGTCGATCCGCACGGTATGCGGCTTGCCGTCGTCCGGGGTGCGCAGCGTCAGCGTCGAACCGACACCGAGCGATGCCAGCGCAGCGCGGTTGAACTCGACATAGGTGCGATCGTCGACACCGAACGGCAGCTTGCCGGCGAAGTGGGCCCTGGCCGGCGCATGCTCGGCATAGAGCGTGTCCGGCGGCAGGCTGGTGTCGTACTCCGGCGGATCGACCGGGTCGACCGGTGGCAGGTTGGGTGGAATCGGCGGCGTGCGCGGACTCTCGCCCGCGTGGCCACCGTCGCCGGCGTACACGAGGGTGTCGATGCCCGATGCGCCGCCACCGTTGGCCGGGGCTTCACCGCCCTGTTCCAGGTCGGTTGCGGCGTCGGCACCACGCTCGACGGCCGGTGCGATGACGAGGAAAAGTCCGGTCGCGGCGATGGCGACGGTTGCGACTACGAGGGCGCGATTGCGCCAGCGCGAATGCTTCATGCGGGTAAAGCTCCTGATCCAGGTCCGTGGACGGGTGAAACTCCGGCGCCGATTCTAGGCGCCACGATCGACCGGCAGGGTGACGGGCATCACGCCACGCCCGCACCCCGCCGTAGGGTGCGGCGGCGTACGGACGCCTGCGGGACCGCTCACGGCCGGCGGTAGACCGCCTCGCCGTCGACGTAGGTCGCCAGCACGTCGAGTTCGTCCAGCCCGGCCGGGTCGATCGCCAGCGGGTCCTGCGCCAGCAGCACGAAATCGGCGCGCTTGCCGACCTCGAGACTGCCGACCTGGTCCTCGGCGAAGCCGGCATAGGCGGCGTCGGAGGTGAAACCGCGCAGCGCCTCCCAGGCGGTGAGCTTCTCCTGCGGCTGCCAGCCACCGGCCGGCGCAGCCGTGGAATCGGTGCGGGTGGCGGCGGCGTACAGCCCGAGCCGCGGGTCGACCGACTCCACCGGAAAGTCCGAACCCAGCGCCAGCCGGGCGCCGGCATCGCGCAGCTTGCGCCACGCGTAGGCCCACTGGATCCGCTCGTCACCGATGCGGTCGGCGGCCCACGGCATGTCGGAGGTCGCGTGGGTCGGCTGCATCGAGGCGATCACGCCGAGCGCGTCGAACCGCGGGATGTCGGCGCGGGTGAGGATCTGCGCATGTTCAACGCGCCAGCGGTGGTCGCCGGCGGCATCGTCGCCAAGGACGTGCTCGAAGGCGTCGAGCACCACCCGGTTGCCGCGGTCGCCGATCGCGTGGGTGGCGACCTGCACGCCGCAGCGCTTGGCCCGCGTGGCGACGTCGACCAGTTGCTCCGGCGTCATCAGCAGCAGGCCGTGGTTGCCGCTGTCGTCGCTGTAGTCGTCCAGCAGCGCGGCGCCGCGGCTGCCAAGGGCGCCATCGATGAACAGCTTCACCGCGCGCATCTGCAGGCGGCCGTCCGGGTGGGTGTACAGGCCGTTGTCGCACAGCCACGCCAGTGCCTCGCCGTCGCCGTCGGCCATCGCGTGGATGCGCAGCGGCATCGCGTCGCGGTCGGCCAGCGCCTGGTAGGCGCGCAGTTCCTGCAGCGACACGCCGGCGTCGTGGACGCCGGTCAGGCCGTGCTCGACCGCCTGTCGCATGCCCAGCTCCAGCGCGTGTTCGGTCGCCGCGGCATCCATCGCCGGCATGGCCGAAGCGACCAGCGCCATCGCGCTGTCGACGAGGACGCCGGTCGCCCTGCCCTGCGCGTCGCGGACGATGCGGCCCCCGTCGGGCTGCCAGTCGCCGGACAGGTCGCGCTCGACCGCCGCCAGTGCCGCGCTGTTGGCCCAGCCGGCGTGGCCGTCGACCCGGGTCAGCCAGACCGGGCGGCCGGGGAAAGCGGCGTCGAGGTCGGCGGCGGTCGGGAAGGCGCGTTCCGGCCAGTCGTTCTGGTCCCAGCCGCGACCGAGCAGCCAAGCGTCTTCGGGCAGGTCGGCGGCGAACGCGCGCAGCCGCTGCAGCACCTCGTCCTTGCTGGCGGCGCCGACCAGGTCGGCACGCATCTTGGTCAGCCCGAGGCCGGCGACGTGGCCGTGGGCATCGATGAGGCCCGGGATGACGGTCGCATCGCCGGCGTCCAGTCGCGCGGCGTCGGGGTAACGCTCGTGCAGCGCGGCGCGCGTGCCGAGCGCGAGGATCCGGCCGGCGTCGTCAAAGGCCATCGCCTCGACCCGCGGTTGAGCCGGGTCCATCGTGTGGATGCGCGCGGCGTCCAGCACCGTCACGCCCTCGGCGGCTGCCGGCAGCGCCAGCGTCGCCAACAGTACGGCCAGCGTGGCCGATGTCCGTACCCGCGTCTTGCGCATGCGCCGTCCCCGCGTCGAAGTCCCCGGCACTTTGCGAAAAACACCCCGCGGGCGCAAGCTGGCACGCCCACGCGCAACCACTCCCCATGGCCGCACGCACGACGTCCGAGTTCACCCTCGACCCGCCCGACACCGAACGCCTGGCCAACCTCAACGGTCCGTTCGACGCCCATCTGCGCATGATCGAACTGCGCACCGGGGTGGAACTCGCCAGCCGCGGCAACGTCTACCGCCTGACCGGCCCGAAGGCGATGGTCGGCAAGACCGAGAAGCTGCTGCGCGGCCTGTGGGAGGACGCCGCCGGCCAGGTGCTGGACGAACCGGCGATCCACCTCGCACTGGCTGAAATCGGCGCGGACGGCATGGTCGACGAGGACATCGAACCGCAGGAGGTCGCGATCCGGGTCAAGCGCGGCACCATCCGCGGCCGCGGCCGCAACCAGGCCAAGTACCTGCACGCGATCGCCACCCACGACATCAACTTCGGCATCGGCCCGGCGGGTACCGGCAAGACCTTCCTCGCGGTCGCCAGCGCGGTCGAGGCGCTGAACGAGTCGCGCGTGCAGCGGCTGGTGCTGGTGCGCCCGGCGGTCGAGGCCGGCGAGAAGCTCGGCTTCCTGCCCGGCGACCTCACCCAGAAGGTCGACCCCTACCTGCGCCCGCTGTACGACGCCCTGTACGAGATGCTCGGCGTCGAGAAGGTGGTCAAGCTGCTGGAGAAGAACGTCATCGAGATCGCGCCGCTGGCCTACATGCGCGGACGCACGCTTAACGATGCCTATGTGATCCTCGACGAAGCGCAGAACACCACGATCGAGCAGATGAAGATGTTCCTGACCCGCATCGGCTACGGAAGCACCGCGGTGGTGACCGGCGACCTCACCCAGGTCGACCTGCCCCGCCACCAGAAGTCCGGCCTGAAGGACGCGCTCGACGTGCTGCGCAATGTCGACGGGGTCAGCTTCACCTTCTTCGAGTCGCGGGACGTGGTGCGCCACCCACTGGTCGCACGCATCGTCAATGCCTATGACGCCCGCGACGCGCAGGACGCGCAGACCGGCCCCGCTACCTGAGCGGCCACACGGACGACTGCGAATGAGTCAACCCGCCACCCTGATCGACGTCTCCGTCAGTTACGGCCTGCCGCGCGCCGGCATTCCGTCGGCCGTGAGCTTCCGCCGCTGGGTGGCCGCGGCGCTGGACGGCCGGATCCGCCGAGCCGACCTCGCCATCCGCCTGGTCGACGCGAAGGAAGGCCGCGCGTTCAACCGCCACTACCGCGGCAAGGACTACGCCACCAACGTGCTCAGCTTCCCGGCCGAGCTGCCCGAGGGCGTGGAACTGCCGGTGCTGGGCGACCTGGTGATCTGCGCGCCGGTGGTCGCCCGCGAGGCGCGCGAACAGCGCAAGCGCCTCAACGACCACTACGCCCACCTGACCGTCCACGGCGCCCTGCACCTGCTGGGCTGGGACCACGAGGACGAGCGCGAGGCCGAGTGCATGGAGCAGCTGGAGCGCGAAATCCTCGCCGGCCTCGGCATCGACGACCCCTACCTCGCCGTCGACTGACCACTGCGCCGGCCGCACCCCGCGCTCGTGCCGGGGCCTGCCACGACAGCCATGCCGATACGCTAGACTCGCGGGGACGCTCATCCCCCGGGCGTATCCATGAACCTGTTCAATGTCCGAGGACGACAGTAGTACCCACGCCCAGCCGACCGATTCGCCCGAGCGCGCCCATGACAAGCGCCGCTCCTGGCTCGACCGCATCAGCTCGGCGCTGTCCGGCGAGCCCACCACCCGCGAGGACCTGGTCGAGTTGCTGCGCGATGCGCAGGCCGACGGCCTGATCGAGGCCGACACCCTGACCATGATGGAAGGCGCCATCGCCGTCTCCGACCTCACCGTCGGCGACGTGATGATCCCGCGCTCGCAAATGGTCGCCCTGCCCGCCGACGCGCCGTTCCTGGAGCTGATGAAGATGGTGGTCGAGTCCGGCCACTCGCGCTTCCCGGTCCACGGCGACGACAAGGACGAGATCCTCGGCATCCTGCTGGCCAAGGACCTGCTGCGCGGCGTGGTCGCCGACGACGGCCCCGCCAATGTCCACGCGCTGCTGCGGCCGGCGGTGCTGATCCCCGAATCCAAGCGGCTGGACATCCTGCTGCGCGAGTTCCGCCAGTCGCGCAACCACATGGCGATCGTGATCGACGAGCACGGCGGCGTCGCCGGCCTGCTGACGATCGAGGACGTGCTGGAGCAGATCGTCGGCGAGATCGACGACGAGCACGACGACGCCGAGGACCCCAACGCGCTGATCGCGGCGCAGGCCGACGGCCAGTTCGTGGTCGACGCGCTGACCCCGATCGAGGATTTCAACGAGCGTTTCGGCGCCGACTTCGGCGACGACGAGTACGACACCATCGGCGGCCTGGTCACCGCGGCGATCGGGCACCTGCCGGAAGCCGGCGAGGAGCTGACGCTGGACCGGTTCGTGTTCCGCGTCGCCGGCGCCGACGCGCGCCGGGTGCACGCCTTCCACGTGAGCGTGCTGGGCGATGCCTGACGGCGCCGGGCACGGCGGGACGCCGATGCCGACGATCCACCCCACGGGCCGCCGCTGGCTGCAACTGGCGCTGCTGCTGCTGCTGGTGCTGGCGCTGCTGGCCGGCGTCGCCGCCGCGGCGCCGCGCATCGGCGTCGCCACCATGCAACCGGGCGAGATCTTCTGGGAGCGCTTCGGCCACAACGCGCTGGTCGTGCTCGATCCCGCCACCGGCGAGGCGATCTCGTACAACTACGGTTTCTTCGACCCCACCGAGCCGGACTTCGTCGGCCGCTTCGTCCGCGGCGAGCCGCGCTACCGGCTGGCCGCGCTGCCGTTCGAGCAGGACATGGCGATCTACCGCGACGAAGGCCGCGGCGTCGACATCCAGTGGCTCGCCCTCGACGCCACCACCGCGCAGGCGCTGGCCGACGCGCTGGCGTTCAACGCCCGTCCCGAGAACGCCCACTACCGCTACGACTACTTCCTCGACAACTGCTCGACCCGCGTACGCGATGCGATCGACAACGCGCTGGGCGGCGCGCTGCGGCGGCAGATGGCGGGACGCTCCCAGGGCAGCACCTACCGCAGCGAAGCGACCCGGCTGGCGTCGCCGGCACCGTTGATGTGGCTGGGCTTCGACCTCGGCCTGGGGCCGTCGGCCGACGTTCCGCTGTCGCGCTGGGCCGAGGCCTTCGTGCCGATGCGGCTGGCCGACGCGCTGCGCGACACCCGCCTGCCCGACGGCCGGCCGCTGGTGCTGGAGGAGCAACAGATCCTTCCGCACCGCCTCGCCCCCGAACCGATGGGCGCGCCGACCCGCTGGCTCCTGTGGGCGCTGGCGGGCGTGACCGTTGCCATCGCGCTTGCCGCGCTGGGCCGGCGTTCGCCGCGCGCGGTCGCGGGGTTCGCCGCGGTGTTCTGGCTTGCCTGCGGCGTCGCGGGCGCGCTGATGCTGTTCATCTGGCTCGGTACCGAACACCGCTTCGGCTGGGCCAACCGCAACCTGCTGCTGGCCAACCCGCTGTGCTGGCTGCTGCTGCCCGGCGCGGTCACGCTGCTGCGCGGCCGCGTGCCGCGCGCGTGGTTCCGGGTCACGCTGTGGGCCGTCGCGGCGCTGCCGGTCGCGGCGCTGTTTGGCTACTGGCTGTCGGTGCTGCCGCAGCGCCACCTGCACTGGATCGCGCTGCTGTGGCCGTTGCACCTGGCGCTGGCCTGGACTTTCGGCCGGCGGAGCGCCCGCCCCGGCTTGTGACGCACGCCGCCCGCGGGCACGATGCGGCCCATGAGTGATCCCGGCCCCGCCCTGCCCGCCAGCGTCATCAACTGCGCCGCCTACGACCGCCACGGCGAGCGGCGCGACATCACCCTCGACGCGATCAGCGACGTGCTGGCGGTGGACGACGGCAGCTTCGTCTGGGTCGGCCTTTACGAACCCGGCGAAGGCGTGCTGGCGAAGCTGCAGGAGGAGTTCGACCTGCACGACCTGGCCGTGGAGGACGCCCACCACGCCCACCAGCGGCCCAAGATCGAGACCTACGGGCAGTCACTGTTCATCGCGCTGCACACCGCGCAGTCGGTCGACGAACACATCCGCTTCGGTGAAACCCATGTCTTCGTGGGTCCACGCTACCTGGTGACGGTGCGGCACGGCGCGTCCAGCAGCTACGCCGCCGCGCGCTCGCGGATGGAGCGCGAGCCGGAGATACTGCGCCACGGCCCGGGCGCGGCGCTGTACGCGGTGCTGGACATGGTGGTCGACAACTTCCTGCCGATCGTCGACGAGTTCTCCGACGCGCTGAACGCGCTGGAGAAGGACATCTTCGCCGAGGACTTCCGGCGGCACACGGTCCGCCGGCTGTACGACCTCAAGCGCGAGCTGACCCGCCTGCGGATGGCGGTCTCGCCACTGCAGGACATCCTCGGCCAACTGGCGCGCGCGCGGGGCGGGCTGATCGACGAGGAGATGCAGTTCTACATCCGCGACGTCCACGACCACACCGTGCGCCTGAGCGAGACCACCGACACCCTGCGCGAGATGCTCACCACCGCGGTCAGCGTGAACCTGTCGCTGGTGACGGTGCGCCAGGGCGAGACGGTGAAGCGGCTGGGTGCCTGGGCCGCGCTGCTGGCGGCGCCGACGCTGATCACCAGCTGGTACGGCATGAATTTCACGCACATGCCCGAGCTGGCCGGGCGCTGGAGCTACCCCGTGCTGATCGGCATCGTCGCCGTGGTGTGCGTGGTGCTGTACCGGATGTTCAAGCGCGCCGGCTGGCTGTAGCCGCGCAGTGCGGCGTCAGCCGGCGAGCGCCTGCAACGCCAGCCCGGTGATGTAGGCGCAGTAGGTGCCCAGCGCGTAGCCGAACACCGCCAGCAGCACGCCCACCGGCGCCAGTGCCGGGTGGAACGCGGTCGCCACCACCGGCGCCGAAGCCGCACCGCCGATGTTGGCCTGCGAGCCGACCGCCATGAAGAACAGCGGCGCCCGGATCAGCTTGGCCACGCCGAGCATCAGCGCCGCATGCACGCTGATCCAGATCACGCCCAGCAGCAGCAGCAGCGGCCGGTCGGCCAGCGCCTTGAGGTCCATCTGCATGCCGATCGTGGCGATCAGGATGTACAGCAGCACCGAGCCGACATTGGAGGCGCCCGCGCCTTCCAGCCGCCGCGCGCGGGTGAAACTGAGGACCACGCCGAAGGTGGTCGCCAGTACCACGATCCAGAAGAAGCCCGAATCGAGGCTGTAGTCCTGCAGCCGCCACTCGGCCGGCAGCGAGCGGATCCAGTCCACCAGCGGGCCGGCCAGCAGGTGCGACAGGCCGGTCAGGCCGATGCCGACCGCGAAGATCATCATCAGGTCCGGCATCGACGCCACGCGCGAGTGCTCGGCCTGGTAGCTGGCGATGCGCTGCTTGAGGTCCTCGATCGCCGAGGTGTCGGCGCCGGTCCAGCGGTCGAACTGCTTCGCCCGGCCGGCCAGGAACAGCAGGATCGCCATCCAGAAGTAGGCGACGATCACGTCGACCGCGACGAACTGGCCGAACAGGTTGGCGTCGACCTCGAACACCTCCTTCATCGCCGCCTGATTGGCGCCGCCGCCGATCCAGCTGCCGGCGACGGTGGTCATGCCGCGCCAGGTGTCGCCGGCCACCACCGACGGGAACAGCGCCTGCATCACCAGCAACGACACCACCGCACCGAGCATCACGCCGACGGTGCCGGTCAGGAACATGATCACCGCCTTCGGCCCCAGCCGCAGCACGGCACCGATGTCCATCGCCACGCAGAACAGGATCAGCGCGGCCGGTAGCAGGTAGTCGCGTGCCATCGGGTACAGCCCCGAGGCGCTGCCGTCGATCAAGCCGACCGTGTTGTAGATGGCCGGCGCCAAGTAGCACATCAGTAGCGCCGGCACGTAACTGTAGAACCGGTGCCAGAAGCCCGACGGGCGCGAAGCGGTCCAGAACACCGCGCCGAGGGTGGCGGCGAGCAGGCCGAGGACGACGGCCTCGTTGGTGATCAGGGCGGTGCTGGGTGGGGCCATGCGGGACTCCGGCGCGGGGCGTCCCGGCGGGACGGGGTGGATGACACGGAGTCCTTTCCGCAACCGGCACCGTCACCCCCGCGCGGGCGGGAATGACGGCACGTGACTTTCGGGTAGCGGTTACTGGCCCAGGTGCTGTTCCAGCCAGCTGTTGACGGTGTCGTGCCACATCACGCTGTTGTGCGGCTTGAGCACCCAGTGGTTCTCGTCGGGGAAGTACAGGAACTTCGACTCGATCCCCTGCCGCTGCAGCGCGGTGAACGCCGCCAGCCCCTGGCTGACCGGGATGCGGAAGTCCTGCTGGCCGTGCACCACCAGCATCGGCACGCGCCACTTGTCGACGTGGCGGCTGGGGTTGAACTGCTCGTAGTTCTGCGGGACCTGCCACGGCGTGCCGCCGTTCTCCCACTCGGTGAACCACAGCTCCTCGGTGACGAAGCCCATCATCCGGGTATCGAACACGCCGTCGTGGTTGACCAGGCACTTCCATGGCGCGTTCCAGTTGCCGGCGATCCAGTTGACCATGTAACCGCCGTAGCTGGCGCCGAGCGCGCAGGCGTTGTCGCCGTCGAGGAAGCCATACTTGCGCTGCGCGGCCTGCCAACCCTTCTGCAGGTCCTCCAGCGGGCGGTCGCCCCAGTGCTGGCTGATCGCGTCGGTGAAGGCCTGGCCGTAGCCGGTGGAGCCGTGGAAATCGATCATCACCACCGCGTAGCCCTGTCCGGCGTAGGTCTGCGGATTCCAGCGGTAACTCCAGCCGTTGCCGAAGCTGCCCTGCGGACCGCCGTGGATCAGGAACGCGACCGGGTACCGCTTGCCTTCCTCGTAGTTCCACGGCTTGACCACGTAACCGTGCACGGTGTCGTTGTTCCAGCCCTTGAAGGTGAACTGCTCGTACTCGCCGAAGCCGACCTCGGGCAGCATCTCGCCGGCACTCGGGGTGATCGCGCGCTCGGGCGCGCCGTTGATGCCGCCGGTGAACACCTGCACACCACTGGCGAGGCTGTCACGGGTGAACGCGAGCGTGCCACCCGACAGCTGGACCGAGCCGATGCTGCCGTCGCCGATGATCCGGGTGACGCCGCCGCTGTCGACGTGGACCGCGAACAGCGGATGCTCGCCGGTGTCCTGCGCGGTGACGTACAGGGTCTCGCCATCCTCCGACACGGCGATGCTGCCGGCCGAGCGGTCCCAGCCCGGCGCGATTTCACGGCGCTCGCCGCTGGCCAGGTCCAGCGCCATGATCGCGAAGCGGTCGGCCTCGAAGCCGGGCCGCTTCATCGCGCGGTAGTAGAGCGTGTCGCCGCCGTTGCCGAACACCGCGCCGGTGTCCCAGGCCGGGTTGCCGGCGGTCAGGTTGGTCGCCGTGCCGCTGCCGTCGGCGCTGACGCGGTACAGATCGAAGTTGGTCGACCACGGCTCGGTGCGGTCGGCGCTGCGGGCGCTCAGCACCAGTGACTTGCCGTCCGGCGCCCAGGTGTACTCGCTGCTGTCACCGAACGGGCGCGACGGGACGTCGGCGATGACATCGGTCGCGATCGCGATCGCGCTGGTGACCGGCGCGCCCTCGCCCGGCAGTCCGGCGACGAACACGCGGTTGAGGCGGCCGTCGTTCCAGGCGTCCCAGTGGCGCACGAACATGCGGTCGTACACGGTGCCGGTGGCGGGGCTCTTCTCGCCCGCGGCGAGGCGGTCGCGGGTGCAGGCCAGGTCGCTGCCGCAATCGATGAAGGCCTCGGCGTTGAACGCGACGCGGCCGCCATCCGGCGACAGCTGGAAACCGCCGACATCGACCGCGAAGTCGGTCACCTGGCGCGGCTTGCCGCCGTCGATGCCGATCGCGTACAGCTGCGAGGTGCCGGACTTGCCGCTGAGGAAGTACACCGTGCGTCCGTCGGGCGCGAAGGCCGGCGAGTTGACGTTCCAGCCCTCGGGCGTCAGCCGCACCGGCGGCGCCGCGTCGCGGGCGACCAGGTTCTCGATCCACAGCGAGGTCGAGGCCTTGTTGGCGTCGAAGTCAACCTCGCGCTTGGCCACCACCAGCAGGCGGCCGTCGGGCGACAGCGTCGGCGAGGACCAGCGGTCGAGCGTCGCCAGGTCGGTCGGCTGGAGGCCGCGGGTGGCGGCGTCGGCGGCCGGGCTGAAGGCCGGCAGGGCGAGCGCGAGCAGTACCGGCAGGGCGGCGGGACGCAGGTTCATGGCAGGGTTCCCCGGAGCAATCGAAGCCCGATGGTAGGCGCAGCCGCTACCCGCGGCCAAGCGTGGCGGCCGGGCGCCGCCGCCACGCGATGCGGCCCAATGCTCAGTCGGCCGTCGCGGAACGGCGGGCGCCGGTGCGGTACAGCAGCCAGCCGACCACGACCAGCACCAGCAGGCCCAGCCATTGGCCGAAGCGCAGGCCGTCGGGCATCGCCAGCACCTCGGCGTCGCCCGTGGCCACGATCGGGATCGCGATGGCGATGCCCATCAGGGCCTCGCCGGTGATCAGGCCGGCCGCGAACAGCGTGCCCGGGCGGTGGATGCGGTCGCGCGCCTCCTCGTCGCCGGCGCGCAGGCCGTGGCGACGCTCGACCAGCCACGACAGCAGGCCGCCGAGGAAGATCGGCACCATCAGTTCCAGCGGCAGGTAGATGCCGATCGCCGCGGCCAGCACCGGCACGCGGAAGCTGGCGCCACGCTTCTTCAACCGCTCGTCCAGCGCGATGATCACCGCGCCGACCACGGCGCCCAGCGCGATCATGTCCCACGGCAGGTGGCCGCCGAACATGCCCTTCGCCACCGACGCCATCAGTGTCGCCTGCGGCGCGGCCAGCGAGTTCGGCCGCTCCGCGGTGGGCGCGCCGATGCCGTAGGCGGCCGCGAGCAGGTCCAGCACCGGTGCCATGATCAGCGCGCAGGAGAATGCGCCGATCGCCAGCATCAGCTGCTGTTTCCACGGCGTGGCGCCGACGATGTAGCCGGCCTTGAGGTCCTGCAGGTTGTCGCCGCCGACCGCCGCGGCGCAGCACACCACCGCGCCGATCATGATCGCGGCGACCGCGCCGATCTCCGAATCGCTGCCCAGCAGCAGCACCAGCACCAGCGATGCGAACAGGATCGTCGCGATGGTGATGCCCGACACCGGGTTGTTGGACGAGCCCACCAGGCCGGCCAGGTAGGCCGAGACCGAGACGAACAGGAAGCCGGCGACGATCATGATCACCGTCATCGGGATGCTGACCGTCCATTGCCCCACGATCGCCTGGTACAGCAGGCCCAGCGGCACGACGAAGGCCACCAGCGCGACCAGCATCCACTTCATCGGCAGGTCGCGCTCGGTCTCGGCGACCACCTGGCCGACGCCCTTGCGGGTCGCCGCGATGCCGCTCTTGATGCCCGACACCAGCGATTTGCGCAGCGAGAACAACGTCCACACGCCGCCGATCAGCATCGCGCCGACGCCGAGGTAGCGGATCTTGGCGTCCCAGATCGCGAACGCCGCGGTGGTCGCGTCCTGCCCGGCAACGGCCGCGGCCAGCGCCGGGTCGGTGTCGAGGAACAGCGCGTGGTAGATCGGGATCGCGATGTGCCAAGACAGGATGCTGCCCGATACGACCACGATGCCGATGTTGAGGCCGACGATATAGCCCACGCCCAGCAGCGCCGGCGACAGGTTGGTGCCGAGGTAGCCGAGGTAGCGGCCGAAGAAGCCCGAGCCGGCGGCGGCGTCGGGGATCATCCGCAGGCCGCTGCCGGCGGCCAGCTTCACCAGCGCACCCAGGCTCGCGGCGATGCCGAGGATCTTCAGCCCGGGGCCGGGATTCTCACCGGCCTTGAGCACCTCGGCCGCGGCCTTGCCTTCGGGGAATGGCAACGGTTCCTCGACGATCATCGAGCGCCGCAGCGGCACCGAGAACAACACGCCCAGCAGGCCACCGAGGCCGGCGATCGCCAGCACCCACGAGTAGCGGAAGTCGTCCCAGTAACCGAGGATCACCAGCGCCGGGATCGTGAAGATCACGCCCGCCGCGATCGACGAACCGGCCGAGGCGCCGGTCTGCACGATGTTGTTTTCGAGGATCGTGCCGCCACCCAGCAGCCGCAGTACGCCCATCGATACCACCGCCGCCGGGATCGCGGTGGCGATGGTCAGGCCGGCGAACAGGCCGAGGTAGGCATTGGCGGCCGCGAGGATCATCGCCAGCACGATGGCCAGCACGACGGCGCGGAAAGTCAGTTGCGGCACGGGCCGGTCGGCCATGGCGGGTCCCCTTTGTCGGATGGCGGATATTCGCACGCCGCGCGGGGACAGGCGAGACGGGAAGCGGCGGTCTGCGGTGCCGCTTCCCGTCTTTCAAGCCGGGATCAATCGGCGGCTACGTTGTTGCCGCCACCCGCCGCCCGGTCACCCCCGAGGTGCCGCGCGAGGAAATCCAGCAGCGCGGTGTAGTACTTCCGGCGATTCTCCGGCAGGTAGTAGCCGTGCCCCTCGTTCTTGAAGTAGAGCGCCTCGACGGGCACGTCGGCGTCGCGCAGCGCGCGTTCCATCATCCGGGTGTGCTGGACCGGCGCGCGCTCGTCCTCCTCGCCGGCGGCGAGGAACACCGGGACGCGGATGCGCTCGGCAAGCCGCGTGGGCGAGTGGGCCGCGACCTCGTCCCGTCCGCCAACCCATTCGCGGAGGAACGTCTCGCCCGAACCGCGCTCCTGCACGTCGCCCGCCGTGTGCATGGTGGGCAGGTCGTAGACACCGATGTTGCCGGACGCACAGCGATACAGATCCGGTTCGCGCACGGCACCCATCAGCGCCGCGTACCCGCCATAGCTGGAACCGTGGATGCAGATGCGGTCGGCCGCCGCGACACCCTCGTCGATCAGCCAGCGGGTCGCGTCGGTCAGGTCGTCCTGCATGGCCTGGCCCCACTGCCTGGCACCGGCCGAGCTGAAGGCCTTGCCGTACCCGCCGGAGCCGCGGAAGTTGACCTGGAGAACTGCGTACCCCGCTTCGGCGAGCATCTGGACGCCGCTCTCGAACCCCCATCGATCCCGCACTCCAAACGGCCCGCCGTGCGGCACCACCACCGCCGGCAGCGACTTGCCGGTGGAACCGGTCGGGACGGTGAGATACCCATGCAGCGCCAACCCGTCGCGGGCAGGGATGGTGACGGGCTTCTTGGCCGCCATGGTCGCCGGGTCGAACCACGCGCGGCGACTGAGCAGGTGGTCGGCCTTCTTGTCGACCGTGTCGAACAGGAAGAAGTCACCGGGATTGCGGTCGCTCCATGTCTGGACCAGCGCGATCCGTCCATCGCTGGTACGCGAGGTGATCTTCACCGGGACTCCGCCAAACGCGGCTTCGAGGCTGCGATACATCCGCGCCTCTTCGCTGCCGGGCTGGAAGAACTCGGTGCGCGGCTTGCCATCGAGCAGGAACACGCCAACCGGCTCAAGACTCCCGTGGCGATAGATGATCTCGCCGGGATCGACGCTGTCGTCGCCGAGGACCTCGGTGCGCTGGCCTGTGGCGATGTCATGCGCAACCAGTACGTTGGGGCCGTTTGCGCGCTGGGCCTCCAGGTAGGCGGTGCGGTCATCGGCGGCAAATCCAACGGGGAAATGCCGCAGTCCGTTGGTCGCCTCGTCGTTCACCAATTCCCACTTGGCGCCTTCGCCGGCCCGGTAGTACACCTTCTGGAGCCGGTCGACGCCTTCGCCGACGGCGTAGCGCACCACGCCCTGGTTGTCGGTCACGAAGCTCGCGTTGCGCACCGGGGCCGACGCCACCGGGTGACGCCGGCCGCTGTAGACGTCCAGACGCTCCGCCTCGGTGAACGCATCGGCATGGAACGGGCTGACCGAAATGATGACGTGGCGGTCGTCGTTCCGAAGCGTGTCGACGAGGAAGGCGGCGACCCGTTCGACCTTCTTGGGCTGGATACGCGTACCCAGGCCCCGCCCCCGCACACGTTGACCGACGAGAAGCTCGACCCCGGTGCCATCGGCATTCATCGCATACAGCTCGCCGGTGAGCGACGGCTGCTCCAGCAGACCGAACTTCTCCGATATGCCGATCAGCACGCGCTCGTCGTTGACCCACCAGAAATTCTCGACGTGGGTGTTGCGTTCAAGCACGAACGTGCCGGTGACCGCGTTGTCCCCGCGCCGCATGATGACAAGCGCGGTTCTGCTGCCATCGTCCATCGGAACGGTGGCCGCGAAGTAGCCACCGGTCGGCGAGATCTTGATGGTGCCGAAGCTGTCGTCCTTGATGTAGCGCTCGATGTCCACCGCCTGCGCGGGCGACATCCACAGCAACGCGGCCGACAGGGCCGCGCCCCAAATCCATTTCTTCATGTGTTTCCCCTGGTTGCGATCCTCCAGCGTGCCCCGCGCGCACCACGATCAGCCGCCGCGGCATTGCTGGAACTGGTGTTCGACGTTCCCCGTCGTCCGCGGACGAAGCGCGGGTACCGCACGTCGCCCATTGGAAGCGTACTCGAACCGGGCGAATCAGCGCGACGACGACGCCAGGGTCGTCCGTAGCGCATCGCGCCAGTGCGGCATTTCAAGGCCGTACTCGATCTGCAAACGCGTGGTGTCAAGCACCGACCACGCGGGGCGGACCGCACGCGTCGGGAAGCCGGAGGTGGGGATCGGCAGGACCGTCGGGCGCGAGGCGAGCAACCCGGCGTCCCGGGCCTCATCGAAGATCGCGTCGGCGAACCCGTGCCAGCTGGTCTGCCCCGCGGCCACGAGGTGGCGGATGCCGGAGGCGGCGATTCCGTGCCGGATGATGGCCGCGGTCACGTCGGCGATCAGCCACGCGGGCGTGGGCGAGCCGATCTGGTCGGCGACCACCTTGAGCTCGTCGCGCTCCGCACCCAGGCGCAGCATTGTGCGCAGGAAGTTCGCGCCGTGCAGGCCGTAGACCCAGGCCGTGCGCAGGATCAGGTACCGCGCGCCGCTCGCCGCGACGGCCTGCTCGCCGGCCAACTTGCTGCGGCCGTAGGTGCCCAGCGGCCCGGTCGGATCGTCCTCGCGCCACGGGCGCTCGCCGGAACCGTCGAACACGTAGTCGGTCGAGTAGTGGATCAGGCTCGCACCCTGTGCGGCACACGCCGCCGCGATGCGGCCCGGTGCGTCGCGGTTGATCAGGAACGCCGCCGCTTCGTCGTCCTCGGCGCGGTCGACCGCCGTGTACGCGGTCGCATTGACCACCATGTCGGGCGCGACCCGTTCGATCAGCGGTGCGATGTCATCGAGCCGCGACAGGTCGAGCGCCTCGCAGCGACTCCCGTCCGGCAGCTCGCCGGTGCGGGTGGTCACCACCAGCTCGCCCAGTGGCGCAAGCGAGCGCCGGCACTCGTGGCCGACCTGGCCGTTGCCGCCCAGCAGCAGGATCCTCATCGCGGCGTCAACCCTCGAACACGGGCAGGCGCTCAGACGTTACGTCCGCGAGCAGCGGTGCCTTGGCGTCCTTGCCCGACAGCAGCGGATCGGCCACCGGCCAGTCGATCGCCAGTTGCGGATCGTCCCAGCGGATGTTGGCGTCGGCGTCCGGGTCGTAGGTGGCAGTGCACAGGTAGGTGAACACCGCGCGCTCGCTCAGCGTCACGAAGCCGTGGGCGAAACCCTCGGGAATCCAGAAATGCCGCTTGTTCTCGGCGCTCAGCACCACCGCGGTCCAGCGGCCAAAGGTGGGCGACCCACGGCGGATATCGACCGCCACGTCCCAGACCTCGCCCTCCACCACCGACACGTACTTGCCCTGTGGCCGTGGCCACTGGTAGTGCAGGCCGCGCAGGACCCCCTGGGTCGAGGACGAGACATTGCCCTGCACGAAGACCGGCTGCAGGCCGTGTTCACGCAACCTGTCGTTGTTGAACGATTCGAAGAAGAACCCGCGGTCATCGCCGAACACCCGCGGCTCGATGACCAGGCAACCCGGCAGGTCGGTTTCGATCACCTTCACGGCACGTACCCCCGGTCGATCAGGTTGAGCAGGTACTTGCCATAGCCATTCTTGACCAGCGGTTGGGCAAGCTCGCGCAGGCGGTCGTCGTCGATCCAGCCGTTGCCGTGGGCGATCTCCTCCGGGCAGCACACGCGCAGGCCCTGGCGGGCCTCGATTGTCTCGATGTAGTTGGACGCCTCAAGCAGGGACTGGTGGGTGCCGGTGTCGAGCCACGCGTAGCCACGCCCCAGCCGCTCCAGATGCAGCGAGCCTTCTTCGAGGTAGCACTTGTTGAGATCGGTGATCTCGAGTTCGCCACGATGGGACGGCTTGATGCCGGCGGCGAAGTCGCTCGCACGGCCGTCGTAGAAATAGAGGCCGGTGACCGCGTAGTTGGATCGTGGCTGCGGCGGCTTCTCCTCCAGCCCGACCACCCTGCCGTCGGCATCGAACTCGGCGACGCCGTAGCGTTCCGGATCGTTGACCCAGTAACCGAACACCGTCGCGCCCTGCTCGCGCTGGCCGGCGCGCTTGAGCATCGCGGTCAGGCCGGGGCCGTGGAAGATGTTGTCGCCCAACACCAGGCAGCTCGGCTGGCCGCCGAGGAAGTCGCGGCCGATCAGGAACGCCTGCGCCAGACCGTCGGGGCTCGGCTGGACGGCGTACTCGATCTTCATCCCCCACTGCGAACCGTCGCCGAGCAGGTTGCGGAACAACGCCTGCTCATGCGGGGTGTTGATGATCAGCACCTCGCGGATGCCCGCCAGCATCAGCACGCTGAGCGGGTAATAGATCATCGGTTTGTCGTAGATCGGCAGCAGTTGCTTGCTGATGGCCTGGGTGATCGGATAGAGCCGGGTGCCGGAACCCCCGGCGAGGATGATGCCCTTGCGGTTCATGCGTGCTCCTGCTCAGGCCTGGCCGATGCGTTCGAGGCGGTAGCTGCCGTCGAGCACGCGCTGCACCCAGGGGGCGTTGTCGAGGTACCAGTCCACAGTGCGCGCCATGCCTTCGTCGAAGGTCACCGTTGGCGCCCAGCCCAGTTCGTCCTTGAGCTTGGTGGCATCGATCGCGTACCGGCGGTCGTGGCCCGGGCGGTCCTTGACGTAGGTGATCAGCGATTCACGCGGCTTGCCGTCCGGCAGCGGGCGGCGGGCATCGAGCAGTTCGCAGATGGTGCGCACGACGGTGATGTTGGTGCGCTCGGCATCGCCGCCGACGTTGTAGGTCTCGCCCAGGCGGCCCGCCTCGAGCACCCGGCGGATCGCCGCGCAATGGTCGCCGACATACAGCCAGTCGCGCACGTTCAGGCCGTCGCCGTAGACCGGCAGCGGCTCGCCGGCGAGCGCCTTGGCGATGACCAGCGGGATCAGCTTCTCGGGGAACTGGTACGGGCCGTAGTTGTTCGAGCAGTTGGTGGTGAGGACCGGCAGGCCATAGGTGTGATGGAAGGCGCGGACCAAGTGGTCGGACGCGGCCTTCGAAGCCGAGTACGGCGAATTGGGCGCGTACGGGGTGGTCTCGGTGAACTTGCCGGTGTCGCCCAGCGTGCCGTAGACCTCGTCTGTGGAGACATGCAGGAAGCGGAACGCGTCGCGCCCGGCCGGATCGAGCGACTTCCAGTAGTCGCGAACCTTCTCCAGCAGGCTGAGGGTGCCGACGACATTTGTCTGCACGAACGCCGCGGGGCCGTCGATCGAACGGTCGACATGGCTCTCGGCCGCGAAGTTGATCACCGCGTCGGGGCGGTGTTCCCGCAGGAGCCGTTCGACCAGGCCGGCGTCGCCGATGTCGCCTTCGACGAACACGTGGGCCGGATTCCCCTCGAGCGACGCGAGGGTGTCCAGGTTGCCTGCATAGGTCAGGACGTCGAGATTGATGACGCGATGGCCATCATTCACCGCACCGAGGACGAAATTACCGCCGATGAAGCCGGCACCGCCGGTCACGAGCCATGTGGACACTCGGAAACTCCAGTTTGAAACCAGGGATTGTTCAGGGTCAGCGGACGCCCATCAGAACGGAATATCGTCATCCGCGAAGTCGTCGCCGAAATCGTTCGACTTGGCCGGCGGGGCCTCGCGGCGCGGGGCGTCCTGTCGGGCTGCCGGGCGCGAGGGGCGCTCGCTGCGGTCACCGCCACGGAAACCGCCACCACCGCCACCGCTCCCCTCGCCACCGCCGCCGAGCATCTGCATCTCGTCGGCGACGATATCGGTGAAGTACTTCTCCACGCCGTCCTGGCCGGTGAACTTGTCATACCGGATCGAGCCTTCGATGTAGACCTGACGGCCCTTGCGCAGGTATTCGCCGGCGATTTCGCCGAGCTTGCCGAACAGCTTGACCCGGTGCCACTCGGTGCGCTCCTGGGTGTTGCCGTCGCGGTCCTTGCGCACGCTGGTGGTGGCCAGGCTGAGGGTGGTCACGGCCATCCCGCCCTGGGTGTACTTGGTCTCGGGATCGTTGCCGAGGTTGCCGACGAGGATCACCTTGTTTACGCCACGTGCCATGAGTTCGGTCCTGTCCGGTCGTTTGGCCCGCCATCGCGCGGCGAGCGGCTGGCCAGTATACCCATCCCGCCCACCCACCCCGGGTCGGAACCGGCCGCGCGCAGGTGTCGGAATTCATCCCGCCAGGGCAGGGCCGGTTTGCGGACCGGCCACGCCCACGACCGCGGCCTATAATCCCGAATCCCCCGCCGCCGGTCGTTCAATGCACGCTCGCACCCAGCCTTCGCCCGCCCTCGACCTGCCCGGCATCCAGGCGCTCGCACGTGGCGACATGGAAGCCGTCGACGCGCTGATCCGGCGCCGGCTCGCATCCGACGTGGTGCTGATCAACCAGGTCGCCGAGTACATCGTCAACGCCGGAGGCAAGCGGCTGCGGCCGATGCTGCTGCTGCTGGCAGCGGGCGCGCTCGACCACCGCGGCGCAGACGCGCACCAGCTGGCGGCGGTGATCGAGTTCATCCACACCTCCACCCTGCTGCACGATGACGTGGTCGACGAGTCCGACCTGCGCCGCGGCCGCCGCACCGCCAACGCGGTCTGGGGCAACGCCGCCAGCGTGCTGGTGGGCGACTTCCTGTACTCGCGCAGCTTCCAGCTGATGGTCGAGCTGGATTCGATGGAGGTGCAGCGGATCCTCGCCGACACCACCAACCGCATCGCCGAGGGCGAGGTGCTGCAGCTGCTGCACGTGCGCAACCCGGACACCGACGAGGCCGCCTACCTGCGCGTGATCGAACGCAAGACCGCGGTGCTGTTCGCCGCGGCGACGCGACTGGGCGCGCTTCTCGCCGGGGCGGACGAGGCCATGCAGCAATGCCTGCACGACTACGGCCTCAACCTCGGCTACGCCTTCCAGATCGCCGACGACGTACTCGACTACGCCTCCGACGCGCAGACGCTCGGCAAGAATCTCGGCGACGACCTGGCCGAGGGCAAGGCGACGCTGCCGCTGATCCACGCGATCCGCCACGCCGATGCGGCCACCGCGACGCGGCTGCGCAAGGCGATCGAGGACGGCGACACCGATGCGTTGCCGGCGGTGGTGGAGGCGATCCACGCCACCGGCGGGCTCGATTACAGCCGCCAGCGCGCCCGCGATTACGCCGAACTGGCCGTGGATGCACTGGACGGGCTGGCGGACAACGACTACGTGGCCGCCCTGCGTGGGCTGGCGGCATACGCGGTCAGCCGCGACCACTGAGCCTCAAAGTTCCGCGCAGGAGCGGCTTCGGCCGCGATCGCGAAACAGCCTTCGGCGAACGATTCCACGATCGCGGCCGAAGCCGCTCCTACCGCCCACCCGGATCCACAGCCGGTTCGCGTCCGCCGGCGGACACGAGAGACGCTATTCCGCCGCGAAGCGCTCGCGCAGGAAGTCGTGCGTCATCTCGAACGCCCGCTTCGCAGCCCGCTCGTTGTAGACGCAGCCCGGCGGGTTGTTCGCGTCCGCCTCGGCGAAGCAGTGCACCGCGCCGCTGAAGTTGACGAACTGCCAGTCGGCACCGGCGGCATCCATCTCGCGCTCGAAACCGGCGATGTCCTCGTCGGTCACGCCGCGGTCGTCGGCGCCGTTGAGCACGAGGATCGAGGTCCGAACCGCGTCGTCCTTCGCCGGCACCGGCGTCGACAGGCCACCATGCAGGCTGACCACGCCGGCGAGGTCGCTGCCGGCACGGGCGAGCTCCAGCACCGCGGTGCCGCCGAAGCAGAACCCCAGCGCGGCGATGTGTTCGGCGTCGAGCGGCACCTTGCCCGCCTGCGCCTGCAGCACCTCAACCGCCTTCCCGACACGCGTGCGCAGCAGTCCGCGGTCATCGCGCAACGCGCCTGACACCTTGCCCGCGGCCTCGCGGTCGACCGGCCGCACATCCTTGCCGTAGACGTCGGCCACCAGCACCACGTAGTCGTCGCCGGCGAGCTGCTTCGCCTTCTCGACCGCGGACGGGGTCACCCCCATCCAGTTCGGCACCATCACCACGCCCGGCCGCGCGATCTCGTTGGAATCGTCATGGACCAGCACGCCGCTGAAGGTGGTGTCACCGATCGACCACTCGACCGGTTCGGCCTGCATCGCGGCGAACGCCGGGCCGGCGAGCAGGACAAGCGGGAGTGCGAGGGCAAGGCGGGGCAGGCGCATGGCGGAACTCCTCTCCGTGGCGTTCTCCGGAGGGTAGCGCCGTTCTGGCCCGGTTGCGTCGGGGCGGGCCGGGCGGACCGCCCCGCCCGGATCAGGCCACGCCGATTCCGGGAATGGCGCTGATCGCGTCGGGATCGAAACCCGCCAGCGCGGCGAAGTGTCGGCCACGCTCGACGTAGTCGCGGTACGGCCCGAAGCTCGGCGCACCCGGCGACAGCAGGACCACGCCCTCCCCGGCCAGCGCGGCTTCGGCCTCGTGGACGGCGTCGGCGAGGTCGTCCGCGGCCGCAAGCAGGAATCGCCCTTCGGCCGCGAGCGGCGCCAGCAGCGCGTGGATCCGCGGACCGTTGGCACCCATCGTGATGGTCGCAGCCGGTGCGCGCCGCGCCATCGCGGCAGCGAACCCCGACCAGTCGACCCCGCGGTCATGGCCACCGACCAGCAGCGCGACCGGGCGTGCGCCGAAGCATTCCAGCGCGGCGAGGCTGGCGTGCGGCGTGGTGCTGATCGAATCGTTGACGTAGCTCACCGCGCCGCGGGTGCCGAGCATCTGCAGCCGGTGCGGCAGCGGGCGGAACGACAGCGCGTGGCCCGCCAGCGCCGCCGCGTCGAACCCCAGCGCCTCCAGCGTCGCCAGTACCGCGCAGAGGTTGCCGCGGTTGTGCCGTCCCGGCATCGGCAGTGGCAGCGTATCCATGACGAACATGTCGCCGCGGTACAGGTCGTCGCCACGCAGGTGCCAGCCGTCCTCGCGACCGAACCAGCGCACCTCGCTGCCGGGCAGTTCCAGCGCGGCCAGCTCCGGGTCGGCGGCGTTGAGCACCGCCACCCGCGGGCGCGCATCGGTCAGCAGGCGCAGCTTGTCCTCGACGTAGCGCGCCTGCGAGCCGTGCCAGTCGAGGTGCTCGGGGAACACGTTGAGTGCGACCGCGACCTCGGGACGCCCGCCGCCCGCGGCGACGTCACCGGTCTGGTAGCTCGACAGTTCGATCGCCCAGTACGCCGGCGGCCGCGGCACGTCCAGCAGCTCCAGCAACGGCAGGCCGATGTTGCCGGCCAGCGCGGTGCGGTGGCCGGCCGCGCGCAGCAGGTGGGCCAGCAACGCGGTGGTGGTGCTCTTGCCTTTGGTACCGGTGACGCAGGCAGTACCCGGGGCGATGCCGTCGGCGCCGGCGTGCTCGCCGAACCACAGCGCGGTGCCGCCGATGAAACGCGTGCCCCGCTCCGTCGCCGCAGTGGCTTCGGGGCCGTAGGGGCTGATGCCGGGCGACTTCACCACGACGTCGAAGCCGGCCAGGCGCTCGCCGCTGACGGCGGTCTCGACCTGCAGGTGCGCGTCGCCGAGCGTGCGCGCCTCGTCGGCCTCGGTCGCGTTGCAGAACAGCGTCAGCGGCAGCGCCGGCAGGCGGTCGCGGATCGCGCGGTAGGCGGCGCGGCCCTCCCGCCCCCAGCCCCACAACGCGACCCGGCGGTCGCCCAGTTGCGCGATCCTAAGCGGCGAGGTGCGCACGCAGGCGCTCCCACAGCCGCGGCGGGATGCGCTGCTCGTCGTCGATCACCAGCAGCGGTTCGATCCGCAGGTCATCGTCGGACAGTTGCGGGCGGATCTCGCGGGCGAAGCGCTTGACCAGCGCGTCCTCGCGCCACTCCGGTCGCGCCGCCAAGGCCGCCATCGCCGCGCGCGATTCGCGCCCCTCGCCGACGCACTCGAACGGCTTGTGGTCGCGGAACTCCAGCAGCGCGTCATAGCCCGCGGTCTGCGCGGCGTCGTCCAGCAGATTGCGGCCGAAAATGCCGACCAGCCGCGGCTTGCTCATGAACGGCGCCAGCGCCAAGAACACGAATTGGCACTTCGGGCAGACCCCGCACCAGCGGTTGACCGGCCGCTCGCCGAGGATGTGGAAGTTGCGGTTGCAGCTGGAGAAGTGCGCGTCGTAGCGGTCGGTGCGGGTGAACTGGCGCGCCACCGCCAGCTCGCTCAGCGGACGCAGCAGCGAGTAGTAGTGCAGGTCGGCGGCGACGTGGCGCTCGATGTGTTCGCCGAACGCGGTCTCGAACGCCCAGCCCTTCGACCACTGGTGGTTCACCTCGCCGGTGCCTTCGATCAGGCTGCCGTAGCTGGCCGAGCGCTCGTTGGAGAACACCACCTGGTCGACGCCCTGCAGCAGCGCCGCCAGCACCAGGATCGCCGAGTTGACCGCGGTCACCGGGATGTGGCCGTTCCACGCGCCCTCGCGGTTGTAGTCGAACAGTTGCGGCGCCAGCGCCCGGCCGATGTTGAGCGTCGGCAGGCCGGTGCGGTCGGCGCAGGCGCGGATCAGCTGCGAACCGCCGATCCAGCTCACCGTCTGCCCGACGCCGAGCGCACGCAGCGCCTCGATGCTGACCAGCGAATCCTTGCCGCCGCCGATCGCCACCAGCGCATGCTCGCGCAACCCGAGCGCCGGGGCGGCGGTGCTCTCGCCCCCTTCGTGCGGGAAACGGATGCGACCGTGCAGGTCGAGTCCGTTGCGGTAGGCGAATTCCCCCAGGCCGTTGAGGTAAACCGTCTCCAGCAGCGCGGCGGTATCAGCGTCGATGGTGTACGCGTCGAGGCGGATCTCGCCGGGCACCGCGGCCTTGTAGTAGCTGACGCCGGCGATCAGGTGCAGCAGCCGCAGCGCGCGCTCGACCGCCGCCGCGCGCTCGCCTTCCAGCACGAACGGCGCGCCGGGCACGGTCACCGTCTCGACCAGCTCCGGGCCGTCGTCGAACGCGTACACCAGTTGCGCGACACCGGTCCGCGGGTCCAGCCCGCAACGCACGAACCGGAACGCGGCGATCGCGTCGCGACGGAATTTCCACTCGCTCATTCAATGACATCCTCTGCCGGCAGTGCCCGCAGGTTGTAGGTGTTGGCCATGACCATGCCGTAGGCGCCGGTGTCGGCGACCAGCAGCACGTCGCCCTCGGCGGTCGCGGCCGGCAGCGGGCGCCCGAAGCCGAGCACGTCGCCGCTCTCGCAGATCGGGCCGACCACGTCGTACTCCAGCGTGTCTTCGTCGCCGAGCCGGCTCAGGTTGTGGATGCCGTGGTAGGCGTCGTACACCGACGGCCGCATCAGCGCGTTCATGCCGGCGTCGGCGCCGATGCGGCGCACGCCGTCCTTGTCGACCACCTGGGTGACCGACAGCAGCAGCACGCCGGCTTCGGCGACGAGGTAGCGGCCGGGCTCGACCACCAGCCGGTAACGCGGGTAGTCGGCCTTGATGGCCTCCAGCCCGCTGCGCCACAGGGCGACGTCGAACAGCGGCGACTCCGGCGTGTACGGCACCGGCAGGCCGCCACCGATGTCGATGCTCTCGACCGTGCCGATGCGGTCGGCCAGGCAGGCCAGCTGCGCGTACACGTCATGCCAGTGGCGGGCGTCGTCGATGCCGCTGCCCAGGTGGGCGTGCAGGCCGCCGATGCGCAGGTCGATCGCGCGTGCGGCATCGAGGAAGGCATCGACCCGCGCCAGCGGCAGGCCGAACTTGGCCGCGACACCGCCGGTCTTGACCTTGGCGTGGTGGCCCTCGCCGCGGCCGAGGTCGAGGCGCAGCCACACGGTCCGGCCGCGGAACACCTCCGGCCAGCGCTGCAGCGCCTCGACGTTGTCGACGGTGACGGTGACGCCGTGCCCGAACGCCGCCTCGTACTCGTGCCGCGGCGCGAAGCTCGGGGTGAACAGCACGCGCTGCGGCGACAACCCCGGCACGTTCGCGAACACGTGCTCGATCTCGCCCAGCGACACGCACTCCAGCCCGAAGCCCTCGGTCACCAGCGTGCGCAGGATCGCCGGATGCGGGTTGGCCTTGATCGCGAAGTAGCAGCGGTCGATCGCGTCGGTGCCGGTCAGCACGCGCGCATGTTCGCGCACGGTTTCCAGGTCGTAGACATAGCGCGGCGTGCCTTCGGCGGCGCGGGCCAGCAGTTGCCCGCGCCGGCCGACCCACCACGAGGCCCGCCGCTGCGCCCGGCCGACTTCCAGCTCGCGCCAGCTCGGGCCGAACACCCCCGCCGCGCGCACCGGCATCGCGCCGCTGCGGATCAGCTCGGCGTGCAGCTGAGGCAGCAGTCCGGCGGCGTCGGCCTCGTCGATCACGAAAGTCAGGTTGAGGTCGTTGGACGACTGCGAGATCAGGTGCACGCGCTCCTGCCCGAACGTCGCCCAGATGTCCGACAGCCGGTGCAGCAGCGAGCGCATGCCGCGGCCGACCAGGGTGATCGCGCTGCACGGCACGATCACCTTGACCCGGCAGACCTCGGCGAGGTCGGCCGCCAGCGCCTCCAGCACGTTGCCGGTGACGAGGTTCTCGCTCGGGTCCAGCGAGATGGTGACGTTGGTCTCGGACGAGCCGATCAGGTCGACCGACAGGCCGTGGCGGCGGAAGCGCTCGAAGATGTCGGCGAGGAAGCCGACCTGCTGCCACATGCCGATGCTTTCCATCGACACCAGCACGATGCCGTCGCGGCGGCTGATCGCCTTGACGCCGGGGACGGTCTCCGCGCTCGCGTCGATGCGTGTGCCGGGCAGGTCCGGGCGTTCGGTGTCGAGGATCGCCATCGGTACGCGCGCCTCGCGGCAGGGACCGATCGACCGCGGGTGCAGCACCTTGGCGCCGGTGGTGGCGATCTCCTGCGCCTCGGCGTAGTCGAGCCGGGCCAGCAGGCGGGCATCGGGCACCTCGCGCGGGTTGGCGCTGAACATGCCGGGGACGTCGGTCCAGATCTCCACCCGCGCGGCACCCAGCAACGCGCCGAAGCACGCCGCCGAGGTGTCGGAGCCGCCGCGGCCGAGCACCGCTGTACCGCCGTCGGCATGGCGGGCGATGAACCCCTGGCTCAACAGCATGGCGGTCGGCTGCGCGGCGAAGCGTCCGCCGAAGCCGGCATCGGCGTCGCGCCGGCAGTTGACCGCCAGCCGCGCCGCCCACTCGCTCTGGTTCGGCAGTGCCACTGCCTCGAGCCAGTCGCGCGCGTCGCACCAGCCGAAGTCGTGGCCCTGCGTGCGCAGGTAGGCGGCGCCGATGGTCGATGACAGCAGTTCGCCCTGCGCGAGCACCTCGGCCTGCCAGTCCAGCGGCCGGGTCGCCGTGCGCGGGTCGCCGGCCAGCGCCTGCAACGCGGCGAGCCGCTCGCCGAGCACGGCGTCGGGATCGAGGTCGAGCTCCACGCAGAAGCTGCGGTGGCGGTCGACCAGCGCGGCGACGCGGCCGGCGATGTCGTCGCCGTTGCCGATCGCCAGCAGCTCGTTGGTCACGCCCGACAACGCCGAAACCACCACCAGTACCCGCGCGTTCTCCTCGGCCATGCGTTTGGCGGCGATGCGACCAATGGTGTCCCAACGGTTGCGGCGGGACACCGAGGTGCCACCGAACTTGAGTACTACCCAGCGTTGCGCTTGCGCCACCACGTCCGCCTCTGGTTTGTGGGTACGGGTCGGCGCGCGCCCGCAAAGCGCCTAGAATGGCTGCCCCGCCGACACCCGCCTCATCGCGAACCCGCGATTCTAGGGTGCGCCCCGCCCGGCAGTCATCCGGCCCCGCGCCGGGGCCGCCACGACCTTCCTCCCCCGATCCTCATCCCCCCGCCATGCCCCTGCGCCGCTACCTGCAGCTCGACGTGTTCGCCGACCGGCCCGGTGCCGGCAATCCGCTGGCGGTGGTGCTCGACACCGACGGCCTCGACGACGCCACCATGCAGGCGATCGCCCGCTGGACCCGGCTGCCGGAAACCACCTTCATCTTCGCGCCCGGCGCGCCGGGTGCGAGCTATCGGGTGCGGATCTTCAGCCCGCAGCGCGAGGTGCCGTTCGCCGGCCACCCCAGCGTCGGCAGTGCGTTCGCCGCGCTCGATGCGGGACTGGCCGCGCCGGTTGATGGCCGCCTGCTGCAGGAGGGCATCGCCGGGCTGCTGCCGCTGTCGGTCGATGACGGCGACGGCGGCCCGGTGATCGCGGTGCGGACGCCGCGCGCGGAGGTGGTCGAGGTGGCCACGCGCGACGACCGGCGGCTGGCCGCCGCGGTGGCCGCGCTGCCGGCGGGTACGTTGCCCCCGGCGCTGGTCGACGGCGGTCGGCGCTGGTGGCTGGTCGAGGTGGCCGACGAAGCCGCGCTGCGCGGCGCACGCCCCGACTGGGAAGAGATCAGCGCGCTGGCCCGCGACACCGGCAGCATGGGCGTGTGCGCATTCGCCCGGGCGGACGGCAGCGGCGGCCACGACCTCGCGGTACGCGCGTTCGTCGGCGCGAGCGGGCCGTTCGAGGACGCCGCCTCGGGGGCCGCCAACGCGATCCTCGCCGCATGGCTGGCCCACAACGAGGCCCTGCCCGGCCGCGACGGCCGCTACGTCGCCAGCCAGGGGCGCGAGATCGGTGCCGATGCGCGCCTGCAACTGCGGGTCGATGCCGACGGCGATGTCTGGTCGGGCGGCCGGGTGCAGCCGGTGGTCCGCGGCCACATCGACTGGTAACCGCCGCGGCGGCGGCACAAGGAAAAACGGGGGCGCTCCGGCCCCCGGCGCGCATCCGCGCGGCTCCCCTTTCAGGTGTGGTCGACAGGCGGGCGGTCGATCGCTCGCAGGCGCGCCATTACGCCGGTCATTCAGGGCGGACGTCGACCCGGACCCGGATGCGGTCGCCCGGGTGGTAGGCGGTACGGGTGGTGTACTGGCGCCCGGCGTACTCGTAGGTCACGTCGTACTCGCTGACGCCGTTGCCGCCGGTCTGCATGTAGTGGCCGTCGGCCGGGACCGGATCGCACACCGTCACGGTGCCGCGATGGTCCTGCTGGCGCCGGTTCTGCTCGTAGATCTCGCGGCCGGCCATGCCGCCGACCATCGAGCCGATCGCCGAGGTCGCGTAACGGGCGCTGCCGCCGCCGACCTGGCTGCCGATCACCGCGCCGACCACGCCGCCGATGACGGTCGCCATCGTGCTGCCGACCTGGCTTCCGCCGCCGTAGCGGTCGTCGCGGTAGCCATCGCGGTAGTAGTCGTCGCGCCCGTAGTCGCGGTAATAGCGGTCGTCGTAGGCGTCGCCGCGGGCGTAGCTGTCGCGCTGGTAGCAGCGCCGGTCGTTGCTGGCGTAACGGCCGGAATCGAACACCGGATCGACCCGCACCACGCGAGCATAGTCGTACTGCACGCCCGGGGCCGCGTAGCCGTTGCCCGCCGGCTGCACATACAGGCCGGTGTACTGCTGCGCGCCTGCGGCGCCGCTGGTGGCGACCAGCGCGAAGGCCAGGAGGGGGGCGAGGCCCCGGGGGGTTGGTCGGTTCATGCGCAACGGCTCCGGAAAAGGCGGGCCGGACCATCCTCGGCAGCGCGAACGCAACCCCCGCTGAATTTTGTTAGGACAAAGTGAAACCGTTCAGCGGGGGTGGCGCGCGCCTCTCAGGCCCTGAGCGTCGCCTCCAGCGAGATCGGCACCGCCGACAACGCCTTCGACACCGGGCAGTTCTCCTTCGCGTCGTTGGCGATCGACTGGAACTTCGCGTCGTCGATCCCCGGCACCTCGGCGTCCACCTTCAGCCGGATCCGCGACAGGGCCGGCCCGCCCTCCATCGACAGGTCGACATCGGCGCGGGTGTCGAGCCGCGCCGGTGGGTGCCCCGCCTCGCTCAGCTTGGCCGACAGCGCCATCGTGAAGCAGCCGGCGTGCGCGGCGGCGATGAGCTCCTCCGGGTTGGTGCCCTTCTCGTCACCGAAGCGGCTGCTGAAGGCGTACGGCGTGTCGGACATCAGTCCGCTCTGGGGCGTGGCGAGGCGGCCGCGGCCGGTCTTGAGGTCGCCTTCCCAGTGCGCGGTGGCGTGGCGCGAAATACCCATGTCGTGCTCCCTTGGTGGCCAGGAACCGCCATCCTGCGCGGGCCGGCGTTAGCCCCGCATGCACGCCGCGCCACGGCTTGACGCGCCCCGGCGACGGCGCGAGGCTTGGGGTCCGGCGCCCGCCGCCGGCCTCCCGCCATGACCGCCCGCCGAGCGCACCACGCCCGGCGCGCAGCGCGGACAGCCATGACGGCCTTCCATCCCGCCCAAGGGAGAAGTCCGCTCATGTCCTACACCACGCAAGACATCCGGAACGTGGCGCTCGCAGGCCACCCCGCCGCCGGCAAGACCACCCTGTTCGAAGCCCTGCTGCACGCCGGCGGCACCATCCAGACGGCAGGCACGGTCGAACGCGGCAACACCCTGTCCGACTCCGACCCGGTCGAGAAGCAGCGCGGCCACTCGCTCGACATCGCGGTCGCGGCGATCGACCACGCGGGCATCCACCTCAACCTCGTCGACACCCCGGGCTATCCCGACTTCCGCGGCCCGGCGCTATCGGCGCTGGCGGCGGTGGAGACGGTCGCGATCGTGATCGATGCCACCAGCGGGGTCGATTACGGCGCGCGCCGGATGATGGACCGCGCCCGCGCGCGCGGACTGTGCCGGGTGGTGGTGGTCAACAAGATCGACGCCGACGGCGCCGAACCCGCGCGCGTGCTGGAGGAACTGCGCGAGACCTTCGGCCCCGAGTGCCTGCCGCTGAACCTGCCGGCCGACGGCGGCAAGGCGGTGGTCGACTGCCTCGCCAGCCCGGAAGGCGACAGCGACCTCGGCCCGGTCGCCGACTGGCACCGGAGGATCATCGACCAGGTGGTCGAGATCAACGAGACGGTGATGGAGCGTTACCTCGACGTCGGCGAGGGCGGCCTGTCCGGCGACCAGCTGCACGACGCCTTCGAGCAGTGCCTGCGCGAAGGCCACCTGGTGCCGGTACTGTTCTGCTCGGCACGCAGCGGGGTCGGGGTAAGGGAGCTGCTGGACGTTGCCGAAAAGTGGTTCCCCAACCCGGCCGAGGCCAACCCGCCGCCGTTCGAGAAGGGGGCCGCGCGCACGCGCATCCAGGCCGTGCCCGACCCCTCCGCGCACGTCATCGCCGACGTCTTCAAGATCGTCAACGACCCGTTCGTCGGCAAGCTCGGCATGTTCCGCGTCTACCAGGGCACGGTGCGTCGCGACAGCCAGCTGTACATCGACGACGGCAAGAAGCCGTTCAAGGTCGGCCATCTGTTCAAACTCAAGGGCCGCGAGCACGCCGAGATCGACCGCGCGGTGCCCGGCGACATCGCCGCGATCGCCAAGGTCGAGGACCTGCACTTCGACGCGGTGCTGCACGACAGCCACGACGAGGACGAGATCCACCTCTCGCCGCTGGACTTCCCCAGACCGATGTTCGGCCTCGCGATCGAGGCGGCCAGCCGCGGCCAGGAGCAGAAGCTCGCGACCGCGCTGCACAAGCTGGCCGAGGAGGACCCGTGCTTCGTCGTCGAGCACGAGAGCGAGACCAACGAGACCGTCGTGCGCGGCCTGTCCGACCTGCACCTGCGGGTCAACCTGGACCGGCTGAAGGAGCGTTACGGGGTCGATGTCGAATCGCGCCCGCCGCGGATCGCCTACCGCGAGACCATCAGCGCGCCGGCCGAGGGCCACCACCGGCACAAGAAGCAGACCGGCGGCGCGGGCCAGTTCGGCGAGGTGTTCCTGCGCGTCGAACCATTGCCGCGTGGCGGCGGCTTCGAGTTCGTCGACGCGGTCAAGGGCGGGACGGTCCCGGGGCAATTCCTGCCGGCGGTCGAGAAAGGCGTGCAGCAGGTGCTGCGCAGCGGCGCGCTGGCCGGTTACCCGATCCAGGACGTGCGCGTGACCGTGCACGACGGCAAGCACCATCCGGTCGACAGCAAGGAGGTGGCTTTCGTCGCCGCTGGCAAGAAGGCCTTCCTCGACGCGCTGGGCAAGGCGCGGCCGCAGGTGCTGGAGCCCATCGTCGACCTGGAGGTAGCCGCGCCGGAGCAGCACATGGGCGACATCAGCGGCGGGCTGGCAGCCAAGCGCGCGCGGATCAACGGCACCGACACCCGTCGCGACGGCATCGTGGTGAAGGCGCAGGTGCCGCTGTCGGAGCTGGAGGGTTATGCCGCGGAGCTGAAGTCCGTCACCGCTGGCCGCGGCCGCTACTCGCTCGACTTCAGCCATTACGAGCCGGTGCCGCCGCAGGTGCAGCAGAAGCTGGTGGCGGCCTACCAGCCGCGGCACGAGGACGACTGAGCAACGAGGACGGTTCGGCCGGCGATGGTGTCCAGTGGGATGTCCAGCTCGGCGACGCGGGCGCCGTTCGCGCTGGCGGCGCCGACGTGCAGCGTCGCGCCGGTCGGGCCGTCGTCCAGTCCGGCATGGCGAACCCCATCCGAAGGTCACCGTCTTCGCGCTAGCATCCACGGGCGCCGGTGGTGCGTGGCCGCCACCGTCGCTGACCCGTCATTCACCACCGCCGGGTAAGGTGGCGACGCTCTTTCGAGGACCGATCATGCGCAAACCCGTGGTATCTGCCGTCTTCCTCCTGGCCCTGCTGGTGGCCGGCTGCTCCACGCTCAACACGCTGGGCGCGCTGCTCGGCAGCCAGGTGACGTTCACCCAGCCGCAACTGCAGCACGCGCTGGACGGCAACTTCCCGAAGGAGTACGACAAGCTCGGCGGGCTGGTGTCGCTGCGCCTGACCAACCCGACGCTGTCGATCCCCTACGACAGCAACCGCCTGCGGCTGGACTTCGATGTCGGCCTGTCGGCGATGGGCACCAGCGTCGCAACCACCGGCCACTTCGCGCTCAGCAGCGGCCTGCGCTTCGACCCCGGCACCCGCGGCCTGCACCTGCAGGACCCGATCATCGAATCGGTCGACGTGCCCGCGCTGGGCGGCGTGATGAGCGGCAGTTCGCGCGAACTGCTCAATTCGTGGCTGGCGGACTACGCGAAGCAGGAGCCGGTCTACCGCCTCGACAGCACCCTGCTCGACCGGATCAGCGCGCGCCGGATCGACTCGACCGTGATCGACCGCGGCGTGGTGGTGGTCAACCTGGGCGAATGACGTGCGCGCACTGGCTCCCCTGCTGTTGGCGATGACACTGGCCGTGGCCGGTTGCGGCGATGACGACGACGCGGCCCGCAGCGTCCGCCAGGCCGGCGGCGAAGACGCCCTGCCCGCGCCCGAGCGCACCGGCGGCAGCGTCACCGGCATGCCCGACGCGGGCGATCCGCGCCGGACCCTGCCGCCGACGGAACCCCCCACCGAACGGCCGCCCGACTCCGCCGTCGACAGTGACGGCAATCCGCTGCCGCTCGACGGCCTCGCCGGGCTCGAGCCGGGCCTCGCGGGGCAGACCCCGCCGGGCGAGGTCCCGCCGTTCCCCGGCGCGGCCACCGACGGCGTGCCGCCGGTCCCCGGCCCGGCCGGCGATCCAGTCACCGCCGAGGGCCCCGGCCCCGCCGAAGCCATCGCGGTGATGAAGGCGTACTACGACTCGCTCAACGCGCACAGTTTCGGCAGTGCCTACGCGCTGTGGTCCGGCGGCGGCAGCGCCAGCGGCCAGTCGCCGCAGCAGTTCGCCGACAGCTTCTCGCAGGTGGCGGGGATGTCGGTCGAGATCATGGAGCCCGGCCGCATCGATGCCGCCGCCGGTTCGCGCTACATCGAGGTGCCGGTGGCGGTGAAGACCACCCGCACCGACGGCAGCGTGAACCGCTACGTCGGCGCCTACACCCTGCGCCGGGCGGTGGTCGACGGTGCCAGCGAGGAGCAGCGCAGCTGGCGGATCGCATCGGCCGACCTGCGCCAGGTGCAGCCATAACCGGCAACCGGCAGGTGGCGGAGATAACGCTTGTCGCCGGCGCGCCGCGGATCGTGCTGGACACCAATGTCTGGCTCGACCTGCTGGTGTTCGCCGACCCGCGCACCGCCCCACTGCGCGAGGCGCTGGACAGCGGCGCGGTGACCGCGGTGGTCGATGCCGGGTGCCGCGAGGAGTGGCAGCGGGTGCTCGGCTACCCGTTGCTGCGGCTGGAGCCGTCGCGGCGCGATGAGTTGGTGGCCGCGTTCGACGCGTTGGCGTGGGCGCTGCCGGCGGTGTCGGGTGCGGACGGGACTGCGCGGTCGGCCCGGGCGGGCACTGCCGCAGGTTCGGTGCCGCGCTGCCGTGACCCCGACGACCAGAAGTTCCTCGAACTTGCGCAGGCCAGTGGTGCCCGCTGGCTGCTCAGTCGCGACCGCCACCTGCTGTCGCTGGCAAGGCGATGCAAGCGCGAGGGACTGTTCGAGATCACCACGCCGGAGGAGTGGGTCTCTCCCCGCCCTACAACTCGAACCGGTACGACAGCTTGACCAGCAACTGTTCGCTGTCGCGCAGCGAGAAGCTGTCGAGCAGCTGCTCGCGCGGGCCGGTGGAGAACTCGTCGAGCATGTAGCCGCCGCGGCCGTACACCACGTACAGGTCCGACAGGGGCGCGAGGATGTAGCGGTAACGCACCTGGAAGCCGAGGTTGCGCAGGCTGAAATCCGTCACCGGCTCGGCCGACGCCACGGTGCTTCCGTCGGGCAGCACCTCGACCGCTCCGGTCAGGTCCGCGTCCAGCCCGATCGCCTGCAGCTTGACCCGCAGCTCCTGCCGCTGGCCGATGCTCCAGTCCATGCCGGCGTCCAGCTGCAGCGAGCGCTGCTCGAAGCGGCCCACCAGGTTGTCGTGCTGCCACACCAGCCAGTCCGGGTCGTACTCGGCACTGCCGGCGACGAACACGCTCAGCGCATCGCTGAAGTAGTAGGTCGGCTCGAAGTCGACGCTGTAGCCCACCTCGTCGTTGCCCTCCAGCCCGCCGCTGCCGACCCAGGCGTCGAACTCCCATGCCCACGCGCCCTTGCGCGGCCGGTTGCGCTCGAACGACAGGCTGAAGTTGCCCGGCCGGTACAGCGGGTTGCGGCCGCGGGTCAGCTGGTCGTCGTACGCCGGCGCGTTGAGGTTGAGCTGCAGGTACTCGCTGCCGCCGTCGCGGCGGTCGCTGGAGCGGATCAGGCGCAACTGGCGCTGCAGGCGCAGGCCATGGTCGTTGTCCAGGCCGATGATGCGGCCGCGGTAGTCGTGCGACGAGTAGGCCGACGCCGCCGGCAGGTCGGTCAGCCGCCGGCTCAGCTGCCAGTGGCCGTAGTTGAGGTTGTTGCGGCCCAGGTAGCCGAAGTCGTTGACCTCCAGATCGTCGCCGAAATGCATCGCCAGCCACTGCTGGCGCCAACCGTCGCCCATCTCGTAGTCGACGATGGTGGTCGCGCCGCTGCCGCGGGTGGTCCGGCCTTCCTGCTCGATGTCGCTGCCGACCACGTTGCTGGTGACGGTGAGCGTATCGGTCGGCTGCCAGCGGTGGTCGATGCCGAGCACGCGCGCTTCGCGGTCCAGCCACGGACGCAGCACCTGGGTCGCCAGCAGGCCGACATTCTGCCGCTCGAAATCATGGTTGAGCCGCAGGGCGCGGAACGAGCGGCCGGCCTCGCCGTCCTCCTCGGCCGCCATCACGCCGTAGTTGATGCCGCCGATGCTGCCGTTGAGCTTGACCGCCGCCTCGATGTCGCTGGCGCCGCTGCCATCGTCGGCCGCGCCACCCACGCGCCGGGTGTAGATCAGCTGGCTGTTGTCGATCAGCAGGCCGAAATTGAAGATGCCCTGGTTCTCGGTGAAGAACGGCCGCTTGTCGCTGAAGAAGGTCTCCTCGGCGCCGAAGTTGACCACCAGGTCGTCGCTCTCGACCTGGCCGAAGTCCGGGTTGATCGTCGCGGTCAGCTGGGTCTGGCCGTTGGGCTTCCAGAAGATGTCGGCGCCGGCGTCGAACTCGCTTTCGCCTGCGATGTTGTCGTGCACGCCGACCACGTACGGGGTGATGGCCAGCAGCGACTGGCTGTACGCCGGCAGCTCGACCTTGTTGAAGTCCGACAGGAAGCGCGGCCGCAGGAAGCTCGCGGTCGGCCAGGACACACGCTCGCCGGTGGAGCCGATCACGCGGTCGAGGTACAGGCCGACCGTGCGGGTGTCGCCGTCGGCCTTGCGCATCGGCGCGATGTACCACGGGATCAGGAACTCGGCGTCCCAGCCGGCCTCGGTTTCCAGCGAGGCGTGCTTCCAGTTGCCGTCCCAGTCGTTGTTGAACTGGCCCTCGTTGGTCACGACCTCGTCGGCGATGCCGCCGGCCAGGGTGATCATGAAGTCGTAACCGGTGCGGCCGTCGCCGTCGAAGTCGACGATCACGTTGACCCGGTCGAGCTGGCCACCCTCGTCGCGGCGGGTGCGGGTGCGGGTGCGCGGCACGCCGGCCGGCTGGGTGTTGCGGAACGCGACGGCGAGGCCGTCCGGGGTCGACTTGACCCAGGCCTCGGTCGGGTACGGCGAAGCCTCCAGCGACAGCGGCTGGGTCAGGCGGAAATCGGTGATGTGCCGCGCGCCGGCCCATTCGTCGGGGTCGATGCGGCCGTCGACCTCGATGCCGCGCGGCTCGGGGGACGCGGCGGCGGCCGGCGCGGGCAGGTCTTCGGCCATGGCGTGGGCGTGGGCCGGCACGGCCAGGCAGGCGATCAGGGAGGCGGGCAGCAGGCGCATGGGAAGCCGGGTAGTCGGAACGGTGCGCAGCGTAGGCGGGATCGGTCACAAGGCCGACTGGCACAAGTCATGGCAACCAAACCGGGGCGTGGCGCATCGCAGGGTTGGGGCCGGCTCCGGGCAGGAGCGACATGAGCGCGACCCGCCGAACTTTTGAGGCGATGTACAGGTCGCGACTTACGTCGCTCCTACAGGGGAAGCAGGCGCGGAGCCGGATCAATCCGGCGCGGTGGCGTCGTGGGTGACGAAGGTGTTCTCCCCCGTCGGCAGCTCCAGCCACTCCGGATGCGCCAGCGCGCGGCCGATGTCGGCCAGGCCGGACTGCCAGTGCTCGCGCATCGCCACCCGGCCGAACTGGTAGTCCTTGAAGTGGCCGAACCGGGCCCGCTCGCGGTAGATCAGGTGGATCACCCCGATCCGGTTGTCGCAGGCCAGTTCCGCCGCGTGGCGGCACCACGGGTTGGACTCGCGCACGTCGGCCGGGATCTCCTCCAGCAACTCGCGCAGCAGCCGCCGGTAATGCTGCCCGACGCGCTGGATGTCGGTGACCATGCGGGTGCGGCTGGAGTAGCGGATCTCCTTCTCGCGCTCGGCGACGTCGAGCAGGGTCTGCGGCAGCTCGCCGCGCGCATTCCACAGGTCGACCTGGAACACCAGCGTGTCGGCCTGCGGTTCGGCCTGCAGCAGGTACGACAGCGGGGTGTTGGAGACCAGCCCGCCGTCCCAGTAGAAGCGCCCGTCGATCTCGACCGCCGGGAACGCCGGCGGCAGCGCACCGGATGCGAGGATGTGGCGCGCGTCGAGCCGCATGGCGCGGTTGTCGAAGTATTCCAGGTTGCCGCTGGCGACATCGACCGCGCCAACCGAGACCCGCATCTCGCCGTCGTTGAGCCGGTCGAAGTCGACCAGCCGTTCCAGCGTCGCGATCATCGGGCGGGTGTCGTACCAGCTGGCGACCGTGGGGCCGCCCGGCTGCAACGGGTTCTGCCCCGGCAGCCAGCTGCTCCAGCTGCGCGGCTGGTAGAAGCCACGCTGGCCCTCGGTCAACGCGCGCCACGCTTCCCAGGTGTCGAGCCAGGCGCGCGCGTGCTCGCCGATGTCGAGGAAGTGCGCCTCCTGCCCGAGCGTGGTCGCCGGCAGGAGGTACGGCTGCGAGATCGTCTCCCAGAACTCGTGCAGCGCGTCGACCCGCCGCTGCGGCGGGTTGCCGGCGATGATCGCGGCGTTGAACGCGCCGATCGAGATGCCCGCGACCCAGTCGGGCTCCACGCCGGCCGCGTGCAGGCCCTGAAACACGCCCGCCTGGTAGGAACCCAGCGCGCCGCCGCCCTGCAGCACCAGGGCGATGTGTCCGGGCAGGCGCAGCTCCGGCGTGGCGGTCATCGGTACGGCCCCGTTTCCGCCGTTACTGCATGTGCCAGCCGTGGCTGACGACGAAACTCTGCCCGGTCAGCGCGGCGCTGGGGAACTCGCACAGGAACCGGACCGTCTGCGCGACGTCCTCGACCGTGGTGAAGATGCCATCGACGGTCTGGCCGAGCATCACGTTGCGGATCACCTCCTCCTCGCTGATCCCCAGCTCCTTCGCCTGCTCCGGGATCTGCCTGTCGACCAGCGGGGTGCGCACGAAGCCGGGGCAGACCACGTGACTGCGCACGCCGCGCTCGCCGCCCTCCTTCGCCAGCGTGCGCGACAGCCCGAGCAGGCCGTGCTTGGCGGTGACGTACGCCGACTTGAGCTTGCTGGCCTGGTGCGAGTGCACCGAGCCCATGTAGATGACCGTGCCGCCGCGCGGCTTGCCGTCGTCGCCGGCCGCGTACATGTGCGGCAGCGCCGCCCTGGTGGTCAGGAAGGCGCCGTCGAGGTGGATCGCCAGCATCTTCTTCCAGTCGGCGTAGCTGTAGTTCTCGATCGGGTTGACGATCTGGATGCCGGCGTTCGACACGAGGATGTCCACCGGGCCCAGCTCCTTCACCACCTGCGCGGTGCCCGCGTTGACCGCGTCCTCGTCGGTGACGTCCATTGCCACGCCGATCGCACGGCCGCCGGCCTGCCCGATTTCGGCGGCGACGGCACGGGCGCCCTCGAGGTTGATGTCGGCGATCGCCACGGCCGCGCCGGCCCGCGAAAGCTCGAAGGCGATTTCCTTGCCGATGCCGCTGGCCGCGCCGGTGACGATGGCGACCTTGCCGTTGATCGAGGTCATGCGGGGGACTCCGTCTGCGATGGAATCCCCCGATGGTAACGGGTGCTCGTGACGATGCCCCGCGATGGACCGCAGCCGTTGGTCCAGTTGTCGACGAGGTGGCCTGCTTGTAGGAGCGACGCAGGTCGCGACCCGCCGCGCCTCCGTGGCGCTGTACAGGTCGCGACCTGCGCCGTTCCTACACGAACCGTCGGCCGTCGACCGGGTTCAGGCCTTCTTCCTGCGCTTCGGCTGCAGCATCGTGCCGGTGCAGTCCTTCGCGCCGCAGCGGCAGGCCCAGATCTTCTTCATCCGCGGCGTGTGCGCTTCTTCCAGGGTGATGCCGTAGTTGTAGGCCAGCTCCTCGCCGGGCCGGATGTTGCGGGTCGCCTCGATGAACACCCGGTCCCGGCGGCGGTCGTCGCCATCGTGCTCCTCCAGCACCGCCTCGCAGTTGGGCGCGCAGCTGTGGTTGATCCAGCGCGCGACGCCGCCTTCGTAATTGGCGTCGATCACGTACTCGTCGTTCAGGGTGAACAGGAAGGTGTGGCCGGAGTCGGCGTCGCCGGTGTCGCCGGCATCGACTTCCTCGTGGGTGCGTCGCCGGCCCTTGTACTCGATGATGCGCTCGCCCTTGCTGATGGGCTGCAGGGCGAACACGCCGTTGCCATGGATGGCGGAGCGGCGGGCGACGATCTTGCTCGGCATGCTGGGGTTCCGGCTGGACGGATCGGCCATTGTGCCCGAAGCCGCGCGCGGCCCTTCTTGAACGCTCCCGCGGCCGCCCTCTTGGCTGCGGCCGGATCAATCCGTACAATTCCGGTACGAATTGAGGTCCCCGCGATGCTCCGCGTCACCAAGCTCACCGATTACGCCACCGTCGTGCTGACCGTGCTCGCGGCCGATCCCGAGGCGGTGATGAGTGCGTCGGAGCTGGCCGAGCGCGCCGGCCTGGAGCCGCCGACGGTCAGCAAGCTGCTCAAGCCGCTGGCCCAGGCCGGCCTGGTCGAGGGCTTCCGGGGCGCCAACGGCGGCTACCGGCTGTCGCGTCCGCCCGCGTCGATCAGCCTGGTCGAGGTGGTCGAGGCGATGGAGGGCCCGCTGGCCATGACCGAATGCAGCATCCACGCAGGCAACTGCACGATCGAGGACCAGTGCGGCGTGCGCGCCAACTGGCGCCGGATCAACGACGTGGTGGTCGAGGCGCTGCGCAACGTCAGCCTCGCCCAGATGATCGACGGCGTGCCGCCCGCACCGCCGGACTCCCCCGCCCTTCCGTCCCGGCGCATCGACCTGCGCCTGGCGAACGCTTAACGAATGACAGGCAGCCAGATGGCCACCCAGCTCACCGAAACCCGTCCCGATACCTCCGTCGCCGAAGACGGGGCCAACCGGGAAATCCACGCCCAGCTCGGACGCAAGTACGAGGCCGGCTTCATCACGGACATCGAATCCGACAGCCTGCCACCCGGCCTGGACGAGGACACCATCCGCGCGCTCTCGGCCAAGAAGGAGGAGCCGGAGTGGATGACCGAATGGCGGCTGGCGGCGTACCGGCACTTCCTCACGATGCCGATGCCCGACTGGGCCAAGCTGAGGATCGGCCCGATCGACCTGCAGGCACTGAGCTACTACTCCGCGCCCAAGGGCCCGAAGTACAAGTCGCTCGACGAGGTGCCGCAGGAACTGATCGACACCTACGACAAGCTCGGCGTGCCGCTGCACGAGCGCGCCAAGCTGGCCGGCGTCGCCGTGGACGCGGTGTTCGACTCGGTGTCGGTCGGCACCACCTTCCGCAAGGAACTGGCCGACAAGGGCATCATCTTCTGCTCGATGTCCGAGGCCATCAAGGAGCATCCGGAGCTGGTGAAGAAGTACCTCGGCACGGTGGTTCCGGTCGGCGACAACTACTTCGCGGCGCTCAACTCGGCGGTGTTCTCCGACGGCAGCTTCGTGTTCATCCCCGAGGGCGTGCGCTGCCCGATGGAGCTCTCCACCTACTTCCGCATCAACGCCGGCCATACCGGCCAGTTCGAGCGCACCCTGATCATCTGCGAGGACCGCGCCCAGGTCTCCTACCTGGAGGGCTGCACCGCGCCGATGCGCGACGAGAACCAGTTGCACGCGGCGGTGGTCGAACTGGTCGCGCTGGAAGAGGCCGACATCAAGTACTCGACCGTGCAGAACTGGTATCCCGGCGACGAGAACGGCGTCGGCGGCATCTATAACTTCGTGACCAAGCGCGGCGAGTGCCGCGGCGCACGCAGCAGGATCCACTGGACCCAGGTCGAGACCGGTTCGGCGATCACCTGGAAGTACCCGAGCTGCGTGCTGGTCGGCGACGACTCCACCGGCGAGTTCCACTCGGTCGCGCTGACGCATCACCGCCAGCAGGCCGACACCGGCACCAAGATGATCCACATCGGCAAGCGCACCAAGAGCAAGATCATCAGCAAGGGCATCAGCGCCGGCCGCGGCCAGAACACCTACCGCGGGCTGGTCAAGGTGGCCGCCGGTGCCGAGGGCGCGCGCAACTACACCCAGTGCGACTCGCTGCTGATCGGCAAGAAGTGCGGCGCCCACACCTTCCCCTACATCGAGGTGAAGAATCCGAGCGCGACCGTCGAGCACGAGGCGACCACCTCGAAGATCAGCGACGACCAGCTGTTCTATTGCCGTTCGCGCGGCATCGGCGAGGAGGACGCGGTGTCGATGATCGTGGACGGCTTCTGCAAGCAGGTGTTCCGCGAGCTGCCGATGGAGTTCGCGGTCGAAGCCAAGAAGCTGCTGGAAGTGTCGCTGGAAGGCTCAGTCGGTTAAGGCCGGCCAGTCCATGTAGGAGCGACGTAAGTCGCGACCTGTACATCGACACCAACGTTCGGCGGGTCGCGACTCACGTCGCTCCTACAAAGAATCCAATATTCCACCCGTCCGCGGGATGCGAGAACAAAACATGCTGAAGATCGAAAACCTCCACGCCAGCGTCGCCGGCAAGGAAATCCTCAAGGGCCTGTCGCTCGAGCTGCAGCCCGGCCAAGTGCACGCGATCATGGGCCCTAACGGTGCCGGCAAGTCGACGCTGGGCAACATCATCGCCGGCCGCGAAGGCTACGAGGTCACCGAAGGCTCGGTCACCTTCAACGGCCAGGACCTGCTGGCGCTGGAGCCGGAGGAGCGCGCCGCGACCGGCGTGTTCCTCGCGTTCCAGTACCCGGTCGAGATCCCGGGCGTGAACAACACCTACTTCCTGCGCACCGCGCTCAACGCCCAGCGCAAGGCGCGCGGCGAGGCGGAGCTCGACTCGATGCAGTTCCTCAAGCTGGTGCGCGAGAAGCTCGCGGTGCTGCACCTGAAGGACGAACTGCTCCACCGCGGCGTCAACGAGGGCTTCAGCGGCGGCGAGAAGAAGCGCAACGAAATCTTCCAGCTGGCGTTGCTGGAACCGAAGCTGGCGATCCTCGACGAGACCGACTCGGGCCTCGACATCGACGCCCTGCGGACCGTCGCCGAAGGCGTCAACACGCTGCGCTCGGACGGCCGCGCCTTCCTCGTGATCACCCACTACCAGCGCCTGCTCGACTACATCAGGCCCGACGTGGTGCACGTGCTGGCCGACGGCCGCATCGTCGAGACCGGCGGTCCGGAGCTGGCGCTGCAGTTGGAAGAGCACGGCTACGCGTGGATCAAGGACCGCGTCGCGCCGGAGGCCGCCGCCTGATGAGCGCCCTGCTCGACTCGCTGGCTTCCACCCTGGACACGATCGAGGTCCGCGACGCCGCCGGGCTCGGCGACGCGCGCCGCGAGGCACTCGACGCCGCCCTGCGCGACGGCCTGCCGCACACCCGCGTGGAGGCGTGGAAGTACACCCCGCTGCGTTCGCTTGAACGCCGCAGCTTTGCCCGTCCCGAAACCGTCCCCGCGTTCGATAACGCCGCGCTGGCCGGCATCCCGGCACCGCGGATCGTGTTCGCCAACGGCCGTTTCGACGCCGCCCGTTCCGACCTCGCCGGCCTGCCCGACGGCGTCACCCTGCGGCCGCTGTCGCAGGTGTTGCGCGAGGGCGACGAGCGCGGCGCGAACTTCCTCGCCCGCCGCTTCGAGCGCGCCGACGAGGTGTTCGCCCGGATCAACGCCGCGCTCGCCGACGAAGGCGTGGTACTGCGCGTCGAGGCCGACGTCCGCACCACCACCGCCGTCCACCTGGTGTTCATCGGCGTGCCGGCGGACGGCGACCAGGCCTGGCACCTGCGCCACCGGCTCGAACTCAAGGGCGGCGCCGAGCTGCGCGTGGTCGAGCACCAGCTGTCGACCGGCGAACACCGCCACCTCGGCAACTCGCTGATGCACGTGCATCTGGGCCGCGGTGCGCGCCTGCTGCACGCGCGCGTGCAGGACGAGTCGGCCGGGGCCACCCTGCTCCACCGCACCGACGCCGTGCTCGCGCGCGACGCCGAGTACCGCCGGCTCGACCTCGAACTCGGCGCCGCCCTGTCGCGGCACGAGCTCAACGTCACCCTGCAGGGCGACAACGCCCGCCTGCATGCCAACGGCGTGCTGCTGGCCGACGGCAAGCGCCACCTCGACACCCGCCTGGGCATCGACCACGCCGCGCGCGACACCGCGTGCGAGCTCACCTGGCGCGGCATCGGCGCCGACCGCGCCAAGGCGGTGTTCCACGGCGGCATCCTGATCCGAGAGGGCGCCGACGGCACCAACGCCAACCTGTCCAACAAGAACCTGCTGCTGGGCGCGGGCGCCGAGATCGACACCCAGCCGGTGCTGGTGATCCACGCCGACGAGGTGCAGGCCGCGCACGGCGCGACGGTCGGCCAGCTCGACCCGACCGCGATGTTCTACCTGCGCTCGCGCGGCATCCCGGCCGAGCAGGCGCGCGCGCTGCTGACCGCCGCGTTCTGCCGCGAGACGCTGTCGGTGATCGAGGATGCCGCCGTGCGCGACGCGGTCGGCACCCGGCTCGACGCCTCGCTCGCTCGCTCGGTCGCGACCGGCATGGTGGACGCATGAACCGCGAGGCCGCGATCGCCGGCGGCGCCGTCGACTGGGCCCGCGTCCGCGAGGACTTCCCGGTCCTGAAGCGGCAGGTGCACGGCAAGCCGCTGGTGTACCTGGACTCGGCCAACACCGGGCAGAAGCCGGCGCGGGTGATCGACACCGTCGACGACTTCTTCCGCAACCACAACGCCAACGTCAGCCGCGCGGTGCACGCGCTCGGCAGCGAGGCGACCGAGGCCTACGAAGCGGCCCGCGGCAAGCTGGCGAAGTTCCTCAACGTCCGCGCCGACGAGCTGGTGCTGTGCAGCGGCACCACCTTCGCGATCAACCTGGTCGCCTACAGCTGGGCGCTGCCACGGTTGCAGCCCGGCGACGCGATCGTGGTCACGCGGATGGAGCACCACGCCAACATCGTGCCGTGGCAACTGGTCGCGCAGCGCACTGGCGCGACGATCAAGGTGGCCGAGATCGACGAGAACGGCGACCTCGACCTCGAACAGCTCTACGCGCTGTTGACCGCCGAGGTGAAGCTGCTCGCGGTGACGCACGTCTCCAACGTGCTCGGCACGGTCAACCCGGTGCGTGACATCTGCCGGCAAGCGCGCAAGCGCGGCATCGTCACCGTGGTCGACGGCTCGCAGGCGGCGCCGCACCGGCCGCTGGACGTGGCCGCGATCGGCTGCGACTTCTACGCGATCACCGGCCACAAGATGGCCGGACCGACCGGCACCGGTGCGTTGTGGGCGCGGCGCGAGCACCTCGACGCGATGCCGCCGTTCCTCGGCGGCGGCGAGATGATCAAGCAGGTGCGCTTCGACGGCACCGTGTTCAACGACGCCCCGCACAAGTTCGAGGCCGGCACGCCCAACATCGCCGGCTTCATCGGCCTCGGGGCCGCGGTCGACTACCTGTCGGCGATCGGCATGGCCAACATCGAGGCGCGCGAGCAGGAGTTGCTGGCCTATGCGACGGACCGGCTCGACCGGACCGAAGGCGTGCGCATCTTCGGCCGGGCGCGCGAAAAGGCCGCGGTGATCAGCTTCCTGATCGAAGGCGCACACGCGCACGATCTCGCCACCCTGCTCGACCTCGAAGGCGTCGCCGTGCGCTCCGGCCACCACTGCGCGCATCCGTTGATGCAGCACTTCGGCGTGCCGGCGACCTGCCGCGCCTCGTTCGCGTTCTACAACACCTTCGACGAGATCGACGCGTTCATCGCGGCGCTGGAGAAGGTGCGAAAGCTGCTGTTGTGACCCGCCCTTCCATGCCCGCACCGACCTTCCGCGCCGCCACCACCGCCGACGTCCCCGACCTCGTCACCCTGGTCACCTCCGCCTACCGCGGCGAGGCCAGCCGCGCCGGCTGGACCACCGAGGCCGACCTGCTCGACGGCAACCGCATCGTGCCGGAGGTGTTGCTGGCCGACATCGCCCGGCCGCGCAGCCGAATCCTGCTGGCCGGGGACGGCAACGCGCTGCTGGGCTGCGCACACGTCGCCGAGGAAGACGGCGCCGGCTACTTCGGCATGTTCGCGGTGCGGCCCGAGCTGCAGCGCGGCGGCCTGGGCCGGGCGATCCTCGCCGAGGCCGAGCGCATCGCGCGCGAGGACTGGCGGCTGCCGCTGATGCGGATGACCGTGATCGACCTGCGCACCGAACTGATCGCCTGGTACGAGCGCCGCGGCTACCACCGCACCGGCCAGACCCGGCCCTTCCCCGCTACCGACCCGCGCTTCGGCCTGCCGCTGCGCAACGACCTGCGCTTCGCCGTGCTGGAAAAGGAGCTGCCATGACCGACTGGGTCCGCGTCTGCACCACCGCCGAGTTGCTGCCCGGCGAGTCCACCGTCGCCTGGGACGGCGACACGGCGATCCTGGTGGTCAACTTCGAGGGCGACTACCACGCCATGGAAGACCGCTGCAGCCACGAGGACTTCGAGCTGTCGGCGGGCCGGTTCAACGGTGCCGACGCCACCATCGAGTGCGTCCTGCACGGCGCGAAGTTCGATGTCCGCGACGGCGCGGCGCTGTGCGCGCCCGCCTACGAGCCGGTGCCCAAGTTCCCGGTGAAGGTCGAGGACGGCGTGGTCTGGACCCGAGACGACCGCTAAAGCTCCTGCGTCTCGCTGTCAACGTTATTGCGAATCATTCTTACTTGCACTTAAAATGAACGGGCTCCGGACCCGTTCCGCCGCGTGCCGCCTCTCTCCCGGCACGTGGCCGCCGGCGGATGCACTCCCCCGCCACGGACCCGCCCCGCCGGTCCACCAATGACAAGGCACATGGAAATGGCCCATATCAAGAGCCGCAAGCACGCCGTCGCCCGTCCGGCGACCTCGCCCTCCTCCCGTTCGGTCACCGCCGCCTCGTTGCTGGCCGGCCTCGCCCTCGGCGCCCCGCCGGCGCTGGCGATGGATGCCGGGCTGGATGCCGCGCCCGCCGGCGCGGTGCAGGCGACCACGCTGGACGGCGTCCACGTCGAAGGCCAGCGGATCAAGCGCTACACCGGCCAGTCGGCATCGCCGAAATTCCAGCAGCCGCTGGTCGACACCACCCGCACCCTGAGCGTGATCGGCAGCGACCTGTTCAACGAGCAGGGCGCCACCACCCTCACCGAGGCGCTGCGCAACAGCCCCGGCGTGAGCACCTTCTACGTCGGCGAGAACGGCAACACCACCACCGGCGACGCCGTCTACCTGCGCGGCTTCGACACCTCCGGCAGCATCTTCGTCGACGGCGTGCGCGACCTCGGTTCGGTCTCGCGCGACGTGTTCAACATCGAACAGGTCGAGGTCGCCAAGGGCCCGGCCGGCACCGACTACGGCCGCACCGCGCCGACGGGCGCGATCAACCTGGTCACCAAGCGCCCGCACCTGCGCGACAGCACCGCGGCCTCGGCGTCGTACGGCAGCGAGGACCACAAGCGCCTGACCGCCGACTGGAACCGCGCGTTCGGTCCCGGCGCCGCGCTGCGCGTCAACCTGATGGCGCAGGACAGCGAGGTCGCCGGGCGCGACGTGGCCGAGAACAAGCGCTGGGGCGTGGCGCCTTCGCTCGCGTTCGGCCTCGACGGCGCCACCCGCGTCTACGTCGACATGCTGCACGTGCAGCACGAGAACATCCCCGACGGCGGCGTGCCGACCATCGGCCTGCCCGGCTACACCTCGCCGGATCCGGAGCGTCCCGAGCTCGGCAGCGCGCCGCCGGTCGACCCCGGGAACTTCTACGGCACCCTCGGCGACTACGACGACGTCACCGCCGACATGGCCACCGTGCGCGTGGAGCACGACTTCGGCGCCGACGCGCGGCTGGTCAACACCACCCGCTGGGGCCGCACGCAGCAGGACTACATGCTGACCGCCTTCATGGGTTCGGCCGGCCGCCTGCTGACGCCGGACATCACCGACCGCTCGACCTGGACCATCACTCGCAACCTGCCGACGTTCAAGGACCAGCGCAACGAGATCCTGACCAACCAGACCCTGCTCAACCTGGCCGTCGACGCCGGCGGCGTCCGCCACGACATCACCACCGGGCTGGAACTGATCCGCGAGGACCTGCAGACCCTCGGCGTGGCACCGGTGGCCGGCACCGGCTGGCCCGACGCCAACCTGTACAACCCCGACCCCGCCGTCACCGGCCTGCTGCGCGAGCACACCGGTGCCCGCGGCGACGGCCGCACCGACACCGCCGCGGTCTACGCGTTCGACACCATCACCCTCAACGAGCGCTGGCAGCTCAACGGCGGCCTGCGCATCGACCGCTACGACACCGAATACAGCAGCCTGGTGCCGTGCGGCGGCCGTCGCGGGCCCGACTGCGGCGGCCTGGCCGAGGGCAGCATCGTCCCCGGCGTCGACGCCGACGTGTCCGACACGCTGTTCAACTGGAAGCTCGGCGCGCTCTACAAGCCGGCCGACAACGGCAGCATCTACGCCAGCTACGCGATCTCGCAGCAGCCGCCCGGCGGCGCCAGCCTCGAGCTGAGCGACCGCGACAACAACCCCAACAACCCGGCGTTCGACCCGCAGAAGGCGCGCACCGCCGAGGTCGGCAGCAAGTGGCAGGTGGCCGGCAACGCCCTGCTGCTGACCGCCGCCGTCTACCGCACCGAGCTGACCAACGAGATCGTGCAGGACCCGATCGACCAGCGGTACTACCAGAACGGCAGCAAGCGCGTGCAGGGCATCGAGCTGGGCGCGGCCGGCCGCATCACCGACGCCTGGCTGGTCTCGGCCGGCTTCACCACGATGGACACCGAGGTGACCGAAGGCCCGACGGTTTCGGTCGACGGCTCCACCGACCTGGCCTACACCCCCGAGCACGCCTTCACCGCGTGGACCACCTACCGCTTCGACAACGGCCTGACCCTCGGCGGCGGCGCGCGCTACTCGGGCGAGCTCAAGCGTGGCAACGACGGCGCGGTCGGCACCCCGGCCTACACCGAGGATTACTGGGTGGTGGACGCGGTCGCCAGCTACGCGTTCAACGAGAACCTCGACCTGCGCCTGAACCTCTACAACCTGTTCGACGAGGACTACGTCGCGGCGATCAACAAGAGCGGCTACCGCTACACGCCGGGCGCCCCGCGCACGGCGATGCTGACCGCGAACTTCCACTTCTGACCGCACGCGGCCACCACGCCACGCGCAACGCACGTGCACGGACGCCTTCCCGCGCGGGGAGGCGTCCGTCGCCACAGGGGACCGACCATGCTGCTCCACATCCCGGGCATCCTCGACGACGCGCAGCTGGCGCGGTTCCGGCAATCGCTCGACGCCGCGGCGTGGACCGACGGCCGGCAGACCGTGGGCCCGCAGGGCGCGCAGGTGAAACGCAACCTGCAACTGCCGGAGGACTCCCCGCTGCGCCAGCAACTGGGCCGCGAGGTGCTGGCGGCGCTGGCCGCCAACCCGCTGTACTTCGCCGCGGCGCTGCCGGCGCGGACCCTGCCGCCGCGCTTCAACCGTTACGAGGGCGGCGGCCGGTACGGCTTCCACGTCGACGGCGCGGTCATGGCGATGGCGGTGCCTGACGGCCTGCCGCCGGTCAACCTGCGCTCCGACGTGTCCTGCACGTTGTTCCTGTGCGATCCCGACGAGTACGACGGCGGCGAGCTGGTCATCCACGACACCTACGGCGAGCACGAGGTGAAGCTGCCCGCGGGCGACCTCGTGGTCTATCCGTCCAGCAGCCTGCACCGCGTCGCCCCGGTGACGCGCGGCGCGCGCGTGGCGGCGTTCTTCTGGGTGCAGAGCCTGGTCCGCGACGACGGCGAGCGCCGGATGCTGTTCGAACTCGACCAGGCGATCCAGGCGCTCACCGCCAGCGGCGCCGACGGCGAAGCCGTGCTGCGCCTGACCGGCGTGTACCACAACCTGCTGCGGCGCTGGGCCGAAACCTGAGCGCCGCCCTCCACCACTCCCGCCGCCGGTGATCCGCCGGCGCGTTCCCGCACACCCCTCCCCCCGAACCAAGCATGCGCACCATCGACAACGGCCGCGGTACCCCCATCCGACAGATCACCACCGGGTCCAACTCCGCCCGCTCCAACCCCGGCCTGTCCCCGCCCCGTCGCGCGGTGCTCGCTGTCGCACTGTCGATCGCCCTGCCCGCCGCCCACGCCGCGACCCCCGCAGCCCCGACCGACCTCGATGCCGTCGTGGTGACCGCTGCCGGCTTCGAGCAGGTTGTCCGCGAGGCGCCGGCCAGCATCACCGTGATCACCCGCGAGGAGCTGGAAACCCGCCCGGTGCACGGGCTGGCGGACGCCCTCGCCGACATCGAGGGCGTGGACGTCGGCGTCGGCGTCGACAAGACCGGCGCGCCGCAGGTGAGCCTGCGCGGCATGCCGTCGGAGTACACGCTGGTATTGATCGACGGCCGCCGCCAGAACACCTCGGGCAACGTCGCACCGAACAACTTCGGCAACACCGCCAACAACTTCATCCCGCCGATGTCGGCGATCGAGCGCATCGAGGTGATCCGCGGGCCGATGTCGACGCTGTACGGCTCGGACGCGATGGGCGGCGTGATCAACATCATCACCCGCAAGGTCGGCACGCGTTGGGGCGGCGCGGTCGGCGTCGAGACCACCGTGCAGGAGCACGACGAGTTCGGCGACCTGTACGGCGCCACGTTCTACCTCGACGGCCCGCTGGTGGCCGACCGCCTCGGCCTGGCCGTGCGCGGCGCGTGGTTCAAGCGTGGCGACGCGCGCATCGCCTACGACGAGGTGGACGGCGGCACCGCCGCGCCCCGCATGGGCGCCAACCCGGCCGCCTACGACGGCCACAAGCTCGGCACGCGCCTGTCGCTGGCGCTCGGCGACGACCACGACCTGTGGCTGGACGTCGCCGCCAACCGCCAGGACTACGACAACAGCGACGGCCGCATGGGCACGCTCGGCAGCGGCGGCTACGCGCCGGAACTGCGCTTCAACCGCGACCAGGCCACGCTCGCCTGGGACGCGCGCCTGGGCTACTCGCTGCTGCAGTCCAGCCTGCAGCGCACCGCCACCGAGACCGTCGGCCGCCTGCTGCCGGCCGGCACCGTCAACGCCGGCAGCCCGCGCCGGCTCGAGAACGAAAATCGCGTGCTCGACACCAAACTGGTCACCGACATCGGCGCCCACAAGCTCAGCGTCGGCGGCCAGTACCTCGACGCGGAGCTGGTCGACGGCGCCACGCCGGCACCGTTCCGCTTCGAGCAATGGGCGCTGTTCGCCGAGAACGAGTGGCGCATCAACGACGCCCTCAACCTCACCGTCGGCGCGCGCCACGACGACCACAGCCGGTTCGGCAGCCACCTCAGCCCACGCGCCTACCTGGTCTGGAACGCCAGCCCCAACTGGGTGGTCAAGGGCGGCTACAGCCAGGGCTACCGCTCGCCCAACGTCGAGGAGCTGACCCCCGGCATCCGCGGTTTCGGCGGCCAGGGCACGATCCCGCTGATCGGCACCCCGGGCCTGCAGCCGGAGACCAGCGCGACCACCGAGCTGGGCGTCTACTACGCCGCCGACAACGGTTTCAGTGCCAACCTCACCGTCTTCAACAACGACTTCGACGACAAGATCGCCAGCGGCACGCCGGTGGCCAACTGCGCCTACGCGCTGACGCGGGACGAGTACGAGGCCGCCGATTTCAGCGGGGTCGACTGCTTCGACGCCGGCTGGTTCCCGCGCGCACCGACCTTCGGCCAGAGCGTCAATGTCGACCGGGCGGTCACCCGCGGCGCCGAGTTCGCGCTGCAGGTGCCGCTGGCCGATGCCTGGGACCTGGCGGTCAACTACACCCTCACCGACAGCGAGATCAAGAGCGGCGACGACGCCGGCGAGCCCCTGGCCAACACCCCGCGCCACCTGCTCAACGCCAGCCTCGACTGGCGGGCGAGCGACGCACTCGCGCTCTACCTGCGCGGCGAGTACCGCAGCGCGCGCTACCGTGGCCCCGGCGCCGCGCAGGACCAGCTGGGCGACTACAAGCCGTACTCGCAGTACCACCTCGGCGCGCGCTACCGCTTCAACGACGCCGTCAGCCTCAACGCCGCGGTCCACAACCTGTTCGACAAGGACTTCGTCGACTACCTGCCGTACGACAACAGCGGCACCCTCGCCTATGCCAACAGCCGCAGCACCAGCGAAGCCGGCCGCCGGCTGTGGCTGTCGCTCGACGTGGAGTTCTGACCGGTGACCACGACGTTCCGCAACGTGATCTTCCAGGTCCACTGGTTCCTCGGCATCACCGCAGGCGTGGTGCTTGCGCTGGTCGGCGTGACCGGCGGCATCCTCAGCTTCGAGGACGAACTACTGGAGGCGCTCAACCCCGGGGTGATGACGGTCGAGCCCGCGGGGCGCACGCCGCTGTCGCCGGCGACGCTGGTCGAGCGCGTCGGCGCCGCCCGGCCGGGCGAGGCGATCGCATCGCTGGAGCTGTCGTCCGGGCCGCGCGACGCCGCGGTGGTCGGTTTCGCGCCAAAGGACGGCGAGCGCCGCGGCGCGCGCCGCCACGTCGACCCGTACAGCGGCGAGGTGTTGCCCGAGCCGCGCTACCGGGGCTTCTTCCGCACCACGATGCAGCTGCACCGCTGGCTGGCGGCGGACGATGTCGGCAAGCAGATCGTCGGTGCGTCGACCGTCATCCTGGTCTTCTTCTGCGTGTCCGGCCTGTACCTGCGCTGGCCGCGCCGCTGGGGCAGCCTGCGCAGCTGGCTGGCACTGGACTGGAAGCAGAAGGGCCGCAACTTCCTGTGGCACCTGCATTCCATCGTCGGCACCTGGGTGCTGGTTGCCTACCTGGTGATGTCGCTGACCGGGCTGTGGTGGTCGTATGGCTGGTACCGCGACGCGGTCAACGCGTGGGCCGCATCGGGTACGCCGGAGCGGGTCGAGGCGGCCGCGCCGGCCGACCGCGGCGCGCCGCCGGCGCTCGACATCGACGCGGCGTGGCAGGCCTTCGTCGCCAGCGCGCCGGCGTGGAGCAGCGCCACCCTCAGCCTGCCCAGGGACGACGGTCCGCTGTCGTTCCGCTACCTCGACGCCGACCCCGCGCACGAGCGCGCGCGCAACTCGCTGGACCTCGACCGCTGGACCCTGCAGCCGGTCGGGCACGAACGCTACGACGACCGCAGCCTGCGGCAGAAGATCGGCGGCAGCATGTTCCCGCTGCACCGCGGCAGTTTCTTCGGCACCACCGGGGTGGTGGTGTTCATGCTGGCCAGCCTGCTGATGCCGCTGTTCGCCGTCACCGGCTGGATGCTCTATCTCGACCGCCGCCGTCGCAAGCGCGCAACCATGACGGCGGCCGCGGCGCTGGCCGCGCAGCCACCGGCGCCGGCCCAGGGGCCGTCATCCGACCCGATCCTGGTCCTGCACGCCAGCCAGACCGGCACCGCCGAGCAGATCGCCCTGCGCACCGCCGCGACCCTGCGCGACGGCGGCTGCGCGGTGGAGGTGCAGCCGCTGGGCGCGGTGACGCCGGCGGCCCTCGCCGGCCGGCAGGTGCTGTTCGTCGCCGCGACCTTCGGCGAGGGCGAGCCGCCCGACGGTGCCCGCGCCTTCACCCGCAAGCTGCGCGACGGCGCCGTGTCGCTGGCCGGCCTGCGTTACGGCGTGCTCGCGCTGGGCGACCGCGGCTACCGCGACAGCTACTGCGCGTTCGGCCGCGAACTCGACCAGCACCTGCACCATGCCGGCGCGCAGCCGCTGTTCGACCGGGTCGAGGTCGACGACGGCGACCCGGCCGCGCTGCGCCACTGGCAGCACCACCTCGGCCAGATCAGCGGCAACACCGATGCGCCCGACTGGCGCGCCCCGGACTACCGCCGCTGGGAGCTGGTCGAACGCCGCCTGCTCAACCCCGGCAGCGCCGGCGGCCCGGCGTTCCATCTCGCGCTGCAGCCCGGGGACGCCGCCGACCTGCAGTGGCAGGCCGGCGACATCGCCGAGATCGGCCCGCGCCACCCGGCCGCACGTATCGACGCGTGGCTGGCCGCGGCCGGATTGCGCGGCGACACACCGGTCGGCATCGCCGGCAACGAAGAACCGCTCTCCGCGGCGCTCGCCCGCTCGCAGTTGCCGATGCCGCAGCCCGGCACCACGGCGCAGGCGGTCGCCGACGCCCTGCAGCCGCTGCCGCACCGCGAGTACTCGATCGCCTCGCTGCCGGCCGACGGCAGCCTGCAGCTGCTGGTGCGGCGGATGGACCGCCCCGACGGCCAGGCGGGCCTCGGCAGCGGCTGGCTCACCGGCGACGCCGCCATCGGCCAGGCAATCGACCTGCGGATCCGCAGCAACCCCGGCTTCCATCCGCCGGCCGACGACCGGCCGCTGCTGCTGGTCGGCAACGGCACCGGCCTGGCCGGCCTGCGCGCCCTGCTCAAGGCCCGAATCGCTGCCGGGCATTCGCGCAACTGGCTGGTGTTCGGCGAACGCAACGCCGCCCACGACGCTTTCCACAACGACGAACTCGAGGCCTGGCAGCGCGACGGCCAGGTGCGGCTGGACCGGGTGTACTCGCGCGACCAGCCCGAACGCCATTACGTCCAGCACCGGCTGGCCGAGTCGGCCGACGAGATCCGCGAATGGGTCGAGGCGGGTGCGTCGATCCACGTCTGCGGCAGCCTCGAAGGGATGGCACCCGGCGTCGACGCGGCGCTGGCGGCGATCCTCGGCACCGACCGGCTGGAGGCGATGGCCGCCGAAGGGCGCTACCGGCGCGACGTCTACTGAGCGTCCACTGGGCCCGGCGGACCTGCGCCGGGCCCGGTCAGGCGCACCAGCAGCACCTCGCCACCGCCGTCGAGCACGTGGCGAAGGCGCTCCCCGCCGGCGGAAAACACCGCGGTGTCGCCGCCCTCCAGCGGCGGCAACCCGGAGTCGTCGGCAAACCGGGCCTGTCCGGCCAGCAGGTGCACCGCCCAGGTCGAATGTGGCTCGGCGAAGATCACCATCGGCCCCACCAGCGGCCGGTGCCACAACGCGGCCTCGACCCGTCCGCGCCGCCACATCAGGTTGAAGTCGTGGGTGGTGCCGTCGATCAGCTCGCCGGTCAGCGCGCGTTCGCCGGCGAACCGGTGGCGGTCATGCGGCGGGTGCAGCTCGATGCACTCGCCGTCGTCGAAGCGCAGCCGCACGCCGTTGCCCGCCAGCAGCACGAGTTCCCGGTCGATCCCGGGGAAACACGAGAACGCCGCGTCCTGCTCGATTTCGGCGATCGACAGCCGCCAGTCCCAGTCGTTGGCCCCGCCGCCGTCGCCATCGCCGCCGCGGCAGATTTCGCGGGTCCAGCCGAGCTGGTTGCGCCAGCGCTCGCGGCGGTACTCGTTGGCGGGGATGACGCGGGAAACGGCTGGCATCGGCGTGGCACGGAGCGGACGGAACGGCCAGTCTATCGACCCGCCCGGCGTGGCGGCGTTCGCGCGCAACGATGCCACCCGCCCCGGTTCCGTCCGGTGCGGGTGGCGTACGTCCATGTCCGGAGTCTCCCCCGTGTTCCTGTGCGGGCATCCTGCCCGTCTGAGGGTTTCAGCGCGCGCCGCCGGCCTTCGCGGCGCGGGCCGCGCTGCCGACCACGATGCGGTCGCGGTTCTTCTCGACCGTCGCCAGGCCGATCCCCTTGACCAGTGCAAGCTGCTCGGCGCTGCGGAACGCACCATTGGCCTTGCGGTACTCGACGATCGCCCGCGCCTTGGCCGGGCCGACGTTGACCAGCACCTCGTCGAGGGTCGCGGCGTCCGCGGAGTTGATGTCGACCTTGTCGGCCGCCAGCGCGGAGCCGGCGAACAGCAGCGACAGCAGCAGCGCGCGGGCGACGGTGCGGATGGATTTCATGGCGTGCTCCTTGCAACGGTGGGTTTCTGGCGGACGCATCCGGTGGTGTCCGCCGGTGGAGACAGTCTCCGCCGCGTGCCGGTGCCGGCCCATCGCCCCCAGGCCCACCGGCATCCCGGCCAATGCCGCAACGTCGTGTAGGAAAAGCCCTACCCCGCCAGCGCTACAATCGAAGTCCTTGCATCACGGGACCCGCACATGGCCGCCAACCTCATCGACCACGCCCGCATCGAGCGCTTCGTCGGCGCCAAGTGGGACGACGAGATCGTCCCCCGACTCGTCGAATACATCCGCATCCCGAACAAGTCGCCGATGTTCGACGCCAACTGGGTCGAGCACGGCTACATGGACCAGGCCGTCGCGCTGATGGAAGGCTGGGCGAAGGCGCAGCGGATCGACGGCATGCAGGTCGAGGTGGTCCGGCTGGAAGGCCGTACCCCGCTGATCCTGCTGGAGATCCCGGCGGCCAACGGTGGCAGCGACGACGACTGCGTGCTGCTCTACGGCCACCTCGACAAGCAGCCCGAGATGACCGGCTGGGACGACGACCTCGGCCCGTGGAAGCCGGTGATCAAGGGCGACCGCCTGTACGGACGCGGCGGCGCCGACGACGGCTACGCGATCTTCGGTTCGCTGACCGCGGTGATGGCGCTGCGCGAACAGGGCCTGCCGCACGCGCGCTGCGTGGTGCTGATCGAGGCCTGCGAGGAGTCCGGCAGCTACGACCTGCCCGCCTACGTCGACCACCTCGCCGACCGCATCGGCAAGCCGTCGCTGGTGGTGTGCCTGGACTCGGGCTGCGGCAACTACGACCAGCTCTGGTGCACGACTTCGCTGCGCGGCCTTGCCGGCGGCAACTTCACGGTGAAGGTGCTCGACGAGGGCGTGCACTCCGGCGACGCATCCGGCGTGGTGCCGTCGAGTTTCCGCCTGCTGCGCCAGTTGCTGTCGCGGCTGGAGGACGAGACCACCGGCCGGATCCTGGTCGAAGGGCTGCACGTGGAGGTCCCGGCCGAACGGCTGGAGCAGGCCCGCCGCGCCGCCGGCGTGCTGGGCAACGCGGTGTTCGACAAGTTCCCGCTGCTCGACGGCATGGCCCCGATGAACGACGACCTCGCCGAGCTGGTGCTCAACCGCACCTGGCGACCGGCGCTGTCGGTGACCGGCATCGACGGCATGCCGCCGCTGGACTCGGCCGGCAACGTGCTGCGCCCGCACACCGCGGTGAAGCTGTCGCTGCGGCTGCCGCCGACGCTGGACGGCCGCAAAGCCGGCGAGCTGCTCAAGGACGTGCTGCTGCGCGAACCGCCCAACGGCGCGCACGTCGAACTGGAGCTTGAGAAGTCCTCCAGCGGCTGGAACGCCCCGGCGCAGTCGCCGTGGCTCAGCCAGGCGATCGACGACGCCAGCCAGGCGTTCTACGGCCAACCGGCGATGTACATGGGCGAAGGCGGCTCGATCCCGTTCATGGGCATGCTCGGCGAGAAGTTCCCCGGCGCGCAGTTCATGATCACCGGCGTGCTAGGCCCGCATTCCAACGCGCACGGCCCCAACGAGTTCCTGCACATCCCGATGGGCAAGCGCGTCACCGCCTGCGTGGCCCACGTCATCGCCGACCACCACCGCGCCTCCGCGCGCGGCGAGACCACCGGCGTCGCGGCCGCGGCGAGCACCCAGGAGCGCGGCGAACACGGCTGCTGCTGAGCCGTCCCGCCATGTCCCCCGACACACCCCGGTCCGCCGGGGTGTTTTTTTGGCGCACCGCAACGGCATGACCGCATAACCGGCGCTCCTTTCCGCCCCGGCGCGGCGGTTCCTAGGCTGGCCGCATTGCCTGCTGCGAGCCCTGCCGATGTCCGCACCTGCCACGGCCGTCCCCACCACCATTGCCCCCCACCCGCTGTCGCCGGACCAGGCGCAGGTGCTCGACCGGCTTACCGGCGGCTTGGACGCCAACGGCCTGTGGTGGCTGTCGGGCTACATGGCCGGGCTGGCGCGCAGCCACGCGGCACCGTCGCTGGCGGTCGCGGCGGACGTGGCTCCCGTCCCCGCCACGGCACCGCTGACGGTGGTCTACGGCAGCCAGACCGGAAACGCCAAACGGCTGGCCGAGAAACTGGCCCGGCAGCTCGAAGCCGGTGCCGTCCCGGTCCGCCTGCTGCGCGCGGACAGTTACCCGGTCCGCGAACTTAAGGACGAGCGCCGGCTGTACCTGGTGATCAGCACCCAGGGCGACGGCGAGCCGCCCGACGACGCGCGCGGCCTGGTCGAGTTCATCGCCGGCCGGCGCGCACCCGGGCTTGAGCAGCTGCAGTTCGGCGTGCTGGCGCTGGGCGATTCGAGTTACCCGCAGTTCTGCGCAATCGGCCGCCGGCTCGACGCGCGCCTGGCCGAACTCGGCGCCCGCCGGCTGTTCGAGCTGGGCGAGGCCGATCTGGACATCGACAGCGTGGCGACGCCGTGGCTGGAGCGCGCGGTGCGGACCGCCGTCGAAGCCACCGACGTCGCCCCGGCGCGCCAGCCGGGCGCCACCGTCACCCCGCTGCGGCCGGCCACGCCGGCGTTCGACCGCGAGCGGCCGTTCGCCGCCACCGTGCTCGGCAACCAGCCGCTGACCGCCAGCGCCGGGCGCCGCCACCGCAGCGACCGCGACATCCGCCACCTCGAACTGTCGCTGGAAGGCGCGAACCTGCCGTACGAACCCGGTGACGCCCTCGGCGTGTGGCCGCGCAACCCGCCGGCGCTGGTCGACGCGGTGCTGGCCTCGCTGGGCCTGCCCGCCGACGCGCCGGTGAAACACGGCGACGAGGAACACCCCCTGCACCACTGGCTGGAGCACAAGCGCGAGCTGACCCGGCTGACCCGACCGTTCCTTGCACGCCACGCCGAGCGCGCGCGCGACGCGACGCTGTCGGATGCGGACACCGCCGCGGTCACCGCCCTGCTCGAGCGCGACCAGCTGATCGACCTGCTGCGTGCGCACCCCGCGGGCTGGGAGCCCGGGGCGCTGGTGGCGGCGTTGCGCCCGCTGACGCCGCGGCTGTATTCGATCGCGTCCAGTCGCAAGCACGTCGGCGACGAGGCCCACCTCACCGTGGCCCATGTGCAGTGCACCCGCGACGGCGAGAGCCGCTGGGGCGCCGCCTCGCACCTGCTGGCCGGCAGCGGCCCCGACGCCAGCGTGCCGGTCTTCATCGAGCACAACGAGCGCTTCCGGCTGCCGGCCGACGCCTCGCGCGACATCGTCATGATCGGTCCCGGCACCGGCGTCGCGCCGTTCCGCGGCTTCGCCCAGGAACGCGCGGCAATCGGTGCGGGCGGACGCAACTGGCTGCTGTTCGGCAACCCGCACCTGCGCACCGACTTCCTCTACCAGACCGAGTGGCAACAGGCGCTTCGCGACGGCCGGCTGCACCGGCTCGACCTGGCTTTCTCGCGCGACCAGGCCGAAAAGGTCTACGTGCAACACCGCCTGCGCGAACACGGCCGCGAGCTCTACGCCTGGCTCGAAGGCGGCGCCCACCTGTACGTCTGCGGCGACGCCAGCCGCATGGCTCGGGACGTGCACGCCGCGCTCGTCGAGGTCATCGCCACCCACGGCGCGATGGCGCCCGAGGACGCCGAGGCGCATCTCCACTTACTGCAGCAACAGGGCCGCTACGCCCGGGACGTGTACTGATGGGCAGCCACTCCGTCGAAGACATCAAGCGCGCCAGCCGCGGGCTGCGCGGCAGCATGGTCGAGTCACTCGCCGACGCCCACACCGGCGAACTGCGCGAGGCCGACCAGCGGCTGGTCAAGTTCCACGGCAGCTACCAGCAGGACGACCGCGACCTGCGCGAGGCGCGGCGCCTGGCCCGGCTGGAGCCGGCCCACGCCTTCATGATCCGCATCCGCACGCCCGGCGGCGTGGTCACGCCGTCACAGTGGCTACAGCTGGACGACATCGCCACGCGGTATGCGGAGCGCGGCCTGCGCATCACCACCCGCCAGACGATCCAGTTCCACGGCGTGGTCAAGCACGAGCTGAAAGCGACGATGCAGGCGATCAACGCCGCGCTCATCGACACCATCGCGGCCTGCGGCGACGTCAACCGCAACGTCATGGTCGCCGCCAACCCGCTGCAGTCGCAGACGCATGCGCAGGTCTACGCGCAGGCGGCTGCGCTGTCCGAGCACCTGCTGCCGCGTACCCGCGCCTATTACGAGATCTGGCTGGACGAGCAGCCCGTGGCCGGCACGCCCCGGGTCGAAGAACCGCTCTACGGCGAGGCCTACCTGCCGCGCAAGTTCAAGATCGGCTTTGCGATCCCGCCGAGCAACGACGTGGACGTGCTCGCCAACGACCTGGGCTTCATCGCCATCCTCGACGCCGACGGCGGACTGGCCGGCTACAACGTCAGCGCCGGTGGCGGCATGGGCGCCAGCCACGGCGACCCGGCGACCTACCCGCGCCTGGCCGACGTGATCGGCTTCGTCACGCCGGAGCAGGTCACCGCGCTGGCCGAGGCGGTGATCGGCACCCAGCGCGACCACGGCGACCGCGAGGTGCGCAAGCACGCGCGGCTGAAGTACACCATCGACGACCGCGGGCTGGCGTGGTTCGTGGCCGAGGTCGAGCGCCGCGCCGGCTTTGCGCTGGCGCCGCCGCGGCCGTTCGGGTTCAGCCACAACGGCGACCGCTTCGGCTGGGTCGAAGGGGACGACGGTCGCGCGCACCTGACCCTGCGGATCACCGCCGGCCGCATCGAGGACGCGGCCGGGTCGCGCCACCAGACCGGCCTGCGCGAGCTGGCAGGCCTGCTGGCCGCGGTGGACGGCACGCAATTGCGCATGACCCCGAACCAGAACCTGGTGGTCGCCGGCGTGCCGGCCGCGTTGCGCGCGCGCGTCGACGAGCTGCTCACCGGCTTCGGGCTGGACGGCTACCGCCACGCCAGCCCGCTGCGGCGCAACGCGCTCGCCTGCGTCGCCCTGCCGACCTGCGGCCTGGCGATGGCCGAGGCCGAGCGCTACCTGCCGACCCTGCTCGACCGGGTCGAGACGCTGCTGTCCAGCCACGGCCTGCTGGACGCGCCGATCCACCTGCGCATCAGCGGCTGCCCCAACGGCTGCTCGCGACCGTACCTGGGCGAGATCGCGCTGGTCGGCAAGGCGCCCGGTCGCTACAACCTGATGCTCGGCGCCGACCATCGCGGACAGCGGCTCAACACCCTGTACCGCGAGAACATCACCGAACCGGACATCCTCGGCGCCCTCGATCCGCTGCTGGCGCGCTATGCCGCCGAACGCGATGCCGGCGAAGGTTTCGGCGACTTCCTCGTGCGCGTCGCGGTCGTCGTCCCGCCGAAGCGCATCCCGCTGCAGCTGGCCGCGGAGGAGCAGTCATGAGCGCCGCCGCGCCAGCCGCCATCCCGGCCGTCGCGCCAACGGCCGCCCCGTCCGCGCGTGCACTCCGCGAGATCAACCACTGGCTCGCCGGCCGCACCGCCGAGCAACGCGTGGCGTGGTCGCTGGAGAGCACCGCCGGCGCCCATGTGCTGTCGTCGAGTTTCGGCGCCCAGGCGGCGGTATCGCTGCACATGGTCACCCGGCAGGCACCCGGCACGCCGGTGATCCTGGTCGACACCGGCTACCTGTTCCCCGAGACCTACCGCTTCATCGACGAGCTGCGCGAGCGCCTCGCGCTCGACCTGCGGGTCTACCGCCCGGACCCGGCGCAGGCGTGGAGCCGTGCCGAAGTGGCGGAGCTGCAGGCGGCCGGGGTCGACGCGATCCACCGCTACAACCAGGTGCACAAGGTCGAGCCGATGCAGCGGGCGCTGGCCGAGCTCGGTGTCGGCACCTGGATCGCCGGCCTGCGCCGCAGCCAGTCACGCACGCGCGCGGGGATCGACCTGCTCGCGCGCCGCGACGGCCGCTGGAAGCTGCACCCGCTGGCGGACTGGAGCGACCGCGACATCTGGCATTACCTGCAACGCCATGGCCTGCCGTACCACCCGCTGTGGCACGAGGGCTACGTCTCGATCGGCGACGTGCACTCCACCCGCCCGCTGGAGCCGGGGATGCACGAGCAGGACACCCGCTTCTTCGGCCTCACGCGCGAATGCGGGCTGCATTTCGACAGCGACGGCGAGCAGGCGGCGTAAGCCCCACGCCGGACGGGGGCTGCGGCCCCCTCAAGTCGTGATCGTCTGCCCCAGCTCGACCCAGCTCGGCGCGGCCGGCCAGTCGGGCTCCTGGTTGCCCTCCACCACCCGCCGCAGGTCGCGGCGGTCGATCTGCGGGGCCAGCGCATGGACCAGGTCCAGGGCGTACTCGCGCAACACCCGCGCCCGCGGGATCACCGCCCAGGTCACGCATTCGGGCAGGCTCGGCGGCGCCGGCAGCACGCGCAGGTCTTCGTCGCCACCGCCGCCCAGCGCCATCTCGGCCAGCACGCCGACGCCGAGGCCGGCGCGGACGTAGGTCTTGATCAGGTCGGCGTCACGGGCGGTCATCGCCACCTGCGGCTCCACCCCGGCCGCGGCGAACGCGCGACGCAGCGACGAGTCCGCGTGGTTGGAGGATTCGTAGCTGACCAGCGGCGAGCGACCCAGCTCGGCCAGGGTCGGCGTGCGCTGCAGGGCCGCCAGCGGATGCGCACGCGGCACCAGTACCACCCGGCTCCAGCGGAACAGCGGCACGGCCAGGCCGCCTTCCGGCACGCTGCCGGCGGTGCTGATCACGGCCAGGTCGGCCTGTCCGCGCGCCAGCTGGCCGAGCACCTCGCCATCGGCGGCGGCCTGCAGGTGCACGCTGACCCGCGGGAACGCGTGCTTGACCCGCGCGATCGCCGCCGGAAGCACGAACCGCGCCTGGGTGTGGGTGGTGGTCAGGACCAGTTCGCCGGCTTCCTCGCCGCGCTGGTTGGCGGCCAGACTGCGGATGTTGCCGGCCTGCTCCAGGATCAGCCGGGCGTGGGCCAGCACGCGTTCGCCGGCCTCGGTCACCGCAGCGAGGCTGCGGCCCTTGCGCCGGAACAGCTGGAAACCCAGCTCGTCCTCCAGTTGCTTGAGCTGCTTGGACAGGCCGGGCTGGGTGGCGTGCACGCGTTCGGCCGCCAGGGTGATGTTGAGGCCGGAATCGGCGATCGCGACGAGGTAGCGCAGCTGGGTCAGGGTCATGTCGGCAGGGGTCCGGATGAAGGTGGGCGGGCACGGGAGCGCGGGAGGGCTCGGCCACGACAGGTGCACATCCGGGTAAACGATTTCATTTTCTTGATCTCTTCATTGCGATGAAGCGATTTATACATGATCGCGCGCGCCTGTTTACGCCTGGCTTATGCCCTGACGGCATAAGGGCAGAGGGGGCAATCATTTCAAGGCCGGGGGCGTTGTGGCTAGCGTCGCAGCACCCCTCCCACGCCCCGCCGCCATGTCCTCCGTGCCTTCGCTGTTCCCCGTGTTTGTCGACCTGCGCGACCGCCCGGTGCTGGTGGTCGGCGGCGGCGCGGTCGCGCGGCGCAAGTCGGCCGCGTTGCTGGAAGCCGGCGCGCGGGTCACGGTCGGTGCGCCCGCCCTCGACCCCACCCTCGCCGGCTGGGTCCGGCAGGGCCGCGTCGTCCACGTTTCCGGCGTGTTCGAAGCGGGCTGGCTCGACGGCGCCTGGCTGGTGGTCGCGGCGACCGATGACGACGGCACCAACCGCGCCGTGGCCGCCGCGGCCGGGGCGCGCCGGGTGTGGGCCAACGTGGTCGACGAGGCGGAGCTGTCGGCCTTCCACGTGCCCTCCCGGATCCGGCGCGGCCCGCTGCAGGTGGCGATCTCCAGCGGAGGCGGTGCACCGATGCTGGCGCGGGCGGTGCGGGAGCGGCTGGAAACCCGGCTCGACGACTCCCTCGGCCCGCTCGCCGAGCTGCTCACGCGCCGGCGGCACCGCATCCGTGCGCGCCTGACCGACATCGCCGCGCGCCGGCGCTTCTTCGACCGCCTGTTCGACGGCCCGCTGCCGGCGCTGCTGCGACGCGGTGCGCGCGACGCGGCCGAGCGGGCGTTCGAGCAGGCACTGGCCGAAGCCCCTGCGCAATCGACCGGTTCGGTCGCCCTGGTCGGCGCCGGGCCCGGCGACCCCGGCCTGCTGACCCTGCGCGGCCTGCGGCTGCTCAACGAGGCCGACGTGATCCTGCACGACCGCCTGGTCAGCCCCGAAGTGCTCGACCTCGCCCGCCGCGACGCCGAGCGCATCGAAGTCGGCAAGCAGGCCGGCAACCACCGCACCACGCAGGCCCAGATCCACGCCCTGATGCTCGAACACGCCGGCGCCGGCCGACGCGTGGTCCGACTGAAGGGCGGCGACCCGTTCGTGTTCGGCCGCGGCGGCGAAGAGCTGCAGGTGCTGCGCGCCCACGGCATCGACTACGAAGTGGTGCCCGGCATCACCGCCGCGCTGGCCTGCGGCGCGTACGCCGGCATCCCGCTCACCCACCGCGACCACGCGCAGTCGGTGCGGCTGCTCACCGCGCACTGCCGGGACCCGTCCGACGAACTCGACTGGGCGTCGCTCGCGGCCGGGTCGCAGACGCTGGCGGTCTACATGGGCGTCGGCGGGCTGGAGCGGTTCGGCGAGCGTCTGGTGGCCCACGGCCGCGCCCCGTCCACGCCATTCGCACTGGTCGAGAACGGCTCGCGTGCCGACCAGCGCGTGGTCACCGGCCGCCTGGCCGAACTCGCCGAGCGCGCCCGCGAGCACCACATCGCATCGCCGGCGCTGCTGGTGGTGGGCGAGGTCGCCGCGCTGGCCGACACGCTGCACTGGTTTGGCGCGCCGCCGCTCGGCGGTTGTCGACCCGAAGCCCTGCCGCACGCCGCCTGACCCGCATCCCACCGACTCGAAAGGAACCCCACATGGCCCTGCACGACAGCATCCTCGACACCATCGGCTCCACCCCGATCGTCCGCCTCAACCGCATCGCGCCCGCGCATGTGTCGCTCTACGCCAAGGTGGAGTCGTTCAACCCCGGCGGCTCGGTCAAGGACCGCCTGGCGCTGGCGATCATCCTCGACGCCGAGCGCAGCGGCGCGCTCAGGCCCGGCCAGACCGTGGTGGAGGCGACTTCGGGCAATACCGGGGTGGCGCTGGCGATGGTCTGCGCGGCACGCGGCTACCCGTTCGTCGCGGTGATGACCGAGACCTTCTCGGTCGAGCGCCGCAAGCTCATGCGCGCGTACGGGGCGAAGGTGATCCTGACCTCCGCGGCCGAGCGCGGCACCGGCATGGTGCGCCGGGCGGCCGAACTGGCCGAACGCCACGGCTGGTTCCTCGCGCGCCAGTTCGACAACCCGGCCAACCCCGCATGGCACCGCCAGACCACCGCGCCGGAAATCCTGCGTGACTTCGCCGGGCGGCGACTGGACTGGTTCGTCAGCGGCTGGGGCACCGGTGGCACGCTCACCGGCACCGGGCAGGTGCTCAAGGCGGCGCGGCCCGACCTGCGCGTCGCGGCCGCCGAACCCGCCGCCGCGTCGATGCTGGCCGGCCAGCCGTGGCAACCGCACAGGATCCAGGGCTGGACGCCGGATTTCGTGCCGTCGGTGCTCGAACCCGCGGTGGCCGACCAGGTGTTGGCGATCGACGACGTGGTCGCCCGCGACACCGCGCGGCTGCTGGCCACCCGCGAAGGCCTGTTCGTCGGCCTCTCGGCCGGTGCCACCGTCGCCGCCGCGCTGCAGGTGGCCCGCCAGGCCCCGGCCGGCAGCACCCTGCTGGCGATGCTGCCCGACACCGGCGAGCGCTACCTGTCGACGTTCCTGTTCGAGGGCGTGGCCGAGGGTTCCGACGACGAGTGGCTGGCCAACCTCGAACGCGAGGCGGTCGCCGCCTGAGCAGGCCGGGCGATCGGCGGCCGGCGTTTCCCCGGGTGCACCGGGTCAGTACCCTGTGCACCTGCGGCCGACGCCGCCCGGAGCCTGCATGACCCTGCCTGCCGAAGACCGTCCCGATCGCGCCGCCGCGCGCCTGGCCTGGGCGCGCGCCGCCACCGGCGACGCGACGCTCGAACTCGTACGTGCGTCCACCGACGCCGGCTTCCGCAGCTACTGGCGGGCGGCCACACCCGGCGGCGACGCCGCCAGCGTGATCGTGATGGATTCGCCGCCCGACAAGGAGGACGTGCGGCCGTGGCTGCGCATCGGCGAGCTGCTCGGGCGCGGCGGCGTGCGCGTGCCGCGCGTGCTCGCGCGCGACCTCGACGCCGGCTTCCTACTGCTGGAGGACCTCGGCGCCGACACCTACCTGCACGTGATCCACGCCGAAAACGCCGACGCGCTGTTCGACGCCGCGATCGGCCAGCTGCTCAAACTGCAGGCGATCGACTGCCCTGCCGACCTGCCGGCCTACGACGAGCCGATGCTCGCGCGCGAACTCGGCCTGTTCGACGAGTGGTACCTCGGCCGCCACCTCGGCGTGACCCTCGATTGCGGCGATCTTGAGCGCCTCGAAGCGGTGTACCGGTTCCTGGTCGACGCCGCGCTGGCACAGCCGCAGGTGCTGGTGCACCGCGACTTCATGCCGCGCAACCTGATGCCGGTGCCCACCGGCGAAGACGGCCCGGCGGTGCTGGACTTCCAGGACGCCGTGCGCGGGCCCATCGCCTACGACGCGCTGAGCCTGTTCAAGGACGCCTTCCTGAGCTGGCCGGAGGCGAGCGTGTCGGACTGGCTCGACCGCTACCACGCACGCGCCACCGCCGCCGGCCTGCCGGTGCCGCCGCTGGTGCGCTTCCGCCGCGACGCCGACCTGATCGGCGTTCAGCGCCACCTCAAGGTGATCGGCATCTTCGCCCGCCTGCACCACCGCGACGGCAAGTCGAAGTACCTGGCCGACGTGCCGCGCTTCTTCGGCTACCTCGACGAAGTGCTGCCGCGCTACCCCGAACTCGCCCCGCTGGTGGCGGTCATCGAGCGCCACGTGCGACCGGCGCTGGCCGCCGACCGATGAGCACGAGGCGGGCGCTGATCCTCGCGGCCGGGCTGGGCGAGCGGATGCGCCCGCTGACCCTGCACACCCCCAAGCCGCTGCTGGAGGCCGGCGGCCGGCCGCTGATCGGCTGGCACCTGGAAAAACTGGCCGCCGCCGGCGTCCGCGAGGTGGTGGTCAACACCAGCTGGCTGGCCGGGCGCTTCCCCGAAATGCTCGGCGACGGCAGCCGCTGGGGCCTGACGATCCGCTACTCGTTCGAAGGCCCCGAGCCGCTGGAGACCGGCGGCGGCATGTGGCACGCGCTGCGCCTGCTCGGCCGCGACGAGCCGTTCATCGCGGTCAACGGCGACATCTGGAGCGACGTCGACTACGCGGGCCTGCCGCGCGAACCGGCCGGCGACGCCCACCTCGTGCTGGTCGACAACCCCGCGCACCACCCGGCTGGCGATTTCGCGCTCGACGGCGACTTGGTGCGGGCCGACGGCGACGCGCGCCTGACCTTTGCCGGTATCGGTGTGTACCGGGCCTCGTTGCTGGATGGCTGGCGCGAGGTGATCGGCCCGGCCGACGGCGCCGACCGTGAGCCGCCGCGCTTCCGCCTCGCCCCGCTGCTGCGCGCCGCGATGGCGCGAGGGCGCGTCAGCGGCGAGCACCATCGTGGCCAGTGGACCGACGTCGGCACCCCACAGCGGCTGGAAGAACTCGACGCCCGCCTGCGCGGCACGCCGCATCCGTAGGAGCGCTTCAGCCGCCCAGCACCTGCCGCAGGAACGGCACCGTGATCCGCCGCTGCGCCGCCAGCGAGGCGCGGTCCAGCCGGTCCAGCAGCGCGGTCAGGCCGCCGAGGTCGCGGCCGACCCGCCGCAGCAGCCAGTCCAGCGCCGGTGCCTCCAGCTCCCAGCCGCGGCGGCGTGCGCGCTGGCGCAGGACTTCGCCGCGGCCGTCGTCGTCGAGCGGCTGCAGCGCCACGCGTGCGCACTGCGACAGCCGCGACCGCAGGTCGGGCAACTGCAGTCCGAGTGTTTCGGGGTTCACCCGCGACGCGTAGATGATCCGCGTGCCCGCCGCGCGCGCCCGGTTGTGTGCATGGAACAGCGCCACCTCGTCGTCGCGCCGGCCGGCGATCGCATCGAGTCCGTCCAGCACGACCAGCTCATGCCCTTCAAGCGCGTCGAGCGCCTCGGCCAGGCGACCCGCGGCGGCGGCGAGCGGCAGGTAGGCGGCACGCCGCCCGGCCTCGCCCGCCTCCGCGCACGACGCCAGCAGCAGATGCGTCTTGCCGGTCCCCGCCGGCCCGCAGACCAGCAGCCAGTCGTCGCTGTCGCCGCGGGCCAGCCCGCGCAGTTGCGCGAGCACCGCCGGCGGTGCGCCGACGAAGGTTTCCAGGCGCTGGTCGGGCGGTGCCTTCAGGGCAAGCGGCAGTTGCGGCACCTGTGCGGCCGCGGACGCCGGCGACGACGACCCCGCGCCGGATTGCGGCGGTTTCACTCGGCCTCCGGCTCCCGCGGGTAGAGCTGCGCCGCGTGCGGCTGGTCGACCACGATCGCCGGGTGGTCGCCGGCATACAGGCGGCTGTGGGTGTAGCGCTCCTGCGCGTAACGCAGCAACACGTTGGCCACCGCCGCCACCGGCAGCGCCAGCAGCATGCCGAGGAACCCGAACAGCTGCCCGCCCGCCAGCACCGCGAAGATCACCGCCACCGGATGCAGGCCGATGCGGTCGCCCACGAGCTTCGGCGTCAGCCAGTAGCTCTCGATCACCTGGCCGATGCCGAACACCGCCAGCACCCCGGCCACGTGCTGCCACGTGCCGTACTGCACCAGCGCCGCGATGCAGCCCAGCACGATGCCACTGGCCGGCCCGAGATACGGCACGAAGGTCAACAGCCCCGCGATGATGCCGATCAGGATCCCCAGGTCGAGGCCGACCGCCCACAGCCCGACGCCGTACATCACGCCGAGGATCAGCATCACCATGAACTGCCCGCGCAGGAAGCCGCCGAGCACCTCGCTGGACTCGCGCGCCAGGCGGCTCACGGTGACGATGTGGTCACGGGGCACGAGCGCGGCGATCCGCGCGACCAGCAGGTCCCAGTCGCGCAGGAAGAAGAACGTGATCACCGGCAGCAGCACGATGTTGGCAACCCACGCCAGCAGCGCGAAGCCCGAGCGCGACATGTAGCCCAGCAGCGTGGTGGCGAAGCCGCCGGCACGCTCCCAGTTGCTGCGCACCAGCTCGATCAGCCGGTTGAGGTCGAACCAGCCGGTGATGTCGAAGCCGGTGCGGGCCTCCACCCACGGCAGCGCGGTGCCGACGAACCACGCCCGGTAGGCCGGCAGCGACGTGATCAGGGTCGCCACCTGGTCCTCGATGGTCGGCACCAGCAGCACCAGCCCCAGCAGCACCACCAGCGCCATCGCGGTGAACACCAGCGCCACCGAGACGTTGCGGCTGCGGCCGGCGCGCTCCAGCCGGTCGACCAGCGGGTCGCCCAGCCAGGCCAGCATCGCCGCCAGCACGAACGGGGTCAGGATCGGCGCCAGCAGCCACAGCAGCCAGCACACGAACAGGCCGAGCGCGGCCCATTGCAGCCGCCGCAGGAACCGGGCGATGTCGTCCAGCGCAGGGGAATGGTCCATCAGAGCATCCGGTAGACCGGCTCACCGCCTTCGACGGTGGCATCGGCCAGCACGTCGCCGCCCGCCACCAGCCGGTTGAAGCCGGATACGCCGGAGATCAGTTCGACATCGAACGCGACCGAGCCGGGCGTGGCCTGCAGCGGGGTCAGCCCGCGCACCACCGCCAGCCGCTGCAGGTAGCCGGACAGGCGCACGTAGTCGTCGGCGCTGTCGAGGCCGGTGAAGGCGATCCGGTAGGTGCCGGCCGGCCCGGTTTCGGGCGCCTTGGCGTAACGCTCCATCAGTGCATCGGCGGCGCCGTCGGCACCGGTGGCCATCACCCGCAGTGCGTTGCCACCGGTTTCCGACCAGCGCGACAGCACGCGGCCGTCATCGACGAAGATCCAGTCGGCCTTCCAGCCGCCGTCGTGCCGGTAGAGCTTGCCGATCAACTGCATCGGCGGGCTGTAGCGGCGCGAGGCGCGTGCCACGGCGGCGGTATCGCCGCGCCAGATCGCGCCGACCAGTGCGTTCTCTGCGGCACTGCCATTGGGCAGGCCGAGCCGGAACCCGCGCTGCTCGGCGCGCTGCAGCGTGGTGCGCGCGGCGGCGGCCTTCGGCAGGCCGACCAGCTTCGGTCCGGTGCCGTCGTCGATCGCCAGCCACAGCACCGGCTTCGGGCGCGGCTGCGGCCACACCGGCAGGCCCAGCGCGGCGGCGAGCGAATCGACCTGCTCGCGGTCGAAGCGCACCACCAGGGTGGTCTTGAAGCTCGGCGCGCCGCTGGCCGACACACCCTCGTCCTGGCGGTAGTCGTAACCCTCGACATAGCGACCGGCCTGGCGCAACTCCTGGCCGACCCCCGGGCGCGAGGCGGCGGTGCGGTCGCCCGACAGCTTGCCCAGCACCTGCGCCAGCGCACGGGCGAACGCCGCGTCGCGCTCGCCGGCGCCCTGCCCGTTGACCTCGACTTCGGCCGAGTACACGCCCCGCGCCGCCGCGCGGTCGCCTTCGACCCGCTGCGCCTGCGCCGCGAACGTCGCCAGCAGCAGCGCGAACGCCAGCGCGAATGCCCCGGCCATGCGGGGGAGCCCGCGCCGAGCCCGCTCGCGGCCCGGCCGCCGGCCTGCCGCGTCGATTGCCATACCTGTGGACGCCATCGCTGTCCTGCCGCTGGGGGAGTCCGGAAATGGTGCCGCACGGGCGCCGGGACGTCCATTGAAGCGCCATGACAGCCGTCGCGCGACGGAGGCCGCTGGTAGAATCGCCGGTCTCCCCGCGCCAATCGAGTCCGCCGTGACCGCTCCCAACCCGCCCCGCCCGACGCCCATGACCTACCGCGACGCGGGGGTCGACATCGACGCCGGCAACGAGCTGGTCGAGCGCATCAAGCCGCTGGTCAAGCGCAGCTTCCGGCCCGAGGTGATGGGCGGGCTGGGCGGCTTCGGCGCGCTGTTCGACCTGTCCGGCAAGTACCGCGAGCCGGTGCTGGTGTCGGGTACCGACGGGGTCGGCACCAAGCTGAAACTGGCCCAGCAGCTGGGCCGCCACGACACCATCGGCATCGACCTGGTCGGCATGTGCGTCAACGACGTGCTGGTGCAGGGCGCAGAGCCGCTGTTCTTCCTCGACTACTTCGCCACCGGCAAGCTCGACATCGACACCGCCGCGGCGGTCGTCGGCGGCATCGCGAAGGGCTGCGAGGAGGCCGGCTGCGCGCTGATCGGCGGCGAGACGGCCGAGATGCCCGACATGTACGGCCCCGGCGAGTACGACCTGGCCGGCTTCACCGTCGGCGCGGTCGAAAAGTCGCAACTGCGCGACGGCGCCCGGGTCGAGGCCGGCGACGTGCTGATCGGCATCGCCTCGTCCGGTCCGCACTCCAACGGCTACTCGCTGATCCGGCGGATCCTCGAACGCGCCGGCAACGTTGACGACGTCGAGGTCGGCGGGGTCAAGCTGCTCGACGCGCTGATGGCGCCGACCCGCCTGTACGTGAAGCCCGTGCTGGAGCTGCTGCGCGGCGCGCATGGCGGGTCGGTGCACGCGATGGCGCACATCACCGGCGGCGGACTGTCGGAGAACATCATCCGCGTCGTCCCCGACGGGCTGGGCCTGCGGGTCGACGCGTCGGCCATCGAACTGCCGCCGGTGTTCCAGTGGCTGCAGCGCGAGGGCGCGGTCGAGGACGCCGAGATGTGGCGCACCTTCAACTGCGGCATCGGCTTCGTGCTGGTGGTGCCACCGGGCGACGCGGCCGCGATCGGCGCCGAGCTGGACCGCATGTCGCTGCCGCACCGGCGCATCGGCGAGGTGGTCGCCGCGGACGGCGGCGAGCGCGTGCGGATCGCCTGACCCACCCCGCGGGCTTCGCCACGGACGCCATGGATCGCGCGCCATTCCGCATCGCCGTGCTCGCCTCGGGCACCGGCAGCAACCTGCAGGCCATCATCGACGCGATCGCCGGCGGCCACCTGCCCGCACAACTCGCCGGGGTGTTCTCCGATCGCCCGGCCGCGCCGGCGCTGGAGCGCGCGCGCGTGGCCGGCGTCCCGGCCGTGGCCGTGCGCCCACGGGATTTCGCCAACCGGCTGGAGTTCGATGAACACCTGTTCAGCCGGGTCGATTCCGTTCATCCCGACCTCATCGTCTGTGCGGGATACATGCGCCTGGTCAGCGAGCTCGCGGTGACCGCACGGCCGGGCCGGATGATCAACATCCATCCGTCCCTGCTACCGGCATTCAAGGGCCTGCACACCCACCGGCAGGCGCTGGACGCCGGGGTGGCCGAGCACGGCGCCAGTGTCCACTTCGTGTCGCCCGAACTCGACGGCGGCCCGGTGATCGCGCAGGCGCGGGTGCTGGTGCTGCCCGGCGACGACGAGGCCACGCTGGCGGCGCGGGTGCTGCGACGCGAGCATCCGCTGCTGCTGGCCACCCTGCAGTTGCTGGCGCACCGCCGGCTGCTGCTGGACGGCAACCGCGTGCTCCTGGACGGCCAACCGCTCGCGCATCCGCTGCAACTGACCGACGACAACGCAACGCTCCAGCCACCTGACCCGATCAATCCACCGGCCTACTGACTTATGCGCATCCGCCTGCTCGCCTTCGCCCTCGCCCTGTTGCCGTTCGCGGCCGTCGCCCAGGAGGCGCAGCCGGTCGCGGCGCCCGCCGCCGGCGACATCGTCGAGGCGCCGGCACCGGAACTGGAACCATTCGTCGCCAGCTACCTGGTCTACAAGGGCGGCAAGCAGCTCGGCGAAGCGACCATGCAACTGGTCCGCCAGCAGCCGCCGCGCTGGCGGGTCGACCTGGTGATGCGCGGTACCCGCGGCCTGATCGGGCTGGCCGGGATCAACGCCGAGCAGAGCACCGTGTTCTACGAAGCCGGCGAAACTTACCGCCCGCTGAGCCAGGCGACGGTCAACAAGACCGTGTTCACCCGCAAGCAAACCATCGGTGTCTACGATTGGTCGTCCCGCAGTGCGCGCTGGAGCGGCGAGGTCAAGGAGCACCGCCGCGGCCCGATCGCGCTGCAGGACGGCGACATGACCGGCCTGCTGATCAACCTCGCGGTGATCCGCGATGCACAGCCCGGCGCGACGCTGCAGTACCGCTTCGTCGACGACGGCCGTACCCGCAACCACGTGTACACCGTTGCCGAACAGCTCGACAGCATCAACGTCGGCGGCCTGGGCTACAAGGCGATGAAGGCCACCCGGGCCAAGGACGAAAACGAGGAGACGGTGATCTGGGTGGCGAAGAACGTGCCGACCCCGATCCGCATCCTCCAGCGTGAAAACGGCGAGGACACCTATGACCTCCGCCTGGTCGAATACAAGGGAGTCGAATAGATGCCTGTAAACGAGTCCAACCAGAACCGGCCGACCCCGCTGCGCGCGCGCCGCTGGCTCGCCGCCGCCGGCACTGCCGTAGTGCTGGTCGCGGCCAGTGCCCCCGCGCTGGCGATCGAGCCGTTCACGGCCAACTACCAGGCCACCTACATGGGCATGAAGGCCGACGGCCGGATGGTCCTCGCCGAGGCCGGCGACAACCGCTGGCGCTACAGCCTCGACATCAGCAACTCGCTGGCCTCGCTGAGCCAGAAGACCACCTTCGAGGAGCACAACGGCAAGTGGCGCCCGCTGAGCAGCAGCGACACATCGAAGGTGCTGGTCAAGAAGTCCGACAAGCAGGCCGAGTACGACTGGGGCGCCGGCGTGGCGCGCTGGAGCGGCGACGTGAAGGAGGACCGCTCGGCGCCGATCAAGCTGCAGCCGGGTGACATGGACGCGCTGATGATCAACCTCGCGCTGGTGCGCGACGTCGAGGCCGGCAAGCCGCTGAAGTACCGCATGGTCGACAACGGCCGGGTCAAGCAGATGAGCTACAAGGTCGCCGGCACCGAGCAGATCAGCGTCGGCGGTGAGAAGAAGCAGGCGACCAAGGTCGTCAACACCGACGGCGACAAGCAGACCATCGCCTGGGTGGTCGACGGCATGCCGGTGCCGGCGCGGATCCTGCAGCGCAAGGATGGCGAGGACGCGATCGACCTGCGGGTGACTTCGGTCGACTGAGGCTCCGCCACCCGGTGAAACGAAAAAGCCCCGCGATCGCGGGGCTTTTTCATGCCTGGCCAGCGTCAGTCGATGCGGCGGATCCGGGCACCGAGGCCCGACAGCTTCTCCTCGATGTTCTCGTAGCCGCGGTCGAGGTGGTAGATGCGGTCGATCGTGGTGCTGCCGTCGGCCACCAGCCCGGCCAGGATCAGCGAGGCCGAGGCGCGCAGGTCGGTCGCCATCACCGGCGCGCCGCTGAGCCGCTCCACCCCGCGCACCACCGCGGTGTGGCCGTCGACGCGGATGTCGGCACCCAGGCGCAGCAGCTCGTTGACGTGCATGAAGCGGTTTTCGAAGATCGTCTCGTTGATCACGCCGACGCCGTCGGCAACGCAGTTCAGCGCCATGAACTGCGCCTGCATGTCGGTCGGGAACGCCGGGTGCGGCGCGGTGGTGATGTTGACCGCCTTCGGCCGCCGGCCCTGCATGTCGAGGGTGATGCGGTCGCCGTCGCAATCCAACTGCGCGCCGGCCTCGGCCAGCTTGGCCAGCACCGCCTTCATCGTGTCGGGACGCGCGCGGCGTGCGGTGATGCGGCCGCCGGTCATCGCCGCGGCGACCAGGAAGGTGCCCGCCTCGATCCGGTCCGGCACCACCGAGTGCCTGCCGCCGTGCAGGCGATCGACCCCCTCGACCACGATCCGGCCGGTACCGGCACCCTCGATCCGCGCACCCATTGCCGTCAGGCAGTCGGCCAGGTCGACGATCTCCGGCTCCATCGCCGCGTTTTCCAGCACCGTCGTGCCTTCGGCCAGGGTCGCGGCCATCAGCACGTTCTCGGTCGCGCCGACGCTGACCATCTCGAACACGTGGCGGCCGCCGCGCAGCCGGTCGGCGCGCGCCTTGATGAAACCGTTCTCGACCGTGACCGTCGCGCCCAGCGTCTGCAGGCCCTTGATGTGCAGGTCGACCGGCCGCGAGCCGATCGCGCAGCCGCCCGGCAGCGACACCTCGGCGTGGCCGTAGCGCGCCAGCAGCGGGCCGAGCACCAGCACCGAGGCGCGCATCGTGCGCACCAGCTCGTACGGCGCGACCTGGCTGTGCACCGTGGTCGGGTCGACCGTGATGCCGTAGCGTTCGTCGATGCTGATGCCGGCGCCGATCTCCGCCAGCAGCTTGGCGGTGGTGACCACGTCGTGCAGGTGCGGCACGTTGCTGATCTCGACCGGTGCGTCGGCCAACAAGGTCGCGCACAGGATCGGCAGCACCGCGTTCTTCGCGCCGGAGATCTGGACTTCACCGTCCAGCGCGACCCCGCCTTCGACCACGATCTTCTGCATGGCGGTCAGCCGCGCCCGGCTTCGGCCGGGGTCAGGGTCTTCAGCGCCAGCGCGTGGATCTCGCCGCCCATCCGCTCGCCCAGCGTGGCGTAGACCATCCGGTGGCGCGCCAGCGGCAGCTTGCCGGCGAACGCCTCGCACACCACGGTCGCCTCGAAATGCACGCCATCGTCACCCTGCACCTCCACGGTGGCGCCCGGAAGGCCTTGTTCGATCAGGGTCTGGATGGTCTGGGGATTCACGGCAGGTTTCGCTCTCGGCAACGGGCAGACGCGGGATTGCGCTTACACTAGCCAGTCAGCCTAGCGGAAAGCCCCAGCGCGGAAAATGGCACACCCCGAAACGGCCACCCCCACCCCGCCCGCCGCCGGTTTCGCCGACAGCGGCAAGCGCGTGTTCCGGATCGAAGCCGAGGCCCTGGCCGCCGTCGGCGACCGCCTCGATGGCGACTTCAGCGCCGCCTGCGGGCTGATGCTCGAAGCCCGCGGCCGCGTGGTCTGCACCGGCATGGGCAAGTCCGGCCACGTCGCCCGCAAGATCGCCGCGACCATGGCGTCGACCGGCACCCCGGCGTTCTACGTCCACCCCGGCGAGGCCGGCCACGGCGACCTCGGCATGATCACCGACGCCGACGTGGTGCTCGCGCTGTCGTACTCGGGCGAGAGCGACGAGGTGCTGATGCTGCTGCCGGTGCTCAAGCGCCAGGGCAACCGGCTGATCACGATGACCGGCCGGGCGCAGTCCAGCCTCGCCCGCGCGGCTGACGTCCACCTCGACGTCAGCGTTCCGGCCGAAGCCTGCCCGATCGACCTCGCCCCGACCTCCAGCACCACCGCCTCGCTGGCGATGGGCGACGCGCTGGCGGTGGCGCTGATGGAGGCGCGCGGCTTCACCGCCGACGACTTCGCCCGCTCGCACCCGGCCGGCGCGCTTGGCCGCAAGCTGCTGCTGCACATCGCCGACGTCATGCACGGCGGCGACGAAGTGCCCCGGGTCGGCGCCGACGCCACCGTCAGCGAGGCGCTGGTGGAGATGAGCCACAAGCGCCTGGGCATGACCGCCATAGTCGACGGCGACGGCCGCCTGCTCGGCCTCTACACCGACGGCGACCTGCGCCGCAGCCTCGACGATGCGAAGGTCGACCTGCGCAATACGCGCATCGACCAGGTGATGACGCGCGCGCCGCGGACCATCGGCCCGGACGCGCTGGCGGTCGAGGCGGCGCAGCTGATGGAGCAGCACAAGATCAGCGGCCTGCTGGTGGTCGATGCCGACCGCCGCGTGGTCGGTGCGCTCAATATTCACGACCTGTTGCGCGCGCGGGTGGTTTAACGGCCCGCGTGCCGGCCCGCCGCGCCCCTCGACCGACACAGGACCCCCGTGCCCCACGACTCCGCTCCCCACGACAGCCGCAACGACTGCCCCGCCCCGGTCCGCGAACGTGCCGCCCGCGTCCGGCTGGCCTGCTTCGACGTCGACGGCACGCTGACCGACGGCCGCCTGCTGTTCGACACCGACGGCCGCGAGCTCAAGGCCTTCCACGTCCACGACGGACTCGGCCTGGTGCTGCTGCGCAAGGCGGGGATCGAGGTCGCCTTCATCACCGCGCGCGCCAGCACGATCGTCGAGCAGCGCGCGGCCGAGCTCGGCATCACCGAGGTGCACACCGCGGTCAAGGACAAGCTGGCACGGGTCGGCGAGATCGCCGGGCGGCTCGGCATCGGCATGGACGAGGTGGCCTTCATGGGCGACGACCTGCCGGACCTGCGGGTGATGCTGCAGGTCGGGCTGGCGGCCGCCCCCGCGGGCGCGCACCCGTGGGTCGGCGAGCGCGTGCGCTGGCGCAGCGCGGTACCGGCCGGGCTGGGCGCGGTGCGCGAGTTCTGCGACATGCTGCTGTCGGCGCAGGGCCGGGTCGACGCGCTGCTGGAGGAGGTCACCCGGGTCGAGGGCATGCGCGTGGAGGGCAACGCATGAGCTGGCGCGCGATCGTCTCCGCGGTGCTGCTGGTGGTCGCGCTGGCCAGCGGCTGGGCGCTGTGGTCGGACCGCGACGCTGCGGTCGAGCGCGTGGCCGCACCCGGCGGGCGTCCCGACTACGTGCTGCACGATTTCGAGCTGGTCGCGCTGGACGCGCAGGGCCACGAGTCGTTCACCCTGCGGGCACCGCGCCTTGCGCGCGACCCGGGCGACAAGACCATGGAGATCTCGACCCCGCTGTTCCTGATCCCGCCCAGGGACGGCTCCGGCGACGCGTGGCAGGTCACCGCGCAGCACGGCTGGGTCAGTGCCGGCGGCGACGAGCTGCGCCTGCGGGACTCGGTCAAGGCCGAGAGCGACGGCAGCACCGGCGCCCCGGTCGTGATGACCACCGAGCAGCTGAACGTATTCCCCGAGGCCGACCGCGTGGCGTCGCCCGTGGCGGTCTCCATTAACAGGCCCGGTTCTATACTCCGCGGCGTTGGCCTCGAGGTGAACCTGGCCAGCAAGCAGTACACGCTCCAATCCGAGGTCAATTCCCGCTATGTCCGATAACGCCGCCCGGCACACCCTGTTGTGCCTCTGCGCCGCCCTCGCCGTGCTGGCCAGCCCGCTGGCCGACGCGCGCCGCTCCGACCGCGCCAAGGCGATGGAAGTCACCGCCGGCATGCAGCAGGGCACGCTCGACGACAGCACCCCGACCGTGCTGTCCGGCGGCGTCACCATCGACCAGGGCACGCTGCACACCGAGGCCGCGCGCGCCGAAATCAGCACCCGGGGCGGCGAGATCACCCGCGTGGTGCTGACCGGCAGCCCGGCGCGCCTGCGGCAGGAGCTCGACGACGGCACGCCGATGAACGCGGTCGCCAACCGGATCGACTACAACGTCAGCAACGAGACCGTGGTGTTCACCGGCAACGTCGACATCAAGCAGCCGCGCGGCTCGCTGGCCGGCGAGCGGGTGGTCTACAACATGTCGACCGGGCAGGTCACCAGCGGCGGCGAAGGCAACGGCCGGGTCCGCATGCGGATCCTGCCGAAGACCGGTGCCGGCACGGCGGAGCCGGCGAAGAACGACGACGCCGACAGCCCGGCGGAGGGCGGCTGATGCTGGTCGCGCAGGGGCTGCGCAAGAGTTACCGCTCGCGCGAGGTCGTCCGCGACTTCGGGCTGACGCTCGATGCCGGCGAAGTCGTCGGCCTGCTGGGTCCCAACGGCGCCGGCAAGACCACCTGCTTCTACATGATCGTCGGCCTCGTGCCGGCCGATGCCGGGCAGATCAAGCTGGACGGCAAGGACATCACCAGCGACCCGATGTACGTGCGCTCCAAGTACGGCGTCGGCTACCTGCCGCAGGAACCGTCGGTGTTCCGCAAGCTCAGCGTCGCCGACAACATCATGACCGTGCTCGAGCTGCGCGACGACCTCGACAAGGCCGGCCGCGAACGCGAGCTGGCGGCGCTGATGGACGAGCTGCAGGTGACCCACGTCGCCGACCAGCTCGGCGCCAGCCTGTCGGGCGGCGAGCGGCGCCGGGTCGAGATCGCCCGCGCGCTCGCCGGCAAGCCGCGGCTGATGCTGCTGGACGAGCCGTTCGCCGGCGTCGACCCGATTTCGGTCGGCGAGATCCAGCGGATCGTGAGCCACCTCAAGAATCGCGGCATCGGCGTGCTCATCACCGACCACAACGTCCGTGAAACCTTGGGAATCTGCGACCGCGCGTATATCCTCAACGAAGGCAGCGTGCTTGCGCAGGGGGCTCCGGAGGCACTGCTGGCCGATCCCGACGTCCGTCGCGTCTATCTGGGCGAAACCTTCCGCCTGTAGCCCCAGGGCTCGACCGGTGCATGCACCGGCATGATGCAGCGCAGCGGCCGTCGCCTGTTTCCGGCCGCGTTGTTCCCACATCATGAAGCCCCGCCTCCAAGCCTCCCTCGGACAACACCTGGTCATGACGCCGCAGTTGCAGCAGGCAATCCGCCTGTTGCAGCTCTCGGCGGCCGAGCTGGAAGCCGAGCTGGCCACCGCGGTGGAGTCCAACCCGCTGCTTGACTGGACCGAGTCGGCCATTGGCACCGCCACCTCGCCGGCCGGCGACGGCGACGCCCCGGCCGGCCCCGACGTCACCGTCACCGTCACCGACACCGCGCCGCCGGCCGAGGCCGACTGGACCGGCAGCGACGGCGACACCTGGTACCAGCGCACCGGCCCGGCCGACCCCGACGACGACGGCCTGCTGGCCGAGCAGGTCGCCGAGCCGGAGACCCTGCACGACCACCTGCTGTGGCAGCTGCACCTCAGCCCGCTGTCGCCGCGCGACCGCCGGATCGCCGCGGCGCTGATCGAGTCGATCGACGACGACGGTTACCTGCGCGAGCCGCTGGAATCGATCGCCGCGACCCTCGATCGCGAGCTGAACGCGGGTTGCGACGAGATCCGCACCGCGCTGTGCCAGATCCAGCGGTTCGACCCGGCCGGCGTCGGCGCGCGCGACCTCGGCGAATGCCTGCGCCTGCAACTGCAGACGCTCGACGAGGACACCCCGGGCCGCACACTGGCTTATGAGCTGGCCGACGGCCCGCTGGAACGGTTGCCGAAGATCGGCGCGGCCGGCCTCGCCGCGGAAATGAAGCTGCCGCTGGCGGAGGTCGAGACCGCGGTGCAGCTGTTGCGCTCGCTCGACCCGCGCCCGGGTGCGCAGATTGGCGCGATCGCCACCGACACCTACGTCACCCCCGACGTCGTGATCTGGCGCCAGCACGGGGTCTGGCGGGTCGCACTGTCGGAGAGCATGCGCCCGCGCATCAGCATCCACCGCGGCTACGAAAGCATGATCCAGCACGCCAGCGCGGCCGATGCCAGCTACCTCAAGGGCCACCTGCAGGAGGCGCGCTGGCTGCTCAAGAGCCTCGAAGCGCGCGGCGACACCCTGCTCAAGGTCAGCCGCTGCCTGCTCAAGCAGCAGGCCGCCTTCCTCGAGTTCGGCGATGGCGCGCTGCGGCCGCTGACCCTGCGCGAGGTCGCCGCCGACATCGGCCTGCACGAATCCACCGTCTCGCGCGCGATCGCCCGCAAGTACGCGCGCACGCCCCGCGGCACCATCCCGCTGCGCGCGTTCTTCGCCTCCGGCATCGGCACCGGCAACGGCGGCGAGGCGTCCAGCACCGCGATCCAGTCGATGATCCGGCAGTTGATCGAGGCCGAGAACCCGCGCAAACCGCTGTCCGACGCACGCCTGGCCGAGACCCTCAAGGCCACCGGTGTACCGGTCGCGCGCCGCACCGTGGCCAAGTACCGGGAGGCGATGAGCATCCCCTCCTCGCAGGACCGCGTACGCATGGGTTGAGGGCGGGAAACGCGGCCGGTTGGGCTATGCTGGAACCCCAGTCGCCACGTAGGAGGAGCATCCCGATGCGTATCGAAACCCACGGCCAGGACATCGAGGTCACCGCCGCCCTCCGCGACTACGTTGAAACACGGCTGGAGCGCCTGCAGCGCCATTTCGACCAGCCATTCGAAGTGCGCACCCTGCTCCGCCTCGACAAGCCCGACCACCGCGCCGAGGCGACCATCAACCTGGCCGGCAGGACCCTGCACGCCGACGCCGCCGCGATCGACATGTACGCCGCGATCGACCTGCTGGCCGACAAGCTCGACCGCCTGCTGATGAAGCACAAGGAGCGCCAGGTCGACCACCACCGCGGCGCCGGCCTGGCCCGCGGCGGCGAGTTCGGCTGACCATGCCGTTGCACGACTGGCTCAGCCCCGGGCGCGTCGCGATCATCGACGCGCCGGTGGACCGGGCCGGCGCCATCGATGCCGCGGCACGCCTGCTGGGCGACGACGGCCAGGCCGCGGCGATCGGCGAGAGCCTGCACGCGCGTGAACGCCTGGCCAGCACCGGGATCGGCCACGGCGTGGCCTTCCCGCACGGCCGCGTCCCGGAACTCGAGCGCAGCCGCGGGGCCTTCCTGCGGCTGGCCCCGCCGGTCGATTTCAACGCCGCCGACGGCGAGCCGGTCGACCTGCTGCTGGCGATGGCGGTGCCCGAACACGCCCTGCAGGAGCACCTGCAGCAACTGGCCGAGCTGGCCGAACGCTTCGGCGACCCGCGGTTCCGCGAGCGCCTGCGCGAGGCCGCCAACGTCGACGAACTGCGTGAGTGCCTGCTCGCGCCGGCCGACCCGCCGCGCCGCGCGGCCGAAGCGGGGCGCTGACGATGCCGATGTCGAATGCCCGCATCACCGCCGGCGAGCTCTTCGAGCGCCAGCGCGAGCGCCTGGACCTGCGCTGGATCGCCGGCCAGGATGGCGCCGAGCGCTTCCTCGAGGCGGTCGAGACGGTCGCCCGCCGGCCCTCGCTGGCCGGCTACCTCAATGCCATCTACCCCAACAAGGTGCAGATCCTCGGCACCGAGGAACTGGCCTGGCTGGACTCGCTCGATTCCCGCCACCGCTGGGAAACGATCGAGAAGATCATCCAGTTCCGACCGCTCGCGCTGGTCATCAGCAAGGGCCAGGACGCCCCGGCCGACCTCGTCGAGGCCGCCGAGGAGTCGCGCACGCCGCTGTGGGGCTCGACCCGGCGCGGCCACGAGCTGCTGAATTACCTGCAGTACCACCTCGCCCGCACGCTGGCGCCGCGGGTCACCCTGCACGGCGTGTTCATGGAGATCTACTCGATCGGCGTGCTGATCACCGGCGACTCCGGTGCCGGCAAGAGCGAGCTGGCGCTGGAGCTGATCAGCCGCGGCCACCGGCTGGTCGCCGACGACGCGCCGGAGTTCACCCAGATCGCCCCCGACGTGCTCGACGGCACCTGCCCGGAGATGATCCAGGACCTGCTGGAAGTGCGCGGCCTGGGCGTGCTCAACATCCGCGAGATGTTCGGCGACACCGCGGTGAAGGCCAACAAGTACCTGCGCCTGATCATCCACCTGACCCGCCCCGGCCACGAGCGCAGCGACAACGCCGAGCCGACCGGGCTGGAGCGCCTGACCGGCGAGAACAGCGCGCGCCGCGTGCTCGACCTCGACGTGCCGACCACCACCCTGCCGGTGATGCCCGGCCGCAACCTCGCGGTGCTGGCCGAGGCCGCCACCCGCCTGCACAGCCTGCGGATGAAGGGCATGGACCCGGCGGCGGCGTTCATCGCGCGGCACAGCAACTTCCTCGAACGCGGCGACTTCTGACATGGCCATCGCCCCCCACGCCACCCTGGTGATCGTCAGCGGCATGTCCGGCTCGGGCAAGTCGGTCGCGCTGCGGACCTTCGAGGACCTGGGCTACTACTGCGTCGACAACCTGCCGGCCGAGCTGCTGCCGCAGTTCGTGCGCAGCGCCACCGGCGACGGCGCGGTCGCCGCCAAGCTCGCGGTCGGGATCGACGTGCGCAACAGCCACAGCGACCTGAGCAACCTGCCGGCCTGGCTGTCGGCGGTCGGCGAGCTGGGCCTGGACCCGCGCCTGATCTATTTCGAAAGCCGCGACGACGTGCTGCTCAAGCGCTACGCCGACACCCGCCGGCGCCACCCGCTGAGCAACCTCGGACTGTCGCTGGCGGACGCCATCGCGCTCGAGCGCCAGGTGCTGAAGCCGCTGCGGCAGCTGGCCGACATCGTGCTCGACACCAGCGACCTCAACGTCCACCAGATGCGCCGCCGGGTGATCACCGAGTTCGGCCTCGGCGACGACAGCTCCGTCTCGCTGCTGTTCGAATCCTTCGCCTACCGCCGCGGGGTGCCGGCCGACGCCGACTTCGTGTTCGACGCCCGCTGCCTGCCCAACCCGCATTGGGACCCGGTGCTGCGCCCGCTGTCGGGCCGCGATGCCGCCGTCGCCGAGCACCTCGACGCCCAGCCCGAGGCCGACGCCTACGCGAGCGAGGTCACCCGCTTCCTCGACACCTGGCTGCCGCGGATGAAGTCCGACTCCACCCGCAGCTACATCACGGTGGCGTTCGGCTGCACCGGCGGCCGCCACCGCTCGGTCTACCTGGCCGAGCGACTGGCCGCCCACGCCCGCGCGACGGGCTGGGACGAGGTCGCCGTGCACCACCGCGAACTGGACTGAAAAACCGCCATCGCGCGGGCCACCGGCTTCCCGCCTCCGATGCCGGTCTGCTAACTTGGCGCAATGGCCGTCGGCGTCCTCCTCATCACCCATCCGGGCATTGGCAGCGCGACGGTCGCGGTGGCGACGCGGTTGCTGCGGTCGCTGCCGCTGCGCTGCGAGGCGCTGGAAGTCCCGTTCGACGGCGACCCCGACGCGCTGTTGCCGCAGGCCAGCGCGGCGCTGCGGCGGGTCGACGGCGGCGACGGCGTGCTGGTGCTGACCGACCTGTACGGCGCGACGCCCAGCAACCTGGCGGCGAAGGTCGCGCGGCTCGGCACACCGGTGCGGCGCGTCTCGGCGCTGAGCCTGCCGATGCTGCTGCGGGTGATGAACTACGCCGAGCTCACGCTCGACGAACTGCCGGCGGTCGCGGCCGCCGGCGCGCGCAACGGCGTGCTGATGGACGACGCCTGACCCCGGGCGCCACCAGCGGCGTTGATGGAGACCCTGCCGGCCGCCGTCCAGCGGAAGGCACCGGCCGGCAGCACCAGCGGCAGGAACCACCGGCCATCCCCCGGGCCACAGGAACAACGCCATGATCGAACGAGAACTGACCGTATCCAACCGCCTCGGGCTGCACGCCCGGGCCACCGCGAAGCTGGTGCAACTGCTGTCGCCGTACCGCTGCAACGTCACGCTGATCGCCAAGGGCCGCGAGGTCAACGCCAAGAGCATCATGGGCGTGATGCTGCTGGCCGCCGGCCAGGGCACGCCGGTCAGGCTGCGGGTCGACGGCGAGGACGAGGCGGTCGCGGCCGACGCCGTCGCCGCGCTGTTCGAGCGCCGCTTCGACGAAGACCAGTAACCGCGGCGTGCGGCAGGAATTCACCGGGCTGGGAGCATCGCGCGGCAGCGCGCTGGGGCGTGCGCGCGTGCGCCTGCCGCACGTGCTGGACGTCATCGAGGAGCGCATCGAGGCCGACGCGGTCGCGCCCGAGCTGGCCCGCCTGCACGGCGCCATCGCCAAGGTCCGGGCGGAAATGCACGCCCTGCGCGAGCGCCTGCACGGCGCGCTGATGCACGAGGTCGGCGAGTTCCTCGACCTGCATGCGCTGCTGCTGGACGACCCCGAGCTGCTGCAGGGCCTGGACGGCCTGATCCGCGACGACCGCTACAGCGCCGACTACGCCCTGCGGCTGCAGCGCGACCGCATCGCCGCGGTGTTCGAGGCGATGGACGACCCCTACTTCCAGAGCCGCGTCGACGACGTCGACCAGGTGATCGGACGCATCCACGCCGCCCTGCACCGGCGCGACGAGGTGATGGCCGGCGTCGCCGGCGAGATCCTGGTCACCGACAACGTCGCCCCGGCCGAACTGGCGCAACTGCAGGCGCAGGGCGTGGTGGCGATCGTCACCAGCGCCGGCAGCGCGCTGTCGCACAGCGCGATCCTGGCGCGCAGCCTGCACCTGCCGCTGGTGGTCGGCGCCGTCGGCATCCTGCAGCGGGTCAACGACGGCGACGCGCTGGTGGTCGACGGCGGCACCGGCTGGGTGGTGCTGGAACCCGCGCCGGACGACCTGCGCCGCCACCGCGAGCGCGAGCGCGTCTACGCCCGCGAGCTGCGTGAACTCAACCGCATGCGCCGCGAGCCGAACCGCACGCGCGACGGCACCGAGATCGACCTGTACGCCAACGCCGAGTCGCGCGAGGACGTGGCCGAAGCCCACGCACTGGGCGCGACCGGGATCGGCCTGTACCGCACCGAGTTCCTGTTCCTGCAGCGCATGGAGCTGCCCGACGAGGACGAGCAGTTCCACGCCTACCGCGACGTGATCCTGGGCATGAGCGGCCGCCCGGTGACGATCCGGATGCTCGACCTGGGCGCCGACAAGGCAGACCGCACCGGCCTGGCGCTGCGCGACGAGCCCAACCCGGCGCTCGGCCTGCGCGGCGTGCGCCTGTCGCTGGCCCGCCCGGCCCTGCTGGAAACCCAGCTGCGCGCCCTGCTGCGTGCGTCCGGCTACGGGCCGCTGCGGATCCTGCTGCCGATGATCAGCAGCCGCGAGGAGGTGCGCACGATGCGCGCGCACATGATGCGGATCGCGCGCGACCTGCGCAGCGAGGGCCACGAGATCGCCGACTACGTCGCGCTGGGCGCGATGATCGAGATCCCGGCCGCCGCGCTGGCCCTGCCGACCTTCATCGGCGGGGTCGACTTCCTGTCGATCGGCACCAACGACCTGATCCAGTACCTGCTCGCCGCCGACCGCAACAACGACGCCCTCGGCGAGCTGTACACGCCGCTGCACCCGGCGGTGGTGCGGATGCTGCGCGACCTGATCCGGCTGGCCCGCGCGCGCAACCGGCCGATCGCGGTGTGCGGCGAGATCGCCGGCGACGCCCGCTTCGCGCCGATGCTGCTGGCGCTCGGGCTGGAGCAGTTCAGCCTGCACCCCAGCACCCTGCTGGAAGTGCGGCGGACGATCCGCAACTGCGACATCGACCGCCTGCGTGCCAACGCCCCGGCCCTGCTGCGCGCCCGCGAACGGTCCGACATCGAGCGCTGGATCGAGGCCCAGCGCGGCCATTGATGCGCCGCCCGTCTGGGCATGGCCGGCGCCAATGGCGATAATGCCGCGATGAACACCTGACGCCGGTCGCATCCGTCACCACGGCTGCGGCCTTCCGCCCGACCCGACCCGGAGTCCGCATGGCCGAGGCCGTCCGCCACGACAAGACCGCGCGCCAGCTGCGACTGCTCTCCGACGCGCTCGACAGCGGGCGCCTCGGGCCGGTCAAGCGGCTGGTCAACACCCTCTCCCCGGCCGAGATCGGCAACCTGCTGGAGTCGCTGCCGCACGGCAAGCGCGTGGTGGTGTGGGGCCTGGTCGACCCCGAGGACGACGGCGAGGTGCTGGTCCACGTCGGCGACGAGGTGCGCGAGAGCCTGCTGGCCGACATGGACCCGGACGAGATCGTCGCCGCGGTCGAGGACCTCGACATCGACGACCTCGCCGACCTGGTCGAGGACCTGCCGGGCACCGTCATCGACGAAGTGCTCAAGTCGATGGACCGCGACAACCGCGAGCGGCTGGAGCAGGTGCTGTCCTACCCCGAGGACACCGCCGGCCGCCTGATGAACCCCGACGTGGTGACGGTGCGCGCCGACACCACCGTCGACGTGGTGCTGCGGTACCTGCGCCTGCGCGGCGAGTTGCCCGAGCACACCGACTACCTGTACGTGGTCAGCCGCCGCCACCAGTACCTGGGCCGGATCGGCCTGGCGCAGCTGCTGACCCACGAGGCCGGCACCCCGATCAACCAGCTGATCGACAGCGAGCAGCCCGCGTTCGACGTCGACGAGTCCGCCGCCGAGGTCGCCCGCCAGTTCTCCGACCACGACTGGCTGAGCGCGCCGGTGGTGGACGACAACCACGTGCTGCTGGGCCGCATCACCGTCGACGACGTGGTCGACATCATCCGCGAGCAGGCCGAGCACCAGGCCCTGAGCGCGGCCGGCCTGGACGAGGACGAGGACCTGTTCAGCCCGGCCCGTCGCGCGTTCCGGCGGCGGCTGGTGTGGCTGGGCATCAACCTGGCGACGGCGTTCATCGCCGCCGGCGTGATCGGCCGGTTCGAGGCCGCCATCGAGGAGATCGTCGCGCTGGCGATCCTGATGCCGATCGTTGCCGGCATGGGCGGCAACGCCGGCACCCAGGTGCTGGCGCTGATGATCCGCGGCCTCGCGCTCGGCCAGATCGGCGGCTCCAACGTCAGGATCCTGCTGCGCAAGGAGCTCGGCGTGGCGCTGATCAACGGGCTGGCGCTCGGCATCGGGCTCGGCCTGATCGTGCTGCTGTGGTTCCGCGACCCGATGCTGTCGCTGGTGATCGGCACCGCGCTGACCATCAACCTGCTGACGGCCGCGGCCGGCGGCGTGCTGGTGCCGCTGACCCTCAAGCGGCTCGGCTTCGACCCGGCGCTTGCCGGCGGCGTGGTGCTGACCACCCTGACCGACGTGATGGGTTTCCTCGGGTTCCTCGGGCTGGCGACGCTGATCCTGCTGCGCTGACCGGCGGTTGCCCGACACCCTGCCGCCGGCCGGTCAATCGCGGTCCAGCGGGCTCAGCACCCCGCCCGCACCGCGCCCGAGGACGTGGGTGTAGATCTGCGTGGTCGCCACGTCCTTGTGGCCGAGCAGCTCCTGCACCGTGCGGATGTCGTGGCCCGACTCCAGCAGGTGGGTCGCGAACGAATGGCGCAGGGTGTGGCAGGTCGCGGGCTTGTCGATGCCCGCCCGCATCCGCGCGGTCTTGACCGCCCGCTGCAGCACCGCCTCGTCGACGTGATGGCGCCGTTTGTTGCCCGAACGCGGGTCCAGCGAGTGCCGCGGCGAGGGAAACACGTACTGCCAGCCGAACTCGCGCCCCGCATTGACGTACTTGCGGGCGAGCGCGTGCGGCAGATGCACCTCGCCCAGCCCGAGCAGCAGGTCCTGCCCGTGGATCACCCGGACCCGCTCAACCTGCTCGTGCAGGCGCCCGTGCAGTTTGCGCGGCAGCGGCACGCGCCGGTCCTTGCCACCCTTGCCGTTGCGCACGCAGATCTCGTTGCGGCCGAAGTCGACGTCCTTGACCCGCAGCCGCACACACTCCATCAACCGCATCCCCGTCCCGTAGAGCAACGCACCCATCAGCGAGACCTGCCCATCCAGCAGCGCGAGCAGGCGTGTCACCTCGTCGCGCGACAGCACCACCGGGATCTTCTGCGGCCGCTTGGCCCGCACCACCGACTCCATCCACGGCAGGTCGATCCCCAGCACCTGCCGGTACAGGAACAGCAGCGCGGACAGCGCCTGGTTCTGCGTGCTCGCCGCCACGTCGTCCTGTGTCGCCAGCGCCGAGAGGAATGCCTCGACCTCGACGATGCCCATGTCGCGCGGGTGCCGCCTGCCGTTGGCGACGATGAAACGGCGGATCCAGTACAGATAGACCCGTTCGGTACGCAGGCTGTAATGCTTGAGCCGGCAGCGCTCGCGGACCTGGTCGAGCAGGCGTGGGGGGCGGGCGCGAGGTTTCGGGGTCGTCGGTGGCCGCGGATCGCGGCGACCGGATAACACCTCATCTTCGGGGTGATAAGACATGACACCTCACTATTGCTGCGTTTCTCCGGAGTGTCCGGACCCAAGACGTTCGCAGGAAGCGGGCAAGTGGTTGATGTCGTGTAGGATTTGACTGATTGACGACGCCGGTGGGCCGGCGGACCATCTGATAACACCCCGGTTTGGGGATCTACTAAGTGTTAGAGGCCATGGAAAAGTTGTCGCGGCTCTTGATTCTAGTAGCGCTACTAGTCGGTCCTAGTTTGGCGCTTGCCGGGGAGCTTCTTGTAATTGGCCATGTCGATCTGGTGACAGTCCTGCCAAAGGGACACATTCGCTGCGAGATCCCATGTCCGCCCGACACGATTTGTGTCTCCAATAGCTGCGGATGCGCTGAAGCAACTATCCAGGCCCAGCAAACCTTGATCGGCACAGCGCCAGACCCCCTTATCGTCTCGGAGCATTTGGATGAGTGGTGCCGCATCCCAATGCCACCTAATGAGGACTCAATCCTCGTCCATGGCATGCCAGACGGTACCATCCAATGGAGCTACCTGAGCTCTTCCGGCAACGACAGCCCCCGATTTGAGGTGGATCGCTTCAATTCAATCGGTGGAGTTCAGCTAAACGAGCTACCGGCGGTCGATGGAGAGGTTGAGCTTGACGCGTTAAAGCGCCGGCTTGGCCTCTAACAATTCATTCAAGCCGACGCCTTCGGCGCGGCTTAACTTAGGCGTTAGGCCCTCAAATGGCTAGGTCGGTATCCCCAGAGAAGCTGCGTGAGTACGACGATCTGAAACGGTTCTTCATTCACTGGCAGACGCATCTCAGCTCTTATCGGCCGTACGCTATAGATCACCCGCACAACCCGATCAACGTGTTGGCCGGCCTCGAGCGTCAGCTTGGCGTCTCACGCGCCTTGGTCGGCCTAAAGCAAGCGGTCAATGACATCCTGGAAGGCTGTGAGGATTTCTCCCCGCAGCAAATTGCTAGGGCTGATGTGTCCCTAGCCGAGGCTGGCGCACAAACTCTCACCCAGCTCTGGCACAGGCGTTCTCGCCAATACAAGGCCATCTTGCGCCGTGGCCGCCTCCGCGATGAAACGGAGTTCTATCTAGTGTCCTCCATCCTGTCGGACACGGCTTCTCAAGTGCCATCCAGCGAGAGGGAGAGACTAAGCAGTATGGTGGCCAGCTATGAGTCGCAGCAGGCCTAACTACTCATTCAAGCCGACGTCGCTCCGCGACGCGGCTTTGCTCAGGCGTTAGGCCTCTTGGAAGCTTCCTTTCGAATTCGGAGACAGGGCTGCAGGCCGTTGTGCGACGCATCGGTAAAGCTGACCGCTGTTGCCGCGTCCACCTTTTCAGTCACGGCATCTAGTCTCGTTCAAGAGTCTGTTCCGGCCGAGAGACTGAAGTCCGTGCTTGTGGGGGTCTCGGGGGCGTACTCATCTGTCGATCCAACCCAGGCGCTCGCTATCCTCGTAGTCGAAGTTGCCGACCTTTCTGGCACCACGGACGACATGTTCTTCAGTGCCGCTGCGGCTGGCGCGACTTATCATCTGCTAGGCTTTCCCGAGCGGGCCCCACCACCTGGCGTTTGGGGTGAGGCCTAACTAATCATTCAAGCCGACGTGCCTTCGGCACGCGGCTTAACTCAGGCGTTAGCGCTCATGAAAGATGACAAGTACTTGGCGATGACGTCGTCTTTCGTTGCGCGAGCGGAGGAGTTGTTGGCGACGGGCAAGAAGGCAAACCTATTTTATGCGGCACTTGAAGTGCGCATGGGCATCGAAGCTCGTCTACAGACCTATGTCCACGCTCATGAGGAGATCTCACGGCAGGTTCGGAACGGCTGGAAAATTTCGGAGTTGTCCAAAACACTCGAGAAGAGCGGTAAATGGGCCACTCTCGTGAGTGAGGTAGAGGTCATCTCACAGGGCACTGGAGGAAGCCTTTCCAAGCTGCACTATGTCCCGGTCTCTGCAGAGCTCAGGCAGATAGGAGCGAGGCTCGGTGATTTTCTACACTATCGGGAAGGCCCGGTTACAAGAGACGAATCTTGGTGGGCGCGAATCTTAGAGACGGTAGAGCGCGGCGTTCGCGATCTGCGCGTATGCGCACAAGCCACCCTCCTAGGCCCGCCTTTGGTAAATAAGGCTGATGCGAGCAAAGTGGACCTAAAAATGGAGTTCCATCCAGATGATCCTCGATTTGCCGCATTGTCCGCGCTAGCTGAGGGCAATGCGCGCATCACCCTAAAGGTCAGCTATTTTACGGTTTCCGAGTTCTATGAGCTGAATCGCTAACTATTCGTTCAAGCCGATGCCGCTTCGCGGCACGGCTTAACTCAGGTGTTAGGCCGCTATGGAAGAACATCGCGTAACTTTGAGAGACGGAGCGGAGGCGATCTTGTATCGCTCGGACTCTGGCTCTTGGGCATGCCCTATTTGTGGGAGCGTCGAACTCCCTCGGCAGCCGTACTACAGCGATGGTAGCGCTTCGTTTGATATGTGCAGTTGCGGGTTCGAGTTCGGATACGACGATGATCCTGGCGCTTCGCCGGAGGCCGATCCATCGGTTACAGCCAATTGGTCTAAGTGGCGCTCCCGGTTCATGCGTAAGCTTCAAGATCATCCGGGCGCTCTGGCGCAAGTCGTGAAGCGCTTGCGGTCTATCGGGGTGGTCGCGTGATTGCCGGCGCGCGGCCTAACAAGTCATTCAAGCCGACGCCGCTTCGCGGCGCGGCTTAATTCTGGTGTTAGGCCTCAACAGGTGAGCCCGATGAAGTTTCTGAAACCTGTAGCAATGACTGTCGGCACCGCCATCGCGCTGTACGGAGTGTCACTTCTAATTGGCCTGTCGGAAGTTTCGATTGGCAAGTTCTCCGCGGGTGCCCGAGACACAAGCAGCGCGTTGCTCATCGCTCTGCTAGGCGTGGCTTTGGCGCTGTATGGTTGGTTCCACCTGGGCTCAGAGCAAAGCACTGAAAGGTCGCCGACTGATGAGGCCTAACAATTCATTCAAGCCGAACCCGCTTCGCGGGTCGGCTTAATTCTGGTGTTAGGCCGCTGCTGCTGGTGAGCTCTGCATCGGCTCGTTTCTTCGGACACTCGCGTCGCGGCTGGCAGCGTGACTCGTGCTCATCCGACGCTGGCTTCGGCGGGTCTCCTTCGGCAACCACGTCGCGCCGGGCGGTCCGTCGCTCCGGCAGGTCGGCTCAATGATTTCGGAGCCATTTTCGGCTGCATTTCACCTTGTGGGTTCCGGGTGAGGCGCCGGTCTGCCTGGGCTGGTACTGTTTCGGCGGGTGGCGGAGCTGTGGGGTGTGGTGTTGGCAGGTCTGCCAGCACCCAAGGCAGCATCGCCTAACAGGTCATTCAAGCCGAACCCACTTCGTCCCATTTGCAGGCATAGTCGCTGCTGGGGCTTTGGTTCAATCCCCGGCTCACGCGTTGTGGGTCGGCTTAATTCCGGTGTTAGGTGTGGCCCAAGAGCATTGGACATGGCTATTTGGAAAGCTCTCGTCGGCAGTCGGCGTACTTGTCGCCGGCGAGTCCGACGCACGCAATCGCGTGTTCGTCGCTTCCAAATACCTGCTGCAGATCCCACCGGATGCAGTTCCGCCCGAGTGCCAAGAGGATCTGCGCTGGATCCGCCACATGCTCACTCGGCATGAGCCAGGGCCATACGACGATTCGGCTGTAGCGGCAACATTTCGCCGTACCCGCAACACAACAGCCAGCAAAATTGCCAGCCGTGTGTGGCACGTTTACGCGGTCTACGGCTCGGTCCTTGAGGAACGCAAGGTTCAACGTGCACTGGCTCAACATGGTAAAAAGCCAAAGCTCGGTGTGGTCGTTGTTCCGCCAAAGGCAAGCCACACCTAACGATTCGTTCAAGCCGAACTTGCTTCGCTACACCAACAACATGGCAGGAAAAGCTTGCCATGTTGTTGGCTCCGCTACGCAAGTCGGCTTAACTCAGGTGTTAGGGCTCACTAAGCATGCGACTCAGCATCGAGAACATTCTTGCAGTCACCATACTCATGCTCGCGGAAGCATGGTTCTTGCAGGGCGTATTTGCTGGCAAACCTAGCTGGGACGCTTCACTTGCCTTCGTCGGGGCAATCGCCGCTTTCTTCGCGAAAGACTATGTCAAGGATCGACTGAACGTAGGCCAGCCGGCTCGGGCTCACGATCGTGCACTCTTTGAAGCCTTCTTGACTGAGTTTCCGGTGGAACCGACGTTCAACATGTTGAAAGACTACGATTTCGGTAACTCGTTCTGGTCTTCTCAAATGAGGCCGCTCTTTAACTTCGCGGACGCTTGGGGCGATGTCGATAAAGAGTTCTTAGACAGTGGGCTGGAGAAGAAGCGCAAGGTTCTGCTGAAAGCAGCACAGGACCTAAGCATGGAATTTGCAGGACGCACGGTGCCAGTAGGCAACGGGGAGAAGTCCTCGGTCTTTTCCGACAGGCTTCGGGCGGAGGGGCCACGCCCCCCCTTCGTCCTTGAGGACGCTAAGGTTCTCAACCAAAAGTCTCGCGCGCTTGTGCCGCTCTACGAAGACTTCGTTAGGAGCGGCAAGCGGAAGTTGCTGGGGTGAGCCCTAACAATTCATTCAAGCCGACGCCGCTTCGCGGCGCGGCTTAATTCCGGCGTTAGGTGTCAACAGGGGAGATTTATCGTGAATTTTGCATTTAAAGCATCCATGCTTGCTGTCGTTGTTGCCCTCTCGGGCTGCGCTACTTACAGCTCCAACATGCGCGTTGGCAATGACATGTCCTACGCTAGCCTTGCGGACCAGCGGGCAGCATCACAAACCATCCAAGTCCTGGACGTAGCACCCAGCGACGCAACAGTCCTCGGATCGGTAGATGCGGGTCGTTGCCACCGGAGCTTCGTTGAAACAGCTCCGGCTGAGCAGATGGTGCTCCTTGATCTCAAGCTCGCTGCATACGCGCTTGGAGCCGATGCCATCACGGACATCAACGTTGAAAAGCAATCGGCACTGACTAAAAATTGCTGGTACATGCTCGACGGTAAAGCCAAAGCGTTGCGCTTGGCTGCCCCGCAGGGCTGACACCTAACAATTCGTTCAAGCCGAAACCGCTTCGTTACACCAAAGGCATGGCAGGAAGAGCTTGCCATGCCTTTGGCTCCACTACGCGGTTCGGCTTAACTCAGGCGTTAGAGCGCACAGGGGGTGTGCCTCAATGGGGAAAGTCAGTAAAACCACTAGGTTCTTTGCAGCCATGCTTATGCTTGGTGGCGCGCTCGGCATTGCCATTGGAATTTGGCTAGCTGCCCAAGCTTTGTCGCAGAGTTGGCTCTACATCTTCATGGTTGTGCCATTCATCGGGCTATTCGTGTGGTCGCTGTACACGGGCATTCGCTTGTGGCGCGGTGACAGCTACGGCCGCAAGTGGGCCCCAATTCTGTTCGCTTCACAAATCCCCATCATCGCCACGCCTGGGGCGACAGTACATTGGTTCACTGGGGCGCAATTCGGACCCGCGTTGAAGTTAGCGGGCCAGGCCGTTGAAGCAACTCTGTCCGCAAATGTCGGTGCCAATGGGCAGTTCTTCTTGGCATCGGGCGGCGACCAGACAATCCTCGGCATCAATCTGTTCGCCGCCATTGCGCTGTTCTGCTTGGTGCGCTCTAACAAGTCATTCAAGCCGAAGCCGCTTCGCGGCTCGGCTTAATTCTGGTGTTAGGCGTTGTGTGGCTGGAGAGTTTTGCATCGGCTTGTCTTCTTCGGCCACGACCTCACACGTGGTTCCAGACGCGGGCGGATCGCGCGCCGGCTCCGGCCGGCGGCCGGGGACAATCTGGCCAGGGCCACGCGCTTTCGCTCCGGCCGCATGCTCCACACGCGGTTCGCTGCGCAATCGTTCGGGAGCTATCTTCGGGTACTTCGGCGCCGCAAGCTGCTACTGTCGCGCTCTGGGGAGTGGTTCAGGCCCTCGTCTCGCGGGGTTTGCCAGCGACCGGGGCCACACCGCCTAACCAGTCATTCAAGCCGAGCCCGCTTCGTGGCTTCGTTCAAATGTTTCGTTGGCGGTGTTGTATCGGCACCCGGTCTGCGCGTTGCGGGTCGGCTTAATTCCGGTGTTAGGCCCCAAGTGCTTCTAAAGCTTTGGCTTTTCGTCTTCGGCAACACATCGCGGCCCTTCGACCCCAGTTCACTCGGCTTCGGCCGGCCTCGCTTCGGCCACTGCAACGGGCGCGCTCGCAAGTCCGGCGGCATGTGGACTTCGGAAGGTTCCAACACTCCATTGGCTCGGCGCTTGCAGCAACAGCTGGCTTCGGCCGGCACCACGCGGCATCATCGGGCGCGCTTGCAGTGCGCGGCTTCGGTTCAAGCGGGGGCTCTTCCGCCGGCGGGGGTTCTCGCGCTAGTGTTGGGGCCTAACAAGTCATTCAAGCCGAACCCGCTTCGCGGCTTCGGCCCATTTTTCGCCGCAGCTTGCATCGTGTCTGGTCTTCACCGTTCACGTTGCGGGTCGGCTTAATTCCGGCGTTAGGCCCCATAGGAAGCAGCAATGGCAGCCACAGTATTTGCAGCGGTAGCAAACTCGATACAGATCGTTTCTCGCTTGCGCGAGATCAACAAGAACATCGAGAACTCGGAGTTCAGCAATGCGCTTGCCGATCTAGGCTTGGAGCTTGCGCAGCTTAAGTCAGAGCTGGCGACCGTCTTAGACGAGAACACTCGGCTCAAAGCAAAGTTCGCTGCAATCGAGGCGCCTAAGCCGGATCTCCAGTTTAAGGCTGGTGCCTACTTCAAAGATGGGTCCGATGGACCCTTTTGCTCGGGGTGCTACGACGCGAGAGGCAAGCTAGTGCGCTTGTCTCCGGTTCCTAACGAGCTGAGCCATATTGCGTCGCACCTTTGTCCTGTGTGCAAGGCTCCGTATGCGGGCGCTGGGGCCTAACAATTCGTTCAAGCCGAACTTGCTTCGCTACACCAACAACGTGGCAGGTAAAGCTTGCCACGTTGTCGGCTACGCTACGCAAGTCGGCTTAACTCAGCAACTGTC
>NZ_AVPT01000089.1 GCF_000768335.1 Lysobacter arseniciresistens ZS79
GCCCGCGGCCGCGCGGCACTGGAGCGCATCGCCGCGATGCCGCTTTCACTTTCGCTTCCAACCCTGGGCAGCACGCTGGGGCAACTGCGCCAGTTGCGCGCCACGAGCGAGGAGACCCGCCCATGAGCCTGTTCCGCAACCTGCTGATCCTGATCGTCCTGGTGCTGCTGGGCGCGCTGGTCGCGCAACTGCTGGTGCAGGACCCGGGCTACGTGCTGGTGCGCTACCGCGGGATGGACTACACGACCACGCTGGCCGCCGCGGTGCTGATCGCGCTCGGCGTGCTGCTGGCGCTGTGGCTGGTCTGGAAGATGCTGAGCATGCCGCTGGCGGCGCTGCGCCGGCGCCGCGACCGCGCCACCCGCGCCCGCTTCACCGACGGCCTGGAAGCGTTGCACCAGGGCCACTGGCAGCGCGCCGAGCGCCTGCTGGACGAAGCCGCGCGCCACCCGCGCGCCGACGAGGACGGCGTGGCCGCGCTGGCCCGGGTCGGCGCC
>NZ_AVPT01000087.1 GCF_000768335.1 Lysobacter arseniciresistens ZS79
AGCCCCAAAAGGGTTTACAAATATCCCCCTTGGCTTACCTTGAATGTATGGAAAGTAAATGTCATGAACAACTAAATCAAGGAAAAGTCCCAATGAGCATATACGCACTGTCTTTCAAAAGAGCATATGAATTTGCTAGTTACGGTCGCAGGGGCTTATGGGTTGAGGAAATAAATGAACAAGATGATCAAGTAAATGAAACGAGTGTCGAGCTAACTGTGCATTTCAATGGAGACGAAGATACAGAATGGCATGAAAGAGACTTCTGGGTAGTCGCTTACTGCAACAAGACCGGTTTAAGAAGTTCTGAAACTCCAATTGTTCAAACGAACTATTATGCAAATAGTGATACATATGATCTTGCAATCGCTTATCGCACTGCTTGGCGAGACTTGCGCAGATTAGTGAAAGATGCCGATGGAACGGCGGCGCGAACAATGGCAAAGGTGGAAAGGCGACGGATAGATCGCGCGACGATTATCGCTGCAAACAAGAATTCAAGACCCATTAATCGCCTCTAATAAAGTGCTGGCCTGCGCATCCGTTCCTGGCTCAAATGCAACAGCGTTTGATGGGCCGTTGGCCCCGT
>NZ_AVPT01000093.1 GCF_000768335.1 Lysobacter arseniciresistens ZS79
GCAGCCCCGCTACCCCAACTTACGGCGCTGTTGGCTGAGACGCCTTGGAACCCAGTTCTTGCTCAAGGAGCGGGGCGAGGTCTCTACCCCCGGTTACCGGCGTGGCCTTGGCGCACATGTCCGCGGCGGGGCCGCCCAGCCATTGCTCATACGGATCCGTCTTGATGGTAGCGAAATCGGCCCACTCCGCCTTTGCTCCGGTGCCGATATGCACCTGCCCGCAAAGCATGTAGCTGCGCGTGCCCGTATCCGTCTCCCGGAAGCGCAGGTTCACCTGCCGAAAGCCGTCCGGCTTTGGGCCGTGAGACACAAAGTCGGAAACCGTGTACGCAGCGATAGAGTCCTCTAGGCTCTCGACATAGGAGTTGTTTCCTTGCGCGCCTGCGACGGGTTCACCCCCGTTTTCACGGACACTTAC
>NZ_AVPT01000088.1 GCF_000768335.1 Lysobacter arseniciresistens ZS79
ATGCAGGGCGATGCCGGTCTCGGTGTTGGGCTTGCCGGCCGGCGGCTGGCTGCCGTGGGCGTACAGGGCGATGCCACCGCTGGCACTGGTGACGCTGGCGCCCTGGGTCAGCCATTGCAGGTCCTGGCCGGCGTTCAGGGTGGTCTGTTCGCCCGATACCCAGACCTGGTCGGCCGGGGTCAGGCTGGCGATGCCGTCGGGGCTGGTCGCGACCAGCAGCGGGGCGGTCCATGCGGGCACTTCGCCCTCGCCGCCGCCCACGCCGTTGCCGGGGGCGCTGCCGGTGGTGGTGGCGTCGAGGTGTTCGCCGACGGTCCTGAGCGCTTCACCGGCCGGCAGCGGGGTGGCGGCGCCCGGCAGGTCGGCGCCTTGCGCATTGGCGACGTCGTCGAGGCTGGCGACCAGTTGCCCGCCCTGCGCCAGTTGCGCGCGGGCGCCGCTGGCGTCGAGCTGCGCGCGGCCGCGTTCGGTGCTCAGCAGCAGGCCGGCGCCGGCACGCAGG
>NZ_AVPT01000091.1 GCF_000768335.1 Lysobacter arseniciresistens ZS79
AAGGGAGCGGCGGGGTTGGAGGTGCTGCCGGGCACGCGCCTTGAAAAGTCAAAGCCGTGGCTGGAGCTGAAGCGGAATTACAACGATGGTGAGCCGGCGCAACGTGCCACGTATCTGGTCACGTTTGCCGATGGCAGCTCGCGCAAGGGGCGGCTCGACTCAGGTGGCTTCGCTCATCTGGAGGATGTGCCGCCGGGAGCGGTCGAAGTCGAGTTCGGTGAGGATGCCCGGGATTACCAGCCGCGGCGCGCGGAAGACACGGAGCAACTTGCCAATCCCATGCAGGGGCGCCCGATGGATCCGGAGATCGCCATCGCCCTCTTCAAAGCGGCTGAATCCATTGAAGGAGCAGGCTGATGATGGATTGCACACCAGGGAAGGATCGTGATGAGTGACGGCGCACTGGATTGGGGTTCTACCCCGAAATCACGGACGGTTGTA
>NZ_AVPT01000095.1 GCF_000768335.1 Lysobacter arseniciresistens ZS79
CCTGGTTGTGCGGCGCGTCGGGCTGGCCGCGGCCGTTGTGCAGGCTGCCGATCACCACCGGCCGGTCGATGTCGCCTTCGAGGAAGGCGACCAGCACCTCCTGGCCCTTGCGCGGCAGCAGCACGCTGCCCCAGTTGTCGCCGGCCCACGCGGTCGCCACCCGCACCCAGGTCCAGCTGCCGGCATCGGCCGGGGCGTTGTCGTCGCCGGCCGGATGCGGCTGGCGGTTGCCGGCGTTGCCGCCGCGCTGCCACGGGAACTGCACCTTGATGCGGTGGTCGCGGTCGGTCTGCAGCGATGCGCCGTCGCTCACCACCACCGCGGTCTGGGTGCCATGCACGGTCGGCTTCGGGTGCAGGCGCAGGCCGTGGCCGTCGGTGGTGCGGGCG
>NZ_AVPT01000096.1 GCF_000768335.1 Lysobacter arseniciresistens ZS79
CGATGATGCTCACGTCCTCGGCGAGCTTGGGCGCCCGCAGCGGCTGGCCGGTCGAGTCCACCAGCCCGGCGAAGTCCACCAGCGTCCGGGGTGCCATGATCGCGGCGGTCGGGGTCGGGCCGTCCTCGTCGAGGATCGCGCGGATACCCGCAAGGATCGGCGAGTAGTCGGCCAGCGCGGTTCCGTCCGTGCCCTGAGTGACGGTGTTAACGCCCGTCAGGTTCAGCAGGCCGCGCGGCTCCGGGGCGGTGCCCGAACCCATCAGGCCCACACGGTCCAGCTCCTTGGCGAATGCCTGCGCGATGGC
>NZ_AVPT01000009.1 GCF_000768335.1 Lysobacter arseniciresistens ZS79
CGGCGACCTCCCACTGGCCGAAGCCCGCGCCGCCTGCCTCTACCGGCCGCCGCTGGACCGCCTGCTGCCGCGCTTCAAGTTCCACCGCGACCTCGCCGCCGGCCGGCTGCTGGCCCGGTTGATGGCGGTCGCGCTGGCGCCGCTCGCGCACGCGTGGCCGGCGCCCGCGACGCTGGTACCGGTCCCGCTGCACCGCGCCCGCCTGCGCCGGCGCGGCTACGACCAGGCGCTGGAACTGGCCCGCCCGGTGGCCACCACCCTCGGACTGCCGCTGCAGGCCGGCGCGCTGGTGCGGGTACGCCACACCGACCCGCAGTCGACGCTCGACGCCGACGCCCGCCGCGCCAACCTGCGCGACGCGTTCCGGGTCGTCCCGGGCGTCGCCTTGCCGGCCCACGCGGTGCTGGTCGACGACGTCATGACCACCGGCGCGACCCTGCACGCGGCCGCCGACGCGCTGCGCCGCGCCGGCGTCGCGCGGGTCGATGCCTGGGTGTGCGCGCGGGTGCCGTAGCCGCGCCCGGCACGCGCCCGCATCCGCCGCCGCTCTACGTAGGAGCGATATCAGTCGCGACCCACTGACCTCAAAAGAACGACGATCAGCGCGCTTCCGCGATCGCGCGACCGCTGCATCGGGTTGAGCGCGGCCGAACGGCTGTCAGTGGGTCGCGACTGACGTCGCTCCTACAGGAGTCCCGACGCCGCGGACCTTCGTCGGCACGGCCGCCGCAACGCCCCTCACCACAGCGCCAGATCCGCAGCGATCCCGGCGAACACCGCCAGCCCGACCCAGTGGTTGTGCAGGAACGCCCGGAAGCACGCATCGCGCCCGCGCCGGCGGGTGGTCACGAATTCCCACGCCACCAGCACCAGCGCCACGCCCCAGCCGGCCCAGTAGTACCCGCCCAGCCCGGCGCGCTGCCCCACCAGCGCCAGCGCCGCGAAGAAGAGCGCGTACAGCACGCCCTGCGCGACGAGGTCCATCTCGCCGAACAGGATCGCGGTCGACTTGCTGCCCACCTTCAGGTCGTCCTCGCGGTCGACCATCGCGTACCAGGTGTCGTAGGCGGTCGACCACAGGATGTTGGCGACGTACAGCAGCCACGCCAGCGCCGGCACCTCGCCGGTGACCGCGGCGAACGCCATCGGGATGCCCCAGCCGAACGCCATGCCGAGGTAGACCTGCGGCAGGTAGGTGTGGCGCTTGAGGTAGGGGTAGCTGGCCGCCAGCAGCACGCCGACGAAGCTCAGCAGCACGGTCAGCCGGTTGAGCGTCAGCACCAGCGCGAACGCCGCCAGCATCAGCACCGCGAACAGCGCCAGCGCCTCGCGCCCGCGCACCGCGCCGGTCGCCAGCGGGCGGTTGCGGGTGCGCTCGACGTGCGGGTCGAGCCAGCGGTCGGCGTAGTCGTTGATCACGCAGCCGGCCGAGCGGGTCAGCCACACCCCGGCGGTGAACACGAACCACGTCCACAGCGGCGGCACGCCTCCGGCCGCCAGCCACAGGCCCCACCAGGTCGGCCACAGCAGCAGCAGCCAGCCGATCGGGCGGTCATTGCGGGTCAGCTTCCAGTACAGCGCCAGCCGGGTCTTCCACGGCGCCGGTTCGGCCGCGGCGTCGGATCGTTCGTCACTCATGGCGCGCAGGGTAACGGAGGGCGGCCGCGACCGCGCCAGACACGGCCGCGCTTTTGCCGCTAGAATGCCCTGCTCGCGTGCCCGGCCCGGCCGGCTGCGCGTCCAAGCCAGGCGCCCGTAGCTCAGCCGGATAGAGTAGTGGCTTCCGAAGCCATTGGTCGGGGGTTCGAATCCCTCCGGGCGCGCCAACCTTACGTTTGGTGGATCGTGCGCAACTACGACCTCGAGTTCCTCAAGAAATTCTCCATGGTCATCGGCTTCCTCGTGCTGGTGACGCTCGGCCTGATCCTGGTGGCGTGGTTCGCGCACCGCTCGCTGCCGCAGGACGTGCCGGAAGGCGTGACGCGGCGGATCGAGGCGCGCATCGCCCCGGTCGGCGCGGTCTACGCCGGCAGCACCGGTGCCGCGGCACAGGCCGCCGCGCAGGCGGCCGCGGCCGCCGCCGCGTCGGCCCAGGTCGCCTACGGCGGCACGCTCGACGGTTCGGTGATCTTCAACAACCTCTGCACCGGCTGCCACACCTCCGGCGCCGGCGGCGCGCCGACCATGGCCGCGGCCGACTGGGCCTCGCGCATCCCGCAGGGCATCGACGTGCTTCACCAGCATGCGATCGAGGGCTACACCGGCAGCACCGGCGTGATGCCGGCCAAGGGCGGCAACCCGGCCCTGACCGACGAGCAGGTCATCGCCACCGTCGACTGGATGCTCGACAACCTGCAGTAACCGGCCCCGCCGTGCAGACGAAGACGCCGCCTCCGGGCGGCGTTTTCCGTTGTGGCCGGGCGTCCAGCGCGGCGTCTTGCCGGAACCCCGCCCGGCCCGCACGCGCCGGCCTCGCACCAGCACCCCGACCGCGCGCCGTATCATGGCCGGATGGACACCCCCACTTTCCCGGCCGGCGACGACTTCCGCGCCGGCAAGCCCGTCGCACTGACCCTGTCCGGCCCGGCCGGCGCGATCGAGGCGATCGTCGAAGGCCCCGAGCCCGACGTCCCGCCGCGGCCGCTGGTCTGCGTGGTCTGCCACCCGCTGCCGACCGAGGGCGGGACGATGCACAACAAGGTCGTGACGATGACCGCGCGCGCGTTCCACCTGTGCGGCGCGAGCACGGTCCGCTTCAACTTCCGCGGCGTCGGCGCCTCCGAGGGCGCGTTCGACCACGGCGACGGCGAGGGCGAGGACCTGCGCGCGGTGTTCGAGTGGGTGCGCGCGCAGCGGCCCGACGCGCAGGTCTGGCTGGCCGGTTTCAGCTTCGGATCGTACGTCGCCTACCGGATGGCGGCCGAGCTCAAGCCGGGCATGCTGGTGATGATCGCGCCGCCGGCCAACCGCGGTTACGGTTTCGACCGGGTCACCCCGTTCGACGGCCCGTGGCTGGTGGTGCAGGGCGAGGCCGACGAGATCGTCGACCCGCAGGCCGTGTACGCCTGGGTCGACGGCCTGAAGCAGCCGCCCGAACTGGTCCGCATCCCCGACACCAGCCACTTCTTCCACCGCCGCCTGATGGACCTGCGCGGCGCGGTCAAGAACGGCATCCGGCCGTACCTGCCGGCGGCGACCACCACCCCCGATGACTGAGCCCGACGCGGCGCTGCCCAGCGCGCGCTATGCCGCCGGCGTCGCCCGCGGCGACTGGAACGACGACCCCGCCCAGCACCCGGTGCTGGTCGAACTCGACCGCCTGCACGCCGCGCTCGTCGCGCCGCCGAAGCAGCGCCTGCTCGACCGCCTGCGCGGCATCCCGGCGCCGGCGCCGCAGGGTCTGTACCTGTGGGGCGGGGTCGGCCGCGGCAAGACCTTCCTGATCGACCTGTTCTTCGACGGCCTGCCGATCGCGCACAAGCGCCGCACCCACTTCCACCGCTTCATGCGCGAGGTCCACGCGCAGCTGCGCGCCCACGCCGGCGAGTCCGACCCGCTGAAGACCATCGCCCGCCAGTGGCGCGACGACCTGCGGGTGCTGGTGCTCGACGAGTTCTTCGTCACCGACATCGGCGACGCGATGCTGCTCGGGCGCCTGCTCGAGCGCCTGTTCGCCGAGGGCGTGGCACTCGTGACCAGCTCCAACATCGAACCGGCCGGGCTGTTCAAGGACGGCCTGCAGCGCGAGCGCTTCCTGCCCGCGATCGCGCTGATCGAGCGCCACTGCAAGGTGCTCTACATGGACAGCGACACCGACTACCGGCTGCGCGCGCTGACCCGCTCGCCGGTGTACCGCGCACCGCTGGACGCCGGCAGCGACGACTGGCTGCGCGAGCGCTGGGACGAGCTGACCGCCGGCGCCCCGCGCGAGGACGGCCCGCTGGTGGTCGACGGCCGGCCAATCCCGGTGCGCTGCCTCGCCGAGGGCCACGCCTGGTTCGACTTCGCCGCGCTGTGCGAAGGCCCGCGCTCGGCGGGCGACTACATCGAGATCGCCACCGAGTACCACACCGTGCTGGTCGGCGGCGTGCCCTGCTTCGACGGCGGCAACGACGACCCCGGCCGCCGCTTCGTGCACCTGGTCGACGAGCTGTACGACCGCCACGTCAACCTGGTCTGCACCGCCGCCGCCGCGCCGCCGGCGCTGTACACCGGCCGCAAGCTGGTCGGCGCGTTCGAGCGCACCGCCTCGCGCCTGATCGAGATGCAGTCGGCCGAGTACCTCGCGCTCGAACACCGCGGCTGACCACCACCGACACGCGGCCTGAACATCGCCGCGCCAATAGTCGGTCCGGACTGTCCACGGACCGACGCCATGAGCCGACCACGCGAGTCCCAGGGGCTCGACCTCGACCAGCAGCTCGACTTCCAGCGCCACATGTTCGCGGTGCGGCGGGTCGGCGTCGCGCTGCTGTCCGCCGGCGTGCTGGCGACGCTGGCCGGACTGTTCGGCGGCAAGGGGCCGCTCGCGTCCGGCCATGCGGAGACCGGTGCGTTCAGTGCGACCTGGCCGCGCTTCAGCCGCTACCAGATGCCGGACCGGCTCGCGTTCGAGATCGACACCGCGGCGCTGCCGGCCGGCGACACCTTCGAGCTCGTCATCGCAGGGGATGATGGGCGACGACTTCTCGGTGACGACCGCGCTGGTGCTGGTCAGCACGCTGGTGCTGATGGAGCTCGGGCTGGCCTTCATCAAGCAGCACTCGAAGACCGCCGAGCGCTGGCTCGACGACGCACCGCTGGTCGTGGTCGAGGACGGCAAGCCGCTGCAGGAGCGGATGGACCGCGCCCGGGTGGACGTGGAGGACGTGCTGGAGGCCGCACGCAGCAGCCACGGGCTGGAGAACCTGTCGCAGGTGAAATACGCGGTGCTGGAGCGCGGCGGAACGATCTCGGTGATCCCGCGGAAGAACTGAGCGCGGCGCGCTAGGATCGGCGGACCACATCCGGGGGACCACCGATGCGCCGACTGCTGCTGCCCGCCCTGCTCGCCAGCCTGCTGGCCCCGACCGCCGCGGCGCAGACCGCAGCGACCGCACCCGCCGCCACCGAACGCCCCGAAGTCAGCGCCGCCGCCGAGCGCCTGCGCGACGACGTGGTCGCGCTGCGCCGCCACTTCCACCAGTTCCCGGAGCTGTCCAACCGCGAGGCCGAAACCGCGGCCAAGGTCGCCGAGCACCTGCGCGGGCTCGGCCTGGAGCCGCGTACCGGCATCGCCCACCACGGCGTCACCGCGATCATCACCGGCGGCAAGCCCGGCCCGCGGATCGCGCTGCGCGCCGACATGGACGCGCTGCCGGTGACCGAGCAGACCGGCCTGCCGTTCGCGTCGAAGGCGACCACCACCTTCAACGGCCAGCAGACCGGCGTCATGCACGCCTGCGGCCACGACGCCCACACCGGCATCCTGCTCGGCGTCGCCGACGCGCTGGTGGCGATGCGCGAGGAGCTGCCGGGCGAGGTGATGCTGGTGTTCCAGCCGGCCGAGGAAGGCGCGCCGGCCGGCGAGGACGGCGGCGCGTCGATGATGCTCGACGACGGCCTGTTCTCCGACTTCGAGCCGGAGGCGATGTTCGGCCTGCACGTGTTCTCGTCGCTGCAGGCCGGCACGATTGGCGTTAGACAGGGTCCGCTGATGGCGGCGTCGGACAAGTTCACCATCACCGTGCAGGGCGTGCAGACGCACGGTTCGCGGCCGTGGGGCGGGGTCGACCCGATCGTCGCCGCGGCCGACCTGGTCGGCACCGCGCAGACCGTGGTCAGCCGTCGCAGCGACATCGCCAGACTGCCGGCGGTGGTCAGCTTCGGCGCGATCCACGGCGGCATCCGCTACAACATCATCCCGGACTCGGTCGAGCTGGTCGGCACCATCCGCACCTTCGACGAGGGCATGCGCGAGAAGATCCACGCCGACCTGAAAAACGTCGCCGAACACGTCGCCGCCGCCCACGGCGCCACCGCCGACGCCCGGGTGCCCGACAGCGAGGGCAACCCGGTCACCGTCAACGACCCGGACCTCACCGCGCGGATGCTGCCGAGCCTGCGCGCGGTCGCCGGCGCCGCCAACGTGATCGAACCGCCGTTGCAGATGGGCGCCGAGGACTTCGCCTACTACGCCCGCGAGGTGCCGTCGATGTTCTTCTTCGTCGGCGCCACCGCGCCCGGCATCGACCCCGCGACCGCGCCGGGCAACCACTCGCCGAAGTTCATGCTGGACGAGTCCTCGCTCGACCTCGGCCTGCGCGCGATGCTGCAGGTGACGCTGGATTACCTGCACGGCGCGCGATAATGCGCGGATGACGTCCTCCGACCTCCCCCTCGGCCGCCAGGTCGACTACCCGCACGGGTACGACGCGTCGCTGCTGTTCCCGATCGCGCGGTCGCTCGGCCGCGGCGAGATCGGCCTTGGCGACGCCGCGGCGCTGCCGTTCGCCGGCCACGACCGCTGGCACGCCTACGAGCTGGGCTGGCTCGACCGCCTCGGCAAGCCGCGGGTGGCGACGGCGACGCTGACCGTGCCGGCCGATTCGCCGAACCTGGTCGAGTCGAAGTCGCTCAAGCTCTACCTCAACTCGTTCAACGCCAGCCGCTTCGACGACGACGACGCGGTGCGCGAGCGCATCGCCGACGACCTCTCGCGCGTGGCCGGCGCGCCGGTCGCGGTCGCGTTCGGGCTGCCCGGGTTCGACCGGGCCGACGATGCCCGCGTCCACTGCATCGACGACCTGCCGGTCACGATCGATCACTACGGCCCGCCGCGCGCCGACTTCCTGCAGGCCGACGCCACCGGGATCGTCGAGGAGACCCTGTCCAGCGCGCTGCTGAAGTCCAACTGCCCGGTCACCGGCCAGCCCGACTGGGCGCGCGTGCTGGTCGCCTACCGCGGCCCGCGGATCGACCGCGCCGGGCTGCTGCGTTACCTGGTCTCGTTCCGCGACCACTGCGAGTTCCACGAGCAGTGCGTCGAGCGCATCTTCATCGACCTCATGCAGCGGGTCGCGCCCGATCAGTTGTCGGTGGAAGCGCGCTACACCCGCCGCGGTGGCCTCGACATCAACCCGTGGCGCGCGACCCCGGGCACCGCCGCGCCCGCCGCCGGCCGCGACCTGCGCCAGTAGCGCGCCGCGTCGCCGCGGCAATTCGTAAGCGGCCCGTTCACGTTTGCGACATCACCGCTTAACAAACCGGCTGTCATGTTGTGCGCGCCCTTACCAGAAGGCCCGATGCACATGACCCCTGACAGGAAAGCCGACTTTTCCGGCGTGAGTTCCAGCGTCGACACGACCGGCGACACCACCGGCCGCAAGGCCGATTTTTCCGGCGTGAGCAGCAGCGTCGACACCAGCGCCGACGTCGTGGACGGCGGCGAGCAGACCTACACGGTCGAGAGCGGCGACACCCTGTCGCACATCGCCAAGCGCTTCTACGGCAAGGCCGGCGAGTGGAACCGGATCTTCCAGGCCAACCGCGACCAGCTCGACGACCCCGACCTGATCCAGCCCGGCCAGGTGCTGCGCATCCCCCCGCACGACACCGACGCCGACTGAGCCACGCGGCCAGCCCCGCGGCCGAACCCTCAAGGAGAACCACCCGATGAGCCTCACCCCCCGCCATGCCCTTGCCGCTGCCGTGCTCGCCTGTGTCGTCATGGCCGGCTGCAAGAAGGACGAGGTCGACACCACCGCCGACACCGGCATCACCCCGCCGGTCGCCAGCGAGCCGGCACCGGCCCCGCTGCCGCCGGCCGACGCCCCGGCACCGACCGCTACGGCCGCGCTCGACGTCAGCTCGGTCACGCTCGGCACCGCCGCCGGCGCCGACCTGTCGATCACCAACCCGACCAGCACCTTCGGCGTGAACGACCCGATCATCGTCTCGGTCGCGACCAACGGCGCGGCCAGCAACGCCGAGGTCACCGTCCGCCTGAAGTACCAGGACGGCCAGCAGGCCGGCGAGGAGTCCGAGACGATCACCACCACCGGCGCCGAGACCACCAACTTCACCTTCGAGAACGCCAACGCCTGGCCGGCCGGCAGCTACACCGCCGAGGTCTGGATCAACGGCACCCAGGCAGAGACCAGCACATTCACGGTCCGCTGAAAGAGCGACATCTCTCTCCTCCGCTAACGCGGGCAAGCTGGGCGCGAGCACTCTCGCGCCCTCTTTTTTTTCCGGACCACGCCAACCGCCGACACCGATGACCGCGCCCGCCACCCGTCCCCGCCACCGCATCAACCCGCCGGTGTTCTTCACCTCGTTCGCGCTGGTGCTGGTGTTCGTCGGGGCCGCGGTGATCTGGCCGCACGAGTCCGAGCGCATGTTCGTCGCCGTGCAGGGCTGGGTGATCCACAGCGCGGGCTGGTTCTACGTGCTGGCGGTGGCCGGCTTCCTGGTGTTCGTGGTGGCGGTGGCGGCTTCGCGCTACGGCGCGATCAAGCTCGGCCCCGACCATAGCGAGCCCGACTACAGCTACACCGCGTGGTTCGCGATGCTGTTCTCGGCCGGCATGGGCATCGGCCTGATGTACTTCGGCGTGGCCGAGCCGATCATGCACTACACCAGCCCGCCGGTCGGCGAGCCGGCGACGGTGGCCGCGGCGCGGCAGGCGATGCGCATCACGATGTTCCACTGGGGCCTGCACGCGTGGGGCATCTACGCGGTGGTCGGGCTGGCGCTGGCGTACTTCTCGTTCCGCCAGGGGCTGCCGCTGGCGATCCGCTCCTCGCTGTACCCGCTGATCGGCCGGCGCATCCATGGCCCGATCGGGCACGCGGTCGATGTCTTCGCCGTGCTCGGCACCCTGTTCGGCGTCGCCACCTCGCTGGGCTTCGGCGCGATCCAGGTCAATTCGGGGCTGGACTACCTGTTCGGCATCCCGGTCGGCACCGGCGTGCAGGTCGCGCTGATCGCGGTGATCACCGCCTTCGCCACCCTCTCGGTCGGGTTCGGGCTGGACGCGGGTATCCGCCGGGTGTCGGAGTTCAACCTGATCCTCGCCGTCGCCCTGCTGCTGTTCGTGCTGGTCACCGGGCCGACGATCTTCCTGCTGCAGACGCTGGTGCAGAACACCGGCGCCTACCTGTCCAACCTGTTCTCGATGACGTTCAACCTCTACGCCTACCAGCCGACCGGCTGGATCGGCGGCTGGACGCTGTTCTACTGGGGCTGGTGGATCGCCTGGTCGCCATTCGTCGGCATGTTCATCGCGCGCATCTCGCGCGGCCGCACCATCCGCCAGTTCACCGTCGGCGTGCTGCTGGTGCCGCTGGGCTTCACCTTCCTGTGGATGACCGTGTTCGGCGACACCGCGATCCACATGGTGATGGTGCAGGGCATCACCGGGCTGGCCGACGCGGTCGCCACCGACGAGTCGGTCGCGCTGTTCCGCTTCCTCGGCGAGCTGCCGCTGGCGTCGGTCTCCTCGCTGCTGGCGACGGTGCTGGTGGTGACCTTCTTCGTGACCTCGTCGGACTCCGGCTCGCTGGTGGTCGACATGCTGACCTCCGGCGGCGCCGGCGACTCGCCGACCTGGCAGCGGGTGTTCTGGTCGGTGCTGGAGGGCGTGATCGCCGCGGCGCTGCTGGTCGCCGGCGGGCTGGGCGCGCTGCAGACCGCGTCGATCGCCAGCGCCCTGCCGTTCGCGATCGTGATGATCGTGATGTGCTGGGGCCTGCTGCGGGCACTGCGGATCGAGGGCGCCAAGCGCACCAGCCTGCGGGAGGCGCGGGTCGGGCCGCACGGGCCGCACGCCGCGCTCAACTGGAAGCAGCGGCTCGGCCAGATGCTGCACCACCCGACCCGCGCCGAGGTGGTCGAGTACCTGCACGAGACCGTCGAGCCGGCATTGCAGGAAGTCGCTTCCGAGCTGCGCCGGCGCGGGCTGGACGCGGTGGTCGAACACGGCGACGACGGGCGGGTGTGGGTGGAGGTCGGTCATGGCGAGGAGATCGACTTCCACTACTCGGTGCGGCCGCGCCCGTACGAGCCGCCGGCCTTCGTGCTCAACGACACCCGCGACGAGCGCGCCGAGGCACTGAAGTACTACCGCGCCGAGGTCCACCTGCGCGAGGGCGGGCAGGACTACGACATCATGGGCTGGCGCGGGGAGACCGTGATCAACGACGTGCTCGACCACTACGGCCGCCACCTGCACTTCCTCGCCGCGGTGCGCTGAGCAAGGCCCCGCCGGCTACCATTGCCGCCCGTGACATCCCCCGCCGAGACCCGACCGATGACCAAGCCCACCCACCTCGACGACGCCCAGATCGAGCGCCTGGCCGACCTGCTCGAACAGCGCGCGGTGCCGTTCAAGGGCTTCAACCTGGAGGCGCTGGACGGCTACCTGTCGGCGCTGGCGGTGTCGCCCGGCGAGGCGCTGCCGATGTCGGCGTGGGAGCCGGACGTGTGGGGCAAGCCGCCGCGCTGGGACGACGAGGCCGAGCGCGCCGAGGTCGTCACCCTGCTGCTGGCCCACCACCACATGGCCACCGCCCGCGTGCGCCACGGCGACGACGACCTGCCCGACCACCTCGCCCCGCTGCTGTGGCTGCCCGAGGACCCGGAGGAGGAAGCCGACGACGAACTCGACGTCGGCCGCGACTGGGCGCTGGGCTTCTTCACCGCGGTCGCCCTGCGCGAGGCCGAGTGGGACCGGTGGCTCGACGACAACGAGTGGATCGACGACATCTTCGGCCTGCTCGACCGCCTGGCCAGCGGCGAGGTGCTGGCCGAGGACCCGACCGCCCCGGCCACCCCGATCAGCTACCGCGAGCGGCTGGAGATCATCGCCGGCCTGCCCGACATGCTGGCCGACCTGCACCACCACCGCATCGACGCCCTGACCCCGCGCGAACCGATCCGCCGCGACGCCACCCCCGACCGCAACGACCCGTGCCCATGCGGCAGCGGCAAGAAATACAAGAAGTGCTGCGGCGCGAGCTGAGCCGGACGGGATGCGCGCCGCGGCCGATGGGCCGTGCCGGTAATCCTTGATCCGTAATCGTCCGGGGCACGCCCATTCACCGCTTTTCGTAGGAGCGACGTAAGTCGCGACCCGCCGACCCCGCCTACCGATGTACAGGTCGCGACTCACGTCGCTCCTACATCCAGGCGACCATCCGGTGCCCGCGGCCACGGGCTCCCGCCCCACCGCGCCCCATCCTCACAACAACCGCGTTCCCAGCGGCACCTCCCGATCGGGCACGCACAACGCCACGTCGCCGTTCGCGTCGTGGAAGCCGGTCACCAGGCACTCCGACATCAGCGGCCCGATCTGCTTGGGCGGGAAGTTCACCACCGCCACCACCAGCCGCCCGACCAGCTCGTCCGGCGTGTACAGCGCGGTGACCTGCGCGCTCGACTTGCGCACCCCGATCGCCTCGCCGAAGTCGACCCGCAGCACGTAGGCCGGCTTGCGGGCCTGCGCGAACACCTCGGCGCCGACGATGCGGCCGACCCGCAGCTCGACCTTCAGGAAGTCCTCGAAACCGATCGTGTCCATCGTCGTCTCCATGCGCGGCATCCTACGCCGCCGCCGGCGTCCGCACGCTTCAGCCGCCCGCGCGGAACCGCCAGGCCACCGTTGCTATCCTTCCGCGCGGAGGACGACCTCCCCCGTTGCGGGCACCACGACCAGGACGGCCTGGCACCACCAGGAGCCTGCCATGGCCTGGATTTCCCTGTTCTTCGCCGGACTGCTCGAAGTGGTCTGGGCGTTCTCGATGAAGCAGTCCGAAGGCTTCACCCGGTTGATGCCGAGCCTCGTCACCGCGGTCGCGATGACCGCCAGCTTCGCCCTGCTCGCGTTCTCGATGCGGCAGCTGCCGCTGGGCACCGCCTACACCGTCTGGACCGGCATCGGCGCGGTTGGCGCGTTCATCGCCGGCGCCGCCTTCCTCGGCGAACCGCTGACCCCGATGCGGGTCACCGCCGCGGCGCTGATCGTGTCCGGGCTGGTGCTGATGAAGCTGTCGTCGTAGCGGCGGCCCGCCCCCGTCCGCGCGCCCCGGTTCCTGTAGGAGCGACGCAAGTCGCGACCCGCCGACCCCGCCAACCGACGTACAGGTCGCGACTCACGTCGCTCCTACCGCCGCACGCATCGCCACCACCCGTGCACCGACGCACCGCCCCATGTAGGAGCGACGTAAGTCGCGACCCGCCGACCCTGCCTACCGACCCACAGGTCGCGGCCCGCGTCGCCCCAACCGGCAAATGGATGCCGCGCCCGCCGGTGGATGCCCACGCCCCGCTCAGCGCGGCAGCATCGCCACCGCGCGGATCCCCACCCACACCGCCGCGATGCCGAGCACCATGCTCGAGCCCGCGTACAGCGCCGCCACCGCGAACTCGCCGCGGCGGACCAGCTGGGTCGCTTCCAGCCCGAACGCGGAGAACGTGGTGAACCCGCCGAGCACGCCGGTGAACAGCAGCAGCCGCGTGCCCGGCCCGAACACCCCGTAGCGCGCCACCGCGCCGGCCAGCAGCCCCATCACCAGGCAGCCGGCCAGGTTGACCGCGAACGTCGCGAGCGGGAACCGCGTCGGCCCCGCGAAGTGCAGCACCCAGCCGCCCAGCGCATACCGCGCGACCGAGCCGGCGAACCCGCCGAGCCCGACCAGCAGCAGCTCCTTCAGCGCCACGCGCGACGCCCCGGCGCCGGCCACGGGTGCGCCGTGGTCAAACCCGCGCCTCCAGCACCAGCCCGGCCAGCACCAGCCCGATGCCGAGCAGCGAGGCCCAGCGCCCGGTCGCGTCGACCGGCACCGGCTCGCCGGCGGCGTCGCGCGGGGTGCCGAAATCGTTGCGCCAGGTGCCGTAGGCGATCAGCCCCAGCCCGAGGCCGGTGAGCAGCTCGTCCATCGCCCAGCCGCCGGCGACGAAATCGGCCAGGTTGACCGCGGCGAGGATGCCCGCGACCCAGACGAAGACCTTGGCGCCGGTGCCGAGCGCGCGCGTCGGTGATGGATCGGTCATGTGTTGCCCCTGTGTGCGGTTGCGTTGTGCGGATGCCGGGCAGCTTACGCGTCACTCGAAACGTTCGATGGCGTCGGGCAGCCGCACCCACGGGTGGCGGCGCGCGTCGTACACCGACACCCGCGGCGGCGGGAAGCCGGCGTCGGCGAACGCGCCGGCCGGGATCGCGACCATGCCGGGGATCGCGTCCATCAGGTAGTAGACCGTGGCGCCGCACACCGGGCAGAAGTGGAAGCGCGCGGCGGTGCCGGCGTCGCCGGTGCGCGCGAACACCGTGCTGTCGCCGGCGACCGTCACCGCGTCCTGCGGGAACCGCGCCTGCACGCCGAACACGCTGCCGGTGCGCCGCTGGCAGGCGTGGCAGTGGCAGACCGAAATGCGGACCGGCTCGCCGGTGGTGGTGGCGGTGAGCTGGCCGCAGCTGCAGGAGGCGTGGCGGGTGGTCATGGGGGGAATCTACACGGCCACGATCCGTCGGGCATCGCAGGACGCGCAGCGACCGGGGCCTGTATCCCCTTGTTATGCTGCGCCCGGTTTCAAGGCGATATGGAGATTGCCGTGTCACGGATGTGGATCGTACTGGGTGATGTCACCACCAGCGGCGGGCGGGTGGTCACCGCCTCGCAGTTCACCGATATCGACGGGAAGGGCGTTGCCCGGCGCAACGACAAGGCGACCTGTCCCCAACACAAGGGCGTGTTCGCGATCGTGGGTGGCTACGACCCCACCACCGTCATCGACGATGCCGAAGTGGCCCTGCACGGGGCAACGCTCGCGTGCGGTTGCCAGGTACTGGCCACGCAGCAGTTCCGTGTGCTCAACACCACCGCACCTGGCGCCTCCGCAGCGCCCGCTTCGATGAGCGACGGCGGTGCGCAACCCGTAGGTACGCGGCAGTTCATGCCAAACAGCGGTTCTGGCCTGGGGGCGGATCTTGCGGATGTATCGGCCGTCACCGCAGCGGACGTCGAGGCGCCGGAAGGCGCCGGACCCGACGACTGCGAAGCAAGGTTCCACAAGGTGTCCCGCGTTGTGCTCGCCAACGAAGGCGGGTTTGTCGACGATCCCGACGATGCCGGTGGCGCGACGAACATGGGCATCGCATGGCGTACGTGGCAGAACTATGCAAAGACCGACCTGGGCGTCGATCCAACACTTGAGAACCTGAAGCGACTGACCGAAGACCAGGCGGAGACGATCTACCGCAAGCGCTATTGGGAGCCCCGCGGCTTCTGCAGGATCGACAACCCGCGCGTCGCCCTGATGGTGTACGACTGGACCATCACTTCGGGAAAGGCCGTCCGCGAGGTACAGCAGGTGCTTTCGGGGCGGTTCGGGGCGGACGTCACTGTCGACAATGCGATGGGTGGACAGACCATCGACGCCATCAACGACGTGCCGGATCAGGAGGCGCTGCTCAACGCCATCGCGGACGCACGCAAGGACTATTACCGCTCCCTGACCTTCAACCGGGACGGCAGCCGCAACAGCAATCAGAAGTTTCTCAAGGGCTGGCTTGCCCGTGTCGACCGCTGCCTGGGAGTGGGTCAATGAAGTGTCTGAAAGCCATCGTCATCGCCTTCACCTGCATCGTCTTGAGCGCCTGCGCTGCAACCCGAGCCGACTCGGGATCATCCGCCCTGGCCGGCAGTTGGGAAGAGGAAGTCCTGCGCGACGGCAGCGATGTCCCCTACTCGGTGCTCACGGTCGAGTTGCGCGTGTCCGGTCAGACGCTCGCTGGCTCCTACTGCTTCGTGACCCGATTCGGCGGGAAGATCGATTGCGACCCGGAGAGCGGCGACAACCTTGCAGGGGTGGTTCACCCGGATGGGTCGGCCACCGTTTACTTCGATTCGACGTTCGGCGCGACCGGCGGCATGGCCGTGCTGAAGTCCAGTGGCGACCGGTTGGAATGGACGACCGTGGAACCGCCGACCGGCGGCGATTTCTACGGCCCCGACTCGGCGGTGCTGCATCGAGTCGAGCGCTAGATGTGATCTCTCAGTAGGTTGTTCATCCGGGGTGATCCCGGAAGACTGGAGGTGCGAATCAACGCCTTGCGGTCGAGCCCTTTTGGTTGAGCGGGTGTTCGAACAGGGTTTGCGGGTGGAGGAGGCGGCACACGCTGCCAGAGTGAGCGTGCGCAGGACTAAGTCTGACCCGCATGCGGAAATCATCTTAATGACAAGCGGTTTTCCGGGTCGTGGCACCCGCGTGAGTAGACTCCGGGGGGGCATCACGGGGCATGGTGACCCCGGACAAGGAGCGTCATGGCATACGACCGACCATGGAAGTCATTTGAGGAGCAACTGGAGCTGCTGCGATCGCGCGGGCTACAGGTGTCCGATGAGCAGGCTGCGCTTCGCTGTCTGGAGCGCATCGGCTATTACCGCCTGAGCGCCTACTGGTACCCGTTCCGGGTGTTCCGGCACGTGCAGGATCCTGGCACCCACGCTCTGACGACGGTCAGGACTGACGAGTTCGTGCGCGACACCCACTTCTCGGATGCGTACGAGCTGTACTTGTTCGACAAGAAGCTGCGCCTGCTGGTGCTCGACGCGATGGAGCGGATCGAGATCGCGCTTCGAGTGGACGCGGCGTACGAACTCGGGCGCAGCGGGGCATTCGCGCATCTCGGAACCGAAGCCCTTCATGCCGTCGCCAGCAAGACGAACCGCCGCACGGGCCGTACGCGGTACGAGGAGTGGCGCTCCCGGTTCGACTCGCTTCTCGATCGCTCCAAGGAGGATTTCGTTGAGCACTACAGGGAGCGCCACGGCGCCGACCTGCCGATCTGGGTGGCGGTCGAGGTGATGGATTTCGGCAGCGTCTCCCAACTGTTCTCGATGATGAAAGTTTCCGCCCTGCGAAACATCGCGGACAAGTACGGAGTGCCGGATACCCGAGTACTGCTCGGCTGGCTGCGGTCGCTGAACTACCTGCGCAACCTCGCGGCACACCACAGCCGCTTGTGGAACCGAAACGTGATCGATCAGCCGGTGCTGTGCGGGCCTAGCGAACTGGAGTGGTGTGATGCCTTCATCGGCCAGCCCTCCCTGGTTGCAAAACCATTCCTGCTGTTGGCGATTGCACGGCACATGTTGCGAGCGCTTTTCCCCGAGACCCGCTGGGCGGCGCAGGTGGCAGAGCACCTGAACCACTTCCCCAGGCAACAATCGAGCCGGAAGCTTTCCCTGACCGATATGGGAGCACCCGACGGGTGGGAAGCCTGGTGGACACGCAAATAAAAACCCCCGCGCAGTTCCCAGCGATTTGCAGGGAGGCGGGGGCCGTGTTGACGCTAACGTTAGGCGTTCGGACCATTGCTGTCAATTCCGCCGGGGACAACGGGTCAGCCGCTGCTAATTCCCGTCGGACTGGGCAGGACGGCACTTCACTTCCCGCGCCTCCCCGCCCACCGGGACAAGTACGTTCTTCTCCAGCGTCCGGACCAGCAGCGCCCCCGAAGCCAGCCGGTGCCAGCGGGTCGGGGCGCCGGGCAACTCCACCGACGTCGTGTGTACCGTGTCGCCCTGCTCGGTGACCGTGATGATGGAACCGACGCCGTTCATGGAATCCATGAAGCCCCGCCCGGCCACGACCTGGAAGCCATCGGGGATCGGCTGGATACCCCGGATGTTGATGTCTGCCAGCATCCGGTCGGTCCCGTTGCCATCGCGGTAGACCAGCTCGCCGCCGAACTCGCCGTGGTCGCGACCCAGCAGCCAGCCGTCGAATGCGCGGACGGCAACGGTGGGCGCTATCGGTCCCGGCGGGTGGATGCCCACGGTGTAGGACAGGTGCTCGAGTCCACCGTCACGATGCGTGGCGTGCAGCACCTGCGCCGCGGCAGGATTCTCGGCCGGGCTACAGTCGATCGGGCGAGCCGCGAGGTAGGCAGTCCATTCGTCCGGGGGCGCGAGTGCGAGGGTGGCGGCAACGACGGCGACAGCGGCCCCCAATCCGAGTGCGAGGGCCAGTCCCAATCGCGGCCTGCGGCGATCGGACGACTCAATAGGTGACATAGCTTTCTCCAAGCCGCACGACGCGCAGGCGGTCCTGTTCCAGCAATGCCATGTAGTCGTCATATACCCAGCCGTGCAGTCCGGCGGAGTCGGCGATGTAGGCGTTCTTGCGGACGGTGAACGCACTTACCAAATCGCCTGAGCCGATGCCCGCGCCCATGTTTGCGCCGACAACATCGTCGGGCGTCTGTCCCCAGGAATAGCCGCGGTCCTTGCCGACCCATCCGCCGGGATAGGGGTGGGTATGCACATACGCGACCAGCTCGCCCTGGGTATAGGGGCCGTGTTCCAGCAGTCCATTGCAGTTGTCGTAGGCGCCCGCGCTGTAGGCGCCGCCCAGGTGGTAGTTGCCGTCGGGGGTGCGCGTGATCAACGCGCCGATCTCGACGCCGTGGTCGTCGGCCACCGGCAGCACTTCGCCGCGCCACGCCTTGGCTGCGGCGAGTTCGGTCGGATAGGGGCGGAAGGCGCCCGCTTGGCGCAGAGCGGCGTTGGCCGACCGCACCGCATCGCGCGCCTTGGCTACGTCTGCCTCGCCGCCCCCTTCATTGAAGTTGGTCGCAAGGTGATCGTGCAGGTGACCGGCGGCGGGCGTCGTGGATGCAGCCTGAAACACAGGTGCCGGAGGCGTCGCGGCGGTTCGCACCGCTCCGGCTTCCAGCGACACGCGGATCTGGGCGGTTGCGAGCACCTGACAGCCGCAGCTAAGGGTTGCGCCATGCAGTGCAACGGGTTGTCCGTCGATGATCGTCGTCGGATCACATCCGCCGACGATCGGGAACGTCCCCTTGTGAGTCGGGCACGTGGCCTTGTCGCCGAACCGGGCGACACCCTTCCCGTCCACGTCGGTAAACGGGGTGAAGGTGACAACCCGACCGCCACTGGTGGTCGTGTCCCGTTCAACAATCCACATCCTTGTCATGGCTCCCACTCCGGTCGGGAAAAGCTCCGAGGCGTCACGGTACCGCGGCGGGCCACATCCGTCAGCGTACGCCGGCCTTTTGCCCTACCCCTGCGCGGGCGCGACAATGCGGGCTGCCGCGCAGCTGCATGCGCCACTCCCTCAAAGGAACCGAACCCCCATGTCCGACACCCCCCAGCCCCAGAACCCGGTGATCATCTACACCCTCACCGACGAAGCCCCCTTCCTGGCCACGCAGTCGCTGCTGCCGATCGTCGAGGCCTTTGTCGAGACCGCCGGGGTCGAGGTGGAAACGCGCGACATCTCCCTGGCCGGACGCATCCTGGCGCAGTTCCCGGACGTGCTGCCGGCGGACCGGCAGGTCGGCGACCACCTGGCCGAGCTGGGCCAGCTGGCCACCACGCCGGAAGCCAACATCATCAAGCTGCCCAACATCTCGGCCTCGGTGCCGCAGCTGAAGGCGGCCATCAAGGAGTTGCAGGCGCAGGGCTACCCGCTGCCGGACTACGCCGACACGCCTGCGACCGATGCCGAGCGCGACGCCAAGGCGCGCTATGACCGGGTCAAGGGCAGCGCGGTCAACCCGGTGCTGCGCGAGGGCAACTCGGACCGCCGCGCGCCGCTGTCGGTCAAGAACTACGCGCGCAAGCACCCGCACCGGATGGGCAAGTGGTCGGCGGATTCGCGCTCGCACGTGGCCCACATGGACGGCGGCGACTTCTACGGCAGCGAGCAGTCGGTGACGGTGGACAGCGCCACCGACGTGCGCATCGAGCTGGTCGGCACCGACGGCGTGACCACGGTGCTGAAGGAGAAGACCTCGCTGACCGACCGCGAGGTGATCGACGCCTCGGTGATGGACACGCGCCGGCTGGCGCAGTTCATCGATGCGCAGATCGACGACGCCAAGGCGACCGGCGTGCTGTTCTCGCTGCACCTGAAGGCGACGATGATGAAGGTCTCCGACCCGATCATCTTCGGCGTGGCGGTCAACCGCTTCTACGCGCCGGTGCTGGCCAGGTACGACCGCGAGCTGATGGAGGCGGGCTTCGATGCCAACAACGGCATCGGTGACCTGTACGCGCGGCTGCCGTCGCTGCCGGCGGAGCTGCAGGCGTCGATCAAGGCCGACATCGATGCGCTGTACGGCGAGCGCCCGGCGCTGGCGATGGTCAACTCGGACAAGGGCATCACCAACCTGCACGTGCCGAGCGACGTGATCGTCGACGCGTCGATGCCGGCGATGATCCGCGACAGCGGCAGGATGTGGAACGCGGCCGGCGAGCTGCAGGACGCGAAGGCGATCATCCCCGACCGCAGCTACGCGGGGATCTACCAGGCGGTGATCGAGGACTGCAAGGCCCACGGTGCGTTCGACCCTGCGACGATGGGCAGCGTGCCCAACGTAGGCCTGATGGCGCAGAAGGCCGAGGAGTACGGCAGCCACGACAAGACCTTCCGCGCGCCGCGCGACGGCACCATCCGGGTGGTCGACACCGCCGGCAAGGTGCTGCTGCAGCACGCGGTGCAGGCCGGCGACATCTGGCGCATGTGCCAGACCCGCGACCTGCCGGTGCAGGACTGGGTGAAGCTGGCGGTCAGCCGTGCGCGCATCAGCCACTCGCCGGCGGTGTTCTGGCTGGACCCGCAGCGCGCGCACGACGCGCAGCTGATCGCCAAGGTCGAGGTCTACCTGAAGGACCACGACACCAGCGGGCTCGACATCCGCATCCTGTCGCCGGTGGAGGCGATGAAGCTGTCGCTTGAGCGCATCCGCCGCGGCGAGGACACCATCTCGGTGACCGGCAACGTGCTGCGCGATTACCTGACCGACCTGTTCCCGATCATGGAGCTGGGCACCAGCGCGAAGATGCTGTCGGTGGTGCCGCTGATGGCCGGCGGCGGGCTGTTCGAGACCGGCGCCGGCGGCAGCGCGCCCAAGCACGTGCAGCAGTTCGAGGCCGAGGACTACCTGCGCTGGGATTCGCTCGGCGAGTTCCTGGCGCTGGCGGCGTCGCTGGACCATGTCGCGCAGACCACCGGCAACGCCAAGGCGAAGGTGCTGGCGGACGCGCTGGACGCGGCCAACGGGGCGTTCCTCGACAACGACAAGTCGCCGTCGCGCAAGCTCGGCGGCATCGACAACCGCGGCAGCCATTTCTACCTGGCGATGTACTGGGCGCAGGCGCTGGCCGCGCAGGATGCGGACGCGGCGCTGAAGACGAAGTTCGCGCCGCTGGCGAAGGCGCTGGCGGAGAACGAGGAGACGATCGTCGCCGAGCTGGTCGCGGTGCAGGGCAAGCCGGTGGAGATGGGCGGGTACTACCACCCGGACCTGGCCAAGGTGGGCGCGGCGATGCGGCCGAGCGCGACGTTCAACGCGGCGCTGGCGGGGTTGTGATCTGAAGCGGGTCGCGGCCGCGCGCGGGGGGTCTGCGCGGTCGCGACTTGCGTCGCTCCTACAGGGGTTTGGCGGGGGTGGGCTCCACCGCGGCCGGGACGCCGTTTTCGCCGCGGCTCCGGGCGCGGCCCTGCAGCCAGGCTTCGGCTTCCTCGGCCGTCATCTCGTAGGCGGGGGCGAGGTGCGGGGCGAGCAGGCGGACCCAGGCGTCGTTGGCGCGCTGGGCTTCGGCGGGGCAGGTCTTGGCGCGGCTCTCGGGCAGGTCGCCGCGGTCGACCATGTCGGCAAAGCGCTCCGGGTCGGAGCCGTACAGCAGGCACTGCAGGTTGAAGTAGCGCTGCAGGCCCAGCGAGTGCATGTCGGCGTAGGCCTGCAGGCTGACGTCGGTGGCGGCCTCGGCCAGGAACGAGTGGCTGGCCATGCGCAGGTTCTGGGCGACCTCGCGCGGGGATTCGTCCTCGCCGCCGATGCGCTGCATCAGGGCGGTGGCGAACTGGTCGACGGCGTCCTCCTCGCGGCCGGTGATCGGCAGGTCGAGCAGGTCGATCAGGGCGTGGCCGGTCTCGTGGGCGACGATGAAGCGCAGGTTGGCCCAGACGTAGCGCTCGGCCAGCTGGTCGGCCGGGATGTCGGGCAGCTCGAGCGCGCTGCCGCCGGTGGCCGCCAGCTGCTCGCCCTGAGCGTACAGCGCGTGCAGGGTCTCGTAGCACAGCACCACCTCGCGCTTGGCCGGCAGGTAGTAGGCGTCGGGCTTGCCGCAGGCGGTGGCGACGTAGGTGACAGGCGCCGGCAGCAGCAGCAGGCCGTCGAGCCACTTGACCTCGGGCAGGCGGCGCAGCAGGTCTTCCTCGCGCACGCGGGCGGCGGTGGCGGCCATCGCCGGGTCGAGCGGGTCGAGGTAGCGGTAGGTGAAGTTGACCGGGTCGGGGGTGGGCGGCTCGGCCGCGGGGTCGGGTTCGGGCGCGGCCGGGGGTGGCGGCGGCACCGCCGGCGGCTGCGGCGCGTCGGCGGCATCGGCCACCGCGGTGGCGTAGCCCCAGGCGCCGACGACAACGCCGACCAGCACCAGCATCAGTCCCGCGAGAATCCTGCCCAGCATCGGTCGCCCCCCCTTGCGCACGCCGCCATCCTACGGCGGCGGCGTGTGCCCGGCGTCAGTACGGCAGGAACGGGTGCGGGCGATTGTTCAGCCGGCGCCAGGCCGCGGCGATGGCGAGGCCGAGCAGTGCGTAGGCGGCCAGCCAGGTCAGTGCGAGCACCAGCGGCGTGGTCGGGCCCGGCGCCTTGACCGCGGTGGCATAGGTAATGGTGCCCATCGCCAGCAGCAGCACCGGCGCCGCCAGCAGCAGCATGCGCCAACCGTTCATCGGCAGTCCGGCCAGCGGGCGCAGGCAGGACAGCGCGGTGGTCAGCACGACGCCGACGCCGGCCATCACCACGAGCGCCAGCAGCCGCGGCTCCAGACCGATCGCCAGTCCCAGGCCGAGCAGCAGCACCAGCACCATCGCCATCGCAATTGCCGGCGCGCGCGCCACCGCCGACAGCAGCCGCGTGCGACGCAGCGGCATGTCGCCCAGGCCGGGCAGCAGCGCGAGTTCGTCGAGCTCGGTGCCCGGCTTGCGGTAGATCGCCTCCAGCCGCTGCGCGTACATCACCACCATCACCGCCGCGCCGCCGGCCGCGCCGCCGACGAGGGTGCTGGCATCGTGCGGGTCGCCGTCCATCTGCAGCAGGAAGTAGGCGATGACCACCACGCCGATGCCGAGCTGGACCACCAGCTGCCCGCCCGACAACGGCGCGAACGGCGTGCCCATCAGCGCGCGCATGGCCCGCACCGGTCGCGCCGGGCCCGCGCCGAAGGTCTGCCCGGCCGGCCACAGCCAGTCCGGCAGCTGTGCGCTGGACGCGTCGCCCGACAGCCAGTCGAAACCGCCGCCGGTGCGCGGGTTGGCGGTCACCGCCGGCTGCCACCAGACCGACCGCGCATCGTCCGGCGCCTGCCGCGCGACCTTGAACCAGCGCCAGCCGGCCAGCGCCAGCACCGGCAGCACCGCCCAGGTGATGTACTCGGTGCGCATCGGCGGCAGCTCCAGCGCGCCCGCAGGCAACAGGCGTTCGGCCAGCGAGTACAGCAGGCCAAGCAGCAGCGGTGCCAGGCACAACAGCAGATAGAAGATCCGCGGCAGGGTCGCGACCAGCACGCCGGCGCCGGCAGCCAGCGCCAGCGCGCACACCGACAGCGCGAAGTCGATCCCGCCGGCGGCCAGCAGCAGCGACGGCAGCAGCACCGTCGCGAGGAACGCCAGCGACACAGTGCCGCCGATCGCCATCTCGACCCCCGGCGTGCGCGACTGGCGGGCCTCGGTGTGCAGCAGCACCAGCCGCGCGAGCCAGATGCCCCACAACGCCGAGACCGCGAGGCCCGACAGGAACAGCGTGACCGACAACCACTCCCCGTTGTCGATGGTCGCCAGTGCCAGCGCGGAAAGCGCGCCGAACGCCACCGCCAGCGCCACCGCCAGCACCCGCATCGACCGGCTGGCGCAGCTGCCCAGCAGTGCCGCCGCGTGGCGCGTGCGCCAGCCGAAGCTGTCGGTCTCGAACGGGTAGGCGCGGGCGTTCACTCCGCCACCTCGACGAACAGGTCCTCCAGCGAGAGCACGTCGGCGTGCACGCCCGGTGCGGTCGCCAGCGCCGGCCAGGCGTCGCCCTCGTCGCGCACGATCACGATCGACAGCGCACCGTCGGCCAGCGCGCGGCGGGCGACCTCGCCCGGCACCCGGCCGTCCAGCTGGGCCGCCGCCGAGGCCGGCACGCGCAGGCGCAGGTGGCGCTCCTTCAGTGTGTCCAGCTCGGTCTGCAGCACCACCCGGCCCTCGTGCATGAAGGCGACGTGCGAGGCGGCGCGCTCCAGGTCCGACACGATGTGGGTCGAGAACAGCACGCTGGTGCCGGACTCGCCGGCGCGCTGGGCGATCTCGCGCAGCAGCTCGCGGCGGGCGACCGGGTCGAGCGCGGCGGCCGGTTCGTCCAGCACCAGCAGGTCCGGCCGCGGCGCCAGCGCGCGGATGATCGCGACGCGCTGGCGCTCGCCGGGCGACAGCTTGGCCAGCACCTTGTTGCGCGGCAGGCCCCAGCGGTCGAGCGTGGCGGCGACGAAGCCGGCGTCCCAGCGCGGGTAGAAGCGGCCGACGAAATCCAGCATGTCGCCGACCTTCAGCCACGACAGCGCCTCGGGCTGCTGCGGCACGTAGCCCAGCCGCGCCTTGCGGGCGTCGTCGAGCATCAGCGACGACTGGCCCCAGACGCGCGCCTGGCCGGCATCGGGTTCGACCAGCCCGAGCAGGACCCGGATCAGGGTCGACTTGCCGGCACCGTTGCGGCCGATCAGGCCGAGCACCGCGCCCGGCTCCAGCTGCAACGAGGCGCCCGCGAGCACGGTCTGGCCGTCGTAGCGCTTGTCGATGGCGGTGGCGGCCAGCGGCGGCTCGATGCCGGGCTGCGACAGGTCGAGCGGCGCGGCGGCCGGGGCGATTGCGTTGGCGACGGCGTTCATGCGTGTTCCTCCATCCGTAGGCGGAGCCGGGCGATGACCTCGTCCGGCGGAAGTTCGAGCTCGCCGGCCTGGCGGGCGAGCGCGTCGAGTGCGGGTTCCAGCAGGTCCCAGCGCTGCGCCGGCGATGGCGGCGCGGCGGCCCCGGCGGCGACCGCCATGCCCTTGCCGCGCTGGCGCTCGAGCACGCCTTCGGCCTCCAGCTGGCTGTAGGCCTTGGAGACCGTCATCGGGTTGATGGCATGGGTGGCGGCGACGTCGCGCACCGACGGCAGCGTGGTGCCGGCGGCGAGCTGGCCGCCGGCGACGAGGCGGCGGATCTGCTCGGCGATCTGCCGGTAGATCGGCTGCGGCGCGGCGGGCTGGATGTGCAGCAGGGTTGCGTCCATGTGTATTACTACAACGATACACTTGGGCGATGTCAAGCACTTTCTGCGCGCGGTTGCCGCTGCGCTACGCTGGCCGCCTTTCCGCCACCGGGACCGCCGCGATGAAACGCCTCCTGCTTGCCGCCCTGCTGCCCGCCGCCGCCGCCTGCACCGTCAACATGTCGGGGTCCAACGCGGCCGGCGATGCCGAGGCCGCCTCCGCGCAGGCGGCCGCTCCTGCCGCCGAGACTGACGACACGGCACCGGCCGCGACCGACGCGCACCTCGCCGCGATGCTCGCCGGCGACTGGCGCGACCCGGCCAACGTCGCCCGCGACCGCTACCGCCACCCGGCCGAAACGCTCGGCTTCTTCGGGCTGGCGCCGGGGCAGACCGTGGTCGAGATCACCCCCGGCGGCGGCTGGTACGCCGAGATCCTCGCGCCCTACCTGCGCGACGGCGGCCAGTACGTCGCCGCGGTGGTCGACCCGGCCGCGCTGCCCGCCGGCGGCGGCCGCGACTACCAGCAGCGCAGCCGCGACCGGCTGGAGGCGAAGTTCGCCGGCGACGCCGAACGCTACGACCGCGCCACCGTGGTCGCGTTCGACCCGGCCGCACCGGTGTTCGGCCCGGCCGGCTCGGCCGACCTCGTCCTGACCTTCCGCAACGTCCACAACTGGCGCGGCGACGGCAACGCCCAGGCCATGTTCAACGGCTTCTTCGACGTGCTGAAGCCGGGCGGCACGCTCGGCGTGGTCGAGCACCGCGCCGCCGCCGACGTGGCCGACGACGACAAGAGCGGCTACGTCGGCACCGACCAGGTGATCGCGCTGGCCGAGGCCGCCGGCTTCGAGCTGGCCGGCCGCAGCGAGGTCAACGCCAACCCGGCCGACACCAAGGACCACCCGAACGGCGTGTGGACCCTGCCACCGGGCAACAACCACGACGAAGCCGACGCCACGAAGTACCGGGCGATCGGCGAGAGCGACCGGATGACCCTGCGCTTCCGCAAGCCGGCGGCAGGGTAAACCACCCGTCACTGCCCGGCCCGTCCCGGTAGGAGCGACGTGAGTCGCGACCCACTGACCGATGGAGCCACTGCGATCAACGCGCAACCCCGGTCGCGCGATCGCTGGACATCCGCCCACGAACACAACTCCGCGTGGACCGGCGCGCATCCCGTTGCCAGTGGGTCGCGACTCATGTCGCTCCTACCGGCGCGCGGGTCGGCGCACAGTGATCCACGACGGTACGAGGCTCCATGCTCATCGCCTTCAACAAACCCTATGGCGTGCTGTGCCAGTTCACCGACCGCAGCACCCCGCCGCGGCCGACGCTGGCGGGGTTCGGGCTGCCGCCGGGGGTGTACGCCGCCGGTCGGCTCGACCACGACAGCGAGGGCCTGCTGCTGCTCACCGACGACGGCGGCCTCGCGCACCGGCTGACCGACCCGCGCCACAAGCAGCCCAAGACCTACCAGGTGCAGGTGGAAGGCGAGCCGCGGCCTGAGCAGCTGGCGGCGCTGCGCCGCGGGGTCGAACTGCGCGACGGCCCTACCCGTCCCGCGAAGGTCGAGGCGATCGCGGCGCCGGCGCTGTGGCCGCGCGATCCGCCGGTGCGGTTCCGCAGGACCGTGCCCGACGCCTGGCTGCAGCTGGTGATCGGCGAAGGCCGCAACCGCCAGGTGCGGCGCATGACCGCGGCGGTCGGGCTGCCGACACTGCGGCTGGTGCGCGTCGCGATCGGCGCGGTCGCGCTGGACGGCCTGGAACCCGGCCAGTGGCGCGAGGTCGATCCGCGCCACGCCACCCGCGAGTCGCTCGCCTGAATGATTCATAAATCGCGCGCGGGATGATTGGCCTGCGCGGGCAAACCTGCGATTCTGCAAGGGTTGCCCGTTCAGCTTGATCGGGTGCGCCGGCTCCAGGTGGGGAACCCGATGATGCACTCCGAAACCACCCTTGGCCGCATCCTGGTCGTCGACGACCAAGCCGCCAACCTGCGCGTGGTCAGCGCGCTGCTGACGCGCGAGCGCTACCAGGTGATCACCGCCGCCAGCGGCGAGGAAGCCCTCGCGCGCTACGCCGAGGCGGTGCCCGACATGATCCTGCTCGACATGATGATGCCGGGCATGGACGGTTTCGAAGTGCTCGCCGCGTTGCGCGCGCAGGAGCCGCCGCTGCGGATCCCGGTGGTGTTCGTCACCGCCGCGCACGACCGCGACCTGCTGCTGCGCGCATTCGACGCCGGCGTGGTCGATTACGTGACCAAGCCGTTCCTGCCGGAGGAACTGCTGGCGCGGGTCAACGCGCACATCGGCCTGAAGCTCACCCGCGACCGGCTGGAGCGCGTGGCGCGCGAGCGCGAGGAGCTGGTCAACCTGGTCGCGCACGACCTCAAGAACCCGCTGTCGAGCGTGCTGTTCGCCAGCGACATCCTGATCAACCACGGCTGCAAGCCCGAGCGCATCCCGCGCTACCTGCAGATGATCCACGAGAGCGCCGACGACGCGCTGGGCTACATCCGCCATTACCTGGAGTCGCGCGCCGGCGCCGACGGCCACCGCGTCCGCGACTGCGGCGACCTCGGTGCAACGCTGGAGTGGCTGGTCGACCGCTACGAGTTCCAGCTCGACGCGCGCGGCATCGCGGTGGAGCTGGCCTTGCCGCCGGCCGACACGCACGTCGCGATCGACACGCGGGTGCTGCGCCAGCTCGGCGAGAACCTGGTCACCAACGCGATGAAGTACGCCCCCGGCAGCGAGCTGCTGCTGGCCGGCCGTGCCGGTGCGCCGGGCTACTGGCAGCTGGTGGCGGCCGACCGCGGCCCCGGCATCCCGCCGGCCCAGCAGCGCGAACTGTTCAAGCCGTTCACCCGCCTGCAGCAACCCGAGGACGGCATCTCCAGCGGCCTCGGGCTGTCACTGGCCAAGCAGATCGTCGCCAACGCCGGCGGCCAACTCTGGTACGAGGACCGCGAAGGCGGCGGTGCCTGCTTCGTGATCGAACTGCCCGAGGCCGACGGCGACGCCGACTGCTGAGCCGGCGTCGCGGTTGAGCGATCGACCGGTCGGGCGATTTGCCGGGTGCCTCAGTCCGAGCTGGGCGTGGTGGCGGCGCCGCTGCGCGCCCTGCTCGTGGTCTTGCGCGCGGTGGACGAACTCCGGGCAGTCGACGAGCCATTGGAGCGACGCGCCTCGACCCGGCGCGCGTTGCCTTCGATCGGCGCCTCCTGCGCCTGCCGTGCCCTGCGACGGGCGGCGTACCACAACAGGCCGGCGCCGGCGGCGGTCGCCACGAGCAGCGCCGGGTGGCGGCGGGCGAAGAACCTGGCCGCGCGCAGGCCGCCCTTGGCCGCGCCGAGCTTCATGCCGGTGCCGAGCAGGACGCCGGCCTTGCTCGGCACGGCGTTGCGCAGGCTGTCGCCGACGCTGCTGGCCAGGCGCAGGGTGTGGTCGGACAGGGTGTCGAAACGGCTCATTCGTGGGTCCTCGCGGGGGGCGTATGCGAAGCAGTTTCCGCAGCGCCGCGTAGTCCCCGCGTGAGCCGCGCCGGCGCCGTTGGGGTGGCGCTCAGGTCCCGCGCGGCTTGGCCCGGTGGGTGGCGGTCGCGGTCCACGGGTCGTCCGGCCACGGATGGCGCGGGTAGCGGCCCTTCATTTCCTTGCGGACCTCGGGGTAGGTGCGCTCCCAGAAGCTGCGCAGGTCGCCGGTGACCTGCAGCGGACGGCCGCCGGGCGACAGCAGGTGCAGGGTCAGCGGCACCCGGCCGTCGGCGATCCGCGGGGTGTCGGCCAGCCCGAACAGCTCCTGCAGCTTGACCGCCAGCACCGGCGCCAGCGGTTCGCCGGCGATGTCGTCGAAGCCGTAGCGGACCGGCCGCTCCAGCCCCGACGGCACCGCGATCCGGACCGGCGCCAGCGCGTCGATGCGCTGGCGGGTGGCCCAGTCGACGCCGGATTTCAGCGCTTCGGCCAGTTCGGTTTCGGCCAGCGCGTCGAGCCGGGTCTTGCCGGCCAGGGCCGGTTGCAGCCAGTCGGCCAGGCGCTCGAGCAGGACGGTATCGAACAGGTCCGGCAGGTCGAGGTCCGGACACCAGTGGCGCAGGCTGCGGACGCGGTCGCGCCACTGCCGCAGCGTGTCGGTCCACGGCAGCGCGTCGAGGCCGAGCTGGCGAACCGCGTCGACCAGCGCCTCGGCGTAGCGCGCGCGATCGGGCTGGGCGATCGGACGGCGGTCGAGCACGATGCGGTCGAAGCGCCGTTCGCGCACCGCGGCAATGGCGTTGCGCCCGGCGTCCCAGACCACGCGGTCCTCGCTGGTGAAGCGGCCCGGCCAGTCGCGTTCCAGCCGCTGCGGGTCGAGCGGCGCGGCGCGCAGGATGCGGGCGTCGCGGCCGGGCTGGCGGCCGTCGTCGCGCAGCTCGGCGACCAGCAGCCACGGCTCGCCGAACAGGGCGCTGTCGTCGAACAGGCGCGCGCCGCGGCCGTTGGCGAGCTGGTAGCGCAGCGGGTCGGACGGGTGCTGGCGGGCGATGCGGTCCGGCCAGGCGTGGGCGAGCAGGTCGCCGATGCGATGCGGCGCGACGTGGTCGGGCGGTGTGCCTTCGACCCGCAGGCGACGGCGCCAGTGGCGCGCGGCCTGGTCGATCGCGGCAAGTGCGGAGCGCGACGCGGTGTCGGGTACGCGCCCCTGGCGGAACCCGGCCAGCGCCTGCCAGCGCGCGGCGAACGCATCGCCACCGCTGCGCAGCGGGTCGCGCGCCTCGACCAGCGCGGCGAGGTCGCAGGCCAGCGCACGCTCGTCGTCACCGGCGGCCAGCAGCATCGCCGCCAGCCGCGGGTGGGTGCCGAGCGCGAGCATGCGCCGGCCGAGCGCGGTGATCGCGTCGCCATCGAGCGCGCCGAGGCGCTGCAGCAGTTCGCGCCCGGCGGCGAGCGCACCCGCGGGCGGCGGATCGGGGAAGCGCAGGTTGGCATCGCCCCAGCCGGCGAGTTCCAGCGCCAGGCCCGACAGATCGACCTGGGCGATCTCGGGCCGGCGCTGCGGCTCCAGCCGCTGCGACTGCGGCCACAGGCGGTAGGCCCAGCCGTCGGCGACCCGGCCGGCGCGGCCGGCACGCTGGTCGGCGGAGGACTGCGCGATGCCGACCACGTCGAGCCGGGCGAAGCCGCTGTTGGGGTCGTACCGCGGCTCGCGCGCGAGGCCGCTGTCGACCACCACCCGCACGCCGGGCAGGGTCACGCTGGACTCGGCGACGTTGGTCGCCAGCACCACGCGGCGGCGGCCGTCGTCGCCCGGCTGCAGCACGCGCGCCTGCTGCTCGACCGGCAGCTCGCCGTGCAGTGCGAGCAGTTCGACGCCGGGCGTGGCGGCTTCGAGCACGCGCAGGGCGCGGTCGATCTCGCGGCGGCCGGGCAGGAACGCGAGCACGTCGCCCGGGTGCGTCGCCAGCGCATGCTCGACCGCGCGACGCAGCTGGTGCTCGGCCTTCTCGTCGCGGCGCGCGGGGAAGTGCGCGATGTCGACCGGGAAGCTGCGGCCGGCGCTGGCCAGCCGCGGCGCGTCGAGGAACTGCGCGAGGCGCTCGCCGTCGAGGGTCGCCGACATCACCACGATCCGCAGGTCTTCGCGCAGGCCGGTCTGCACGTCGAGCGCGAGTGCGAGGCCAAGGTCGGCCGACAGGTGGCGTTCGTGGAACTCGTCGAACAGCAGGGCGCCGACACCGTCCGGCCCGCTTCCGCCAAGCTCGGGATCGTCCTGCAGCATGCGGGTGAGGATGCCTTCGGTGACGACCTCGATGCGGGTGGCGGCGCTGACCTGGTGGTCGAAGCGGATGCGGTAGCCGACGGTTTGGCCGACGGGTTCGCCGAGCTGCGCGGCCATGAAACGGGCGGCGGCGCGGGCGGCGACGCGGCGGGGTTCGAGCATCACGATGCGGCGGCCGGCGAGCCACGGTGCATCGAGCAGGGCCGGCGGCACGCGGGTGGTCTTGCCGGCGCCGGGCGGGGCTTCGAGCACGAGCCGCGGGTGCGAGGCGAGGCTGTCGCGGATCCGCGGCAGCAGGTCGTCGATGGGGAAGGTCTGGGGGCTCACCTGCGGAAGGATAGGGGTTCACCTAGAATCCGCGCCCATGGACTTGATCGACATCGGCGCCAACCTCACCCACGACTCCTTCGACCACGACCGCGACGCCGTCATGCAGCGTGCGCGCGATGCGGGCGTAGCGCAGATGGTCGTCACCGGCGCGAGCCGCGAGCACTCGCCGCAGGCGCTTGCACTCGCCCGGTCGCACCCTGGCGAACTTTTCGCCACCGCCGGCATCCACCCGCACCACGCCAGCGAGTACACCGCCGAGTGCGACGCCGAGATGCGCGCGCTGCACATGCATGCCGAGGTGGTCGCCGTCGGCGAATGCGGACTCGACTACTTCCGCGACTTCTCGCCACGACCGGCGCAGCGCCGCGCGTTCTCGATGCAGCTGCAGATCGCTGTCGACACGGGCAAGCCGCTGTTCCTGCACCAGCGCGATGCACACGCCGACTTCATGTCGGTGATGCGCGAGTTCGACGGGCGGCTCGGCCCGGCGGTCGTGCACTGCTTCACCGGCAGCCGCGAGGAGCTGTTCGACTACCTCGACCGGGACTGGCACATCGGTATCACCGGCTGGCTGTGCGACGAACGCCGCGGCCAGCACCTGCGCGAACTTGTGAAGAACATCCCCGCCAACCGGTTGATGATCGAGACCGACGCACCCTACCTGCTGCCGCGCACGGTGAAGCCTTCGCCGTCGCACCGGCGCAACGAGCCGATGTACCTCGCCCACATCGTCGAGGAGCTTGCCCGCGACCGCGGCGAGGACGTCGCGGTGACGGCCGCCAACAGCACCGCCACCGCGCGCGCGTTCTTCGGGCTGCCGTCGCGCTGAGCACGCACAACACGCGCGGCGTTGCGACGACCGCGATCAGCCGAGCTTCACCAGCTCGACGCGGCGGTTCTTCGCCTTGCCGTCCTCGGTGCCGTTGTCCGCCACCGGCTGGTCCTGGCCCAAGCCCTGCGCCCGCAGGCGCGAAGCGTCGATGCCCTGCGCGGTGAGCGCGGCCACCACCGACGCCGCCCGTGCTTCGGAAAGCTCGCGGTTGCGCGCGGCGTCGCCGGTGTTGTCGGTATGGCCGTTGACAGACAGCTTCAGCTCCGGGTCGTCCTTCAGCAGCTGTACGACCTGATCGAGCTGCGGTTTCGACTCCGGCAGGATCTCCGCCTCGTTGGTCGCGAAGTTGACCTGCAGGGCGACCTTGCCGTCGGCGTCGAGCTTCTGCTTGATCTCGCTGGCCGGCAGCAGCGACGCGGTCGCCTCGAACGGCGCCGACTCGACCACCATCCACGAACCGCTCGCGGTGTTGCCGACGAAGTGCAGCCAGATGTTGCGGTCCGGCCGGCGCACCAGCCAGGTCGCCACCTTCTCGTTGTATATGTCGCCGCGGCCCTCCGAGTACGCCTGCTCCGCGTCCCAGGCGTCGATCACCTCCTGCGGCGGCCGGCTCTCGGTCACCTTGACGCCACCGGCCTGCGCGACCTGGTGGTCGAGGTTGCGCATCACCTCCGCCCGCGACCAGCCCTTGCCGTCGGCGGCATGCACGAGCGACTCGAACACGCGACCCTCGACCCACTCGAGCCGGTCGCCGGTCCAGACCGCGACGCGGTCGAAGTCGCGCACCGGGATCGGGCTGTTGGGGTTCCCGTAACCATTCGGCAGGCTGAAGTACGGGAAGTCGCCGAGCGGCGCCTGCGACACCGCGACCGCGTCGATGTCGAAGCCTTTCGGCTCTGCCGGCGCGGCCGGGTCCGCGGGCGCGGCCGGGCTGGCGTCCGGCACCGTCGCGAAGGAGTCGGTGGCCGAGGCCGTGTCGGCGCCATCGGCGCTGCGGTCGCCACATGCCGTCGCTCCCACGGACAGCAGGACGAGCAGCAGGGCGTTGCGAAGTGGGCGACGCGGGTTGGGGTTCATTCGTACGATTCCTTGCGGTTTTTCAATGGCTGGTTCCGCCGGGACGCCGGGAGGTATGCGGCGCGTTCGCGGCATCGATTTGTTCGAGCGTGCGCGGAAGTTCGAAAAGTGACGCCTCGAGTGCCCCGTGTTCCACCGCGAACACCTCGTAACCGCGGACGTCGTCGCGCCCGGCAAGGCGGCCGCGGAACGCCATCAGCAGGCCGCTGCGCGGGTCGACCCAGAGGGTGCCGTTGTCGGTGCCGTCCGGGCCGCGTCCGTCGGCGCCGCGGTAGCGCCAGCGGCGTACGAGACGGTTGGCGATGACGTCCACCGCGCCGGCCTCGCAGCGCGCGCCCATGTGCGCGCAGGGCGCATCGGGGTCGAGCCGGAAGTGCGCCCAGGCCGGCGACGGCACCGGCAGTGCGACGTCGCCGTCGACGCTGACCAGCCACGCCCGGTTGCCGGCGGTATCGGCCAGCAGATAGCCATCGTCGCCCCCGGGGATACTGAAATCGATCCGCAGCCGCGACCCGGACATCCGCACCGTCATCGGCATCGTGGCATCGCCGCGCACCGGGCCGATGCCGGCGGCCCGTGCGTGCAGGATGACGTCGACTGCGCCCTCGCCTGCCACGGCGGTGCCCGCCGGCACCAGTGGCAGGCACAACCACAGCGCGATTCCGGCGATGCGTCGCACTTCAGCGCAGGCCCGACGGATTGTCGATCGGCGACTGCATGCGCACGATCGCGTACGACTCCAGCCGGATCCGGCTGTAGTGGCCGACCGAGCAGCGCAGGCTCTCGCGCCAGGTGTCGCCCTCGGTAATCAGCGCCGACAGCCCGCCGATCACCCGGTCGACAAACGGCACGATCATCGGGTAGCAGTAGCGCACGCGGATCTTGAGGATGTTGGCGTCCTGTACGCTGACGCCACTGCTGCCGACGCGGGTGTCGCGGAAGGCGAGGTTGTCGTTGGGCAGCGCGCGCTTGCCGTCCCATTGCACCTCGGCGAACTCGTTCCAGGCGCGCCGGGTCGGGCTGACGATCTCGACGTCGGTGTAGGCGAGCACGTCGGCACGGGCCTTGACCGCGCCCTCCGCCACGCCCGCCAGCCCGGGCGAATCGACGTAGAGCGGCGTCAGCCCGCGGGTCAGTCCCTGGCGGATCTCGCCGCGGTCGGCACCGTGCACCGCGCCGCTGCGCGCGGCCTCGAGCGCGGCATAGTCGAGCGTTGCCTTGGCCCGGTAGATCAGCATGAACTGGAACACCGCCAGCAGCAGGAACAGGAAGGCCGGCACCACGATCACGAACTCCAGCAGCGACTGCCCGTGCTGAGCCCGCCGCACGCCGGCAGGCATGCCCCGCACACGCTTCATGCGTCGATCGGCTGCCATTGCAGCACCTCCCCTTTCACCGGGTCGAGCCGTGCCAGTCCGCCGGCGCGGAGCTCGACCGTCGCATGCGCGCCGCGCTGCGCACATGCGCGCCACGGCTTCACGTCTTCGCGCCAGCCGACCACCTCGCCGTCGCGACCCAGGAACAGCAGGTCGAGCGGATAGCCCATCCAGAACGTGTGCACCGAGTTGCACGGCGACAGCCACAACGCCTCGGCGCCATCGCCGGCGAGCGGGTGGCGACCGAGCAGGCCGCGCAGGCGCTGCCACCACCGGTCGGCGCGCCACACCCGTGGCACCAGGCAGTCGCCGTCGCGGCAGAGGCGACCCGTCTTCACAGGATCCCCTGCTGTTTCATCTGCAGGTAGATGAAGTACGCCAGCACCAGGAAGATCAACGGAAAGAAGAACATCACCAGCGGCAGCATCATCTTGACCGGCGCTTCGAGCGCGAGCTTCTCGGCACGCAGGAAGCGCTCCTCGCGGCGCTGGCCGGCCTGCGCACGCAGCGCGTCGCTGAGGCTGGCACCGACGCGGTCGGCCTGGATCAGCGAGCTGGTGAAGTTGGAGATCTGCGAGATGTCCATGCGGTCGGCCATGCGCCGTAGCGCCTCGGCGCGCGGCAGGCCGGCGCGCAGGTCGCGCAGCATGCGCGCGAACTCCTGCCCCAGCGGACCCTGCGGCCCCTTCTGCACCGCCTGTTCGATCGCACCGGTGATGTTGAGGCCGGCCTCGACCGCCATGGTGATGAAGTCGAGGTAGGTCGGCAGGTCGCGAACCACCTTGCGGCGGCGCAGGTTGCGCTTCTCGCTGAGCCACAGGCTCGGGTACATCCAGCCCAGCGGCGCGCCGAACAGCACGCACATCAGCAACGTCGCGAAACCGGCGCGCCCTAGCATCAGCACCAGCAGCCCGAAGAACAGCACGACGACCGCGGCCGCGACCACGCGCAGGCCGTACAGGCTCTCGGGCGTCAGCACGTAGTCCTGGCCCGCCGACTGCAACGCGCGGTGGGTCTTCTCCAGCTGCGCCGACTTCAGCCGCGGCGCGATCGCCAGCGTGGTCGCGGTGACCACCGGCCAGATCAGCTGCAGCCCCTTCGGCAGCGGGTCCTGGTAATGGCGGTCCTCGGCCGGCACCTGCTGCAGCAGCCCGCGGGTGGCCACCAGCACCAGCCCGACGGCACCGGCTGCGGCGATTGCGACGAGGATCAGCAGCATGCTCATACGTCGATCGTCATGATCTTGCGGCACATGCGGTAGCCGAGGTACTCCATCACCGCGCAGATGGCGATCACCGTCCATCCGATCGGGGTGTGGAACATCGGCCGCATGGTCTCGGGGTAGGCGAACGCAAGGAACGCGACCATCGCCACGGGCAGCATCGCCATGACGATGCCCTGCAGCCGGCCCTGCGACGTCAGCGCCTTGACCTTGCCTTCCATGATCAGCCGGCGACGCAGTGTCTCGGCGAGGATGGTCAGGCTCTCGGCAAGGTTGCCGCCGACCTCGCGCGAGATCTGCACCGCCGAGACGAACAGCTTGACGTCCTGCACCGGCACGCGCTCGGCGAAGTGGTCCAGCGCCTCCTCGGTCTTCACGCCCATGCGCTGCTCGCGCAGCACCAGTGCCAGCTCCTGCGCCAGCGGCGGCATGCCGTCGGCGACCATCGCCTCCATCGCGGGGCCGAAACCGACGCCGGCCTTCATGCTGCCGGCGAGCATCAGCAGGCCGTCGGGAAGCTGCTCCTGGATCCGGTCGATCCGGCGCTGGCGCATCCACACGTAGATCTTGCGCGGCAGGATCGCCAGCAGCAGCACAGCCGCGATCGGCAGCAGCAGGTTGCCGGTGGCGACCCAGAGCAACAGCGGTACCAGTACCAGCAGGCCGATGTTGAAGGCGAACAGGTTGCCGGTGTCCATGAACATGAACATGTCGGCCAGGTTGATCCGCGCCTGGCTGACGAAGCTCTCCTGGTAGCGGTGCATGAACCGCTCGCCGGCCTGCACAGCGACGATGCCGGCCGCGGCTACGCCGGCGAACACCAGCAGGCCGATGAGCCACACGTTCACTCGATGCTCCCGGGCTTGCGGAAGATCGCCAGGTCGACCGGCACGCCGCGTTCGGCCAGCTCCTCGTAGAACTCCGGCACCGCACCGGTGGCGACGAAATCACCCTCGACCCGCCCATCGGCGCCGGCGTGGTTTCGCGCACGGAACAGGAACACGTCCTGCATCTGGATGGTGCCGCTCTCCAGCCCGGTGATCTCGGTGATGTGGCTGACCTTGCGCGAGCCGCACGGGTAGCGGCGCTGGTGCACGATCAGGTCGACCGCCGAGGCGATCTGCTCGCGCACGACGGTCATCGGCAGGTCCATCGACGACATCAGCACCATGACCTCCAGCCGCGAAAGCGCCTCGCGCGGGTTGTTGGCGTGGGCGGTGGTCAGCGAGCCCTCGTGTCCGGTGTTCATCGCCTGCAGCATGTCCAGCGCCTCGCCGCCACGGCACTCGCCGACGACGATCCGGTCCGGACGCATGCGCAACGCGTTCTTGACCAGGTCGCGGATGGTGATCTGCCCCTTGCCCTCGAGGTTGGGCGGACGTGCCTCCAGCGCCACCAGGTTGGGCTGCACCAGTTTCAGCTCGGCGGCGTCCTCGATGGTGACGATGCGCTCGTGGTCCGGGATGAAGTTGGACAGGATGTTGAGCAGCGTGGTCTTGCCCGAACCGGTGCCACCGGTGACCACGATGTTGCGACGCTCGCGCACGGCGATGGTCAGGAAGTCGAGCATCTGCTGGTTCATCGACCCGAACGACAGCAGGTCCTCGCCGGTGAGCTTGCGCTTGGCGAACTTGCGGATGCTGACGCTCGCGCCGCGCAGCGCGACCGGCGGGATGATCGCGTTGACGCGCGAGCCGTCCTTCAGGCGCGCGTCGACCATCGGCGAGCTCTCGTCGATGCGCCGGCCCAGCGGGGTGACGATGCGCTCGATCGCCGACAGCACTGCGCGCTCGCTGGTGAAGCACACCTCGGATTTTTCGATCCGGCCGTTGCGCTCGATGTAGATCTGGTCGAACGCGTTGACCATGATCTCGGTCACCGTGTTGTCGTCGATCAGGTCTTCCAGCGGGCCGAGGCCGATCGCCTCGTCGAGCACCTGCTTGGCCAGCCGGCGCGGATTGATGTTCTTGGGCAGGTCGGCGAAGTCGCGCGCCATGATCTCGTCGATGAGCTTCATGGTGGCCTCGCGCAGGGCCTCGTCGCTGAGGCTGCGCACGTCGAGCCGGCGCAGGTCCATCTGCTTGACCAGCGCGCCGTGCACGCGTGCGCGCCAGACGTTCATCTCCGGCGGCAGATCGGCGGCGCGGGCGATCTCGCGCGAGTCGGACATGCGCGCCGGTTCCGGGGCGGGCGACGGCGGTACCGGGCGGGCCGGTGCGACCGGCTCGTTGGCCGCGGCGACCGGGGTACTGCGCGAATCCTCGTTGACCACCCGGATGCGGTACTCGCCGATCTCGACCAGGTCGTGGCGGGTCAGCGGCCCGTGGCTGGTCTTCACCTTCTGGCCATTGACCAGCACCGCCGCGCGGCCGCCTCCGAGCGACTCGATGAAGATGCCGTCGTCCATCCGCCGCAGCGCGGCGTGGCGGCTGCCGATGTTCCAGCCCTGCAGCACCACCAGGTTGCCGTCGCCGCGGCCGATGCCGCACTCGCGGTGCAGGCAGCGCACCTCGCGCGGATCGCGGTTTCCGGTTTCGATCAGGACGTTGAACATGCGCGCACCACCTACTTGTCGAGCTTGCGCCCGAGGTCGTCCTCGTACATCCGGCGTATCTGCCGGCCCTGCTCGATCCGGTCGAGGTTCTGCTGCGAATCCGGCCCGACGATGCGCGGGGTGACGAACACCACTAGGTCGGTCTGGTTGGCGCGGAACCGGTCGGAGCGGAACAGCCGGCCGAGGATCGGGATCTCGCCGAGGATCGGGAACTTGTCGGCCGACTTGGCCGCGTTGATGTCGGTCAATCCCGAAATGACAATGGTCTCGCCGTCGCGGACGTTGGCTTCCGAGCGGGTGCGCCGGGTCAGGAACCCCGGAATCCCGTTGACGGTGATGCTCGGGTCGATCCGGCTGACCTCGGCCATCAGCGTGGTGAGGATCTCGCCCGAGCCGTTGACCACCGGCGAGATGTCGAGCTTGATGCCGTACTCCTTGAACTCGACCTGGGTCTGGCCGAACAGCGAGGACACTGGGATCGGCACCTCGCCGCCGACCAGGAAGTTGGCCTCGCCGCCACTGCGCGTGCTCAGGTGCGGCGACGCGAGCGCGTAGGCCTTGCCCTTGTTGACCAGCAGGTTGATCCGCGAGGTGATCGAGGTGGCCAGGCCGAACGCGGTCTGGATCGGGTTGGCCAGTCCGTCGAACTCGGGCTTGTCGAAGTCGCTGCCCTCCGGCAGCACGCGGAACTCCGAGGACGACGAGTCGTACAGCGCGCCGGCATTGGGGCCGTCGATGCTGCTGTCCCAGCGGATGCCGAGTTCCTCCAGCGCGTTGCGGTCGAACTCCATGATCTGCACGTCCATCGCCACCATCGGCCGCATGCCGACCGCGTCGACGCTGCCGAGGTTGACGATGCTCGGGTAGGCCTTGCGCATCTCCTCGATGCGGTACCAGTCGGCCTGGCTGATGTCCTGCCCGGTGACCACCACGTTGCCGCCGACGATCGCCACCCGCGCGCTGCTCGCCGGGCCGAGCATCGACTGCAGCACGCGCGCAGCCTGCCCGAGGTTGTCATCGACGATGGTGACCGGCACGTCGCGCTGGCTGCCGTCGGTGAACCACAGGTGCAGGGCGGTGTTGCCCGGCTCGTTGGCGATGATCACCAGCTCGCGGCTGCCGAGGGTCTTGACCTCCAGCAGCTTGCCGCTGCCGACGGCGACGCGGCGCAGCGCGCGGTCGACACCGTGCACCACCACCTGGCCGCCGTAGAGGGTCAACTCGGCTGGCAGCGGGCCCTGGCCGTTTGTGCCCGCGGCCGGGATCGCCGCTGCACCGGTCGCGCGGGTGCGTTCGATCTCGCTGGTCTCGGGCACGTAGGTGGCGCCCGCGGGGGGCGTCGCGGCCGGTGCCGGCTGCGCGGCGCCGCGCAGCATTTCGCCGGCGCGGCTGATCACCTCGGCGGCACTGGCGTCGCCACCTTCGTCCTGTCCCGCCCCCGCCGCGAACGCGGCGCCGCTCCACAACGCGAGCGGCAGCATCCATGCCGCCCGATGCCATCCCCTGCGACCCCATGTCGTCGACACCTTCAACTTCCACCCCCGATGATGAATTCCACGCCGCCGCCACGCCGCCGGGCCACCGGCCGGGGCGCGCCGCGCAGCAGTTCGCTTTCAGTCAGTCCGTCGAGGCCGAACGCGGTGCCGTCCTCGCGCTGCCGCAGCAGCACGCGCAGGTCGCCGGCCTTGTCGGCCACGGTCAGGCGCTCGGCTTGGCGCGGCTGCAGCTCCAGGGTCATGGTCGAGAAGCCAAGCCCGCCCTCGTCGTTGGCCAGTTCCTCGCCGACCCGCGTGCCGGTGGCGAGCACGTTGATGTCCTCCAGCAGCGGCATCACCCGGGTGTTGCCGCCGTCCTGCTCGACCGACATCAGGATGTCGACGCGGTCGCCCGGCGTGACCATGCCCGAGATCGAGTTGGTCTCGTCGACCTGCAGCGTGTAGCCGACCCGGCCCTCGCCGATCACCCGCGAGAACTGGTCATACAGCGGCACCAGCGCGGCGCCCGGCAGCGGTGCGCCTTCGCGCACCGGCGCCCGCAGCATGCGGCCCATCAACATGGTGTAGTTGTCCGGCGTGACGGCATCGGCCGGCACGAAGTCGACCGGCACCTCGCGCACCGCCAGGTCCTCCTCGTTGATCACGGTGCCGATGTCCATGTCGCGCTTGGGCACCGCGACCGGAACCATCTCGGTGGCGGCATCGCGCGTGCGCTCGTCGACCTCGGCGCGGATGTAGCCGACCGCGGCGACCGCGGCGATGACGCCGAGCAGCGCGGCCACCCCTATGTAGAGGAGGTTTCGGTTCACTGTGGGCATGCGGTTTTCCATCTAGATGGGAATCTCGAACCAGGACAGCGAGATCGCGTCGACGAACGCGACGTAGGCGTCGCCGATCGCCTGCACGAGCTCGAGGATGATGTTCGGGTTGGCGACCAGCACGAGCACCGCGCAAACCAGCAGCACGGTGTATTCGACCAGGCCTTGCCCGCGTTGGTAGTGGCGACCTCGCGGCGCGCGCATGCGACCTCCCCCCGTCATCGCTCCCCTCATCCCCCCGTGCGGTTGGCCAGCACGGTGGTGCTGTCCCCCTCGCGCTGGATCGCCAGCGACAGGTGTTCGTCGCCGCGGCTGAACTCCACCAGGCAGCGACTGGCCATGACCGAACAGCCCGGGCCTTCCGGCTTCCAGCCGTCGGCGGCAAGCCGGCTGCGGTAGAACAGATAGTTCTGGCTGGGACCGAGCGTGTTGCGCAGCGCGAGCGTGCGCGGACGGCCGTCCAGGTCGAGGTATTGCACGTCGCTGAGCACCTCGGTGTTGGCCGGGCGGGCGAGCCAGGCGCCAGGGGGCTGCTCCGGCTTGCCGACGCGGGTGTCCATGATCCCGACGGTCGCTTCGGTGCCGCCGCCGACGCCCTCGATCTGCACGGTGATGTAGTACCTGCCCTCGAGGTGCCCGAGCACGGTGCCGGCACCGAGGTCGTTCTCGACCACCGCACCCGCCCATTCGTCGCGGTAGAAGCGCTTCACGTCGTCCGGCCGGTCGCTCGTGCGGAACTTGCGGGTGCTCATCGGCAGCCCGTTGAACAGCATGTCGGCAGCGACGTCGATGCCTTCCGCGCCGCCAGGCATCGGCACGTCCGGCCAGTCCGCCGCCGCGGCCGGCGTCGCGAGCGCAAGCAGCACGAGCGCGAACACCTCAACGACGAGGCGCATACGGCTCCAGTCGGGGCTTGGGCACCACGTCGGGTTCGATGTGGCCGATGTCGAGGTTGTCGAGGACACCGACCACCGGGATCACGTCCGGAATCTTCCAGTCGGGCAACACTCCGTCGAGGTATGAGCTCGGTACCAGGGTGCGTACCTGGGCGAGGACACTGCGCGGGTGCGGCGACTCGCCCTTGCCGGCGCCGGCGGCGTTCCAGGCATCGGCCAGAAGCATCTGGTGCGATTCCATCCGCAGGTTGATTGTGTCGAACGGCGCGAGGTAGACCGCTGGCCGGCCATCGATCGTGCGCAGGTTCTGCGGATTGATGTTCACCCGGGTTTCGACAAGCCCCTTGTCGTTGGGCGGGAACTCGCCGGGAAACGATTCGGCCATATCCAGCACGTCGTCCATGAAGCCCGGCGCGCCGCGGTTCGCGTAGCGACCGAGCTGGACGTCCGCCCGGCGCAGCAGCGGCTGGTTGCTGAAGGTGTTGAGAAACACACCGGGTACCGGCGAACGCGGCGACGGCGCCGCCGGGACGGTGCTTCGGACCGGTTCGTTGGCTGGTGCGAAGTGGCGGGCCATCAGCAGCCGTTCCATGCGCGCGCGCTCGGGCACGCCGTAGTCCTTGTGCACCGTGGCCTGCCAGGCGGACGCCCGGGCCATCTGCTCGCCCTTGTGCTGCAGGTGGATGTACTTGGCGAGGATCGGCACCAGCAGGAACAGTGGCACCAGCACCGCACCCATCACCGCGACCTCGGTAAGGGATTGCCCACGCTGGCGCCGGTGCCACGCGCGCCGCCCACGGCGAGGTATCGAGCCCGTAGCGTCCCGGCGCACGTTCACGCGTCATCTCCGTCCGGATCGGCATAGGCGTCCGGATCCAGTGCCTCGCCAACGGTGAACGCAAGTGTGCGGATGCGACAACCCTTCCCGTCGAGGGGTTCCTGCGACAGCACGATCGCATCGAGGCTGGCTTCGACCGGACGCGTCGGGCTGCAGCCCTCTCCCGCGTCGCGATCGTCGAAGCCGAACGCGCGGCCTCCGGACCACAGGCATTGTTCGATCCCGCCCTCGATGCCACGTCCGCGCCACGCGCGGCACGACGCGCCGGCCACCTGGCTGGTGCCGATCGCCGTAAAGCCCGCCGGCGCGTCGGCCGCCGGATCCAGCGGGAAGCGCGGCAGGATTTCCCCGCCGGGCACCGGTTCGACCACGCCGGAGCCGGCCGACGCGGCGGTGCCCAGTTCCCGGCTCATCTCCGTCGAACCGTTGGCGTGGCTGTAGCGCCCGCTGTACTCGAGCTGGAACAGGCAGCTGTCGACCGGGGCACCGTCCTCCAGCCCGAGCGTCCAGTGATCGTCGCGGATGACTTCCAATCCCGGCGAGATCCACATCCGCAGGCGGGTGGTGCCCAACCGCTCCAGTTCGGCGACCTCCAGCTCGCGGACCGGCCAGCCGGTCTCGCGGCAGCGGTCCAGCGCGAGGTGGTAGTCGCGACGGGCGGCGTTCTCTCCGTCCACCATCCGCTCCTGTACCTGGTCGAGGTGGATCGCCGGCCAGTCTTCAACGGCGCCGTCGGGGGCGGAAAGATCCAGCCCGGCGCCGGGAGCCGGCGGCGTGTACTCGGCCTCGGCGGCGGGCCCGTCGGTGCAAGCCGCAAGACCGATTGCAAGCACGAGTGCCAGAACCGGCGTCACCGGGCCGGCCATACCTGCCCGCCGCGTCACGTCACGCCACCTGCAAGGCCAAGCGCGTTGCGCACGGCGCCGGGCGTCTCGACCAGCCTCGCTTGCCAGTAGGGGCTGAAAAGGCTGCCCCATTCGCGTAGCCCGTCGTGGCGTCGGAACATGTCCAGTGTCACCGGTCGTTCGAAGTAGACCTCGGCCGACGCCAGCGCGGAGATGCGCGCGGTCCGCTCACGCAATGCCATCCGGCCGCTCGCAAGGCCAACGGTGTTGCTGGTCCGGGCTTCGCGCATGTCGACGGTGGCCTCGACGGTGAACACCGGGCCGTTGCCGTAGGTGCCCTTCTTGTCTTTCTTGAGGTCGTGGTAGTCGCGCAGCCCGTTGTAGCCGGTGAAGTAGGCGCCCTTGGGCTGGCCGCCGTGAACCCGGACGTTGGGGTCGCCGCTTGCCGAGCGCGTGACGAGATCGCGCGGGTTCATGCCGCCGTAGATGCCGTGGCGCCGGTTGTCGAACGGCGAACGCCAGCCGCGGTTGCGGTTGAATCCCGGCAGGAAACGCTGGCGCCGGTAGCTGGATACCGCCTGGGCCCCGCCCCAGCCGGCCGGGATGTCGATGTCGTCCATGCCCAGCCAGCTCGGGAAGTCGATCTTCAGTTGCATCGTGTCCATGGCCGCCCAGCGGTCGTACTCGACCATGTCGGTACCGCCGTAGGTCGCGAACTTGATCGCGAAGCCGAGCGACTGGCTGCGGTTCCAGCTGAACTCGTCACGCGACTGCATGACGACGTTGCGGTAGCGGTTGAACGCCTCGCTCTGGCCGCGACGCGGAAGGCGGTGGAAGTCGAGGAAGCGGTTCTGCGACTCCACCAGCTGGCCGACGAGCACGCCGGCACCCAGAGTGCTCAGCCTGGCCCGGTCCACGTTGCCCTTGAGCACAGTGCTGGCAATATGCATCGCCTCGGCTTTGGAGGCGAAGGTGATCGCCAGCGCGGCCGCCCCGGCATAGAACCCGTTGAGCTCGTCCAGCAGGGTTATCGCCCCTTGGATCAGAGGCTGCGCCGTTCTACGGGCGGCTTTGAGGCCCTGGTCCGCAACCTTGAAGCCGGTCGCCAGGAACCGTGCGGGTATCGCCACCGGCGGAAACGGAATGAGGCTGAGCGCATCGAACAGGGTCTTGAGATTGAACGCAGCCTGGTTGAGGTGGTTGATCCACGAATAGATGCTGACGAACTGCGCCACCGCCACTTCGTTGGCTACCCGTCCGCGGTTCATGTAGGCCGCGAAGTTCCATGCGCGCGCCTGCTGCACGGCGACGCTGTAGGCGGCGGCGTCGGCGGCATTGGTCAACTGGACCTTGCGATGCACCACCTGCCCGGTGTTGAACAGCAGTACCGTGCCGACCGCGAGCACCAGGAGGAACACCACGCCCAGCACCAGTGCCTGCCCGCGTTGCCGGCGGCCTGCGGTCGCCCGGACCGCGCCGCGGCGAAACGGGCGGGGCCGGTCGGATGGGGTTGCTTGCATGCCCGGTCACCTCGCAACGGGGCCGCGGGCCATAGCCCGCGGTCGACGATGTCCTGGAGAGAAGGAGAAAAGGGCGTCGCCGTGGACGACGCCCGGGCCGGCCGGTGCCCGTCCATGGGCGACCGCGCGGCGGGTGCGGCTGCCTACTTGTTGTTGTAGGCGTCCATCCCCTTGGTCTTGTCGGCTTCCGCCTGCGCCTTGTTGGAGGTGTTCTTGGCGCGGTTGATCGACTGGGTCGCGCTCTGGCCGGACAGTTCCTTGGCCATGCCGGCGACGCCGCTGCGGACCGTGCCGCCGAAGGCGGTGATGGCGGCAATGGCGGCGATCGCGATGAGTGCGGTGATGATGATGTATTCGGTCATGCCCTGGCCGCGCTGGCGGCCGGCACCGAAGCGGCGCTGCTGGATCTGCATTGGGATCTCCCTGCGAATTGGTTCGACTTGAATGACGTTCCCCGCATCACCTCAGTGACAAATAATGTCAACATGTGTCACTTGAGGGCGAACCCGAGCCTACAAGGCACCCCCTTCAAGTCAACGGCAGTTAAATGACGATCAGCAGTTCTGTGATTTGAGTCACAGAATTTCCCCTGTTCATCCAGATTTTTGTGCTCTTCAGACAAACGAAAGCCGCGCGCCGTACTGGGACGACGCGCGGCTTGGAGACTGCGTCAGCGCAGGGAGGCGAGGACGGTTTCGCAGGTGTCCGTGCGCCGGCCGCCGGACATGGCGACGTCGTCGATCGCGACGCGGCGGGTGGCTACCGGCAGCGCCTCCTCGAACTGGCGGTCGAACTCGGCGGCGGCGGTGCCCATGGCGGTGGCCTGCTCGCGCTGGGCGGCCAGGTGCGCGTCGAGCTCGGCGGCGCTGGCGCCGCAGGCTTCGGCATAGGCGTGGTTGGTCGCGGCGGCGCCGGCCCAGCCCAGCTCCACCAGGCGTGCATCGAGCTCGGCGGCATCGCCCTCCGGCACGGCGCCGTCATTGCCCGCGACCGGATCAGCCGCTGGGCCAGCCATAGCTGCATCGTTTGCGGGACCCGGGGTGGCGCCCGTGGTTTCGGCCGGCGGCTCACTGCCGGAACAGGCCACAAGGCCGACGGCCAGCGCGGCGGCGATCAGGGTCGGGCGGAACAGGGACATGCGGACTCCTTTCAATATGGAATGAGGTGCCGCCGGTGGCGGGGGCCGGCCGGCGACGCGGTCATCATACGAAGGAGGCGGCCGCCGGGGCCGGCGCGGCGTCTCAGCTGCGCAGGCCGGTCCCGCGCCTGAGCAGCACCAGCCCGAACGCCGTCAGCGCGACCACGAACGCGAGCATCAGCGCGTACGCCACCCACAGCGGCACGTCGCTGACGCCGAGCAGGCCGTAGCGGAACGCGTTGACCATGTAGAAGATCGGGTTGGCGTGGGTCATCGCCTCGGCCCAGCCGGGCAGCAGCTTGACCGAATAGAACACGCCGCCCAGGTAGGTCAGCGGAGTCAGGATGAAGGTCGGGACGATCGCGATGTCGTCGAACTTGCGCGCGTACACCGCGTTGACGAACCCGGCGAGGGCGAAGATGGTCGCGCCCAGCAGCACCGTGGTCAGCGTCACCAGCGGGTGCGGTACGCGCACGTCGGTGAACAGCGAGGCGATCAGCAGCACGATCGCGCCGACCGCCAGCCCGCGCGCGACCGCACCGGTGACGTAGCCGCCAAGGATCACCCAGTTGGGCATCGGGCTGACCAGCAGCTCCTCGACGTGGCGGCCGAACTTGGCACCGAAGAAGCTCGACGCGATGTTGCCATAGCTGTTCTGGATGATGCTCATCATCACCAGCCCCGGCACGATGAAGTCCATGTAGGCGATGCCGTCCATGGTGCCGATGCGCGAGCCGATCAGGCCGCCGAAGATCAGGAAGTACAGCGTCATGGTGATCGCCGGCGGCACCAGGGTCTGGGCCCAGATGCGCAGGATGCGGCTGATCTCGCGGCGGACGATGGTGCCCAGCGCGACCAGGTTGTGGCGGCTCATGCGCGTGCCTCCGGTGCCGCGGCGGCGGGCGGGCCGGCGGTGACCATGCTGACGAACAGCTCCTCCAGCCGGTTGGATTTGGTCCGCATCGAACGCACCCGGATGCCGGCCGCGTCGAGCGCGGCGAACACCTGGTTGAGGTCCATCGCGCGCGGCATGTCGATGTCGAGGGTGTGGTCGTCGCGCGCGCAGACGGTGATGCCGGGGATCTCCGGCAGTGTCGCCGGCAGGGTGCCGTCGATGTCGAGCACGAAGCCTTCGACGTCGAGCCTGGCCAACAGCGCCTTCATCGGGCCGGACGCGACGATCGTGCCGCGGTCGATGATCGCGAGGTTGCGGCACAGGTGCTCGGCTTCCTCGAGGTAGTGCGTGGTCAGGATGATGGTGGTGCCGGCGGCGTTGATCTCGCGCAGGGTCTGCCACATGCCGCGGCGGATCTCGATGTCGACCCCGGCGGTGGGCTCGTCGAGGATCAGCAGGCGCGGCCGGGTCATCATCGCGCGGGCGATCATGAGCCTTCTTTTCATGCCGCCCGACAGCGTGCGGCTCATCATCCGCGCCTTGTCCCACAGCTGCGCGCGCCGGAGTTCCTCCTCCGCGCGCACGATCGCCTCCTCGCGCGGCACGCCGTAGAAGCCGGCGTAGTTGACCAGGATGTCGAGCGGCTGCTCGAAGGTGTTGAAGTTGATCTCCTGCGGCACCAGCCCCATCAGCCGCATCGCCGCGTCGCGGTCGCGGGTGATGTCGGTGCCGAAGATGCGGACCGAGCCGGAACTGAGGTTGACCAGCGAGCTGACGATGCCGATCAGGGTGCTCTTGCCGGCGCCGTTGGGGCCGAGCAGGGCGAAGAAGTCGCCCTCGGCGACGTCCAGCGACACGCCCTTGAGCGCCTCGATCCCCGGCTTGCGCGGGCCGGCGTCGTAGGTCTTGCGCAGGTCGTGGATGGACAGCGCGGGGACCGGCCGGCCGGGGGCGGTGGCGACCGCCTGGGTGTGGGGCATCGGGGCAACCTTGGGTCGTCGGAAGGACCGGCGCGGGCGGCGGCGCGGTGGCCACCGGCGAAGCCGCGCGGGCATTCCCGGTAGTATAGGCGGCCCGCAGGCGGCGGCCCGGTCCGCGCCTTGCACACACTGTTCCGCGGACTTCCCTGCCCCGCCGCCGCGAGGTCCCGCCTTCCCAGGGTACGCCGTGGCCATCCAGCACTTCCCCCTCAAGCTCGTCTCGCGCCGCATGCTCGCCCCGGGCGTCGGCCACTACGTGTTCGTGCGCGGCGACGGCGCGCCGCTGGACTTCATCCCCGGCCAGTTCATCCAGGTCCACTTCCGCTACGCCGACGGCACCGCGACCAAGCGCTCGTACTCGCTGGCGACCATCCACGACCACGCGATCGGCCCCGGCGAGGCGGTCGAGATCGCGGTCAGCTACGTGCCCGGCGGCGCGGCCACGGCACTGTTCGAAGGTCTCGACATCGGCGACGCGATCGACGCCAGTGGCCCGTTCGGCCGCTTCTGCCTGATGCCGGCCGATGACAACCGCCGCTACCTGCTGATCGGCACCGGCACCGGGGTGACGCCGTACCGCTCGATGCTGCCGCTGCTGGAGCGGGCGATCGCCGAGCGTGGCATCCGGGTGGTGCTGCTGTTCGGTGCGCGCACGCCGGCCGAGCTGCTGTACGGCGACGAGTTCCGCGCCTTCGCCGACCGGCACCCGGACCACTTCCGCTTCGTCCCGTGCTTCTCGCGCGAGCTGCCGGAAGCCGGTTCGCCGCACGCGCACGCCGACGTGCGCAACGGCTACGTGCAGCAGTTCCTGCCCGAGTTCGCGCCCGACCCGGCCGGCGACATCGCCTACCTGTGCGGCAACCCGAACATGGTCGACGCCTGCTTCGAGGCACTCAAGGACGGTGGGCTGGAGGTCAAGCAGATCCGCCGCGAGAAGTACGTCAGCTCCAAGTAACGGCGGCCCGCGGCACGACCTTTGTCACGTTTTCGGCGCCACCCCCGTCTGTCATCCTGAGGCGATTGGCCTTGGACCAGAGGGGATCCATGCACACCACCCGTTTCCTGCCCGCCGCGCTTGCGGCCGCGGCGGCCGCGCTTGCGCTGGCCGGCTGCGGCCCCGCGAGCGACGCGCCCGCATCCGCCGGCGCGCGTTTCGGCGACATCGCCTTCGAGCCGTGCTCGCTGCAGGGCGCCGCCGGCGTCGAGCCGGTCTCCGCCCAGTGCGGCACGTTCGAGGTCGCCGAGAACCCGGCGCAGCCCGACGGCCGCCGCATCGACCTGCGCATCGCGTGGCTGCCGGCCAACAAGGGCAGCGCGGTCGGCACCGGCGACCCGGTGTTCTTCCTCGCCGGCGGCCCCGGCCAGGCCGCGACCGAACACGCCGCCGCGGTACAGCGGATGCTGGGCGACGTCGCCAAAACGCGCGACATCGTCCTGGTCGACCAGCGCGGCACCGGCGGCTCGAACCCGCTGGAATGCGTCGACGCCAACGGTGAACCGATGGCGTTCGGGCCGGCGCTGGAGTCGCCCGACCGGATCGCCGCGTTCGCGCGCGAGTGCGCCGCCGGCCTCGCCGACCACGCCGACCCGCGCTTCTACACCACCACCGACGCGGTGCGCGACCTGGAGGCCGTGCGCGCCGCGCTCGGGGTCGAACAGGTCAACCTGGTCGGCGTGTCCTACGGCACCCGCGTCGCCCAGCAGTACGCCGCCACCCACCCCGACCGCGTGCGCACGATCGTGCTCGACGGGGTCGCGCCCAACAGCCTGGTGGTCGGCGGCGAGTTCGCGCAGACGCTGGAGGACGCGCTGGCGCTGCAGTCGGCCAAGTGCCGCGAGCTGCCGGCCTGCGCCCGGCGCTACCCGGTCGACATGCGCGAGCGCCTGCGCACGGTGATGGAACGGCTGGAGGCGGCGCCGGTCGAGGTCGACTACCGCCACCCGCGCACCGGCCGGCTGGAGCATGGCACCGTCACCGCCGACGCCGTCGGCGGGCTCGCCTTCATGTTCTCGTACGCGCCGCAGACCGCGTCGCTGCTGCCGCTGGTGATCGACGAGGCGGCACAGGGCCGCTACGCGCCGCTGATGTCGCTGGTGGAAATGAACACCCTGCGGATGGAAGGCCAGATGACCCGCGGCATGCAGTGGTCGGTGATCTGCGCCGAGGACGCCGGTCGCTGGCAGCCGGGCAGCGGCGGCGATGACACCCTGATGGGCGACGCGGTCGCCGAGGGCCTGTTCGCCGCCTGCGACGGCTGGCCGCACGGCAGCGCGCCGGAGGGCTTCCACGCGCCGTTCGCCTCCGACCTGCCGGTGCTGCTGCTGTCGGGCGAACTCGACCCGGTCACCCCGCCGCGCTACGGCGAACAGGTCGTCGAGCACCTGCCCAACGGCCGGCACCTGGTGCTGGCCGGGCAGGGCCACAACGTGTCGTGGATTGGTTGTGCACCCAAGCTGGTCGGGCAGTTCATCGAGGGCGCCGACGCGGCCGCGCTGGATGCCTCGTGCCTGGACACGCTGAGCTACGTGCCGCCGTTCGTCACCTTCAACGGCTGGTCGCCGTGAACCTGGCCGGGGAGCCCACCGCATGATTTCCGCAGACAACCTGCACAAGGCGTTCAAGACCAGGACCGGCACGGTCAAGGCGGTCGACGGCGTGACCTTCGAGGCGCGCGACGGCGAGATCACCGGCCTGCTCGGCCCCAACGGCGCCGGCAAGACCACCACCCTGCGCATGCTCTACACGCTGATGACGCCCGACAGCGGCGCGGTCGCGGTCGACGGCGTCGACGCGGCCGCCGACCCGGCCGCGGTGCGCCGCGCGCTCGGCGTGCTGCCCGACGCACGCGGCGTCTACAAGCGCCTGACCGCGCGCGAGAACATCGCCTACTTCGGCCAGCTGCATGGCATGTCGAAGGCCGACATCGCCGCGCGCACCGCCGCACTGTCGACGGCGCTGGACATGGACGCGATCCTCGACCGCCAGACCGAGGGCTTCAGCCAGGGCCAGCGGACCAAGACCGCGATCGCCCGCGCGCTGGTGCACGACCCGCGCAACGTCATCCTCGACGAGCCGACCAACGGCCTGGACGTGATGACCACCCGCGCGATGCGCGAGTTCCTGCGCCAGCTGCGCGCCGAGGGCCGCTGCGTGATCTTCTCCAGCCACATCATGCAGGAGGTGGCCGCGCTGTGTGACCGCATCGTCATCATCGCCAAGGGCCAGGTGGTCGCCGCCGGCAGCGCCGACGAACTGCGCGAGCGCTTCGGTGAACCCAATCTCGAGGACGCCTTCGTCAAGGCGATCGGCAGCGACGAGGGCCTGCACGCATGAGCGCTTCCAGCACTTTCACCCAGCTGTGGGCGGTCGCGGTCAAGGAACTGCGCGACTTCGCCCGCGACCGCCGCACGCTCGCATTGACCCTGCTGATGGGGCCGCTGCTGTACCCGGCGATCATGCTCGGCCTCGGCACCATGGCCGAAAGCCGCGCCCGCACCCAGCTCGACGAGCCGCTGGAGATCCCGGTGGTCGGCGCCGAACACGCGCCGCACCTGGTCGCCTTCCTCGCCGGCCACGGCATCGAGGCGGCGGACGAGCTGCCGGCCGACGTCGACGCCGCCGTGCGCGAGCAGACCTTCGACGTCGCACTGTCGATCGACGCGCAGTTCGGCGAGGACTGGCGTGCCGGCCGCCCGGCGCGGGTCGACGTGATCCACGACAGCACCCGGCGCACCGCCGAGATCCCGGTCAAGCGCCTGCGCGCGGCGTTGCAGGCCTATGCCGGCCAGGTCGGCGCGCTGCGGCTGTACGCCCGCGGCATCGACGCCACGGTGACCCAGCCGATCGCACTGGGCAGCCGCGACCTCGCCACGCCGGAGGCCAAGCGCGGCGTGCTGCTGTCGATGCTGCTGCCGTACCTGCTGATCCTGATGTCGTTCCTCGGCGGCGCCTACCTGATCATGGACGCCACCGCCGGCGAACGTGAGCGGCAGTCGCTGGAGCCGCTGCTGGCGACGCCGGCGTCGCGCGGGGCGATCGTCAGCGGCAAGATGGTGGCCGCATGCCTGGTCGGGATCGCCTCGCTGCTGCTGACCCTGCTGGCGTTCAAGCTCAGCGCGCAGTTCGCCGGCGGCACCGCGCAGATGCTCGACGTGCGCTTCAGCGCGATCGCCAAGCTGCTGCTGATCCTGCTGCCGATGCTGTTCATCGGCACCACCCTGCTGAGCTACCTGTCGGCGGCGTCCAAGAGCATGAAGGAGGCGCAGAGCCACATGACCTGGCTGATGCTGCTGCCGATGCTGCCGATCATGCTGCTGGCGGTGAACCCGCTGAAGTACGAGCCGTGGCAGTTCGCGGTGCCGTTCCTGGCCCAGAACCAGATGATCCAGAAGGTGATCCGGGCCGAGCCGGTCGATCCGCAGACCTGGACGATCTACCTGGTGGCGGGGTTCGGGCTGGCGGCGCTGCTGTGGTTCGCCGCGGTGCGCCGCTACCACCAGGAGAAGCTCGCGATCTCCGGCTGAGCCGGCGGTCGCGGCCATGAAAAAGCCCGGCGCGCGCCGGGCTTTTTCGTTGCGGCGCTGTCCGCCGGGGCGGGTCAGCCGCCCGGGTTGAAGCCGATCGCGCGGCGGGTGGTCACCGGCGCGGAGATCGGCTGGAAGCGCCAGCTCTGCACCGCGTCGAGCGCCGCGCGGTCGAACACCCGGGCCGGCTCCGAGCGCACCACGCGCGCGGAGGTGACCGAGCCGTCGGTGCCGACGGTGTACTCGACCACGACCTCACCCGACTGGCGCGCACGCAGCGCGTCACGCGGGAACACCGGCGCCGACATCGACAGCGGACGCAGGTCGTCGGCGGTCGGCTTGGCAGCGGCGGCGGCACGCGCGGCGGCGGCACGGCGTTCGGCCGCCTGCTGCTCGGCCTGCTGCTCGGCGAGCCGCTCGGCTTCGGCGGCCTCGGCGGCCTCCTTGTCGGCAGCCTCCTTGCGGGCCAGTGCGCGCGCGGCTTCCTGCTGCTGGCGCTGCTGGTCGGCTTCGCGCTGGCGCTCGATCTCGGCCTGCCGCGCCGCCTGTTCCTCGGCGCTGGTCGCCTCGGCGGCGGCACGCGCCACCGCGGCCTGCTGGCGCGACTCGATGTTGGTCTTCAGGCGGTCCAGCGCCGGATGCGTCGGTTGCGCCTTCTCGACCAGCGCCGCCAGCCGGCGGGCCTCGTCGAAGTCCTCGCGGTTGATGCTCTGCTCGGTCGCGATGACGGTCATCGGCAGCAGGTCGGTCAGCGCGCTGGAGGCGCCGGCGTCGTCGGGTGCCTTGTCGCGCAGGGCGAGGTAGTACTCGACCGCGTTGTCCTCGGCCGGCGCGTACAGGCGGTTCTCGCTGTAGGCCGTGCGCGCGGCGGCTCGCAGTTCGTCGATGCTCAGCGCGTTGACCTTGTCGGAAACCGCGGTCTCGGCGGTCGGTGCCGGCGCGGTGTCGGCCGCGGCGGCGGGTTCGGCGGCGGCCGGTGCGGCGCCCCCCGGCGCCTCCTCGCTGCCACAGCCCGCCAGGGCCAGGCCAAGGGCCAGCACCAGCGACAGTTTTGCAACGGCAAAAGGACGGCCCGATGGCCGGTCGATGTCTGTAACGATCATGAATGGAACTCCCCCTAAAGTGCGGCCGTTTGGGCGCACGCGCACAAGGTCACGACAGCGCGCCCGCTTTGTCAAGCGGGGCCGGGTGACCGGCCGGCCATCCGCGCCGAAAGATGACGCCGGTCACGATTCCACGCAGCCGGCCGATCGCGCCCGCGGCCGGCTATTTGCCGACGCAGAAACTCGAAAAGATGTGGCCCAGCAGGTCGTCGGCGCGGACCCGACCGGTGATCTCGCCGAGCGCGTCGTGGGCGGCACGCAGCGCTTCGGCGGCCAGGTCGAGCGATTCGTGCGACAGCTGGGCGCGGGCCGCGGCCAGTTCCACCGCCGCCTGCCGCAGGGTGTCGACGTGGCGGCTGCGGGCGGTGAACGCGCCGGTGCCTTCGCCGATGTCGTCGCCGGCGGCGAGCGCCTTCAGGCGCGCATGCAGGGCGTCAAGGCCGACGCCGCTCAGGGCCGACAGCCGCAGTGGCGGTTCGTCGCTCGCGCCGGGGGTCGCGTCCGGTGCGCCGTCGTTGCCGGCGGGTGATGCGGGTTCGCCCGCCGCCAGCAGGTCGGCCTTGTTGTGGACCCATACGCGCTGCGGGACGCCGGCGATCGCATCGGCCACCGCGGTGCGGCCGCCGGCCGGGTCGCGCGCGTCGAGCACGATGATCGCCAGGTCGGCGCGCTGGAGTTCGGCGTGGGCGCGGCGCATGCCCTCGCGCTCGATCGCGTCGCCACCATCGCGCAGGCCGGCGGTGTCGACCAGCGACAGCTCGACGCCGTCGATCCGCACCACTTCGTGCAGCAGGTCGCGGGTGGTGCCGGCGATGTCGGTGACGATCGCGCGGTCGCTGCCGGCCAGCGCGTTGAGCAGCGAGCTCTTGCCGGCGTTGGGCGGGCCGACGATCACCGCATGCAGGCCGTCGCGCAGGCGGCGGCCGTGTTCGGCGCGGGCCAGCAACGCATCGAGCGCGTCGCCGGTGGCCGCCAGCCGCGCGCGCAATGCGGCGCCGCCGAGGGTGTCGAGCGGTTCGTCGGCGAAGTCGATCGCCGCTTCGACATGGACCCGGATCGCCAGCAGCTCGGCGGCGATCGCCTCCACCCGTTGCGAGAACTCGCCGTCCAGCGCCCGTCGCGCGGCGCGGGCGGCACGGGCATCGCCGGCGGCGACCAGGTCGGCGACCGCCTCGGCCTGGGCGAGGTCGAGCCGGCCCTCGAGGAATGCGCGCTCGCTGAACTCGCCGGGCCGCGCCAGCCGCGCGCCGAGTTCGCGGCAGCGCGCCAGCAGCACCTGCAGCACCGCGGTGCCGCCGTGGCCCTGCAGTTCGACCACGTCCTCGCCGGTGTAGCTGGCCGGCGCGGCGAAGTAGAGCGCGATGCCGTCGTCGATCGCCTCGCCCGCGGCGTCGAGGAAGCGTGCGTGGTGGGCGTGGCGCGGACGCAGCGCACGGGCCGTCACCGCTTCGCCGATCGCCCGCGCGCGCGGCCCGGACAACCGCACGATGCCGACGCCGCCGGCACCGGCGGCGGTCGCGATGGCGGCGATGGTGTCGCGGTCGGTCATGGCGTCGCCAGTGTGTCGCAGGCGCAAACGAAAAGCCCGCCGGTCGGCGGGCCTTCGCCTTGCTTCGCGGCCGTCAGGCCTTGGCCGGCGCCTCGCTGTACTTGCGGATCATCCACCACTGCTGCAGCAGGCCGAGGCCGGCGTTGGTGACCCAGTACAGCACCAGGCCGGCCGGGAAGAACGCGAACATCACGCCGAACACCAGCGGCATGAACTGCATCATCTTCGCCTGCATCGGGTCGACGCCGGTCATCGGGTTGAGCTTCTGCGTCGCCCACATCAGCGCCATGTTGATGACCGGCAGCACGAAGAACGGATCGCGCGCGGTCAGGTCGTCGATCCACAGGATCCACGGCGCGTGGCGCAGCTCGACCGACTCGGCCAGCATCCAGTACAGCGCCAGGAACACCGGCATCTGCACCAGCAGCGGCAGGCAGCCGCCGACCGGGTTGATCTTCTCCTTCTTGTACAGCTCCATCATCGCCTGCTGCAGCTTCTGGCGGTCGTCGCCGTAGCGCTCCTTCAGCTGCGCCATGCGCGGCTGGAACTTGCGCAGCCGCGCCATCGACTTGTACTGCGCGGCCGACAGCGGAAACATGATCAGCTTGATGATCACCACCAGCCCGACGATCGCCCAGCCCCAGTTGCCGAACACGCCGTGCAGCTTGGCCAGCACCCAGAACAGCCAGCCGGCCAGCGTCGCCATGATGCTGAAGCGGCTGAAGTCGATCGCGCGCTCCAGCCCCGGCACCTGCTGCGACTGGATGTTGGCCACCAGCTTGGGGCCGACCCACAGCCGCGCCTGGGTCGCGGCGCTGGCGCCGGGGGCGACGCTGACGCCGGGGCCGAGCTCGCGGATCAGGTAGTGGGTGCCGCCGGTGCCGCTCGGCGTCGCCAGCGAGAACGTGCTGGTGTCGCCGGCCTCCGGGATCCACGCGCCGAAGAAGTGGTGCTGCAGCATCGCGATCCAGCCGCCGGTGACCTGGCGGTTGAGCGGGCCGTCGTCGACGAAGTCCTCGTAGTCGCGGCGATCGTACTCGCCGTCGCCGAACCACGCCGCGCCCTGGAAGCTGTACTGCTCGACGCTCATCGGCCCGGACGACTTGAGCGCGCGCGGCACCCGGCTCAGCTGGCGGTAGACGAAGCCCTGCCACGGCGAGGCGCCGTTGTTGACCACCTCGTCGCGCACGTGGACGACGTAGTCGCCGCGGTTGAAGGTGTAGGTGCGGCGGATGGTGACGCCGTCGGCGCCGGTCCAGGTGAACGGCACCACGACCTGCTCCTCGCCGGCATCGAGGGTGAGGTCGGCGCCGGCCGGCAGGGCGGCGCGGTCGAACGCGAAACCCGACTGGTGGGTCGGCGCGGCACCGCTGTTGCTGACCCAGCCGCTCTGGGCGACGAAGTAGTTGGCCGCGTCCTGCGCGAACAGGCGCACCGGCGCGCTGCCCTCGTCGGCGGTGCTCGGGTAGGCGAGCAGGTCGGCCTGGCGGACCTCGCCGCCATCCAGCACGACCTCGAGCACGTCGGTGCGCACGGTGACCGCGGTCTCGGCCGGCGCGGCGGAACCGGGCGCGGCCGGGTCGGCCGGCTGTCCCGCCACCGGCACCACCGGCGCGGCGTCCATCGACGGCACGCTGCCGTCGCCCGGCACCGCCGGCGTGGCAGTGGTCGTGGTGGCCGGCGCGACGACCGGCGGGGTCGCCTGCTCCTTGTCCCATGCCATCCACAGCAGGGTCGCGACCATCAGCCAGGCGAAGATCAGGAATACACGGGTCTGGTTCATGGGCAACCGGCAGGCTCAGCCGCCGCCGTTCGGCGGCGCGGGAAATGGGGGGGAAGATGCGGCCGGCGCGGCCGGCGCCGGCATTGTGACGGCCGCCGCGGATGCCGGCAACGACGCGGCCGGCAGTGCACCGGCGCGACGCAGCAGGTTGAGGAAGGCCTCGCGCAGCTGCGGGCCGTCGCATTGCGCCGCCGCGGGACGCGCGACCACCACGTAGTCGCCGTCGGCCACCTGGCCGCGATACTGGCGGAAGCAGTCGCGCAGGACGCGCTTGATCCGGTTGCGGCCAACCGCGCGGCGGTCGACCTTGCGCGAGACCGCGAGCCCGAGGCGGGCGCCGCTGGCAGCGGTGCCACCGGCGTCGGCGGCTTCGCCTTCCGGCGCCGGCCGCAGCCAATGCAGCGCGAGCACGGGCAGCGCCACGCGCCGGCCGTGCTTGAAGATGCGGTCGAAGTCGGAACGCGCGCGAACCCGCGCGGTGCGCGGGAAGCGGGTCGAGGTCATCCGGGAGTCGACGGCGGCGATGTGCGGCCGTCGCATCACTACGCGCGGCCCGGGAACCCCGGGGCCGTCGGCGCGGTGATCAGGCGCAGAGACGCTTGCGGCCCTTGGCGCGGCGGCGCGCGAGGATCTTGCGGCCGTCGGCGGTCGCCATGCGGGCACGGAAGCCGTGGTCGCGCTTGCGCTTGAGGTTGCTGGGCTGGTAGGTGCGCTTGGTGGCCATGGAAACGGCTCTGGGGTTATGCGGAACCGGCAATTTTAGCGGCCGCCGCGAAGCGCGGTCAAGCCGGCTGCGCCCTTCCCTGTTCGACGCCGCCCCCCGGTGCTAGTCTGGCCGGCCCCCTTCCGGTCCGACGCCGCGGCCCCGCGGCCGCGCGATGGGTCCGTCCATGTCTGCAAGCACCACGATCACCAACATCCCTATGGACGCCTGGCCCCGCTGCCTGGAACGCCTCGAAGCCGAGTTCCCGGCCGAAGACGTCCACACCTGGCTCAAACCCCTGCAGGCCAGCCGCCGCGACGATACCACCGTGCTGTACGCGCCCAATGCGTTCGTGGTGGAACACGTGCGCGAGCGCTACCTCGACCGCATCCGCGAGCTGCTCGGCCACTTCGCCGGCAACGACGCGGTCAGCCTCGAGGTCGGCTCGCTGCCGCGCGTGCCGGCCGCCGCCGCGCCGGCCGTCGCACCCACCGCCCGGACGGCCGCGCCGGCCCCGGCCGAGCCGTTCGACGGCCACCTCGACAGCCACTACACCTTCGACAACTTCGTCGAGGGGCGGTCCAACCAGCTCGGCCGCGCCGCCGCCTGGCAGGCCGCGCTCAAGCCCGGCGACCGCGCCCACAACCCGCTGCTGCTGTACGGCGGCACCGGGCTGGGCAAGACCCACCTGATGTTCGCCGCCGGCAACGCGATGCGCGCCGCGGACCCGTCGATCCGGGTGCTGTACCTGCGCTCGGAGCAGTTCCTCGCCGCGCTGATGAAGGCGCTGCAGGACAAGGCAAACGGCATGGCCGCGTTCAAGAAGCAGTTCCAGCAGGTCGACGCGCTACTGATCGACGACATCCAGTTCTTCGCCGGCAAGGACCGCACCCAGGAGGAGTTCTTCCACACCTTCAATGCGCTGATCGACGGCAAGCAGCAGATCATCCTGACCTGCGACCGCTTCCCGCGCGAGGTCGAGGGGCTGGAGCCGCGGCTGAAGTCGCGGCTGGGCTGGGGCCTGTCGGTGGCGATCGACCCGCCCGACTTCGAGACCCGCGCCCAGATCGTGCTGTCCAAGGCCGCCGAGCGCGGCGCGGCGATCCCCGAGGAGGTCGCCTACCTGCTGGCCAAGAAGATGCGCTCCAACGTGCGCGACCTCGAGGGCGCGCTCAACACGCTGGCGGCGCGGGCCAATTTCACCGGCCGCGCGATCACCGTCGAGTTCGCCCAGGAGACCCTGCGCGACCTGCTGCGCTCGCAGCAGCAGTCGATCTCGATCCCCAACATCCAGAAGACCGTGGCAGACTACTACGGGTTGCAGATCAAGGACTTGTTGTCGAAACGGCGGACCCGCTCGCTCGCCCGTCCGCGCCAGATGGCGATGGCGCTGACCAAGGAGCTGACCGAGCACAGCCTGCCGGAGATCGGCGACGCGTTCGCGGGCCGCGACCACACCACCGTACTGCACGCCTGCCGCCAGATCCGCAGCCTGATGGAGACCGACGGCAAGATGCGCGAGGACTGGGACAAGCTGATCCGCAAGCTCAGCGAGTGATCCACGGAGGGTGTGGGGCGGCTGGGAGCAAGTTGTGGACAACTGGCCCGGTCGGCCGCCGCGGAAAACTTGTCCACAGCTTGTACCCGGATTCCGGGGCGGTTTGTACCGCGGTTGGCGAAGCCGGAATTACCCGTGTTTTCAACAGCTTGCATGGCTTTTCCCGGATTTTCGGGCGCTCCACCACTACCACGCTTTTGATTTATTCAACTCTCTTGTATTGGGCATAGGGGAAGGACCGCATGCGTTTCAGCCTGCAACGCGAAGTGTTTCTCAAGCCGTTGGCGCAGGTCGTCAACGTGGTCGAACGCCGGCAGACCCTGCCCGTGCTGGCCAACCTGCTGGTCCAGGTCAACGGCGGCGAGCTGTCGCTGACCGGCACCGACCTGGAGGTCGAGATGGTCTCGCGCATCGCGGTCGACGACGCCGAGGACGGCGAGACCACGATCCCGGCGCGCAAGCTGTTCGACATCGTCCGTGCCCTGCCCGACGGCAGCCGGGTGTCGATCAGCCAGAGCGCCGACAAGGTGACGGTGCAGGCCGGCCGCTCGCGCTTCACCCTGGCCAGCCTGCCGGCGAACGACTTCCCGTCGATCGACGAGGTCGAGGCGACCGAGCGCGTGCGCGTGGCCGAGGCGACCCTGAAGGAGCTGATCGAACGCACCGCGTTCGCGATGGCCCAGCAGGACGTGCGCTACTACCTCAACGGCCTGCTGTTCGACCTGCGCGAGGACAGCCTGCGCTGCGTCGCCACCGACGGCCATCGGCTGGCCCTGTGCGAGGCCGAGTACGAAGGCAGCGCCCAGACCAAGCGCCAGATCATCGTGCCGCGCAAGGGCGTGACCGAACTGCAGCGCCTGCTCGAGGGCGGCGACCGCGAGCTTGAGCTGGAGATGGGTCGCGGCCACATCCGGGTCAAGCGCGACGACGTCACCTTCACCAGCAAGCTGATCGACGGCCGCTTCCCCGACTACGAGGCGGTGATCCCGATCGGCGCCGACAAGGAAGTGAAGATCGACCGCGAGGTGCTGCGGGCCTCGCTGCAGCGCGCCGCGATCCTGTCCAACGAGAAGTACCGCGGCGTCCGCATCGAGGTCTCGCCGGGGCAGCTGAAGATCAGCGCGCACAACCCCGAGCAGGAGGAGGCGCAGGAGGAGGTCGAGGCCGAGACCCGGGTCGACGACCTGGCGGTGGGTTTCAACGTCAACTACCTGCTGGACGCGTTGACCGCGCTGAAGGACGAGCAGGTGACCCTGGCCCTGCGCGACGCCAACTCCTCCGCCCTGGTGCGCGAGGCGTCCAACGACCGTTGCCGCCACGTCGTGATGCCGCTGCGCTTGTGATGTTCCACGTGGAACCGGTTGATGTACGTAACGCGCCCGGCTTGTCCGGGCGTGTTGCCGTCTGGCCTGCTGATCCCTCCCCGGAGCATCCCCCGTGCGGGTGACCCGGCTCGACCTGCGCAACGTCCGCCGGTTCGACGAGGTGTCGATCCGCCCCGCGTCCGGCCTGAACGTGCTGACCGGTGGCAACGGCGCCGGCAAGAGCAGTGTGCTCGAAGCGCTGCACCTGATGGCGTACGGGCGAAGCTTCCGCGGGCGGGTGCGCGACGGGCTGGTCCGCAGCGGCGCGCCGGCGCTGGAGGTATTCGTCGAATGGCGCGAGCCGGTGACGGGTTCGGACGGATCGGTGGTCGGTGGAACGGAACGGACGCGCCGTGCCGGGCTGCGGCACTCGGGCCAGGACTGGGACGGCCGGCTCGACGGCCAGTCGATCGCCCAGCTCGGCGACCTGCTGTCGGCGTTGGCGGTTGTGACGTTCGAACCAGGCAGCCACGCGCTGGTCGCGGGCTCGGCCGATATCCGCCGACGCTACCTCGATTGGGGCCTGTTCCACGTGGAACAGGCCTTTACCCCGGTGTGGCGGCGTTACGCGCGGGCGCTCAGGCAGCGGAACGCCCTGCTGAAATCGCGTGCCGGTGACGCGCAGCTGGATGCCTGGGACCATGAGCTCGCGCAGGCCGGCGAACTGCTGTCGGGCTATCGCGAGACGTTCCTTGCCCGGCTGGAACCGGGGTTCCGCGCCTTGACCGGCGAGCTGGCCCCCGCCCTCGGCGGCACCGCGCTGGAGTACTCGCCCGGCTGGCGCAAACACGAACTCCCGCTCGCCGACGCCCTGCTGCTGGCCCGCGACCGCGACCGGCTGGCCGGATTCACCTCGGTCGGGCCGCACCGCGCCGACTGGCGGGTCGGGTTCGCCTCCCTGCCCGGCCGTGAGGCCCTGTCGCGGGGGCAGACCAAGCTGGTCGCACTGTCGGCCCTGCTCGCGCAGGCCGATCATCTGGCGGCGGTCCGCGGTTGCTGGCCGGTGGTGGCGCTCGACGATCTCGCCTCGGAGCTGGATCGCGACCACCAGGAGCGCGTGATCGACCGCCTGCTGGCCAGCGGTGCGCAGGTCTGGGTCACCGGCACCGAACTGCCGCCGGCACTGGCGGCCGGCGACCGCGGCTTCTCCTTGTTCCACGTGGAACACGGCCGGATCGAGCCCCGCTGACCCTCGCCGAGCGCCGTCCGGACAGCTGCGCGCCGGGTTCGCCGGGGCCGCGTCGGCTATACTCGGAGGCATCCATTCAAGTGATTCTCGACACTGGCTGCCGGTCCGGGGCCACGTCGCCGGAGCCCGTTGCGCATGACCCAGATCGAGCACGAACCCCAGTCGTCCCAGGACGCCGAAGCCGCCCCCTCGCAGGCCTACGACTCCAGCAAGATCACCGTGCTGCGTGGCCTCGAAGCGGTGCGCAAGCGCCCGGGCATGTACATCGGCGACGTGCACGACGGCACCGGCCTGCACCACATGGTGTTCGAGGTGGTCGACAACTCGGTCGACGAAGCCCTCGCCGGCCACGCCGACGACATCGTGGTGACCATCCACGAGGACGGCTCGGTGTCGGTGGCCGACAACGGCCGCGGCATGCCGGTCGACATCCACAAGGAGGAAGGCGTCTCCGCGGCCGAGGTGATCCTCACCGTGCTGCACGCCGGCGGCAAGTTCGACGACAACAGCTACAAGGTTTCCGGCGGCCTGCACGGCGTCGGCGTGTCGGTGGTCAATGCGCTGTCCGAGCACCTGTGGCTCGATGTCTGGCGCGACGGCCACCACCACCGCCAGGAGTACGCGCTCGGCGAGCCGCTGTACAAGCTCGAGCAACTCGAGGCGACCGAGCGGCGCGGCACCCTGCTGCGGTTCCGGCCGTCGCCGGAGATCTTCACCGACGTCGAGTTCCACTACGACATCCTCGCCAAGCGCCTGCGCGAGCTGTCGTTCCTGAACTCCGGCGTCAGGATCACCCTGGTCGACGAGCGCGGTGACGGCAAGCGCGACGTGTTCCAGTACGAGGGCGGCATCGCCTCGTTCGTCGAGCACCTCGCCCAGCTCAAGACCCCGCTGCACCCCAACGTGATCGCGGTCAGCGGCGAGGAGTCGGGGATCACCGTCGACGTCGCGATCCAGTGGACCGACTCCTACCAGGAGACGATGTTCTGCTTCACCAACAACATCCCGCAGAAGGACGGCGGCACCCACCTGCAGGGCTTCCGCGCCGCCCTCACCCGCACCCTGTCCAATTACATCGAGCAGAACGGCATCGCCAAGCAGGCCAAGGTCAACCTGTCCGGCGACGACATGCGCGAAGGCATGATCGCGGTGCTGTCGGTCAAGGTGCCGGACCCGAGCTTTTCCAGCCAGACCAAGGAAAAACTGGTCTCATCCGAGGTGAGACCGGTTGTTGAGCATACGTTCGGTGCGCGTTTGGAGGAGTTCCTGCAGGAACACCCGCAGGAAGCCCGCGCCATCTGCGAGAAGGTGGTCGACGCCGCCCGCGCCCGCGAGGCCGCGCGCAAGGCCCGCGACCTGACCCGCCGCAAGGGCGCGCTCGACATCGCCGGCCTGCCCGGCAAGCTCGCCGACTGCCAGGAGAAGGACCCGGCGCTGAGCGAGCTGTTCATCGTCGAGGGCGACTCGGCCGGCGGCTCCGCCAAGCAGGGCCGCAACCGCAAGAACCAGGCGGTGCTGCCCCTGCGCGGCAAGATCCTCAACGTCGAGCGCGCCCGCTTCGACCGCATGCTGTCGTCCGACCAGGTCGGCACGCTGATCACCGCGCTGGGCACCGGCATCGGCCGCGACGAGTACAACCCGGACAAGCTGCGCTACCACCGCATCATCATCATGACCGACGCCGACGTCGACGGCGCGCACATCCGCACCCTGCTGCTGACGTTCTTCTACCGCCAGATGCCGGAGCTGATCGAGCGCGGCCACGTCTACATCGGCCTGCCGCCGCTGTACAAGATCAAGCAGGGCAAGAACGAGATCTACCTCAAGGACGATGCCGCGCTGGACGCCTACCTCGCCGGCAACGCGGTCGAGAACGCCTCGCTGGTCCCGGCCGAGGGCGAGCCGCCGATCACCGGCGAGGCGCTGGAGAAGCTGCTGCTGGCCTACGCCGGCGCGCGCGACACCATCACCCGCAACGCCCACCGCTACGACCCGCGGGTGCTGGAAGCACTGATCGACTTCACCCCGCTCGACGGCGAGCACCTCAGCCGGAACATCGACGAGCGCCACGAGCTCGACGCGCTGGAGAAGCGCCTCAACCGCGCCGGCATGGGCAAGCCGCGCTACGCGCTGAGCCTGCAGGCCGCCACCGCTGCGCATCCGGCCGCCCTGCTGGTGCGCCGCACCCACATGGGCGAGGAACTGCTGCAGGTGCTGCCGCTGGCCGCGTTCGAAGGCGGCGAACTGCGTGCCCTGCGCGAGGCCGCGGCGCAGCTGCATGGCCTGGTCCGCGACGGCGCGCAGATCGTCCGCGGCAACCGCGCGCAGCCGGTCGACAGCTTCGCCGAAGCCCAGGCCTGGCTGATGGACGAGGCCAAGAAGGGCCGCCAGATCCAGCGCTTCAAGGGCCTGGGCGAGATGAACCCCGAGCAGCTGTGGGAAACCACGGTCAACCCCGAGACCCGCCGCCTGCTGCAGGTGCGGATCGAGGACGCGGTCGCCGCCGACCAGATCTTCAGCTGCCTGATGGGCGACGTGGTCGAGCCGCGCCGCGAGTTCATCGAGGACAACGCGCTGCGGGTCGCGAACCTCGACGTCTGAAGCACCGGGCCGGCGACCACCGCCGCCGGACCTTGACGGCCCATTCATCGAAGCGGGGCTACAAGAACCCTCCACGGAACAGGAACCCCGCCATGAAACCGTTGCTGCCCGGCCTGGCCGTCGCCATCACCCTCGCCGTCACCGCGTGCGCCACCACCACCTCGCCCACCGGGCGTACCCAGCAGGTCGGCGCGGTTCCGCAGCAGCAGCTCAACCAGATGGGCGCGCAGGCGTTCGCCGAGTACAAGGCGAAGCTGCCGCAGAGCAACGACGCCGGCCAGACCGCCTACATGCGCTGCGTGGTGTCGGCGGTGACCCGCCAGCTGCCGTCCAACATGCAGGCCAACTGGGAAAGCGCGCTGTTCGTCAACAAGGAACCCAACGCCTTCGCCCTGCCCGGCGGCAAGGTCGGCCTGTACACCGGCATCTTCACCGTGGCACGCAACCAGGACCAGCTGGCCGGCGTGGTCGCCCACGAGATCGGCCACGTGGTGTCGCGCCACCACGACGAGCGCGTCACCCGCCAGCTCGGCGCCCAGGCCGGACTCGGCATCCTCGGCGCGCTGGTCGGCTCGCAGTACGGCTCCGGTGCCGCGCAGGCCACCCAGCAACTGGGTGGCGCCGCGGTCCAGGCCGCGTTCCTGCTGCCCAACAACCGCCAGCAGGAGTCCGAAGCCGACATCGTCGGCCAGCGGCTGATGGCACAGGCCGGGTTCGACCCGCGCGAGGCGGTGGACCTGTGGCAGAACATGATCGCCGCCGGCGGCAACCGCGGCCCCGAGTGGCTGTCGACCCACCCCGACCCGCAGAACCGCATCGCCGAACTGCGCGCGCGCGCAGCCGACCTGATGCCGGTCTACCAGCAGGCGCGCGCGGCCGGCCGGACGCCGGACTGCGGTTAGCACGGTCTGTCGGTTCAGGCAAGGCGGTTACTTCCGGCAATGTGTTTCTGCTAGGTTGGCCTCCCCCTGACTGCCCGATCGCGTCCGCCCCCGGGAGGCCGCGCACCAAGGTGAACCGATGAACAAGCCGAGCTCCCGCAACCACCTGCTGGTCGCTGCCGTGGCCGCGCTCCTGATGGCGCAGGTTGGCGCCGCCGCCGCGCAGTCACCGCTGGAGCGCAAGCGCCAGGAGCGTGCCGAAGCCCGCCAGGAACGCGCCGCGAACGCCGGCGACGAGGCGGCGCAACGTTACCCGGAGGCGACCCGCGAATCGCCCCGGCTGAAGACCACCGGCCGCACCTCCAGCAAGCTGCAGGAGATGATCGACCTGCACGCCGAGGGCAAGGCGGCCGAAGCCACCGCGATCGCCGACGCCATCCTCGCCGACGCGGACACCAACAACTACGAAAAGGCGCTGGCCGCCCAGACCGCCGCGCAGATCGCCTACGAAGGCGGTGACATGCCGCGCGCGCTGTCGCTGTTCGAGCAGGTCGTCGCCCTCGACGCGCTCGACAACGACAACCACTACGCGATGATGCTCAACCTCGCCCAGCTGCAGCAGCAGCAGAAGCGCTACGACGACGCGCTGGCGACCTACGACCGCTTCTTCGCCGAGACCGGCAGCGCCGACCCCGAAGCGAAGATGATGAAGGGCCAGGTGTTGTTTCTGATGGACCGCCACCCGGAGGCCGCCGCCCTGATGCAGGAGGCGATCGACGCCAGTGAGGCGCCCAAGCCGGAGTGGAAGGCCCTGCTCATGCAGGTGCATGCCAACAGCGGCAATGCCGGCGAAGCGGTGCGCATGGCCGAGCAGGTCGCCGCGGCCAAGCCCGACGACCGCCGTGCCCAGCTCAACCTCGCCGCCGTGTACCAGCAGGCCGGCATGCAGGACAAGGCGCTGGCGGTGCTGGAGAAGCTGCGCAGCGGCGGCCGGCTGAGCGAGGCGATCGAGTACCAGCAGCTCTACACCAGCTACATCAACATGGAAGGTAAAGAAGCTGAGGCGATCGCCGTTATCAACGAGGGCATCGCCAAGGGCATCCTGTCGGAGGACTTCAACACCAGCGTCGCACTGGCGCAGGCGTACTACTTCTCCGGCCAGATCGAGCCGGCGGTCGCGGCCTACCGCAAGGCGGCCCCGCTGGACAAGGACGGCAGCACCTACCTCAACCTCGCCAAGGTCCTCCTCAACGAGGGACGTGACGCGGAGGCGGCCGCCGCGGCCCGGAGTTCCCTCGAAAAGGGCATCCCGGACCCGTCCGACGCCAACTCGATCATCAAGGCCGCCAGCGACTAACCGGCATCACGAAAACATCAAAATCTGCTTGGAACCACCCGCAGAGTTTGGTATATCCTAGGAGGTTCCCGTGGCGTGAAAGCCACAGGGAGCCCGACCTCCCGCGGCGCCTGCCAGCGCCCGGCTTTCCTCCCCGAGCTGACGGCGCATGACGCAAGACTTGGAAACCCCCGCTAACCAACTGGACGACCGTGAAGGGTTGAACTGGGCGCGTGTCGCCGGTATCACCATGGCGATCGCCGTGCATTGTGCGGCCCTGCTGCTGCTGCTCGCGCCGATGGCGCCGCCTCCGCAGGACAAGGCCGAGGAAGAGGTGACCTTGGTGAACATCATCAAGCCGCCGCCGCCGCCGCCGCCGCCGCCGCCGCCGCCGCCGGAACCGCCCAAGCCGATCACTCCGCCCAAGGAGCTGTCGCCGCCCAAGCCGACCCCGCTGCCGCCGCCGCCCGAGCCGCCGCCGATCGTGGTGGACGACCCGAGCCCGGTCGATGTGCCGGCCCCGCCGCCGGCCCCGCCGGCGCCGCCGGCGCCCCAGAACACCCTGGGTTCGGTCGACCCGTCGTCGAAGTCGCGCAACCCGCCGAACTACCCGCCGAGCGCGCTGCGGTCGGGCATCGAGGGTACGGTGATCCTGGTCATCAGCATCGACGCCCAGGGCAACGTGCTCGACATCGAGGTCGAGAAGTCCAGCCGCAACCGCGACCTGGACCGCGCGGCGGTCGACGCGGCCCGCAAGTGGCGCTTCAACCCGCAGATCGAAAACGGTGTCGCGGTCGCGAGCCGGGTTCGCGTCCCGGTCGATTTCACCCTCAACTGATCCGGGTGGCCCGCCCGGGCCGCCCCCTCCGGTCGAGTCCAGTTGCTGTAACTCGTAGTCCCTTCTTCCACGACATCTAAAGGTAAGCGTCATGCTTCAGGAAACCACCACCGCTGCTGCTGCCGGAGGCAACAACGCCGAAGCGTTCCAGCAGATGAGCTTCTCCCACATGGTCCAGAACTTCGACACCGTCGCCTGGATCGTGTTCCTCACCCTGCTGATCTTCTCGGTCCTGTCGGTCTACTGGATCGTGGTCAACCTGATCAAGAACATGCGCCTGCGCGGCAGTTCCGACCGCGTCATCAGCACCTTCTGGGAAACCACCAACGCGCAGGACTCGATCCGCTACATGGAAGAGCAGAAGCGCAGCGAGCCGTTCTCCAAGATCGCGCTTGACGCCGCCCAGGCCGCCGCCCACCACCAGCGCCACGAGGGCTCGCGCCTGGTCGAGTCGCTGAACCGCTCCGAGTTCGTCGACCGCGCCCTGCGCCAGGCCGTCACCCGCGAGTCGATGAAGCTCGAGTCGGGCCTGACCCTGCTCGCCACCGTCGGCGCGACCGCGCCGTTCGTCGGCCTGCTCGGTACCGTGTGGGGCATCTACCACGCCCTGATCCGCATCGGCATCAGCGGCAACGCGTCGATCGACGCGGTCGCCGGCCCGGTCGGCGAGGCGCTGATCATGACCGCGATCGGCCTGTTCGTCGCGATCCCGGCGGTGCTGGCGTACAACTTCTTCACCCGCATGAACCGGGTGACCAACAGCAAGTTCGACACCTTCGCCCACGACCTGCACGACTTCTTCGCCACCGGTTCGCGCGTCGGCGAACTGTCCGCCAAGCGCTGAGCACGGTCGCAACCAGGTTAGTTGGAGTTCGATATGGCCTTCAGTTCAGGCAACGATAGCGGCGGCCCGATGGCCGAAATCAACGTCACGCCGCTGGTCGACGTGATGCTGGTGCTGCTGATCATCTTCATGATCACCGCGCCGTTGATGTCGCACAAAGTGCAGGTCGAGTTGCCGGAGGCCGACGTCGCCAACATCGAACAACTCGCCCCCGAGGTGCCGCCGATCACGCTGGCGGTCACCCAGGACGGCAAGCTGTTCTGGAACGACGAGCCGGTCACCGAGGCGCTGCTGGAAAGCCGCCTCTCGGTCGAGGCGCAGAAGACCCCGCAGCCGCAGATCAACGTCCGCGGCGACAAGACCACCAAGTACCGCATCATCAAGGACGTGGTCGAGGTTGCCCAGCAGCAGGGCATGCGCAAGGTCGGCTTCGTCGCGATCAAGGATCGCTCCAACTAACCCCGGAGACAGAACATGGCTTTCAGTTCCAACTCCAGCGGCGGCGCGATGGCCGACATCAACGTGACCCCGCTGGTCGACGTGATGCTGGTGCTGCTGATCATCTTCATGGTGACCGCGCCGATCGCGTCGTACCCGATCGAGGTCAACCTGCCGCAGCGTTCGACCCAGCCGCCGCCGCCGACCGATCCGCCGCCGCCGGTGAAGCTGCGGATCGACGCGTCGGGCCAGGTGTTCTGGAACAACTCGCCGTACCCGCTGTCCGCGATCGCGGGCATGATGCGCGAGACCGTCCAGCGCGACCCGACCAACCAGCCGCAGCTGGAGATCGACGTCAACCCGGATGCCGATTACGGCATCCTCGCCAAGGTCCTCGCACACGCGAAGACCGCCGACATGAAGAAGATCGGCTTCGTCCAGAACTGAGGCGACACGCAACACCGTTACACAGTCGCTTACTGTCGTATTGGAAACGCCGCCTCCGGGCGGCGTTTTTTTGTGCGCGGAGCCGGCGGGAGGCCGGGGAGGTGCCGGGGACGCCGGCGTCAGTGCCGCTGCAGGATCGACAGGTAGCCGCGCACGGTGCGGTCGAGGCCGTCGTACAACGCCTCGGCGATCAGCGCGTGGCCGATCGAAACTTCCAGCACGCCCGGCACCGCCGCCAGGAACGCGGCCAGGTTGGCCTGGCTGAGGTCGTGGCCGGCATTGACGCCCAGACCCGCGGCCTGCGCGCGCCGCGCGACCTCGGCGAAGCGCGCGAGCATCGGCCCGGCCGTGCCCGCCGCCATCGCCTCGGCGAACGGCCCGGTGTACAGCTCGACCCGGTCGGCGCCGGTGTTGCCTGCGTGGCCGATCTGCGCCGCGGCGTCCTCGTCGTGGGCATCGGTGAACAGGCTCACGCGGCAGCCGAGCCGCTGCAGCTGCTCGACCAGCGGTCGCAGGCGGGCGCCGTCACGGGCGAAGTCGAAGCCGTGGTCGGACGTCAGCTGGCCATCGCCGTCGGGGACCAGCGTGGCCTGCGCCGGCCGTGCCTGTTCGCACAGCGCGAGGAAGCCGGGATAGCCGGGGCGGGGCGGGGCGAACGGGTTGCCTTCGAGATTGAACTCGACGCCGCGCGCGCGGGTCAGCCCGGCCAGCGCCAGCACGTCGGCGGCCTTGATGTGGCGGGCATCCGGACGCGGATGGACGGTGATCCCGTGGGCGCCGGCATCGAGGCAGGCGGTGGCGGCACGGACCACGTCGGGTTCGGCGCCGCCGCGCGAGTTGCGCAGCACGGCGATCTTGTTGACGTTGACGCTGAGGACGGTCATCGGCAAAGCCTAGCGCGCCCGCGGCCGACCGCAAGGCCGTGACGCGTCGCCGCGGCGACGCGCGAAACCGGAAGAGCCTCAGTGGCCGGTATCGACCCCGGCTTCACCGCCGGCACGCGCTGCTGCGAGCCGGCGAGCCTCGGCCTGCTCGCGCATGCGCTGCAGTTCCTGCGGATCGACCATCATCGCCATGTTGCCGCTGGCGCCGTCGATCCGGCGGGCGAGCAGTTGCATGACCGCGGCCAGCGACAGCACCAGCGCGGCGAGCAGGCACACCACCAGCAGCGCCACCGAGGTGGTGGTGAAGGCGCCGGCGAGGGCGCCGAGGGCGAGGGCGAACAGCAACCAGGGCATCGCGCGGGCTTCCGTTGGAGGCACCGCGAGTGTAGCGAGGGCGGGGGCCGCCGCCGCTGCCGGCCGCACCGGTGAAGCGGCCGCCGGTCGGCGCCTACAGCAGCGGCGACACCAGCCGCGCCAGCGCCTCGGGCACCCGGCTGCGCCACAGCGGCCGGTCGCGGTCGTCGCGCACCCGCACGCAGCGGCCGCACTCGGCCTCGATCAGCGCGGCGAGGCGGTCGTGCAGGCCGCCATCTCGGAACAGCACCGACACCTCGAAGTTGAGCCGGAAACTGCGATGGTCGAAGTTGGCGCTGCCGACGATCGCCAGGTCGTCGTCGCACAGCAGCGCCTTGGTGTGCAGCAGGCGCGGCCCGTACTCGTAGATGCGCACGCCGGCCGACAGCAGCTCGTCGAAGTACGAGCGCGCCGCGTAGGTGACCAGCCGGCTGTCGCTCATCTTCGGCACCAGCAGGCGCACGTCGAGGCCGCCCAGCGCGGCCGAGGTCAGCGACATCATCGCCGCCTCGCCGGGGACGAAGTAGGGCGTCACCAGCCAGACCCGCTCGCGCGCGGCGTGGATCGCGCCGACGTGCAGCCGGTGGATCGTCTCCAGCGGCGAGTCCGGACCGGACACCAGCACCTGCGCCACCACCGGCCCGGGCCGCGGCGGCGGCACCGGCAGCCGCAGCGGCGGGCGGCCGGTCGCGTAGGCCCAGTCCTCGATGAAGACCAGCTGCAGCGAGCGCACCACGTCGCCTTCCAGGCACAGGTGCAGGTCGCGGTAGGCGTCTTCGCTCAGCCGCTCGTCCTGTTCGTCGGTGATGTTGATGCCGCCGGTGAAGCAGGTCTGGCCGTCGATCACCACGATCTTGCGGTGGGTGCGCAGGTTGAGCCACGGCCGCTTCCAGAACCAGCGCAGCTTCAGCGGATGGAACCAGGCGACTTCGCCACCGGCGTCGACCAGCGGTTGCAAAAAGCGTCGCGACACCCGCTTGGAGCCGACCGCGTCGAGCAGCAGCCGCACCGCGACGCCGGCCCGGGCCCGCTCGACCAGCGCGTCGCGCAGTGCGGTGCCGGTGCGGTCGGGCTCGTAGATGTAGTACTCGAGATGGACGTGCTCGCGCGCCTCGGCGATCGCGGCCAGCAGGGCGTCGTACTTGGCGGCGCCGTCGACCAGCAGGGTTGCGCGGACGGCGGTGGTCGGCGGCAGCCCGGTGCAGCCCTGGGCGAGGCGGGCGAGTTCAAGCGCCTCCGGTGTCGGGTCGCTGCCGGGCGGCGCGGGCGGCAGGTCGGCGCGGGAACGGATGCGGCGCAGGCGCTGGCGGTGGATCCGCTGCGGGCCGAACACGTAGTAGACCAGGAACCCGACATAGGGCAGCGCGGCGAGGCTGATCAGCCAGCTCAGCGTCGCCGCCGGCTCGCGCTTCTGCAGCACGATCCACAGCCCGAGCCAGACCACGTAGACCGCCCAGCCGGCGACGAGCACCCAGGCCAGGCCGTCGTACGTCACCAGCTCGCGCCACAGCTGCTGCAACCCTTCCGTCATCCAGCACCCCTGAACGATTAAGCCGGTGTCGCTTGCGATGCGACCGCGCCCGCCTAGGCTAAGCGGCATGGAAGACGCCCGCAAAGCCCGCGCGCCGTTGAAGGGCCGCGGCGCCGCCTCGCATGTCACCGGCCGCTTCGCGGTCACCCGCGCCGAGGGCGCGGATGACGGCTGGGGCTCGGTGTACGAGGACCTCGCCGGGGCGCCGCGGCTGAAGACCGAGGTCACCGAGGAACGCGCGCGCAGCGTGGTGACCCGCAACGACTCGCCCGACGTCGGTTTCAGCCAGTCGGTCAACCCGTACCGCGGCTGCGAACACGGCTGCGTGTACTGCTTCGCGCGGCCGTCGCACGCCTACCTCGACCTCTCGCCGGGGCTGGATTTCGAGACCCGGCTGTACGCCAAGACCAACGCCGCCGAGCGCCTGCGCCACGAGCTCGCCAGGCCCGGCTACGTGCCGGCGCCGATCGCGCTGGGCATCAACACCGATGCCTACCAGCCGATCGAGCGGCGCTACCGCGTCACCCGCGAGGTGCTTGAGGTGCTGGCCGAGTGCCGGCACCCGGTCAGCTTCGTCACCAAGGGCGCGATGATCGAGCGCGACCTCGACCTGCTGGCGGCGATGGCGCGCGAGCGGCTGGTGACGGTGTACTTCTCGATCACCACGCTCGACAACCGGCTGGCGTCGCGGATGGAACCGCGCGCGTCGGCGCCGCACGCCAAGCTGCGCGCGATGCGGGCGCTGGCCGACGCCGGGGTGCCGGTCGGGGTGATGGTCGCGCCGGTGGTGCCGATGATCACCGACCACGAGATCGAGCACATCCTCCAGGCTGCCCACGAACACGGCGCCCGCGCCGCCGGCTACGTGTTGCTGCGGCTGCCGCACGAGCTCAAGCAGGTCTGGCGCGAATGGCTGGAGTTGCACTACCCCGAGCGCGCCGCGCACGTGATGAGCCTGGTCCGGCAGATGCGTGGCGCCAAGGACTACGACAGCGGCTTCGGCACCCGGATGCGCGGCGAGGGGCCGTTCGCGCAGCTGATCAACCAGCGCTTCGCGAAGGCGCACCGGCGGCTGGGTTACGGCCGGCTGCCGCCGCTGGACGGCTCGAAGTTCGTCGCGCCGCGCAAGCCCTCGCCGCAGGGCGAGCTGTTCTAGCGGTCAGCCGGCGAAGGACGGCCACAGCGGGCCGTCCAGCCACAGCCAGCGCGTCATCCACGCGCAGACGAAGGCGATCACCACCGTCAGCGGCACGCCGACCCGGACGAAGTCGCCGAAGCGGTACTGCCCCGGCCCGAGGATCAGCAGGTTGCCGTGGTGGCCGATCGGGGTCAGGAACGCCACCACCGCGCCCAGCGCCGTGCACACCACGAACGGCGTCGGCGCCACCCCGAGCGACTGTGCCAGCTCGATCGCGATCGGCCCCAGCAGCACCGTGGTGGCCGAGTCGGACAGGATCTGGGTCAGCAATGCGGCCATCGTGAACAGCACCAGCAGCACCGCCAGCACCGGCCAGTCGGCGACCACGTGGCGCAGCCCGGAGGCGAGCAGCTGGGCGGTGCCGGTCTGCTCCATCGCGATGCCCAGCGGGATCACCCCGGCGATCATCACGAACACCCGCACGTCGATCTCGCGGTAGGCCTGGCCGATGTCGACGCAGCGGGTGGCGACGATCGCGACCGCGCCGAGCAGGAACGCCAGCGGCACCGGCAGCCACTCGGTCACCGCCGCGAGCACGGTCACGCCGAGGATCGCCAGCGCCAGCGGCGCGCGCTGGCGGCGCTTGGCCTCGCCGGCGAACGGCACCAGCATCAGGAAGCCGTGGTGGGTCGCCAGCTCGGCGAAGCGCGACGGCCGGCCCCACAGCACCAGCAGGTCGCCCTCGCGCAGGCGCGCGTCGGCCAGCCGCGGCGCCATGTCGGCACCGCGCCGCCACAACCCCGCGATCACCGCCTTGAACTGGTGCGAGAAATCCAGCTCGCGGATGCTGCGGCCGATGAACTCCGAGCCCGGTGCGACCACCGCCTGCACCAGCTCGCAGTCGCCGTCCTCGCCGGGCTCGCCGTCGCGGGTGGTCGCGTTGAAGCGGGTGATCGGGTACAGGTCGAGCCCGGTGTCGTCGTGCAGCGACGCCAACGCGTCGGCCGAGGCCTCCACCAGCAGCACGTCGCCGCTGATCAGCGGGCTGGTCGGGCCGAGGTCGCGGCGCAGCCGGCCGTCGCGCAGCCAGCCGATCATGCGGAACTTGTCGCCCAGCGACTTCTGCAGTTCGGCCAGCGGCCGGGTGCTCCAGCGCGAGCCCTCGGTGACCAGCAGCTCGGTGCGGTAGCGGTCCAGCCGCAGGTATTCGTCGTCGCCCGACTTGCCGGTGCGCTTGGGCAGCACCCACCGCGCCAGCAGCATGTAGACCACGCCGATCACCACCAGCGCGATGCCGATCGGGGTGATCGAGAAGATCCCGAGCCCCTCGGCGCCGGTGCGCTCGAGCATGTTGTCGGCCAGCAGGAACGCCGGCGCCGAGACCAGCGTCAGGCAGGTGCCGAGCGAGGCGGCCAGCGACATCGGCATCAGCAGGCGCGACACCGACAGCCCGCGCGCCTTGGCGAAGCGGGTCAGGATCGGCAGCATCATCGCCGTCACCATCACGTGGTGGGTGAACGACGCCATCGCCGCCACCGCCGGCATCGTCACCGCGATCGCGCGCGACTCGCTGCGGCCCGACGCACGCCCGATCCACTGGCCGATGTGCTCGGTGATGCCGGTCGCGGCGAGGCCGCCGGAGATGATGAACACCGCGGCGACGATGATCGCCGGCTCGCTGGCGAAGCCCGACAGCGCCTGGCCCTCGTCGAGGATACCGGTCACCACCAGCGCCAGCAGGATCAGCATCGCGCTGACGTCGATCCGCAGGCGCTCGCTGATGAACAGGTACAGTCCGCCCGCCAGGATCAGCAGGAACATCACCTGTTGGAGTGTGAACGGGCCCAGGTCCATGGCCGGCATTGTGCGGTACATCGCGAAATGACGCATGAGGGTCCACCGGCCCGTCACGACCCGCCCCGCTACACTGGATAAAACCCCGCCGCACGCCATGCCCGTTTCCCAGAACCACCCCACCTTCCCAGCCGGCACCGGCGACGACTGCTTTCGCCTGGCGATGGCGGCTTCGGGGATCGGCATGGCGCTGGTCGACCTCGACGGCCGCTGGCGCGAGGTGAACCCGGCGATCGAGCGCATGCTCGGCCGCGACGCCGCGGCACTGGTCGGCCAGCCGGTGCTGGACTGCATCCACCCGGAAGACCGCGCGCTGACGCAGGACGGCATCGACGGCCTCGCCAGTGGCCGGCTGCCGGTGGTCGACAACCGCAAGCGCTACCTGCGCGCCGGTGGCGAGCCGCTGTGGGTGCACACCAACGCGGCGCTGATGCGCGGCGACGACGGCGCGCCGATGTTCCTGGTCGTGCAGCTGCGCGACGTCACCGCCGAGCACCAGGCGCAGGCGGTGCTGCAGGCCGCCGCGCACGACCGCGCGGCGGCGCTGGACGCGTCGACCCGGCAATTGCAGCTGTTCGCCGACGCGGTCGCGCACGACCTGCGCGCGCCGCTGCGCTCGATCGAGAACTTCTCGCGGCTGCTGGCAACGCGTGCCGGAGACAGCCTCGACGCGACCGGACGCGACCACCTCGACCGCATCCGCGGTGCCGCCGCGCGGATGAGCAGCCTGCTGTCGGCGCTGGCCGAGCTGTCGCACGTCACCGGTGCGGAGCTCAAGCCCGGACGGGTCGACATCAGCCTGCTGGCCGAATGGGTGCTGGCCGAGCTGCAGGACGCCGACCCCGCGCGCGCGGTCGAACTGGAAGTGCAGCCGGGCCTGTACGCACACGGTGACGAGCGCCTGCTGAAGCTGCTGCTGGGGCAGCTGCTGGACAACGCGTGGAAGTTCTCGCGCGACGCCGACACGGTGCGTATTTCGGTCACCGGCCGTACCGCCGGCGACGTGCTGGAGCTCACGCTGCGCGATGCCGGGAGCGGCTTCGACATGCGATATGCTCACAAGCTGTTCGAACCTTTCCAGCGCCTGCACGGGCCGGACGAGGGCGGCGGCCACGGGCTCGGGCTGGCGATCGCCGCCCGCGTCGCCGAACGCCACGGCGGCCGCCTGCACGCCGAGTCCGAACCCGGCAAGGGCGCCACCTTCCACCTTGAACTGCCCGCCGCCCCGCCCGACGCGCCGGCCGCCGAAGAGCACAGGTGATGCACAAGGACATCCTGCTGGTCGAAGACAACCCCGACGACGTCGAGCTGACCCGGCTCGCGTTCGACGAGGCCAAGATCGCCAACCGCCTGATCGTGGTCGGCGACGGCGCCGAGGCGCTGGACTACCTGTTCGCGCGCGGCAGGCACGCCGGCCGCGACGTCGAGGACCTGCCCTCGATCGTGCTGCTAGACCTCAACCTGCCCAAGCTCGACGGCCGCGAAGTGCTGCAGGCGATCCGCGCCAACGAGGCCACCCGCACGCTGCCGGTGGTGGTGCTGACCACCAGCACCGAGCCGTTCGACGTCGAGGCCAGCTACGCGCTGGGGGTCAACAGCTACATCCAGAAGCCGGTCGACTTCGAGCAGTTCGTCTGGGCGGTCAAGCAGGTCGGGCTGTACTGGCTGGTGCTCAACCACCCGCGCTGAGTCGCGACGCCAGGCTCAACCGCCGAACAGCGTCTCCGCGCGCTGGAACAGCACCCAGCTGGTGGCGATGTACTTGTCGCTGCCCTGCGGCCGGTTGCCGCGGTGGGTGTGGGTGAACCCCGCCGGCGCGATCAGCAGCGAACCGGCGCGCGGCGCGACCTTGCGGCGCTGGTACAGGAACTCGGTCTCGCCCTGGTCGAAGCCGTCGTTGAGGTAGACCGTCCACAACAGGTGGCGGTGCAGGGTTTCCGCGCGCGGGTCGCGCGGGTACAGCTCGCAATGCCAGTACGGGTAGCCGCCGCGGCCGGCGGTGTAACGCTGCAGGTTGATCGCGCCGGGCCGCAGCACCGTCTGCACCACCGGCGCCAGCGCGGCATCGTCCATCGCCCGCAGCCGCTCCGGGGTGAGCCGGTGGCGGCCGCCGTCCGCGCCCGGGACTTCCAGCATCAGCGGCGCGATCAGCGCGTGCGGCCAGCGCCGCAGGTAGCGCAGCACACCGCGGAACACCGCCTGGTTGAGCGCCGCCTCGACGTCGCGCCACTCCGGCCGTCCGCCGAGGGTGAGGTCGAGGCTGTCCTTGAGTTCGACATGCACGCCACCGCCGACCCGCCCCGGCCCGGTGTCGCGGCTGGCGGCGAAGCGCTCGATCCAGGCGCGGCACTGCGCCGGGTCGATGGCGTCGTGGATGACCTCGATGAAATCGTCGGGATTCGCGTCGTCGTCGTGGGCTGGCAGGGTCATCGCGCGCGTACGCAACGGGAGCGGAAAGCGGACATCCTCGCACGCCGGCTGCGGGTTGCATAAAGGCAACAGTGGCCGGCGGAACGTGATTGCGCGCGCGGAGGCGGGCAGGGCGCGGGTGAGCGCCGCGTCAAGGGCGTTCCCGGAAAACCGGCCATCGTCTGCCGTGCTAGTCGCGTTGCATCGGTGCAACGTGTGGTGGCCGCCGGACATGGTCGCAATCGGGCGATAAACGAAAAAATCCCGATAATTCATTGACTTGCGAGGTTGGCACGAAACTCGCGCTGGACCCCTTGCCGCCGTGGCGCACCCCGCGCCGCGGCCCAGCCCAGGGGGTTCCATGCACGACACCGCAGCCACCGCTTCCCGCCTGTTCCGCATGTCCGCGGTGCTGGCCGGGCTGGTGCTCGCCCCCGCGGCCTGGGCCCAGCAGGCACCGACCACCGGGCAGGGCAACGAGCCCGACCCGGTGCTGGTGGTCACCCGCACGGTGCAGCCGCGGATCGCCTATCGCGGTCTGCCGCGCAGCGAAAACCCGGTCCACACCCAGGCGACCGTGTTCCCGGCCAAGGTCTTCCACCGCACCCTCGACGGCGTGCTCGGCGAGCTGGTCGGCGACGACGCGCTGAGCCAGACGGCGTCGGCCGGAGTCGCCGGGTTCACCACCGGCCCCGCCATCGCCGACGCGACCGCACCGATCGGCACCAGCGCCGTGCTCGGCAACTCGACGACCGGCATCCAGGGTGGCGTGGCCGGTGCGGTCGGTGGCATCGGCGGGGCGGGCGGCGCGATCGGTCGAGCCACCGGCGGCCTTGCCGGCACGATCACCGGCGCGCTGCTGCCGACCCTTGGCGCTGCCACCGCGGGCGACGGGACGGGCGGGCCGTGAGCATGCGCATCACTTCGCTGCTGCTGCTCGCCGCGCTCGCCATCGCCGCCGCGCCGGCGAGCGCCACCGAGCCGCCGGCCGGGCACGACCGCGCGGTCGTGAGTGACCAGGCCGCCGCCGGTGCCAGCGGCCGCATCGCGGTCAACCAGGCGGCCGGCACCGGCAACGCCCAGGCCAACCTCGCCGCGATCGCGGTCACCGCCGACGGCGGCACCGGGCTGGTCGGCCTGCGGTCGCTGCAGCGGCCGTCGGCGGGTTCGCCAGACCGCGCCGCCAGCGCGCAAGTGCGCGACGGCGCGTTCTCCGGCAGCCGCGGCCTGCTGTCGGTCAACCAGGTGGCCGGCAGCGGCAACGCGCAGACCAACCTGTTCGCGATCGGCCAGCTCGCCGTACCCGCGTTCACCGGCGTCGACGACGCCGCACTCGCCGCGATCGCCGGCGACACCAGTTCTGAGGGGGCTGTCGCCCCGTCCCGGCCGAGGGAAGCGCGGATCGCCGACAACGCGTTCCGCGGAAGCCAGGGCGTGGTCCAGGTCAACCAGACCGCGGGGGTCGGAAACGCATCGACCAACGCCATCGTGCTCCAGCTGCCTGGCGGCACGCCTTAACCGCTGCATCCGCACCACCACGACAGGAGAGAGAGATCATGAAACTTCGCCACACGCTTATCGCAGCCAGCCTGCTGGCCTTCGCCGCCCCGGCCTTCGCCGCCGGCGACGACGCCGACATCTACAGCAACTGGGACATGTACAACAGCATCTACGTCATGGGCGACGTGTTCGTCTCCGGCGAGATCGACGTGTCCAGCGAGTCGGCCGCGCTGGTCGACCAGGACCAGGCCACGGTGGCCAACTGGTCGGTCGGTGACGGCGACAACTTCGCCTCCGCCAGCGGCGACGCCCTGAGCGGCGCGCTGGGCAACATCGGCGCCAACATCGCCGCCGGCGTGGGCAACGCCCAGGCCAACGACGCCGCGCTGGCGTCGGTCGACGGCGAGGCCGTGTTCGCCTCGGCGATGCTGTTCAACAACCAGACCACCGGCGCCAACCTCGGTACCGACGCCTTCGGCGCCGACGCGGGCCTGTTCTACGACGCCAGCGTCTCCGACAACGTGCTGGCCAGCGCCGCCGGCAACATCGGCCTGAACGTCGCCGCCGGCGTCGGCAATGCGCAGACCAACGCACTGGCCGCCTCGGTCAACAGCTCGGGCAACCTCGCCAGCGCTTCGGCCGACAGCGACCAGCTGACCCTGCTCAACGGCGTCCTCGCCGGCTTCGACCTCGACAACGACGCCTCGCTGAGCGGCATGGCGCTGTCGTCGGCGGTCGGCAACATCGGCGTCAACATCGCCGCCGGCGTCGGCAACGCGCAGCACAACGGCCTGTCGATCGCGGTCGCCTCCTGCGGCACCTGCGACTGACCGTCCCCCACGGGGGCGGCCACCCGCCCCCGCTTCCCCTGCATCCACACACAAGGAAAACCGCAATGAAGATCCAGACCACCGTCCTCGCCACTGCCCTGCTGGCCTTCGCCGCCCCGGCCTTCGCGACCGGCGACGACGCCGACATCTACAGCGACTGGGACATGTACAACAGCATCTACGTCATCGGCGACGTGTTCGCGTCCGGCAGCATCGACGTGTCGAGCGAGTCGGCCGCGCTGGTCGACCAGGACCAGTCCACCGACGCGAACTGGTCGCTGGGTGACGGCGACAACGACGCCTCCGCCAGCGGCGACGCCCTGAGCGGTGCGCTGGGCAACATCGGCGCCAACATCGCCGCCGGCGTGGGCAACGCCCAGGCCAACGACGCCGCGCTGGCGTCGGTCGACGGCGAGGCCGTGTTCGCCTCGGCGATGCTCTTCAACAGCCAGAGGACCGTCGGCAACTTCAGCGGCGAGCTGATCCCGGACGACGGCATCGCCTACGACGCATCGGTCAGCGACAACGTGCTGGCCGGCGCCGCCGGCAACATCGGCCTGAACGTCGCCGCCGGCGTCGGCAATGCCCAGAGCAACGCGCTGGCCGCCTCGGTCAACGGCTCGGGCAACCTCGCCAGCGCTTCGGCCGACAGCGAGCAGGTGACCGGCATCAACACCGTCGCCGCCCTGTTCGACATCGACAACGACGCCTCGCTCAGCGGCATGGCGCTGTCGTCGGCGGTCGGCAACATCGGCGTCAACATCGCCGCCGGCGTCGGCAACGCACAGCACAACGGGCTGTCGATTGCCGTCGCGTCCTGCGGCACCTGCGACTGATGCAAGACCCGGTGGGGACGGCACCCGTCGTCCCCGCCACTCCATACCCTAAGAGGGGGTACCGACATGAAAACCAAACTGACCATCCTCGCGCTCGCCCTTCTCGGCTTCGCGGCCCCGGCACTGGCTACCGGTGACGATGCCGACATCTACACCGACTGGGACATGTACAACAGCATCTACGTCATCGGCGACGTGTTCGCCTCTGGCAGCATCGACGTGTCCAGCGAGTCGGCCGCGCTGGTCGACCAGGACCAGGCGACGCTCGCCAACGCCTCGCTCGGCGACGGCGACAACGAAGCCTCGGTCACCGGCGACGCCCTCAGCAGCGCGCTGGGCAACATCGGCGCCAACATCGCCGCCGGCGTGGGCAACGCCCAGGCCAACGACGCCGCGCTGGCGTCGGTCGACGGCGAGGCCGTGTTCGCCTCGGCGATGCTCTTCAACAGCCAGAGGACCGTCGGCAACTTCAGCGGCGAGCTGATCCCGGACGACGGCATCGCCTACGACGCATCGGTCAGCGACAACGTGCTGGCCGGCGCCGCCGGCAACATCGGCCTGAACGTCGCCGCCGGCGTCGGCAATGCCCAGAGCAACGCGCTGGCCGCCTCGGTCAACGGCTCGGGCAACCTCGCCAGCGCTTCGGCCGACAGCGAGCAGGTGACCGGCATCAACACCGTCGCCGCCCTGTTCGACATCGACAACGACGCCTCGCTCAGCGGCATGGCGCTGTCGTCGGCGGTCGGCAACATCGGCGTCAACATCGCCGCCGGCGTCGGCAACGCACAGCACAACGGGCTGTCGATTGCCGTCGCGTCCTGCGGCACCTGCGACTGATGCAAGACCCGGTGGGGACGGCACCCGTCGTCCCCGCCACTCCATACCCTAAGAGGGGGTACCGACATGAAAACCAAACTGACCATCCTCGCGCTCGCCCTTCTCGGCTTCGCGGCCCCGGCACTGGCTACCGGTGACGATGCCGACATCTACACCGACTGGGACATGTACAACAGCATCTACGTCATCGGCGACGTGTTCGCCTCTGGCAGCATCGACGTGTCCAGCGAGTCGGCCGCGCTGGTCGACCAGGACCAGGCGACGCTCGCCAACGCCTCGCTCGGCGACGGCGACAACGAAGCCTCGGTCACCGGCGACGCCCTCAGCAGCGCGCTGGGCAACATCGGCGCCAACATCGCCTCCGGCGTCGGCAACGCACAGGCCAACGATGCCGCGCTGGCGTCGGTCGACGGCGACGCCGTGTTCGCCTCGGCGATGCTGTTCAACAGCCAGACCACCGCGCTCAACATGGCCGACGACGAGGACCAGAACCCGGAGCAGGGTTTCTACACCGCGTTCGTGACCGACAACGCGCTGGCCGGCGCGGCCGGCAACATCGGCCTGAACGTCGCCGCCGGCGTCGGCAACGCGCAGTCCAACGCGCTTGCCGCCTCGGTCAACAGCTCCGGCAGCCTGGCCAAGGCCAGCGCCGACAGCGAGCAGCTGACCTTCTGGAACGACCTGGCCGCCGAGTGCGACCTCGACAACACCGCCTTCCTCAGCGGCAGCGCGTTGAGCAGCGCGGTCGGCAACATCGGCGTCAACATCGCCGCTGGCGTCGGCAACGCACAGCACAACGGCCTGTCGATCGCGGTCGCGTCGTGCGGCACCTGTGCGCCGCCGGTCGATCCGGACCCGTGCCCCGGTTGTGGTGGCGACGGCCCGTAATGGGATCGGCCGAGCCGCGCGAGCGTGATGTCACGTCCCGCTTGAGCAGTGGAAGCCGGGCCGGCGCGAAGCCGCCGACCCGGCACCAAGGGAACAACGGTGAAGCAATGAAGGCATCGACCCACATCCTGACCGTCGCGGGCCTGCTGGCCGGCCTGGCGCTGCTGCCGGGCACCGGCAACGCGCAGACCGCGTTCAACACCGGCCACCTCGGCACGGTGCCGGTCAGCAAGCAGGTCAGGACCTTCCGCGACCTGCGCTTCCGCGAACTGATGCAGCAGCAGTACGACTTCAGTTGCGGCTCGGCGGCGCTGGGCAGCCTGCTGCAGTACGGCTACGGCATCGAGACCGACGAGCAGGAAATGATCCGCAAGATGATGGTCGGGGTCGATCCGCAGCAGGTCGTGCAGAACGGCTTTTCGATGCTCGACATGAAGCGCTACGTCGAGACCCTCGGCCTGCGCGCGCACGGTTTCAAGATCGAGCCCGACGCGCTCTACCGGTTGCAGATGCCGGTGATCGCGCTGCTCGACCTCAAGGGCTACAAGCATTTCGTGGTGGTGAAGGGCGCCGAGGCAGGGCGTGTCTTCGTCGCCGATCCCGCGCTCGGTCATCGGGTGATGAACGAGGGCGATTTCATCGAGGGCTGGAACGGGATCGTGCTCGCCGTGGTTGGCGACCGCCCGATGGATCCGGACTCGTACCTGGTCAACAGCCGCAGCTCGCCTGCGCTTGAACGCCGGGTGGACGCACTGGACCGGGCCACCACGCCGCCGCGCGTGGTCGAGTTCGGGCTTGTCCACGCCGACCTGTTCTGAGCGCGCCCGCGGCTTCCTTAAACGAGGTCCCCATGAACCGACATACACTCCCCCGTGCCCTGTTCTGGATCCTCGTGGCAGGCGCCGGCCCGGCGTTCGCCGGGTCGGCCCTGCCTCCTCTCCACGCCGAACTGGTCGACGACGCCACGTTGTCGCAGGTCAGCGGCAAGTTCTTCGGCGCCAACATGCTGGTCGGCCTGCGGATCGACCTGGTGTCGACGATGCACAGCGCGCAGGGCGGCACCGCCTACGCAAGCGGCTCGATGCAGGTCGTCCCCGACGGCAACGGCGGCTACCTCGTGCAGGTGCACACCGACAGCGGCGCGGGCGCCGGCAACGGCGCGGCGCTGGCCGATGGCCGGGTGGCCAGCGGCGGCGAGCAGCTGCAGGTCAACGGCATCGGACAGGTGGCGCAGATCGCCGGCGACGGCAACCGCCTCGGCAACCTCACCGCGATCAGCTTCACCGACGCGACCAGTGCCGGCGGCAGCTTCAACGGCCAGGCCAGCAGTGCCAGCGCGGCCGGCGCGATGAGCGCGAGCATCAGTTTCGACCCGGCGGTCGGCGCCAGCCTCAGCATCACCGGGCCGGGCTCGCTGCTCGCCCAGCAGATCGGTTCCGATGCCGCCGGCGGCTCGATCCGCCAGCTCGGGCAGATCGCCGCCGACAACGTCACCGCGCAGAACCAGCTGCGTCTGCAGCTGTTCACCGCGGCGATGCCGGACAGCTGGCAGCAGCACCTCGGGATCAAGCAGGCACTGGCCGGAATGGATGGCGTCGGCCGTTGATTCCAGTGCCGCGTGGTACGCGCGGAGAGTCACTCCAGGGATGCCCAAGCAATGCGCGTGAACGCTCCACCGACCGCCGCCCGGCCGCCTGCCGTCCAGCAACTCGTCCTCGCCATCGTGCTGGCGCTGGGCACGGGTGCGGCCAACGCCGCCGAACCGCCGACCGAGGCGGAAACCGCCGAACTGCTCAGGCGCATGAGCGAGCAGCTCGGCCGCCAGCAGGCCGAGATCGACACCCTGCGCGGGCAGGTCGAAGCCCTGCTGATGCAGCAGCGCGGGCGCGGACTGTCCGGCGTCCCCGCCAGCCAGGCGGCAGACCAGGACCCCGCCGCGCAGGAGACCGCGCGCGCCGCGGGCCAGCTCGCCACCGACGAGCGTGCGCAGCAGGACGGCGACACCGCGACCGCCAACCAGCCGGCAACGCAACCTGCCGTCGCCGCGCAGGACCCGGCCGCCGCACAGCCGCTGCAGGTCGGCGAAGCCCGCCGCGAGGAGGACGCCGAGCGCCGCGAGCAGGAGAAGGCACTGGTCGTGCGCGAGCACGCGCCACTGTTCGAGCGCAAGTTCACCTTCGAGACCGGCCTCAGCTACAGCTACTACGACCGCCGCCAGCTGGCACTCAGCGGCTTCCTCGCGCTGGACGCGATCTTCCTGGGCACGCTCAACCTCGACCAGACCAAGGCCAGCGTGATGACGCTGGACGTGTCCGGCCGCTATGGCCTGACCGACCGCTTCAGCATCGAAGGCAGCATCCCCTGGGTGCAGCGCGACACCCGCTTCGTCAGTGGCGGTGCCGGTGGCGCCTCGACCGAGATCAGCGAGGTGCAGCTCAGCTCCAGCGGCATCGGCGACGTCAGCGTCGCGGCCTACTACCAGTGGGTGAAGGAGTCATCGCGCTGGCCCGACATCGTCACCAGCCTGCGCGTGCGCGCGCCGACCGGGCGCCACCCGTTCGGCCTCAAGCTGATCATGGCCGACGAGGACAACAACAACCTCAACATCCCCGAGGACCTGCCGACCGGCACCGGCCTGTGGAGCGCGACCGCCAACATCTCGGCGCTGCGCACCTACGACCCGGTGATCCTGTTCGGAAACCTCGGCTACACCGTGTACCGGCCGGAGAAGTTCGACGACATCTCGCCGGTGCTCGACCAGGTGTCGCCGGCCGAGGTGTCGCTGGGCAACACCATCCAGCTCAGCGCCGGCATGGCGATCGCGCTCAACGACCGCTCGGCGATCAGTTTCAGCGTCGCCAGCGCGTTCTCCGCCGCCACCCACACCACCGCGCCTGGCAAGGAGGAGATGCGCGTGCCGGGCAGCTCCAGCAACAGCTCCACCTTCAACGTCGGCGGCACCTACGCGCTGCCGTCCGGCTGGACGCTGAGCAGCCAGGCCACCATCGGGCTGACCCCGGACGCGCCGAACTTCGTGCTCGGACTGCGCGCCTCGCACACGTTCTGACCAACCGCTACCGGGACGAAAACGTCCGATACGGAAACGCCGCACCCGGTCGCTGGTGCGGCGTTTATCCCTGTTCGCGGGTCAGACGATGCTGACCGGATGCCCCGAGCCGTCACCATCGCCGTCGCGCAGGCCGTGGCGGCCCATCAGCCGGTACAGCGTCACCCGCGAGATCGCCAGCTCGCGTGCGGTGTCGATCAGGCGGCCGCGGTTGCGCTGCAGCGCCTGCTCGATCGCGGCGCGGGTGGCGGCGTCGCGGATGTCCTCCAGCGTCGGCGGCGGGCGCGACGCGGGGCCGTCGATGTGCAGGTCGGCGGCGGTGATCAGGCGGCCCTCGGCCATCACCACCGCCTGCCGCACGCGGTTGATCAGCTCGCGCACGTTGCCCGGCCACGGATGGCTGTGCAGGGCGTGGCGGGCGCACGGGGCGAAGCCCTTGAGCGTGTGCTGGCCCTCGCCGGAGTAGCGCTGCAGGGCGTGGTCGGCGAGCTTGTCGATATCGCTGCCGCGCTCGCGCAGTGGCGGCTGCTGCAGCCGCAGCACGCACAGCCGGTGGTACAGGTCGGCGCGGAAACGGCCCTCGGCGACGGCGTCCTCGAGGTCGTGGTGGGTCGCGGAGATGATCCGTACGTCAACCCGGATCTGCTCGTGCCCGCCGAGCCGTTCGAAGCTGCCCTGCTGCAGGAAGCGCAGCAGCGAGGCCTGGCTCTCCAGTGGCAGGTCGCCGATCTCGTCGAGGAACAGGGTGCCGCCGTTGGCCATCTCGAACCGGCCCAGTTTCCTGGTCTGCGCGCCGGTGAAGGCGCCGCGCTCGTAGCCGAACAGCTCGGACTGGACCAGGTCATGCGGGATCGCGCCGCAGTTGATCGCCACGAACGGGTGCGCGTGCCGGCGCGAGTGGCGGTGCACCGCCATCGCCGCCAGTTCCTTGCCGGTGCCGGTCTCGCCGGCGATGAACACCGGCGCCTCGGTCAACGCGGCCTTGCGCAGCGCGCGGTTGAGCGCCTGCATCGCCGGGCTGTCGCCGATCATGTCGTCGCTGCCCTTGCCGCTGACCGGCGCGGCGCGCCCGGAGCCGAGCCGCGCCATGCCATGGGCGTGGCCGATCACGGTGTTGAGCACGCCCTCGGGGCAGGGCAGGGTGACGTAGTCGTAGCAGTAGTCGCGGATCAACCGGCGCACCGGCTCGTCGTCGAGCTGGCGCGCATCGACCCCGGCGACCCAGCCGATGTTGCCGGCCGACAGCGCATCGCCGAACTCGGCCAGGTCGTGCTCGGAGAATCCCTCGCGCAGGTCCAGCAGGGCCGCGAACGGGTGCCCGGGCTGGTTCTGCAGCAGCTTCAGCACGCTGCGCGCGTCGGGCGCGCGGCGCAGCGCCCAGCCCATCCGCTGCAGGCCGCCGAGCGCCAGCACGCGGCCGGCGCCACCGCGCGTCACGTAGATCAGGTCGCGCGCATCCATGCCGCGCGCGGCGCCACCTTGCGCATTGTCGTTCGCCACTCCTTCGCTCCTTGCCCCCGTCGCGCAGGCGCGCCGACTCTCCCGGGCAAGTCGATCCAACGCAGCCGGCCGCCGCAAACGGTCAGCCGGTGCGTCGAGTGGTGTTCAGCGGTTTCAGCCGGCGACCGGCTCCGCGGTGGCGCGGTCATGCGCGTGGTGGTAGCCGACCGCCGCCTCGACCTCGCCCTTCGAGCCGAGGAACACCGGCACGCGCTGGTGCAGGCCGGTCGGCTGCACCTCCATCATCCGGCCGCGCCCGGTGCTGGCGGCGCCGCCGGCCTGCTCGACCAGGAACGCCATCGGGTTGGCTTCGTACATCAGCCGCAGCTTGCCGCCCTTGGCCTCGCACTTGGCGTCCAGCGGATAGCTGAAGATGCCGCCGCGGGTCATGATCCGGTGCACGTCGGCGACCATGCTGGCGATCCAGCGCATGTTGAAGTCCTTGCCGCGCGGGCCGGTCTTTCCGGCCAGCAGGTCGTTGATGTAGGCCTGCATCGGCGGCTGCCAGTGGCGCTGGTTGGACATGTTGACCGCGAACTCGGCGGTCTGCTCCGGGATGCGGATGTTGCGCGTGGTCAGGATGAAGCTGCCGATCTCGCGGTCCAGGGTGAAGGCGTGGGTGCCGTGGCCGACGGTCAGCACCAGCGTGGTCTGCGGGCCGTACACGCAGTAGCCGGCGACCAGCTGCTCGGTGCCCGGCTGCAGGTAGTGCTCGTCGGCCGGCACGGCGACGCCCTCGGGGCAGCGCAGCACCGAGAAGATGGTGCCGACCGAGACGTTGACGTCGATGTTGGAGCTGCCGTCGAGCGGGTCGAACAGCAGCAGGTAGTCGCCGCGCGGCAGGCCGTCGACGCCGAAGTCGGTGATCGGCTGGCTGTGGTCCATCTCCTCCGACGCAAGGCCGGCGAGGTGGCCGCCCCAGGCATTGGCTTCCATCAGCACGTCGTTGGCGATGACGTCGAGCTTCTTCTGCGCCTCGCCCTGCACGTTGACGCTGGCGGCGCCGGGGCTGCCGGCCTCGCCGAGCACGCCGCCGAGGGCGCCCTTGCCGACCGCGATCGAGATCGACTTGCACGCGCGCGCGACCACTTCCACCAGCAGCCGCAGGTCCGGGCCGAGGTGGCCGGCGCGCTGCTCCTCGATCAGGAAACGGGTCAGCGAACAGGGGGTGGACGGGCGTGCGGTCATGGCGGCTCTGCGGGTGGCGGCGGACCGCCGATTGTAAGCCGCGCCCGCCGGCAGTGCCGGGGTTTCAGGCCGCGTCGCGGTCCCTGCGGCGGCGCCGGACGACGGTGGCGAGGTTGGCCTCGGCCAGGTCCAGCATCAGCAGCGGCGCGGCCGGGTCGGCGGCGTCCATGACGCGCTTGGCGGCGTCGATCGCGTCGTCGACCAGCAGTGCGCCGTCGGCGTCGAGCATCGCCCGCAGGCTGCGGCCGTGCGCGTCCAGCTGGCGCTCGATCGCCGCCTCGGGGCCGGCGCCGGCACGGCGGCGGGCCAGCGCGATGGTGGCGCCGGTGCGGTCCAGTTCCAGTTGCAGTTCGTCGGCGGAGAAGTTCATCGGGCGCAGCTTGATCAGCATCGGTCGCAGGGAGTGAGATCGGGGAGGGTGTCGCAATGCAGCCCGCCCATCATCGGCGCGCGGCCGTGACCGCCCGGTGCAGGATCGATGAACACCCCGTTCAGCCGCGCGGCGACCGTAGCGCGCGGCTCAGATCACCCGCAGCGTGATCGCCTTGAGTACCGCGCGGGTGCGGTCGCGGCTGTCGAGCTTTTCGAGGATCACCGAGACGTAGTTCTTGACCGTGCCCTCGGCGAGGAACATCGCGCGGGCGATCTCCTTGTTGGAGTAGCCACCGGCAAGCAGGCGCAGGATCGCGACCTCGCGTTCGCTGAAGCGCTCCTTCGGCGCGTCGTCGGCGTGGTAGCGGTAGCGCGAGCGGATCGGGTCGGTGCTGACCGGCTGCAACAGGCTGGCGCCGCCGGCCACCGCCTCGATGGCCGCGCGCAGGTCCTCCGGCGCGGCATCCTTCAGCAGGAAACCCTGGGCGCCGGCCTCGGCCGCCTGCAGCAGCAGGTCGGGTTCGTCGAAGGTGGTCAGCAGCAGCACCGGGGTCGCGTCGCCGCGTGCGCGCAGCCGCCGCAGCGCCTCGATGCCGTCGACGCCGGGCATGCGCACGTCGCTCAGGACGACGTCGACCGGGTGGTCCGGCAACTGCGCCAGCAGCGACCCGCCGTCGTCGGCCTCGACCGCGATGACGATGCCCTGCTGCTGCAGCAGGGCGCGCAGGCCGGCGCGCACCAGCGCCTGGTCATCGGCCAGCGCCACCTGCAGGGAGTCAGCCGGCGGGTTCACGCCGGGATCTCCGCATCGATCCGCAGTGCGCCGGCGTCACCGGTCGACAGCGCCAGCCGGCCGCCAAGCGTGGCCAGCCGCTCGCGCATGCCGGCCAGGCCGTTGCCCTCGCGCAGCGGCCCGTGCAGGCGACCGTCGTCGTCGATCCGCAGGTGCAGGGTGTTGCCCTCACGGTCCAGCGCGACCGTCAGCCGCTCGGCGCCGGCGTGGCGGGCGGCGTTGGTCAGCGCCTCCTGCACGGTGCGCACGATCGCCTCGGCCACGGCCGGATCGGTCACCCTGGCGGTCGGGTCGATCCGCAGGTGCAGCGATGGTTTCGGCAGCGGCGCGGCGAGGGCATGCAGGGCGGTGGCGAGGTCGAGGCCGTCGTCGTGGCGCATCGCCGCGACCAGGTTGCGCAGGTCGCCGAGGAGCTCGCCGGCCAGCGTGCGGCAGGTGCGCAGCTCGTCGCGCATGCGCAGCGCCGGGTCGGCCTCCAGCAGTCGCAGGTTGAGGCCGAGCGCGGTCAGCTTGTGGCCGGCGACATCGTGCAGTTCGCGTGCGACCCGCAGCCGCTCGTTGCTGCGCGCGCTGTCGGCCAGCAGCGCACGGGTCGCCAGCAGGTCGGCATTGACCGCTGCCAGCGCGTCGCGCGAGGCCTCGGCGGTGCGGGCATAGTGCGCGGTCAGCGCGGCGAAGGCCTGGAACCCGACATACAGCGTGGTGACCAGCAGTGGCTGCGTGTAGCCGGCCTCGCGCAGCAGCAGGTACAGCGCGACGTTGAGCACCACCACCGCCGGCACCGTCACCCGCGGCGGCAGCGCCATCGCCAGTTGCGCCACCAGCACCACCAGCAGCACCGGCGCAGTGCCGCCGCGCGGGGCCAGCCACACCAGCGCCAGCGCGCAGGCCGCCTGCAGCGCCAGCAACGGCATCCGCAGGCGCTGCTGCCAGCGCCCCGGCAGCACGTCGATCGCGACGAACCCGACCAGGTAGGCCAGCGCCAGCGACCACATCAGCGCCGGCCGGCCCGACTGCTCCATCGGCAGCCCGAGCGCGACCGCGGCCCAGGTGACCAGTCCGGCCAGCACCAGTGGCTGGGTGAGTGCGCGCAACAGTTCCATGCGGCGGATGCTGGCCGCGCGCGCGCAGCGGCGCAATGCATCGGCACCAGAAAATGACTTCCGGCAGGTCGAACCGGTGACCGTCGGGACTGCGGCTGGAGTGACCCCCGCGCGACGCTGGCGGCACCTTCAACGGAGCCGCCGCCATGGAAGCCCTGTCCGCCTTCGCCCTGCCGCATGCCGTCGCCGGAACCGCGGCGCTGCTTGCGTTCTGGACTGCCGCCGCGCTGCGCAAGGGCAGCCACCACCACCGCCGGGCCGGGCAGGTCTACCTGCTGGCGATGGTCGCGGTGATCGTGACCGGCGTGCCGCTTACGCTTGCGCGCGCGCTCGGCGGCCAGCCGGTCGGCGCGGCCTTCCTCGCCTACCTGCTGCTGCTGGTATCGACTTCGGTGTGGCTGTCGTGGCGCGCGATCCGCGACCGGGCCTCGGCGGCAACCTACTTCGGTCGCCTCCACGCGTTGCTGGCGGTCGCCAACCCGCTGGCGGGGCTTGCCGTGCTGGTGCTCGGGCTGTCGGTCGGGAGCACACTGCTGACCGCGTTCTCGCTGGTCGGCGTGTTCACCGGCGTCGACATGTGGCGCCGCCGCCGGGTGATGCCGGCGCGGCCGAACTGGTGGCTGCAGGAGCACTACGGGGCGATGGTCGCCAATGGTGCGGCCACCCACGTCGCGTTCCTTGCGCTGGGACTGCCGCGGCTGCTGCCGGAGGTGGTCGGCAGCGCGGCCTACCTGGCCGGCTGGTTCGTGCCGGTGCTGCTGGCCGTCGCCACCAACATCTGGCTCGACCGCCGCCACGCGCGGCCGGCGCGGACCGCCTCCGCGGCGGCGCCACCGGCCGGGAAGCGCCTGCGCGTGCCCGGCACCACCGCCGTGGCGGTGCTGCTGTCACTCGGGCTGGCCGCGTCGCCCTCACGCGCGGCCGAGCTCGTCATCGACATCGAGGACGTCGGATCACAGAAGGGGCGGCTGACCGCGTTCGTCTACGACAGCGCCGAGGGCTGGGACGGCGGCCGGCCGGTGGTGCCGCTGCAGCGCGTGTACCCCGACGGCGGCACCCGCTTGCAGGCGCGCTTCACCGGCCTTGCGCCGGGTCGCTACGCGGTGGTGGTGCTGCACGACACCAACGCCAACGGCAGGTTCGATGTCAGCGCGCTGGGCATCCCCAAGGACGACTACGGTTTTTCCAACAACCCGGTGCTGTTCGGCCGGCCCGGCTTCGACCGCATCGCGTTCGAGCTGCCGGCCGACGGGGCGCGCATCAGCGTGCGGATGAAGTGATGGCGGGCAGCCGCGGCCTGCGGGCGATGGCGTGGGGCTGGCTGCTGATCGGCGCGCTGGCGTCGGCGCTGGGGGCGCTGCTACTGGCCGCGGCCGGGTTGTTCGTGTCCAGCAGCACGGCGGCGATCGGCGAAGTGGTCGACCACCACGGCGCGATCAACGGCAACGGTCCGCGCAAGCGGGGCCGCTTCGATCCAAAACTCGTCGCGGTGGTCGAGTACCGGGACCGGGAGGGTGGGCTGCACCGGTTCGCCGGCAACATCGCGCAGAGCGAATCCGACCTGCCGGCGGTCGGCGAGCGGATCCCGGTGCGCTACCAGCGGCTGGCCGACGGCACGGTGGCGCAGCGGATCGATGACGCGGGGGAGATCTGGGGTCTGCCGGCCGGGTTTGCCCTGTTCGGCCTCGGCTTCCTCGGCGCTGGCGCGCTCGGCCATCGTGCCGCGGCCCGGGGGGCAGGGATGCCGCACGCTGCGGTCATCCCGCGCGGCCTGCATCGCGACCCCGCGGCTGCGGCGCGGGTGCTGGCGAAGCTCAGACGTCGCCGTCGTTGAGCCAGCCCTCGCCGGTGCCGCGGTTGTAGACGCTGTCGGTATCGAGCACGTCGCCGGCGGGGATCGAGTCCAGCTGCGCCAGCGTTTCATAGATCGGCGCGAAGTCCGGCCGGGTCGCGTCCATCAGCTGCTCGAAGCTGTCGATCACGAAGTAGGTCTTCTGGTAGGTGTCGATGCGGTAGCGGGTGCGCATGATCCGCTCCAGGTCGAAACCGATCCGGTTGGGCGCGTCGCTCTCCAGGCAGTGGATCGATTCGCCCTTGCTCGACACGATGCCGCTGCCGTAGATCCGCAGGCCGTCCTTCTGCCGGATCAGGCCGAACTCGACCGTGTACCAGTACAGCCGGGTCAGGTTGACCAGCGCGTCCTCGCCGATGCCGTGCGCCTTCACCCCGCCGCGGCCGTAGGCGGCCATGTAGTCGGCGAACACCGGGTTCATCAGCAGCGGCACGTGGCCGAACAGGTCGTGGAACAGGTCCGGCTCGGACAGGTAGTCCAGCTGCTCGGGCTTGCGGATCCACCAGGTCACCGGGAAGCGGCGGTTGGCGAGGTGGTCGAAGAAGGTGAGTTCGGGCAGCAGGCCCTCCACGCCGACCAGTTCCCAGCCGGTGGCGGCGCGCAGGATCGGGTTGAGGTCGTCGAACTTCGGGATCCGGTCCGGGGTCATTTCCATCGCGGCGAGGGCGGCAAGGAACTCGTCGCTGGCGCGGCCGGGCAGGATCGCCTTCTGGCGCTCGAACAGCTGCGCCCAGACCCGGTGGTCGGTGTCGCTGTAGTCGTCCCACGGCTGCTCGACCACGGCGGTGGTGTAGACCGGGACGTAGCCCTTGTCGGTGAGTTGCGATTCGACGCGCTTGGGCGATTCCATGGCGTGGGTCTCCTGCGGACGTGTGGGCGCCGGGGCGCGGTCAGTCCTCCAATCTAACGGGGTTGGGACGCAACGCGGTTGCTTTGTTGCGCGATATGTGCCGGTGGATGCAACATCGTTGCGTATCGATCCGGAAGCACCGCATTCCATGCCAACCATCAGCCTCGACCGCACCGACGTCCTCCTCCTCGACCAGCTGCAGCGGGCCGGGCGCCAGACCAACGCCGAGCTGGCCGAGCGGGTCAACCTGTCACCGTCTGCCTGCCTGCGCCGAGTGCAGCGGCTGGAGCGCGACGGGGTGATCGCCGGTTACCGCGCCGAGGTCGATCCCGAGCGGCTCGGCCTCGGCCTGCAGGCCTTCGTCCGCGTCCAGCTGAACCACCACGACAGCGCCGCGATCGCCGCCTTCGGCGAGTTCGTCAACACCTGGGACGAGGTGGTCGCCTGCCACGCGCTGACCGGCGACATGGACTACCTGCTGCACGTGGTGGTGCGCGACCTGGAGCACTTCTCGCGCTTCCTGCTGGACCGGCTGCTCAACCAGGCCGGGGTCGACGACGTCAATTCCAGCTTCGTGCTGCGCACGGTGAAGGCGTTCCGCGGGCTGCCGCTGCCGGCGCGGTCGTCAGGCTGACCGGCCCACCGGCGCTGCGGCCGGCGTTGACGGGGCGCCGGCGGGGGATGCGTCCCACCGGCACCCGCCTTGTGCGACTCAGAAGCCGTCGCCGTCCAGCATCCGGCCGAGCCCGCCGAGCACCGAGCCTTCGCCACGGTCCTTGCCGCCACCGCCCGGCGCCGCCGCCAGCATCCGCCCGGCCATGCGCGAGAACGGCAGCGACTGCAGCCAGACCTTGCCCGGCCCGGTCAGGGTGGCGAGGAACACGCCCTCGCCGCCGAACAGCATGCTCTTGATGCCACCGACGGGGCGTACGTCCATGTCGACGCCGGCGTGGAACGCCATCACGCAGCCGGTGTCGACGTCGAGCCGCTCGCCGGGCTTGAGGTCGTACTCCACGACCGTGCCGCCGGCGTGCACGAACACCCAGCCGTCGCCCTCGAGCTTCTGCATGATGAAGCCCTCGCCGCCGAACAGGCCGGTCAGGATCTTGCGCTGGAAGTGGATGCCGACCTGCACGCCGCGGGCGCCGGCGAGGAAGCTGTCCTTCTGGCAGATCAGGCGGCCGCCGTGGTCGGCCAGCTTCATCGCCATCACGGTGCCGGGGTAGGGCGCGGCGAACGCGACCTTGCCCTTGCCGGAGCCGGAATGGGTGAAGACGGTGGTGAACAGGCTTTCTCCGGTGATGACGCGCTTGCCGGCGGACATCAGCTTGTCCATGAAGCCGCCGCCCTGGCCGGAGCTTCGGCCGTCGCCGAACACCGTGTCCATCTGCACCGCGGCGTCCTTGTACATCAGCGAGCCGGCCTCGGCGATGGCGCTTTCGCCGGGGTCGAGCTCGACTTCGACGAACTGCATGTCGGCGCCGACGATGCGGAAGTCGATCTCGTCGTCGCGGCCGCGGCCGGTGCCGGTGGACGGCATCGGCGGCATCCCGGGCGGGCCGCCGGCGCCGCGAGGGACTTCTAGTTCAGCGACGTTGCCGACCGGCTGCCAGTCGGCGAAGCCCTCGCGCCAGCAGTAGTCCTCGGGGTGCTGCTGCGCGTGGGCGCGGGCGGCGTTGTCGTCGAGTGGGCCGACCCGCGGGCTGTTGCTGCCGGCGCTGAAGTACCAACGTTCCATGCGAATTCCCTGTCGTTGTCCGGATGAGTGAACGAGTCTAGGGCCCGCCGCCGGCCGGCGCGTATGCCGGAAGGGGCGGGGGCGGCACGAGCCACAATCCGCGAGGCGCCCGCCGGCGGCGCCTCACTCGCGCCGCCGGAACGGCAGCACCGTCCCCGTCTCCTGCTCCGGCGGTCGCGTCCACAGCACCGGCACCTCGTGCGGCGACGGGGGTTCCAGCGGGTCGTTGCCGCGTCGGGCGGTGGCCTCGGCCGCCTGCTCCTCCTCGATCTCCCAGCTGTAGCGGCGCCGCGGCGCCTGCGGATCGGCGCGCCGCCACAGCAGCGCGGCCAGCGCGCCGCCGACGGCGCCGCCGAGGTGGGCCTGCCAGGACACGCCGGGCTCCTGCGGCAGCACGGTCAGCAGCATGCCGCCGTAGAGGAAGAACGCGATCATCGCGCCGGCGATCGCCGGGCGGTCGCGGCGCAGCAGGCCGAGGCCGAACACGAGGAACCCCAGCCCGTGGGTCAGCCCGCTGGCGCCGAGGTGGTGGCTGCCAGGGTCGCCCAGCAGCCAGGCACCGAGGCCGGAGCCGAGCCAGGCCAGCGGCAGTGCGCGCAGCGTCGCGCGCGGGTACAGACCCGTCGCGAGGGTGCCGAGCATCAGCAGGGCGATCGCGTTGGCGGCGAGGTGGTCGAACGAGCCGTGCAGCAGCGGCGCGCCGAGCAGCCCCTGCAGGCCGGCGGTCGACCACGGCTGCACGGTCCAGCCGCGCAGATCGACCGCCCCCTGGACGCTGAACACCACCAGCAGCACCAGCACGAAGCCGAGGCTGAGGTTGAACGCGCGCAGCCAGCGGCGGCGGTCGGCCGCACGCTGGGCCTTGGGGTCGGTCGGGTGGGCGTCGTCGGGAAGGTGCATGGAGCCGACATGGTGCCGGCCGCCGCGCTTGCCAATGGCGCGCCGGCGGGACGGCGCGTCCCGGCGGTGGGCCGGTGCCACCCGGGCGACGGCCGCGCCGGTGGCGCCGCGTAGAATGGCGCGATGAACAGCGAGCTCCCCACCGTCCGTCTCAAGAACGCCTGGAAATCGACCCACCCGTGGATCTTCCAGCGCCTGGTCGACAAGCCCGCGCAGCGGCCCAGGCCCGGCAGCATCGTCGACGTGGTCGGGGTGGACGGCGCGTGGATCGGCCGCGGCTTCTACAACGGCCATTCGCGCATCGCCCTGCGGATGCTCGACAGCGACCCGGACGCGGTGATCGATGCGGAATGGTTCCACCGCAAAATCGCCGCCGCGGTCGAGCTGCGGCGCGAGGTGCTGAAGCTCGACGAGGTCTCCGACGCCTGGCGCGTGTTCCACAGCGAGGGCGACGGCATCAGCGGGCTGGTGGTCGACCGCTACGCCGACCTGCTGGTGCTGGAGTACTTCAGCGCCGGCGCGTTCCGCCACCGCGAATGGATCATGGACGCGCTGCGCGCGCAGTTCCCCGGCTGCCGCTTCCACGCCTTCGCCGACGAGCACGTGCAGAAGCAGGAGTCGTTCGATTTCCGCGGCAGCGAGCCGGCCCGGCCCGCGGTGATCACCGAATACGGGGTGAAGTTCCGCGCCGACCCGGCCGGTGCGCACAAGACCGGCTTCTTCGCCGACCAGCGCGAGAACCGCCAGTGGCTGAGCCGGCACGTCGCCGGCAAGCGCGTGCTCGACCTGTGCTGCAACACCGGCGGGTTCGCGGTGTACGCGGCGGTGCGCGGGGCGGAGGAGGTGGTGGGCGTCGACATCGACGCCGACGTGATCGACATCGCCAAGGGCAACGCGAAGCTAAACAACGTGCGCCCGCGGTTCGTGCAGGCCGACATCTTCCCGTGGCTGCGCGACGCGGCCAACGCCGGCGAGCGCTACGACGTGGTGATCCTCGATCCGGCCAAGATGACCCGCGACCGCGAGCAGGTGATCCCGGCGCTGAAGAAGTACCTCGACATGAACAGGCTGGCGATGTCGGTGGTCAAGCCCGGCGGCCTGTTCGCGACGTTCTCGTGCACCGGGCTGGTCAGCGAGGAGCAGTTCCTCGACATGCTGCGGCGCGCGGCGTTCTACTCCAACCGGACGGTGCAGGTGCTGAAGGTCGCCGGCGCCGGCGCCGACCACCCGTTCCTGGCGCAGGCGCAGGAATCGCGCTACCTGAAGGCGGTGTTCTGCCAGCTGCTGGACTGAACGCGCGGTCCGTGCCCGTGTAGGAGCGACGTGAGTCGCGACCTGTACATCAACCGGAAGGCCGGCGGGTCGCGACTCGCGTCGCTCCCGCAAAAACCGGATGCGGCTCACTCCAGCCGCGCCCGGTAGCCGACCACTTCCCGACTGATATAGCCGCTCAACCCGCGCCCCGCCCGTGCCAGCGCGCGCATCCGCCGCACCTGGGCGGCGCCGGGCCGCACGTCGTCGTAGAGATAAAGCGCCCCGCCGTCGAACTCGACCACGATCGCATCGCCCACCAGCGCGTAGGCGACCACCCCGGAGTCGCCGCTGCGGTTGGCGTACGGCGTCATCGTTGGCAGCGCGCGGTCCATCGCGACACGTTCCACGCCGCCGCATGAAGACGCCGCGAGCCGGTCGCAGCCACCGAGATGGACCGGACTTACACTGGCCGCATGAACACCCCGATCCTGCTTGTCCTGGTGATGGCGGCGCTGCTGGTCGCCATCGTGCTGCTGGTTGCGTTGCTGCTGCGCAAGCCCGACGCATTGCTCGAGACACACCGCAATCGTCTGGAACAGGCGTTGCGGGAAGAGCAACGGCAAGGGCGCGCCGAGCTTCGGCAGCAACTAGACAGTCTGTCGGGACAGCAGGAGAGTCGCATCGACGGCTTCGGCCGCAACCTTGCCGAGCTGACTTTGCGTACTGATCAACGGCTCGACCTGTTGCGCGAAGCGCTGATCGACGACGCGCGCAAGGCGCGCGCGGAAGGTGCCGACTTGCAACAGCGCTCCAGCGACGCACTTGGGAATAAGCTGGCTGAGCTGACACAGCGCAACGAACTGCGCATTGGTGAGATGCGTGCCACGCTTGAACAACAACTGCAGAAATTGCAGGCCGACAACGCCGCAAAGCTCGAACAGATGCGCGCAACCGTCGACGAGAAGCTGCAAAGCACCCTGGAGACGCGGCTGGGGGAATCCTTCAGGCTGGTGTCGGAGCGGCTCGAACAGGTGCAACGTGGCCTCGGTGAAATGCAGCAGCTGGCAACGGGGGTCGGTGACCTCAAGCGTGTTCTGACCAACGTCAAGAACCGAGGCGGCTGGGGAGAGGTGCAGCTGGAGTCCATCCTCGAGCAAACCCTTGTCGCCGAGCAATATGGCCGCAGCGTACGGGTCAAACCCGACAGTGGCGAAGCGGTCGACTTCGCCATACGCCTGCCCGGTCGCCGTGACGACGAAGCACCGCTGTGGCTGCCGATCGACGCCAAGTTTCCGCGCGAGGATTACGAGCGCCTGATCGACGCGCAAGAGCGTGGGGAGGCGGAAGCGGCACGCAGCCACGCAGCTCAACTGGAGCGCGCGATCCGGTCTCAGGCGAAGTCGATCTGCGAAAAGTACGTGGCCCCGCCGCACACGACCGATTTCGCGGTGATGTTCCTGCCCACGGAAGGGTTGTACGCCGAGACCATTCGTCGTCCGGGCCTGGTGGACACGCTCCAGCGTGAATACCGGGTTGTACTGGCCGGACCGACCACGCTAACTGCATTGCTCAACAGCTTGCAGATGGGCTTTCGCACACTGGCGATCGAGAAGCGTTCCAGTGAGGTGTGGCAGGTGCTGGGTGCGGTCAAGACGGAGTTTGGCAAGTTCGCCACGGTGCTTGAGAAGGCGGCATCGCAGCTCACCACTGTGCAGAACAGCATCAAGCAGACCGGGGTACGTACCCGCGCGATCGAACGCAAGCTGCGGGGGGTGGAGCAGCTTTCCGGCGGTGAGAGTTTGGAGCTGCTCGAGTTGGACGAGGCCGGCGTCGGCGACGAAGACGCCTGAGCCTTCGCTCCCCGTCCGCCTCAACCGTCGGTCGGCATCACCGGCACCGCGCCGGCGGGGACCAGCGGCAGGCTGTCGTCCTGCAGGTAGTCGGGCAGCGCGGTTTCGTCGCCGGCCTCGACGCGGTCGCCGAAGATCTGGTACTGGCGGCGCTGCATCCAGGCGTCGCGCACCAGCGCGTAGTCGTCGGCCGCGCCTTCGCGCAGGCTGTCGGTGGCCAGCAGCTGGGTGCGCACGTCGACCAGCTGCAGGCCCTGCAGCGGGATCCGGGTGGCGTCGTCGCTGATCTGGCGCAGCGGGCTCAGCGGCGCGTCGCCGACCATGCCGAACACGTCGCGCACGGTGCGCGGGCCGAACAGCGGCAGCTCGACGTAGCGCGAGTTCTCCCAGCCCCAGGTGCCGAGGGTCTGGCCGAAGTCCTCGCTGCGGCGCGACAGCCTGGCGTCGCTGGCCGGGTCGAAGATGCCGCCGATGCCGAGCGTGCTGTTGAGCAGGAACCGGCCGATCGCGTGCGCGGCCTGCCTGGGCTTGCCCTGCAGCAGCGCGTTGACCGCCGACACCGGCTGGCCGAGGTTGCTGAAGAAGTTGCTGACCCCCAGCCGGACCGGTCGCGGCACCACCGCGACGTAGGCGCGCGCGAGCGGCCGGGCGACGGTGCGGTCGACCGCGTTGTTGAAGCGGTGCATGCGCCGGTTGTAGCGCTCCCAGGGGTCGTAGGCGTGGGTGACGGTGGCCGGCGGCGGCAGGGTCGGGTCGGCGACCGGGTTGTAGACGGGCTCGCCGTAGAGCGCGGCGTAGTCGAGTTCGGCCTGGGTCGGCGCGGGGGCGGTTGCGTCGAGGGTGGCGCCGGCGGTCGCGGCGGTGGGATCGGGTTCGATGGTTCCAGTGCTCGCAGGATCGAGCGGATCGGACGCCGCGCTGCCATCAACGGTGGCGGCACCCGGCTCGGTATCGCCAGCGACGGATGCGGTGTCGGTGGCGACCGTCGCGGTGGGCGTGTCACCAGCCAGCGGCGCGGCTGCCGGGTCGGCGGCGTCGAAGCCTGCGGATGGCGCCGCCGGAACCGCGGGACCGGTCGAGGCGCAGCCGGCAACGGTCGCCAGCGCGAGCAGGGCGGTCAGCAGCGCGGCGCGCACGGCCGGCGCAGCATCGTGTCCGGCCACCGGGACCGGGGTGTTGGGGGCGTGGGGGCGCATGGGTGAAGTCTAGTGGGCACAGCCGCCCCCGGCCACGCCGGCGGCAGGGATGCTGCGTTCCGTCAGCCGGCGAAGCCCAGCGCGGGGTCGAGCCGGTAGGCCGCGCGCAGCTCGGCGAGGCCGGCCGGGCTGCCGTCGATGCGTGCGTCCGGCAGCTGCGCGGCCAGCTCGGCCAGCAGCGCCAGGCCAGCGCTGTCGAGCGACGGGACCGCGTTCAGGTCGAGCCGGCGGGCGCCGGCCAGCAACGGTCGCGCCGCGGTCCACGCGGCGGCCACCGCGGCGCGGTCGAGCACGCCGCCGAACACCAGCGCGTCGCCCTCGCGGGTGACCGTCGCGGCGCCGGCCATCAGTCGGTACCGGCCTTGAGCTTGCCGGTTTCCAGCTGCGCGGCGACCTCGGCGATCGACTGCCGCGACAGCGGGCCGTCGAACTGGTTGCGGAAGGTCTGCACGAAGCTGACCCCCTCGACCATCACGTCGAACACCTTCCAGTCGTTGCCGTTCCGGCGCAGCAGGTAGTCGACCGGAACCGGCTCGCCGCCCTCGCGCAGGAACTCGCTGGACACCTTGACCATCGCGCCGCCGCGCAGCGGGGTCTCGGACTTCACCCGCACCTTCAGCTGGCTGTTGAAGTCCAGCAGCGACGAGCCATAGCGCGCCATCAGGCTGTTGGCCAGGGCGTCGGCGAACTTGCCGACCTCGGCGTCGGAGGCGCCGCGGCCGTGGCGGCCGAGCACCAGCCGGGCGGCGTAGGTGCGGTCGAACATGTTGTCGAACTCGCTGGCGATGAACGTGCGCAGCGCGCCGCGGTCGGCGCGGAACTCGTCACGGCGCTCTTCCAGCGTGGTCAGGATGCGGGTCGAGTTGTCGAGCACGAGCTTGCTCGGCGACACGGTGCTGGCGGCCGAAGCGGCCTGCGGCTGGGCGAGCACCGTCGCGGGCGCGGCGGCCAGCAGCGCGGCGGAGACGAACAGGGCGATGAGGTTGCGCTTCATGGGCTTCATTCCGTGGGAAGGTCGGTACCGCTTTCCTGCAGGTAGGCGGGCACGGCGTCGTCGGCCGCCTCGCCGGCAGGATCGGACGTATTGTCCGCGCCGCCGCTGAACATGTACTTGCCGACCATCTGGATCAGGTCGACCGAGGACTGGGTCAGGAAGATCGAGTCGCCGGGCCTGAGCGGTTCCGGGTCGCCGCCGGGCTGCAGGCCGACGTAGCTTTCACCCAACAGGCCGGAGGTCAGGATCGCCGCGCTGGTGTCGGCCGGCAGGTCGGAATAGCGCTCGTCGATCGCCAGGGTGACCACCGAGTCGAGCTTGACCGGGTCCAGCGTGATGCCGGACACGTGGCCGATCGCGACGCCGCCGACCTTGACCGGCGCGTTGGTGCGCAGCGGCCCGAGGTTGGTGAAGCGCGCGGTGATCTCGTAGTGGTTGCCGCCAAGGCCGAACTTGCCGTTGGTGGAGGCGATCGCCAGCACCAGCAGCGAGGCCAGCGCCAGCAGCAGGAAGGCGCCGACGGCGAATTCGATACGGGGTGCGCGGGAGGACATAGGTAGTTACCTGAAAAGCAACGCGGACATGACGAAGTTGAACATCAGCACCAGCAGCGAGGCGTTGACCACCGCCTTGGTGGTCGCCACCGAGGTGCCCTCGATGGTCGGCTCGGCGTGGAAGCCGACATAGGCCGCGACCAGCGCCGCGACCGCGCCGAACACCGCCGACTTGACCAGCGCCATGCCGAAGTCGTCGACGAAATCGACGCTGTCGCGCAGCACCTGCCAGAACACGCCGGCGTCGATGCCGATCACGTGGACCGCCTCGAAGTAGCTGGCCGACAGCGCCAGGCTGCAGAAGAACCCGGTCAGCAGCGGCACGCACAGCACCGCGGCCCAGAACCGCGGCGCCACCGCCTTGCCGACCGGGTCGATCGCCATCAGGCCGAGCGCGGTGATCTGGTCGGTCGCGCGCATCAGGCCCAGTTCGGCGGCGATCGAGCTGCCGGCGCGGCCGATGAACAGCAGCGCGGTCAGCACCGGCGCCAGCTCGCGGTACAGGCCGAGGCCGACCAGCGCGCTGATCTGGCTGGAGGCGCCGTAGGTGTCGAGCGCGCGGTAGCCCAGCAGCGTGATCGACAGGCCGACGAAGGCGCCGCCGACGGCGATGATCGGCAGCGAGCGCGCGCCGATCTTGTAGATCTCGCGGACGAACTCGCGGAACAGGTCCGCGCCCGGGCGCGAGGCGCGGATCACCGACAGGGTGAACAGGCCGGCGCGTCCGACCGAGCGGGTGGCGGCGACAAACGGCATCAGGCGGCCTCTGCGTTGCGGGGGGCGGCGTCGAACGGAATCGGCCCGTCCGGCTGGCCGTCGAGGAACTGCCGCACCAGCGGATCGGTGCTGGCCTGCAGTGCGTCCGGCGTGCCGGAGAACACGATCCCGCCATTGGCAATCACGATCGCGTGGTCGGCCACCGGCAGGGTTTCGTGGACGTGGTGGGTGACCACGATGCTGGTCAGGCCGAGGCTGTCGTTGAGCTTGCGCACCAGCTCCATCACCACGCCGCTGGCGATCGGGTCGAGTCCGGTCAGCGGTTCGTCGTAGATCATCAGCGGCGGATCCAGCGCCAGCGCGCGGGCCAGCGCGACGCGGCGCGCCATGCCGCCCGACAGCTCGCGCGGGAAGGCGTCGGCGGCGGCGCGCAGGCCGACCGCGTGCAGCTTCATCCGCACCAGCCGGTCGATGACGGGTTTCGGCAATTTCGTGTGCGTGCGCAGCGGCAGGGCGACGTTCTCGGCGGCGGTCAGGTCGGTCAGCAGGCCGTTGCCCTGCAGCAGCACGCCGATGCCCTTGCGCAACTCCAGCAATGCGCGGGTGTTGCGCGGCACCGGCCGGCCGAGCACCTCGACCGTGCCGGCGGCGGGCTCCAGCTCGCCGGTCAGCGCCGCCAGCAGGGTCGACTTGCCGCTGCCCGACGGCCCCAGCACCGCCACCACGTGCCCGCGCGGGACGGCCAGGTCGATGTCGCGCAGCACCGTGCGACCGCCGCGGTCGAGGCGGAGGCCGGCAATGCGGACGATGGGGCTGGGGTCGGACATCGTGACTCCTGTGGACCGGCTGGCGTGGACCGGCCGGCGCCGGACGCCGGGAATCGCGCAGGATCGCGCCGGCTGGCTGAATCGCGACAGTATCGCAGCACCGGCGCGCGACCGCCCGCCGCGATCTCGCCGGCTGCGACGGCGCTGCGGCAAGATGGCCGCGATGCCCAGCCCGCCCGACTTCCGCCTGTACCACTCCAACTCGCTGGACGTCCTCGCCGGGCTGCTGGCGCAGGAGCTGCGCGCGGCGGCGCCGGGGCAGCCGCTGCTGGCGCCGGACATCGTGCTGATCCCGCAGGTGGCGATGCGGCGCTGGCTGCAGGCGACGCTGGCGCAGGCGCACGGGGTTGCCGCCAACCTCGAGTTCCTGACCCCGGGCGAGCTTGTCCGGCGCGCGCTGGACGCCAACGTCGACGGCGCCGGCGAGGACCTCGACGCCGACGCGCTGCGCTGGCGCCTGCTGGCCGCGCTCGGCGACCCCGCGCTGATGCGGGCGCCGGCGATGGCCGGGTTGCGCCGCTACCTGGCGGCCGATGCCGGCGCCGGCGTCGATCCGCTCAAGGCCTGGGGCCTGGCCGGCGAGCTGGCGGCGGTGTTCGAGAAGTACCAGGCCTGGCGCCGCGACTGGCTGCTGGACTGGGAGGCCGGCGCCGACCCGCGCGAGCCGCAGGCGCTGCTGTGGCGCCACGTCGCCCGCGGCCGCCGCCACCGCGCCCGGCGCATCGACGACTACCTGCGGCGCTTCGCCGGCGACGACGCGCCGCTGCCGGCCGGGCTGCCGCCGCGGCTGTTCGCGTTCGCCACCCTCAACATCTCGCCCGACGTGCTGCGCGTGGTCGCGACCCAGGCGCGGGTCGGTACGCTGCACTTCTACCTGCCGTCGCCGACGCGCGAGTACTGGGGCGACCTGCAGACCCTCGGCGAGCGCCTGCGCGGCGGCGAGGACGTCTTCGGCGACCTGCGCGACGGGTCCGCCGACAACCCGCTGCTGCAGGCCTGGGGCGCGGCCGGGCGCGACTTCATGGCGGTGCTCGGCAGCTACGAGGTGGTGCATCCGGCCGGCGATGTCCCGGCCTACGCCGAGCCGCTGCCGCGCGCCGGCGACCCGCTCGCCGACGGCCTGCTCAAGCGCCTGCAACGCGACCTGTTCCATCGCCGCGGCACCCCCGGCGCGCCGTTGCGCGAGAGGGTCGACCGCAACGACCCGACCCTGCAGGTGCACGCCTGCCACACCCGCCTGCGTGAGGTGCAGGTACTGCACGACCAGCTGCGCGGCCTGCTCGAGGACACGCGCTTCGACCCGCCGCTGCAGCCGCGCGAGATCGCCGTGCTGGCGCCCGACATCGACCCCTACGTGCCGTACATCGAGGCGGTGTTCGGCGGCCGCGCGGGCCGGCCCGACTTCATCCCGTATGCACTGGCCGACGCCAGCCCGCTGGCCGGCGAGCCGCTGGCCGAGGTGTTCCTGCGGCTGCTGGCGCTGCCGGTGTCGCGCTTCGGCCTGCACGAGGTGCTCGACCTCGTCGCCAGCCCGCCGCTGGCCGCCGCCGCCGGCCTCGACGCCGCCGCGCTGGAGCGCCTGCACGAATGGCTGCAGGCCGCCGATGTGCGCTGGGGGCTGGATGCCGGCCACCGCCAGCGTCACGGCGCCCCGGCCGACGACGGCTGGACCTGGCGCTTCGCGATCGACCGGCTGCTGCTCGGGCACGCCACCGGCGACGACGCCCCGCTGGCGACCGGCGCCGGCGAGGTGCTGGCGCCGTGGCCCCAACTCGAGGGCGGCGCGCTCGACGCGCTCGACGCCCTGTTGCGGCTGCTGCGCACGCTCGAACGCCACGAGCGCACGCTGGCCGAGGCGATGCCGCCTTTGCAGTGGCGCGAACGACTGCTCGGCCTGCTCGATGCGCTGCTGCCGGCGCCGCCGGCCAACCCGGCCACCCAGCGCGCACTCGACCGCCTGCGCCAGCTGGTCGGCGCGTTCGCCGACAGCGCCGCGGCCGCCGGCTACGACTCGCCGCTGGCGCCGGAGGTGGTGCGCGCGCACTTCGCCGCGGTGCTGGCCGAGGCCGACACCCGCGCGCCGCTGCTGACCGGCGGCATCAGCTTTGCCCGCATGGTGCCGCTGCGGCTGCTGCCGTTCCGCGCGATCTGCGTGCTCGGCCTCGACGACGGCGCCTACCCGCGGCGCGACCCGGCCGCCGGCCTCAACCGGCTGACCGCCGAGCTCGGCAGCCCGCGCCGGCGCCATGGCGACCGCTCGCTGCGCGAGGACGACCGCTTCCTGTTCCTGCAGCTGCTGGCCTCGGCCGGCGACGTGTTCTACCTGAGCTACCTCGGCGCCGATGCGCGCGACGGCAGCGAGCGCGAGCCGTCGGTGCTGGTCGCCGAACTGCTCGACGCCGCCGCCGCCCAGCACGCCGACCCGGCCACCGCGCGCGAGGCGCTGGTGGTGCGCCAGCCGCTGCAGCCGTTCGCGCCGGCCGCGTTCGGCGCCGG
>NZ_AVPT01000010.1 GCF_000768335.1 Lysobacter arseniciresistens ZS79
AAGTGTCCGTGAAAACGGGGGTGAACCCCACACCAGGAGACGACGCAGCGTTCCGTGAGCACCTGCGGAAGAACGGAAAGGGCGGTGGTGACTCCTGACACAGCGCTCGACGCTTCCGACAGCGCGATCTAGGTACAGCAGAGGTACACCGCGCAGTTTTTTCGCACTGCACAAAACTACGCTAAGCTACTGATGTTGAACTACTTTTCCCTGCGCTAAGCTGCGCAAGACTGCGCGACTAAATCAATATCTTATTGATTTACAAGGCAACTTTTAATCCGCTGGTCGATGGTTCGAATCCATCACGACCCACCACTGTCTGCCAGGCAAAGCCTCACCGGTATCCCGAAGAAGAGCCCCGCATCGTCGGGGCTTTTCTGTGTCGCGCGTCGCGGACGATCGGCCCACGTCTTCACGCTTCATCGACGTGGTTCAACGTCGGCTGAAGGTCCGGAACGGCTACTGGAGAAACACGGCTATATTCCGAAGACCCCAGACGAAGGAGAGTTACATGTTCATGACCAAACAGCGACTGGCGATGGCACTGGCGGTCGTCGCCACCTTGGGCCTCGCGTCGTGCGCCACCTACGATGACGAGTTCGCCAGCATCAACTCGCGCCTCGACCAGCTCGACACGCGCGTGCAGAGCGCCGCCCAGAGCGCCGAAGCCGCCAACCAGTCGGCGCAGCAGGCCAACCAGCGGCTCGACCAGATGGAAAGCCGCGTCCAGGCGCTCGAGTCCTCGCCGCGTCGCGTGCCGCGCGGTTAACCGCTTGCACGATTCGCGGTGATCCGGTTTGAACCGGAACCCGGTGGCCTTTGCCGGCCACCGGTTTTCCGTCTGCACTGTTGTATCCGTTCCGAGGAGGCGTCCCATCCACACCCGCACATACCCTTCGATCCGGGCCGCTCATTGCGCGTTGGCACTTGCGCTGGCGTTCGCCACGTCCGGCGTGGCCAGGGCCGGTGACGCCGACGCGCAGCCGGTTCCCGTCGCCGACCAGCTTCCGTCCGGCCAGGACGTCTCCGATACGGTGATCGAACTCGCCGGCTGGGTGGTCGCATCCAACGACAGCCAGGGCTATCCGTTCGCGGTCATCGACAAGGCCGCGGCGCAGGTCCTGGTGTTCGATGGCGACGGCCGTCTTCGCGGCGCGGCACCCGGGCTGTTCGGCTCGGCGACCGGCGACCATACGGCCCCCGGCATCGCCGGCCTTGCGCTTGGCGAGATCCCGGGCCGGGACCGCACCACGCCTGCGGGGCGCTTCGTGGGCGGCTTCGGCCCGTCGCTCGACGCCGGGCGCGTGCTGTGGGTGGACTACGATTCCGCGGTTTCCATCCACCCCACCGCCACCGGTGTCCCGGCCGAGAAACGCCCCGAGCGCCTCGCATCGCCATCGCCGGACGACAACCGCGTCACGCATGGCTGCATCAACGTCGCGCCCGCGTTCTACGAGCGGATCGTCAGTCCGACGTTCGAGCGCGGCGGGGTGTTCTACATCCTGCCGGACGAAGCGACGATGGCCGAGACCTTCCCGGAGTTCGTGCAAAGTCGCGAAACTGCGCGGCGGGACGACTGAAGCCGCGTACCGCCTTCTGTGAGTCGCATCCCGAAGACCCCGCCACGGCGGGGTTTTCGGTTTCCAGGGCCGCGCTCAGGCGACGTCGAACAGCTGCTGCAGCACCGCTTCGCCGTAGCGCTCGAGCTTGGTGCCGCCGATGCCGGCGATCCCGGCGAGGTCGTCCAGGTCGCCCGGGTCGGCCTCGGCGATCGCGCGCAGGGTGGCGTCGTGGAAGATCACGTAGGCCGGCACGTTCTGCTCGCGTGCGGTGGCGGCGCGCCACTCGCGCAGGGCGTCGAAGCGCAGCATCGCCTCCGGCGCCAGTTCGATCATCGGGGTGGTACTACCGCCGCGCCGGCGCGCGGCCTTGGGCGCCTCTTTGCGGAAGCGCAGCGAGCGTTCGCCGCGCAGCACCGGCGTGGCCAGCGCGGTCAGGCGCAGCGCGTTGTGGCGCTCGACATCGGCCTCCAGCAACCCGCCTGCGACCAGTTGCCGGAACACGCCGCTCCACTGGCGCGCATCGAGGTCGGCGCCGATGCCCCACGTGCTCAGCCGCTCGTGGCCGAAGCGTTGGACCTTTTCGGTCGACACGCCACGCAGAATGTCGATCAGGTGACCGGCGCCGAAGCGCTGTTCGCTGCGGTAGACGCACGACAGCGCCTTGCGCGCGGCCTCGGTGCCGTCCCAGCTTTCCGGCGGGTCGATGCAGTTGTCGCAGTTGCCGCACGCGCCGCGGTGGGCCTCGCCGAACCAGCCCAGCAGCGCCTGCCGCCGGCAGTCGGTGGACTCGCAGTAGCCCAGCAGCGCGTCGAGCTTGCGCACCTCCAGCTGCTTGCGTTCCTCGCCGGCCTCGCCCTGGTTGATCAGCTGGCGCAGGTTGACCACGTCGCCCAGGCCGTAGCTGAGCCAGGCCTCGGCCGGTTGGCCGTCACGCCCGGCGCGGCCGGTCTCCTGGTAGTAGCCCTCGATCGACTTGGGCAGGTCGACGTGGGCGACGAAGCGCACGTCGGGCTTGTCGATGCCCATGCCGAAGGCGATCGTCGCCACCATCACCACGCCGTCGGCCTGCAGGAAGCGGCGCTGGTTGGCGGCGCGCTGCTCGGCCGGCATGCCGGCGTGGTAGGGCAGGGCGTCGACGCCGGCGGCCTGCAGCTGTTCGGCAACCTTCTCGACCCGCTTGCGCGAGAACGCGTAGACGATGCCGCTCTCGCCGCGGTGGCCGGCGAGGAAGTCGAGCAGGGCGCGGCTGCCGTTGCCGTCCTTCTGCACCACGCGGTAGCGGATGTTGGGGCGGTCGAACGAGCTGACGAACTGGCGGGCCTCGTCGAGCGCGAGCCGCTCGGCGATCTCGCGCCGGGTCGGCGCGTCGGCGGTCGCGGTCAGGGCGATGCGCGGCACGCCGGGCCAGCGCTCGTGGAGGATCGTCAACTGGCGGTATTCGGGCCGGAAGTCGTGGCCCCACTGGGAGACGCAATGGGCTTCGTCGATGGCGAACAGGGCGATGCCGGGGCCGCCTTGGGCGCGGTCGAGCAGGTTGAGGAAGCGGCCGGTGAGCAGGCGTTCGGGGGCAACGTAGAGCAGGTCGAGGTTGCCGGCGAGGAGGTCGCGCTCGACCCCGGCCGCCGCGGCGGCGTCGAGGGTCGAGTTGAGGCAGGCGGCGCGCACGCCGAGCTGGCGCAGGGCCTCGACCTGGTCCTGCATCAGCGCGATCAGCGGCGAGACGACGATGCCGCAGCCGTCGCGCAGCAGGGCCGGGAGCTGGTAGCACAGCGATTTGCCGCCGCCAGTGGGCATGAGCACGAGGGCGTCGTTGCCGCTGGCCACGCACTCGACGATGTCCGCCTGTTCGCCGCGGAATCCGGGGTGGCCGAAGGTGGTGCGGAGCAGGTCCAGTGCGGCGGTTTGCATGGGCGACAGGGTAGCAAGGCGGCGTCTCGCGGCCCCGCCCGTGGCGCTCCGGGACACCGGCGCTGCAATACGCAAACCCCCCGGGGCCGCGACAGCCCCGGGGGTTCGTTGGACTCGGGCCCGGCGCAGGCTTACTGCAGCAGCGAGCGCAGCATCCAGGCGTACTTCTCGTGGGTCTGCAGGCGCTGGGTCAGCAGGTCGACGGTCGGGTCGTCGCCGGCGTCGTCGGCGGTCTTCAGCACCTTGCGCGCGGTGCGGCAGACCGCCTCGTTGCCGACCACCAGCTGGCGCACCATCTCGCGCCAGTCCGCCGCGTCCTCCAGCCCCGGTTCCTCCGGAATCGTGGTCAGGCGGGTGAACTCGGCATACGAACCCGGCGCGTTGAAGCCCAGCGCGCGGATGCGCTCGGCGATCTCATCCAGCGCCGTCCACTGCTCGGTGTACTGGGTCTCGAACATCACGTGCAGGGCGTTGAACATCGGCCCGGTGACGTTCCAGTGGAAGTTGTGGGTCTTCAGGTACAGGGTGTAGGCGTCGGCGAGGAAGCCCGCCAGGCCGGTCGCGATGTCCTTGCGATCGCGGTCGCCGATCCCGATATCGATCGCCGGGGCGCTCGACCCCGAGGCCGGCGACGCGGCCGGCCTGGCGACCGTCGTGGTCTTGGTGGACTTGCCCGCCTTCGCGGGCTTGCTCGCAGTCTTGGTCTTGGCCATCGAGTGTTTCTCCCTTTGAGATAGTCCCTGCGGCGACAATACGGTGCCCGGGGAGTGGTGTGAAATCGTTTGTCCAAACACGACCGATCAATGGATCCTATGGGCCCGACCGCCAAGACCGCGTCACGACGCCCGCCCCTGTCGCCCGGGCTGCGGCAGGCGCGCGAGGCGATCGACCACGGGCTGAGCCGTGACCGCGGGCGGCTGCACGGGCTGTGGTCGCGCTGGCGCGGCCGGCCGGACGATGCGGACGCGCAAGGGGCGTTCGAGCGGGCGCTGGCGGAGTCGGTGGCACGGCGCGAGTCGCGTGCGGCGAACCTGCCTGTCGCACCGGTCGATCCGTCGCTGCCGATCGCGGCCGAGGCCGACCTCATCGTCGAACTGATCCGCGCGCACCCGGTGGTGGTGATCGCCGGCGAGACCGGTTCGGGCAAGACCACCCAGATTCCCAAGCTGTGCCTGGCAGCCGGTCGCGGCGCCGCCGGCATGATCGGCTGCACCCAGCCGCGCCGGATTGCCGCGCGCGCGGTCGCCAAGCGGGTCGCCGAGGAGTTGCAGACGCCTCTCGGCGGCGCGGTCGGCTACCAGGTCCGGTTCAACGAGAATGTAGGCGAGCAGACCGCGGTCAAGTTCATGACCGACGGCATCCTGCTGGCCGAGATCCAGTCCGACCGCTGGCTGTCGCGCTACGACACGATCCTGATCGACGAGGCGCACGAGCGCAGCCTCAACATCGACTTCCTGCTCGGCTACCTCAAGCAGCTGTTGCTCAAGCGCCGCGACCTGAAGGTCATCGTGACTTCGGCGACGATCGACACAGCGCGTTTCGCCGCCCATTTCGACGACGCGCCGGTGGTGGAGGTCGAAGGCCGCAGCTATCCGGTCGAGGTGCGGTACCGGCCGCTGGAAGGCGAGGCCGACCGCGACGGCGAGCGCACGGTCAACGATGCGATCGTGGCTGCCTGCGACGAGATCACCCGCGAGGACCCGCGCGGCGACGTGCTGGTCTTCCTGCCCGGCGAGCGCGAGATCCGCGACGCCCACCAGGCGCTGGAGCGCCGCAAATACCGCCACACCGAGGTGCTGCCGCTGTACGCGCGGCTGTCGGTGCGCGACCAGGACCGCGTGTTCAACCCGGGTCCGCAGCGCCGCATCGTGCTGGCGACCAACGTCGCCGAGACCTCGCTGACGGTGCCGCGTATCCGCTACGTGGTCGACCCCGGGCTGGCGCGGGTCAAGCGCTACAGCCCGCGCGGCAAGCTCGACCGGCTGCACATCGAGTCCATCAGCCAGGCCAGCGCCAACCAGCGCAAGGGCCGCTGCGGACGCGTGTCGGAAGGCACCTGCTACCGGCTGTACAGCGAGGCCGACTTCGAATCGCGACCCGAGTACACCGATCCGGAGATCCGCCGCGCGGCGCTGGCCGGGGTGATCCTGCGGATGCTGTCGCTGGGCCTGGGCGATATCGAGCGCTTCCCGTTCCTCGAGCCGCCCGATCCGCGCGCGATTGCCGATGGCTGGCAGCAACTGGCCGAGCTGGGCGCGGTCGACGACGCGCGCGCGATGACCGCGACCGGCAAGCTGATGGCACGCATGCCGGTCGACGTGAAGCTGGCGCGGATGCTGGTCGCCGCCAACGCGAAGGGCTGCCTGCGCGAGATGCTGGTGATCGCGTCGTTCCTCGGCATCCAGGACCCGCGCGAGCGTCCGGCCGACCAGCGCGCCGCGGCCGACAACGCGCACGCGCAGTTCGTCGACTACAGCTCCGAGTTCGTCGGCACGCTGAGGCTGTGGGCGGCCTACCAGGACGCGCACGAGGACCTGACCCAGTCGCAGTTGCGCAAGTGGTGCGAGAAGAACTTCCTCGGCTTCCTGCGCATGCGCGAATGGCGCGAGCTGCATCGCCAGCTCAAGCTGATGGCCGAGGACCTGGGTTGGCAGGTGGGTCCCGCCGAAGCCGAACTCGACGCCGGCGCCTACGCCAACCTGCACCGCGCGCTGATCACCGGCCTGCCGACCCAGATCGGCCACCGCCAGCCCGGGCCGGAGAAGAAGCCGGGCGAGAAGAAACCGGGTGAGCGCCGGCCGGCGGCGGTCTACGACGGCCCCCGCGGGCGCAAATTCGGGCTGTTCCCCGGCTCCTGGCTGATCCGCAAGCCGCCGCCGTGGGTGCTGTCGGCGACCCTGCTGGACACCGAGAAGGTCTGGGCGATGACCAACGCCTCGATCGAGCCGCAATGGGCGATCGACGAGCTGCCGCACCTGCTGGCGCGGCGCCACTTCGACCCGCGCTGGTCGCGCGCGCAGGGGCGGGTGCTCGGCAGCGAGCAGGTCAGCCTGTTCGGGCTGGTGCTCGCGCCCAAGCGGCCGATCCACTACGGCGGCCTGTATCCCGGGGAAAGCCGCGCGATCTTCGCCCGCGACGGCCTGGTGCCGGGCGAGGTCAACACCCGCGCGGTGTTCCTCAAGCGCAATCTCGCGACGCTGGAAAAGGCGCGCGAGGAGGAAGCCAAGCAGCGCCGCGCCGGCATCGTCGTCGACGAGGACTGGATGGCGCGCTGGTACCTCGACCGGTTGCCGCCGCAGGTGCACAACGCGCAGGCGCTGGACGCGTGGTTCAACAAGCTGCCGCCGCCGCAGAAGGCCGCGCTGGAATGGTCGCTCGACGACCTCCTGATCGGCGACGGGACCGATGCCGCGCGCTTCCCGCCGGTGATCGAGCTGGGCGATGCGCGGCTGGCGGTGAAGTACCGCTTCGACCCGGGCGCGCCGGATGACGGCATGACCGTCGCGGTGCCGCTGCACCTGCTCAACGCGCTCGACCCGGTGCGGCTGGGCTGGCTGGCGCCGGGCTTCGTCGCCGACAAGGCGGCGGCGCTGATCCGGTCGCTGCCGAAGGCGCAGCGGCGCAACTTCGTGCCCGCGCCGGACTTCGCCCGCGCGTTCGCCGAGGCGCATCCGGGGCCGGAGGCGGACGCCTTCGCCGGGATGCTGGCGCGGTTCCTGCAAAAGGTCACCGGCGCCGAGGTGGCTGGCGTCGATTTCGACGAAACAGCGCTGGAACCGCACCTGCGCGCCAACCTGCGCCTGCACGACCGCGACGGCCGCACCGTGCTTGCCGAGTCGCGCGACCTCGACGATCTGCGCGCACGCTTCGGCGAGCGTGCGGCGCGGGCGTTCGCGGCGCATGCGGCCGACGGCATGATGCGGCGCGGGCTGGTGGTCTTCCCCGACACCCCGATCCCGGCCAGCGTGCCCGGCGCCGCCGGCGTCCCCGCCTACCCGGCGTTGCACGACGACGGCGACAGCGTCTCGCTGCAGGTCCACGCCGAGCGCGACACCGCGCTGCGCCACCATCCACGCGGCGTGCGTCGGCTGCTGTGGCTGGCGCTGGCCGACAAGCGCAAGCAGGCGCGCAAGCAGTTGCCGGTGTCGCCCAGGACCGGCCTGCTGTACGCCGCGATCGAATCGGCCGCGCCGCGCGACACCGGCGAGCGCGATGGCGACCGCCTGCGCCCCGACATCGTCGATGGCGCGTTCGCCTCGCTGGTGGCCGACGGCCTTGGCGACATCCGCGACGCCGATGCCTTCGCCGCGCGCCGTGACGCGGTGACCAAGCAGCTGTTCCCCGAATCGATGGAGCGCCTGCGTCAGGCCGAGACGATCCTCGCCGCGGTCGCCGAGGCGCGCGGCAAGCTCGAGTCACCGTTGATGGGCTGGGCCAGCGGCAACCTCGACGACATGCGCGCGCACCTCGCCGCCCTGACCCCTCCGGGCTTCCTGCGCGACGTGCCGGCGCAGGCGCTGGCCGAGTACCCGCGCTACCTGAAGGCGCTGGCCCTGCGTGGCGAGCGCGCGCTGCGCGACCCGACCCGTGACCAGGCGCGGATGCTCGAACTCAAGCCCTTCGTCGACGCCCTTGCCGCCGCGCACGCCCGCGGCGACGCCGATGCGCCCGACTGGCAGGCGCTGCGCTGGGAGCTGGAGGAGCTGCGGGTGTCGCTGTTCGCGCAGGAGCTCGGCGCGCGCGGGGTGTCGCCGAAGAAGCTGGCGACGCGGCTGGCACGGCTCGGCTGAACGGCACGGGCGGCCGGTGCCACCCGCCCGGCCCGGTTACTTGACCCGCTCGACCTTCGCCCGGGTGTTGTAACCCTCGACCTTCAGGTACCACGCGCTGCCGATCAGGCTCGGCGAGACCTCGACCGCGGGGCTGTCCAGCTCCACGCCGGCGAGCGAAGCGCCGTCGGTCTGGCGCCAGACCTGGCCGTTCTCGAGGGTGTACTGGCGGCCCTTGGCGAAGCCGTGGAACGGCCCCTGCAGGCGGCTTCGCACCGGCTCGCTGGAACCGAAGTCGAAGAAACCGCGGTTCTCGTCCTCGACCTTTTCCTTGGCCAGCTTGGCCGCCTTGGTGGTTTCCACGTCGAGGGTGCGGTTGAGCCACGCGTTGAGGTTGGCCAGCTGCTCGGCGCTGAGCTGGTCGAGGCCGGCGGCGCGGAACTGCTCGGGCGTCATCTGCTGCTCGATCGGCTTGCCGTCCTGCGCGAACGCGGCCGGCGCCAGCGCGAGGGTGGCGAGGAGGGTGGTGGCAAGCGCCAGCGGACGGAGCCGGCGCGCGGTGACGGAAGGCATGTGCATCGATCTGTTCCTGCGGGCGGTTGCTCGCTAGTGTAGCCATGTCCCCCACGCACGAATGAAGCCGCCGCGATGAGCGCGCCCGCACCGCCCGCCGCCGATTCCCCGCTGCCCGGACTGCTCCGGCACCCGGCCGCCGCGGCGATCCCCGCCCGCCTGCGACAGGCGCTGCTGGAAGCCGATGCCGCGGGCCGGTCCGGGGCGCCGGCCGACCCGGTGGATACCGTCGTGGCGATGCTGGACGCGCTGCAGCGGCTCGACGCCGACGGCGACACCGTGGCCGCGGCGCTGCTCCATGCCTTCCCCGCGCTGCAGGACCGCCTGGCGCCCACTCTGGAGCGCGACCACCCGGCGATCGCCGCCCTGGTCGACGGCCAGCGCGCCGCCGGCCAGGTCTGGACCCTGCACGCCGAGCCGGACCGCAGCGGCGGCAGCGAGGGCCTGCGGCGGCTGCTGCTGGCGATCGTGCGTGACCTGCGCGTGGTGCCGATCCTGCTGGCGCGGCAGCTGGCGCGCATGCGCCACGCCGACCGCCTGCCCCCGGAGCAGCGCCGCCGCCTGGCCGAGCTGACCCGCGACATCCACGCCCCGCTGGCCAACCGGCTCGGCATCTGGCAGCTGAAGTGGGAGCTGGAGGACCTCGCCTTCCGCCACCTGCAGCCGGACACCTACAAGCAGATCGCGCGGCTGCTCGACGAGAAGCGCGGCGACCGCGAGCGCTACATCGAGCAGGTCCGGCAGACCCTGCGCACCGCGCTGGCGGCGCAGGGCGTCGAGGCCGACGTGGCCGGCCGGCCCAAGCACATCTACAGCATCTGGAAGAAGATGCAGCGCAAGGACGTGCCCATCGGCGAACTCTACGACCTGCGCGCCGTGCGCGTGCTGGTCGACGACCTGGCCGCCTGCTACGCCGCGCTGGGCGTGGTGCACGCGACCTGGACGCCGATCCCGAGCGAGTTCGACGACTACATCGCGCGGCCCAAGCGGAATGATTACCGCTCGCTGCACACCGCGGTGGTCGGCCCGGAAGGCAAGACGCTGGAGGTGCAGATCCGCACCGTCGAGATGCACCGGCAGGCCGAGCTGGGCGTCGCCGCGCACTGGAAGTACAAGGAAGGCGGCGGCGCCGGCGACGCCGCGTTCGACCGCAAGATCGCGTGGATGCGGCGCCTGCTGGAGCCGGCCGCCGACGGCGCCGAGGCCGACGAATCGACCCTCGCCGGCGAGCTTGATACCGAGCTGGTCGAGGACCGCGTCTACGTGCTGACGCCCCGTGGCGAGGTGATCGACCTGCCGGCCGGCGCGACCCCGCTGGACTTCGCCTACCGCGTGCACACCGAGATCGGCCACCGTTGCCGCGGCGCCAAGGTCGACGGGCGGATCGTCCCGCTCGACCACCGGCTGCGCAGCGGCGACCGGGTCGAGATCATGACCGCCAAGACCGGCGAGCCGCGGCGCGACTGGCTGATCGAGTCCAACGGCTTCCTCGCCAGCAGCCGCTCGCGCGAGAAGGTGCGCAACTGGTTCCACAAGCTCGACCGCGCGCGCAACGAGGCCGAGGGCAAGGAACTGCTGGACAAGGAGCTGCGCCGGCTCGGCCTGCTCGGCGCCGACCTCGCGCCGGCGCGCGAGCGCTTCCACCTCGACACCGACGGCGACCTGCACGTGCTGGTGGCGCTGGGCGACGTCGGCCCGCACCAGGTCGCGCGGGTACTGCTGGAACACGAGCGCGCCGCGCGTGCGCCGGCGGCGGATGCCGAGCCGGCCGCCGCCGCTCCGCCTCGGCGCCGCGCCACCCGTCACCGCGCCACCGACTTCACCGTGCAGGGCGTCGACAACCTGCTGGTGCAGCTGGCGCGCTGCTGCCAGCCGCTGCCGGGCGAACCGATCGCCGGTTACCTCACCCGCGGGCGCGGCGTGACCGTGCACCGTGCCGACTGCGCGTCGCTGCGGCGCCTCGCCGCCGACCAGCCGCAGCGCCTGCTGCCGGTGGAGTGGGGCATCGCCGGCACCGCCCACGAGGTCGATGTCGAGGTGCTGGCGGTCGACCGCAAGTGGCTGCTGAAGGAGATCACCAACGCCATCGCCCAGGCCAACGTGCACGTCGCCGGCATCCACAGCGATGCCGAGCGCGGCGGCGCGCGCGTGCGCTTCCGGATGCGGCTGCGGGTGTCCGACTACGGCCAGCTGTCGGCGCTGCTGGGCAAGCTCGCGGCGCTGCCGGGGGTGGAGCAGGCGCGGCGGGCATGATTCAGTCGCGCCGCAGCAGGACCCGTTGCACCACGTCGCGTGCAGCGGTGGCGGAGAAATGCCGCTCGACGTTGAGCCGGCCGTTGTCGGCGAGCCGATGCCACAGATCCCCGTCGCGATGGAGTGCGAGCACCGCCTCGGCGAAGCGGTCCGGCGCGTCGGCCACCATCACGTCGACGCCATCGGTCAGGTGCATGCCTTCCACCGCGCAGCCGGTGGCGACCACGGGCACGCCGTGGGCCATGCTCTGGTTGACCTTGCCCTTCACTCCCGCGCCGTAGCGCAGCGGTGCGACCGAAACGCGGATGCCGGCCAGCCAGGGTGCGAGGTCGGGCACGTGGCCGTGCACGTGGACGCCGGGCAGGTCGCCCAGGCACCGCACCGCTTCCGGCACGTCGCCGCCGATGCAGTGGAACGCCAGCGCCGGCTCCGAACGCCGCACCAGTGGCCAGACCTCGCGGACGAACCAGCACACCGCATCGACGTTGGGCGGGTGGCGGAAGCCGCCAACAAACATCACGTCGCGGCGCTGCGCGAACGGCAGCCCGGCCGCGCCGGGAGCGTGCAGGTTGGACAGCACGTGGACATCGGCTCCCGGGGCGTCGACCGCCAGCAGTTCGCGCTCGGCCTCGCTGACGACCAGCGTCGCGTCGCTGCGGGCGATGACATCCAGTTCCAGTGCCCGCGTCCTCGCCGCCGTACGGTGGGCCCGCGGATCGTCATTGACCCGCGCGGCGCGCTGTTCGCGCAGGTAGTGCAGGTCGACAGTGTCGAACACCAGCCGCGCCTGTGGCGCATGGCGGCGCAGCAGCGTCAGCATCCCGCGCATGACGTAGTGGCGGCAGACCAGCACGGTGTCGAAGCGGTGGCCGTGCTCACGCAGCCACGCCGGGAACGCGGCGGCATACGGCGCATGCCACGCTTCCACGCCGGCCTGCTGCAGGGCGCGCGTGTAGGCGCCGTCGAAGCCGCGGTCGGCCGGCATGAACACCACGTGCGCGCCTTCGTCGCGCAGCAGCTTCAATAGGTTGACCAGCCGCAGCGAGCCCGAGTCCCGGTCCGGCCGTGGCGTCAGCGAGTCGATCACCAGCACCTGCCGTGGGTAGTGCGACAGCGCGGCCGCCCGTGGGTCACTGCCGGCCACCGGCTGCGCCTGCAGCGCCTGCGCCCACTTGGCCGCGAACACGGCCCGGTTGCGGACCTGGTGCGCCTTGGCACCGCTTGCGGTGTCGGTGCCCGAGGTCGCGCCTTCCAGGTGCAGCACGCGCGACGCCGGCTGGTAGCGCACCTTCAGGCCGTGCGCGCGTACGGCGAACGCGAGGTCGGTGTCCTCGTAGTAGGCGGGCGCGTAGCGGGTGTCGAAACCGCCGAGCGTGCGGAACAGCTCCGTCGGCAACGCGATCGCCGCGCCGGAGCAGTAGTCGACTTCACGCGGATGGGCGAACGGCGGGGCGTCGGCGGCTTCGAAGCGCCCGTAGTTCCAGCCGCTTCCATCGGCGAAGACAATGCCGCCGGCTTCCTGCAGGCGCCCGTCCGGGTACAGCAACTGGGCGCCGGCCAGCCCGGTGTCGGGGTGGTCCTCGAACGTCGCCAGCAGCGCGTCCAGCCAGCCCGGCTGCGGCACCGTGTCGTTGTTGAGGAACACCAGGTATTCGCCTCGCGCCGCCGCCGCGCCATCGTTGCAGGCGGCGATGAAGCCGCCGTTCGCGGACCGGCGCAGGTAGCGCAGCTGTCCGACCCGGGGCAGGCAGTCAGCGGTCGCGTCGGTCGAGCCGTCGTCGACCACGATGATCTCGACTGCCACCTTTGGCGGGTGTGCCGCCAGCGCCCGCAGGCATTCCAGCGTGTGTTCCAACTGGTCGTAGACCGGAATGACGATGCTGGCGACGGGCTCGGCGGCACCCGGCACGGTGAAAGGCGCGAACGGGCCCGGCTCCGGCCGGAACAATTCAACGCGCTGCGCCGCAGGGACCGGACGCAACTGCTTCAGCACTCGCTGCCACGATGCACGCAACCCGCGCGTGCGCAGGCTGGCCAGCCCTCGCCGCACCAGCCCGGTACCGCGGTCGATCATGAATCCAAGGTCGGCCGCGGAAATCGGCATGTCGGGTGGAACTCTCCGGTCGGAAGCATGGACAGGCCTGAACTCGTGCCGAACCGGCCCGGACAGCGCGTCAGTGGCAAAGGACAGCTGCGCTAGACTCGCTGGACGAGGGCACAGCCCCGCCATTGTCCCATGCCGTGGCCCGATCCGATTACGAAACCGACGACAACCGGAACTCCGAGGGCACCGCCGGCCACTGGCGCCGTCGCCTCGTCACCTGGGTGCTCGCCGCCATCGGACTGGGGCTGGGGTTCCTGATCCCGTACTCGCTGTACCTCAACCACGAGGTCGGCGAACGCTTCGACCAGTTGCGCTGGCAGCTGCCGACGCGGGTCTACGGCCGGCCGCTGGAGCTCGCACCCGGCCTCGCGCTGGACAAGCGGACCCTCACCACCGAACTCGCCGCCGCCGGCTACCACCCGGGCGACGGCGTGCGGCCCGGCACCTATTCGAACGACGGCGGCCGCTGGCTGATCTCCAGCCGCGGCTTCAACGACGTCGACGGCCGGGTGGCGCCGCGACGGATCGCCGTGACGCTGTCCGGCGGCAAGGTCGCCAGCGTGCGCGACGCCGGCGCCGACAGGAAGCTGAAGGTCGCCCGGCTCGACCCGGCGCGCATCGCGACGCTGTACGGGCAGAAGCAGGAGGAGCGCCGGCTGGTCCAGCTGGAGGAAGTGCCCGAACTGCTGGTGACCGGCCTGCAGGCGGTCGAGGACCGCGACTTCGCGCACCACCACGGGCTCGACCTCAGCGGCATCCTGCGCGCGGCCTGGGTCAACCTGAAAGCCGGCGAGGCCCGCCAGGGCGCCAGCACGCTGACCCAGCAGCTCGCGCGCAGCGGCCTGCTCGGCATCGGCGCCGAGCAGACCTGGACGCGCAAGTTCAACGAGGCGATCTACGCGCTGCTGATCGAGGCGCGCTACGACAAGCAGACCATCCTCGAAACCTATTTCAACCAGGTCTACCTCGGTCAGCGCGGTGCGCAGGCGATCCACGGCGTGGCGGCGGCGTCGGAATTCTGGTTCGGGCGCGACCTGGCCGACATCAGCACCGAGCAGATCGCGCTGCTGATCGGCATCGTCCGCGGCCCCTCGTACTACGACCCGCGCCGGCATCCCGAGCGCGCCACCGAGCGCCGCAACTTCGTCCTCGGCGAGATGCACGAGACCGGCCTGATCGATGACGCCGAGTACCAGCGCGCGCTCAAGGCGCCGCTTGGCGTGACCGAGCAGCCGGGCCATTCGGCCAACCGCTTCCCGGCCTACGTCGACCTGATCCGCCGCCAGCTCGCCACCGACTACCCGGCCGACGCGCTCGCCGGTGCCGGGCTGAGCGTGATGTCGGGCATGTCGCCGTCGGCCCAGGCCTACGCCGAGGGCGCGGTGACCAGCACGCTGGAAAGCCTGGCCAGCAAGAACCGTCCCGACCTGCAGGCCGGCCTGGTGCTGACCGACGTGCACAACGGCGACGTGCTGGCGGTGGTCGGCAGCGGTTCGCCGTCCAGACCCGGCTTCAACCGCGCGATCGACGCGCTGCGCCCGGTCGGCTCGCTGCTCAAGCCGTTCGTGTACCTGCTGGCGCTGGCGCAGCCGGACCGCTGGTCGCTGGCCAGCTGGGTCGACGACTCGCCGGTGACGGTCGCGCTGGGCAACGGCAAGCAGTGGAGCCCGGGCAATTCCGACGGCCGCAGCCACGGCACGGTGCGGCTGATCGACGCGCTGGCGCGCTCCTACAACCAGGCGACGGTACGGGTCGGCATGCAGGTCGACGCGCGCCGCATCGCGGACCTGATCCGCACGCTGGCGGGGATCGAGGCCGAGCCCAACCCGGCGCTGATCCTCGGTTCGGTCGACCAGAGCCCGTACGCGATGGCGCAGCTGTACCAGTTCCTCGCATCCGGCGGCGAGATCCAGCCGCTGCATGCGGTGCGCGGCGTGCTGGACGCCAACGGCCGCGCGCTCAACCGCTACGACACCGAGCCGGCGCCGGCGCAGGAGGGCGACGCGATCGCCGCGCGGCTGATCACGCTGGCGCTGCAGCACACCGTGTCCAGCGGCACCGCGCGGCAGCTGGTCGCCGACGGCCTCGGCCGGCTCAACGCGGCCGGCAAGACCGGCACCAGCAACGACAGCCGCGACAGCTGGTTCGCCGGCTACACCGGCGACCACCTCGCGGTCGCCTGGGTCGGCAACGACCAGAACGAACCGACCGGCCTGTACGGCTCGACCGGCGGCATGCGGGTCTGGTCGAACATGTTCAAGCGACTGCCGAGCGCGCCGCTGGAAGTCAGCGACAAGGGGCTGGACTGGCAGTGGGTGGTCGGCTCGCACGCCACCGATGCCGGCTGTGCCGGCGCGCGCCGGTTCGCCTTCGTGGCCGGCTTCGCGCCCGCGTTCCAGCCGTGCCAGCCGCCCGAGCCGGTGTACGAAGAGCGCCGCAGCTGGCGCGACTGGTTCGGCTTCGGCCGCGACGACGACGAGCCGGAGCCCGCACCCGAGCCGACGCCTGCGCCGCAACCGGTGGAGGTGCCATGAAGCTCCGGTTCCCGTGCCTGTGCCTGGCCGCCGCGCTGGCGGCCGGTTGCGCCAGCGGTCCGGCGGCGCCGGAGCGGCCGGCGTTCGACGCCGCCGCCGCGCTGGCCGCGATCGAGCAGGCCGGCGCCTCGGCCAGCGACGAACTGGTGGTGCGTCCGCTCGGCAACCCGCAGGTGCAGGACCTGCGCGCCGACGCCGACGCGCTGCTGCGCCAGGGGCGCCACGACGAGGCCGCGGCGCTGCTCGACCAGGCCCTGGCGATCAGCCCGGACGACCCGGCGCTGCTGCAGGAACGCGCCGAGACCGCGCTGTGGCAGGGCGATCTCGACCTTGCCGGACGGCGGGCGCGACAGGCGGCGGAACTCGGCGCCGGCGTCGGCCCGCTGTGTCGCCGGCACTGGGAAACCGTTGCGCAGGTGGCGCAGGCGCAGGCACCGGCAGGCATCGAGCCGGCCACCGGCGCGGCCACTGCGGCGCCGGCGGTGAGTGCCGCGCGTGCGCAGCGCGACGCCTGCACCGTCACCCCGCCGCCGCGGTACTGAGGTGGGCGAGGGAGGCAGCCGGCTCGGCAACGCCAGCCGCACGGCGTTGAGCGAGGGCGGCGACCTGGCGCGCAACATCGCCGCGTTCGCCCCGCGTACCGCCCAGCAGGACCTCGCCGCCGCCATCGCCGACGCCTTCGACAGCCGTGGCGTGCTGCTGGCCGAGGCCGGCACCGGCACCGGCAAGACCTTCGCCTACCTGGTCCCGGCGATCCTGTCGGGACTCAAGACCATCATCTCCACCGGCACCCGCGCGCTGCAGGACCAGCTCTACCATCGCGACCTGCCGCGCGTGCGCGACGCGCTCGGCATCGGCGTGAAGACCGCGCTGCTGAAGGGCCGCGCCAATTACCTCTGCCACTACCGGCTGGAGCAGGCCAAGGGCGAGGGGCGCTTCCACAGCCGCGAGATGGCGGGGCAGTTCCAGCGGATCGTGGCGTGGGCCGGACGCACCCGGATGGGCGACCTGGCGGAGCTGGAGGCCCTGCCGGACGACTCGCCGCTGCTGCCGATGGTGACCTCCACCGCCGACAACTGCCTCGGTGGCGAGTGCCCGTTCTTCGCCGACTGCTTCGTGGTGCAGGCGCGCCAGCGCGCACAGGCGGCCGACGTCGTGGTGGTCAACCACCACCTGCTGCTGGCCGACCTGGCGCTCAAGCAGGAGGGCTTCGGCGAGATCCTGCCGGGCGCGCAGGCGTTCGTGATCGACGAGGCGCACCAGCTGCCGGAACTGGCCGCGCAGTTCTTCGGCGAGGCGCTGAGCGCGCGGCCACTGGTCGAGCTGGCGCGCGATGCGCTCGCGGAGTGCAAACAGGCGCCGGGTGCGCTGGCGGTGCTGCAGGAACCCGCGCGCGCACTGGAGCAGTCCGTCCGCGGCCTGCGCGCGGCGATGGACGAGTTGCCGGTGCGCGGCACCCGTTCGCGGGCGGCCGAGGACGGCACCGTCGAGGCCGCGCTGGACACGCTGCTGGAGTCGCTGCGCACGCTGCACGCGGCCCTGCTGCCGCTGCGCGAGGCGGCGCCGGGTTTCGACAGCTGTACCGCACGGGCGAAGGAGTTCGAGCAGCGGCTGCTGCGCTGGCGCGAGCCGGCCGGGGACGACGACGCGGGCTTCGACGATCCGGATATCGACCGCCCGGTGGACGCCGCCGATGCGTCCAGCACCGACCCCGACCCCGACGCGGCCGCCGACGACCGCGGCCCGCTCGCTTCCGATGACGACGCCAGCGTGCTCTGGTACGAGCTGACCGCGCGCGGCTTCCGCCTCAGCCGCACCCCGCTCGACGTCGCCGGCCCGCTCGCGCGGCACCGGGCGCGCTCGCAGGCGGCGTGGGTGTTCACTTCGGCCACGCTGGCGATCGGCGGCCGCTTCGAGCACTACGCGATCAAGCTCGGCCTGCGCGAGCCGCGGACGCTGCTGGCGCCGAGTCCGTTCGACTGGCCGAGGCAGGCGCTGTGCTACCTGCCGCGCGGGCTGCCCGAGCCGTCGGCGCGCGACTACACGCAGGCCATCGTCGACGCGGTGCGGCCGGTGCTCGACGCCTCCGGCGGCCGCGCGTTCGTGCTGTTCGCCTCGCACCGCGCGCTGCGCGAGGCGGCGGCGCTGCTGCGCGACCCGGTCGACCCGGCGCCGTGGCCGCTGTTCGTGCAGGGCGAGGCGCCGCGGCCGGTGCTGCTGGAGCGCTTCCGCGCGTCCGGCAACGGCGTGCTGCTCGGTGCGGCGAGCTTCCGCGAGGGCGTCGACGTCGCCGGTGACGCGCTCAGCGTGGTGGTGATCGACAAGTTGCCGTTCGCCGCGCCGGACGACCCGGTGTTCGAGGCGCGGCTGGAGGCGATCCGCCGCAGCGGCGGCAACCCGTTCCGCGACGAGCAACTGCCGCAGGCGGTGATCGCGCTCAAGCAGGGCGCCGGCCGCCTGATCCGCAGCGAGACCGACCGCGGCGTGCTGGTGCTGTGCGACCCACGCCTGCTCGGCAAGCAGTACGGAAAGGTGTTCATGGATTCGCTGCCGCCGCTGCCGCGCACGCGCCGGATCGAGGACGTCGACGCCTTCTTTGCGCCAGAATCCGCTCCTGCCGCAGCCACGGAGGCCTGATGAAACTGCTCGCGTTCGAACTGGCGACCGAAGCCTGCTCGGTGTCGCTGTGGCTGGATGGCGAGGTGCGCGAGCGGTTCGAAGTCGCCCCGCGCCGCCACGCCGAACTTGCGTTGCCGTGGGCCGCGGCGCTGCTGGCCGAAGCCGGCATCGCGCGCTCGCAGCTCGACGCCATCGCGGTCGGGCGCGGTCCCGGAGCGTTCACCGGCGTGCGGCTGGCGATCGCGATCGGGCAGGGCGTCGCGCTCGCGCTCGACCGGCCGATGGTCGGCATCTCCACCCTCGCCGCGCTCGCGCGGCAGGCCGGCGAAGGCCGGGTGCTGGCGACGATCGACGCGCGAATGAGCGAGGTCTACGCCGCCACGTACGAACGCAGCGGCGATGAACTGCGGCTGCTCGACTCCGAAACCGTCGGGCCGCCGGACCAGGTGCGGCTACCCGACGACGACACCGGCTGGCACGGCGTCGGCACCGGCCTGGAGGCCTGCGACGGCGCCCTGCGTATCCGCCTGGCCGACCGCCTCGCGAGCGCTGGTGGCCACGCGCTGCCGCGCGCGGGCGATGTCGCCCACCTCGGCGCGCTGGCCGCCACCCGCGGGGAACTCGTCGCCCCCGAGCGGGTCGAACCGGCTTACCTGCGCAACAACGTGGCGCTGACCCTCGCCCAGCAGCAGGCCCTGCGCGAGCGCCGCTGACCGGCGCGCTCCGCCGACCCGGAGGAGCAACCGATGAACCCCCGACCCGAGCGCGGCAACACCCGTCCCGTCCTGCGCTGGCTGCGTGCCGAAGCGCTGCCGCTGCTGGTGATGCTGCTGTTGCTGACCGCCGCGCGCTCCTCGTTCGCCAACCACTACCACGTGCCGAGCGGCTCGATGCAGCCGACGCTGATGCCGGGTGACCGCGTCGTGGTCGACATGACCGCCTACGGCCTGCGCCTGCCGTTCACCGACATCGACGTCGTCGAACGCGCCACGCCGCGCCCGGGCGAAGTGGTGGTGTTCGACTCGCCGGTCGACGGTACCCGCTTGATCAAGCGCGTGGTGGCGGTCGGCGGTGACCGCGTCGACGTGATCGACGGGCGGCTGTGGATCGATGGCGAGCGCAGCCAGCTGCACCGTCGTGCGGAACCAACGGAGGCTTTCGGTGAACGTATCGCTCATCTCGACCTGTCCGACGGCGGCGGCCGCGACGTGCACGGCCTGGTCGTGCCCGAGGGCCAGGTGCTGGTGATGGGCGACCACCGCGGCGCCAGTTTCGACGGTCGCTACTTCGGGCTGGTGCCGCAATCGGAGTTCTACGGCCGCGCGGTCGCCGTGTACTGGCGCAGCGGCGAAGCCTTCGTCTGGCAGCCGTTGTAGGCGTCGCGCCGGCTACCGGTCGACCAGCTCCCCGCCCGGCAGGAACGCCCAGGTGCGGGTGACGTGCAGGACGTCAGGGTCTTCCCCGGTCCGCGGCAGGGGCGGGTAGGGCTCGGCCAGCCTGGCGATGCGCAGGGCCGATGCGTCCAGCAGCGGGATGCCGCTGGAGACGACGATCGCCGAGTCCTCGACGCTGCCGTCGCGGCGGATCGCCACGCTGATGACGACCTGCCCCCCGAGCCGGCGGCGGCGTGCCTCGTCGGGGTAGTTGAGGTTGCCGACCCGCTCGACCCGGTCGACCCATTCGCGCAGGTAGCCCGCCCAGGCGTACTCGGTGGTGCTGGCCGAGACGAACTTGCGCTTGGGCCGCTTGGCGTAGCGCTCCGAGCGCAGGTGGATCTCGGCGGCGAGCCGGGCCATCGCCATGTCGTGGCTGATCTGTTCCTCGCCGCGCGGCCGCGGACGCTCGTCTGGCGGCGGGGTTTCCAGCGCGGCCGGGGTGGCGGAGTCGCCGCGGGTGCTGCTGACCACGCGCGCCTGCGGCGGCGGTTGCGGCGCGGGCGACTGCGCGCGCAGTTCGCGCGGGGCGACGCCGGCGGTCGCGGCCGGCAGCGGTCCGGAGACCGGCTCGCTCGGCCGGCTGCTGCTGTCGTGCTCGCCGCCGCCCTGGTTGCTGGCCTGGGCGAGGAAGTCGGCCTGCTCGGGCGACAGTTCGGTGGTGGTGCGGGTGAGGATGACATCGAGCGTCGGCACGACCGGGGCGGCGCTTTCCACCGCGAAGCCGACGCCGAGCAGGACGATGCCGTGCACCAGCAGCGACAGCATCGTGGTGGCCGTCAGCCGCTGGCCCTCGTCGATGCCGGGCCGGGCCGGTGTCGCCGCCACCGCGCTCATCGGTGGGTGGCGCGCGCTTCGATCACGTCGAACAGTTCGGCGCAGATGTTGAGGCCGAACTGGGCGTCGAGTTCGCGGATGCAGGTCGGGCTGGTGACGTTGACCTCGGTCAGGTAGTCGCCGATCACGTCGAGGCCGACGAACAGCATCCCGCGCGCCTTCATCTCCGGCCCCACCTGGGCGGCGATCCAGCGGTCGCGTTCGGTCAGCGGACGGCCTTCGCCGCGGCCGCCGACGGCGAGGTTGCCGCGGAAGTCGTCGCCCTGCGGGATGCGCGCCAGGCAGTAGTCCACCGGCTCGCCGTCGACCAGCAGGATGCGCTTGTCGCCGCCGGTGATCTCCGGCAGGTAGCGCTGCGCCATCGCCAGGCTGTGGCCGCCGGCGGTCAGCGTCTCCAGGATCACGTTGGCGTTGGGGTCGCCGTGCGAGAGGCGGAAGATCGAGCGCCCGCCCATGCCGTCCAGCGGCTTGAGCACCGCGTCGCGGTGTTCGGCGACGAACGCCTTGAGGTCGGCCGCCGAACGGGTCACCAGGGTCGGCGGGCAGCACTGCGGGAACAGCAGCGCGGCCAGTTTCTCGTTGTAGTCGCGCAGGCCCTGCGGGTCGTTGACCACCAGCGCACCGGCGCGCTGCGCCAGGCTCAGGATCTGGGTGTCATGGATGAACTCGCTGTCGACCGGCGGGTCCTTGCGCATCAGCACCACGTGGCCGCGGCCGAGCTCGACCCGCGACGGCGCGCCGAGGTCGAACCAGCGGTCGGGGTCGTCGAAGACCTCCAGCGGCTGCAGCGTAGCCACCGCGCGGCCGCCGTCCACCGCCAGCCCGCCGGGGACCACGTACCACAGCCGGTGGGCGCGGCGGCGGGCCTCCAGCAGCATCGCGAATGTGGAATCCTTGGCGATCCTGATCGACCCGATCGGGTCCATCACGACGACGATGTCGAGCGGCATGGCGGCGCAGGGCAGGGGGGGACGTGGCGATGGTAGCAGCCGCCCCGGCCGCGTCCGCGCGACCGCGGTCGCATTCATGTTCGTCACAACCCCGCGCCGCGCTTGACAGCACGGGCGCGGCTTGGAATAAAGGCAGCCACGCGACGCGCCGGGGGTTCCGCGTCGGCGCTTCGCACTGGGGGACACTGGAACATGCAGGACGAGGGTCGCAACGGCAGCCTCGATGGGTTGCGGGTCATGGTGATCGATGACTCCAAGACCATCCGCCGTACCGCTGAAACGTTGCTCAAACGCGAAGGATGCTCGGTGGTGACCGCCACGGACGGGTTCGAGGCACTGGCCAAGATCGCCGACCAGCAGCCGCAGATCATCTTCGTCGACATCATGATGCCGCGGCTGGACGGCTACCAGACCTGCGCGCTGATCAAGAACAACCAGTTGTTCAAGGGCACGCCGGTCATCATGCTGTCGTCCAAGGACGGCCTGTTCGACAAGGCCCGTGGCCGCATCGTCGGCTCCGAGCAGTACCTGACCAAACCATTCACGCGCGAGGAGCTCCTCGACGCGATCCGCACGCACGTCAACGCCTGACCGGGGGGTAGGGCACCAATGGCACGTATTCTTCTGATCGAGGACTCGCCGACCGACACGGCCGTCCTGACCCAGCTGCTCGAGCGCAACGGCCACGACGTGATGGCCTCCGGCAGCGCCGAGGACGGCATCGACGTGTGCCGCCGCGAGCAGCCCGACCTGGTCCTGATGGACGTGATCCTGCCGGGCATGAACGGCTTCCAGGCCACCCGCGCGCTGTCGCGGGACGACGAGACCAAGGCCATCCCGGTGCTGATCGTCAGCACCAAGGGCATGGAGACCGACAAGGCCTGGGGCCTGCGCCAGGGCGCCAAGGACTACATCGTCAAGCCGCCGCGCGAAGACGAGCTGATCGCCCGCATCAACGCGCTGCTGGGATCGTGAACGCCTCGCCGTCAGTGGAAGCGCCGGTGGATGTGGCTCCGTTCGATCTGCTGGCCGACTACGAGCGCCGCAGCCTGGCGCACGTCGCCGGCCTGCCCGAGCAGCTCGACGCGCCGGGTCTGTGGCGTGGCGTCGGCTACCGCATCGGTGGCCGCCGGCTAGCGTCGGAGTTCGGCGAGGTGCTGGAAATCCTGCCGCTGCCGCAGGTCACGCCCGTGCCGGGCGCGCAGCCGTGGATGCTCGGCCTGGCCAACGTCCGCGGCAACCTGCTGCCGATCGTCGACCTCAAGCAGTTCCTCGAAGGCGAGCGCACGGTGCTGCACGAGAGCCAGCGCATCCTGCTGGTGCGCCAGCCCGGCGGCGACGTCGCGGTCCTGATCGACGAACTGCACGGCCAGCGCAGCTTCAACGAGCAGCAACTGGTGATCCCCGGCGACGAGGCCGAGACCGCCCTGGCCGCGGGCCGCTACAGCCACTTCATCGACCGCGCCTACCGGCTGGACGGAGCGGTCTGGGGCATCTTCAGCCTCGAGCGGCTGGCCCGCACCCCCGAATTCCGACAGGCCGCGTCCGACATGGCGCGGCCGGATCCCCGCAACAACGAGTCCAACACCGGTCCCGCCGGCGTCAGCACCACACTTGAGGTCGAACATGAGCACTGAGATGAATTCCGTCGCCGGGAAGGCCCGCAACGTCGGGGTCAACACCTGGTTGATCCTGCTGGGACTGGCGGTGCTGGTGTTCGGCCTGAACACCGGCTACGCGACCTGGAAAGCCGCCCGACTCGGCGGCGCGAGCGCCTCGGCCTCGGCGCTGCAGGTGCAGTCGCAGCAGCTGGCGGTGCAGGGCCAGGGCGCGGTGGGCGGTGACGCCGCCGCGTTCGCCGCGTTCAAGAACACCCAGGCGCAGATCGACGACAACGTAGGCGACCTCAACGCCAACTTCGGCGACACCACCGGCGTCGCCGGCCCGATCCGCACCGTGACCGAGACCTGGGCGCCGCTGGACAAGAGCGCCGAGCAGCTGATCGCCAGCGAGGCCGCGGTGCTGGGCCTGGCCGAGAACGCCGAGAGCTTCACCAGCCGCGTGCCGCAGCTGCAGGCCAGCCTCGACGAACTGGTCCGCGCGATGTCGACCAGCGGCTCGCCGTCCTCGCAGGTCTACTACGCCCTGCGCCAGGTCGTGCTGTCGGGAACCATGGCCCGACGCGTCACCGAGATCCGCGCCGGCGGCGCGGGCGCGGCGGCGGCCGGCGAAGGCCTGGTCCGCGACGTCGCGATCTTCGACAACGTCATGACCGGCCTGCGCGCCGGCGACGAGGCGACCGGCGTCAACGCGCTGTCCAACTCCGGCGCACTGGCCGCGCTCGGCCAGGCCGAGACCCTGTGGAAGGAAATGAAGACCGACGTCGACGCGATCCTGTCGACCTCGCAGAACCTATTCCGCGCGCAGGCCGCGGCCGACGCGATCACCGCCGGTTCCGACAAACTGCTGGCCGACAGCCGCTCGCTGTTCGACGCCTTCACCGCGTTCGGTTCGCTCAAGGACACCAGCATCCTCGGCAACCTGTGGATCTCGATCGTGTCCGGTGCGCTGGCACTGCTGGCGATCGTCGGCTTGCTGGTGTCGCTGAACCGCCAGCAGCAGGCGCGCTACCAGACCACCAAGGAGCTCAACGACCGCAACCAGGAGGCGATCATGCGCCTGCTGGACGAAATGGGCTCGCTCGCGGAAGGCGACCTGACCGTGAAGGCGACCGTGACCGAGGACATGACCGGCGCGATCGCGGACTCGATCAACTTCGCCGTCGAGCAGCTGCGCAGCCTGGTGCAGACGATTACCGACACCTCGGTGCAGGTGGCCTCCAGCGCACAGGAGACGCAGGCCACCGCCATGCACCTGGCCGAGGCCGCCGAGCACCAGGCGCAGGAGATCACCTCCGCCTCCAGCCGAATCAGTGAAATCGCGGCCAGCATCGACCAGGTGTCGAAGAACTCCGCCGAATCCGCGGACGTGGCGCAGCGCTCGGTGCAGATCGCGACCGCCGGTGCCGGCGTCGTGCGCCAGACGATCCAGGGCATGGACAACATCCGTGACCAGATCCAGGAGACCTCCAAGCGCATCAAGCGCCTCGGCGAGAGCTCGCAGGAGATCGGCTCGATCGTTGAACTGATCAACGACATTTCCGAACAGACCAACATCCTCGCGCTCAACGCGGCCATCCAGGCGGCGTCGGCGGGTGAAGCGGGCCGCGGCTTCGCGGTCGTGGCCGACGAAGTGCAGCGCCTCGCGGAACGCTCGTCCAACGCGACCAAGCGAATCGAATCGCTGGTGCAGACCATTCAGGCCGATACCAACGAGGCGGTCAGCTCGATGGAGCAGACGACCTCCGAAGTGGTCGCCGGTGCGCGACTGGCCGAGGATGCGGGTACCGCGCTGGGCGAGATCGAAAAGGTGTCTTCGGACCTGTCGGGCCTCATCCAGGGCATCTCGTCGGCGGCGCAGCAGCAGTCCGGCGCGGCGGCCAACATCACCCAGACGATGCACACGATCCAGCAGATCACCTCGCAGACCACCCAGGGCGCCAACCAGACCGCACAGTCGATTGGAAACCTGGCGCAGCTCGCCGCCGACCTGCGCCGCTCGGTCGCCGACTTCAAGCTGCCGGCCTGAGGCGCGGATTGGATCGATCGATGAACTGCCTGACCCCCGGCCGACGCTGCCCATGGCACGGCTCCGCTGATCGGCGGGGTGGATGATGACCGTGATGCGCGACGCAATCGACACCACCACGCTCGGCTGGATCAAGCCCGAACTGGACGAGACCCTGCGCCAGGCGCGCCAGGAGATCGAGTCCTACGTCGAGGCTCCCGGCGACGCCGACCGGATGCGCGCATGCGCCCGCCACCTGCACCAGGTGCACGGCACGCTGCGGATGGTCGAGCTGTACGCCCCGGCGATGGTCGCCGAGGAGATGGAGCGCCTGGCGCTTGCTCTCGTCCACGGTGAAATCACCGACCGCGACGACGCCTGCGCGATGCTCATGCGCGGCGCGGTGCAGCTGCCCGACTACCTTGAACGCCTGCAGGGCGGCCATCGCGACATCCCGATCGTGCTGCTGCCGCTGCTCAACGAGCTGCGCGCCAGCCGCGGCGAGGCGGGGCTCAACGAGAGCGTGCTGTTCGCGCCCGACCTCGACCGTCCGCTGCCGACCCACCTGCCGGCCCCGGTGGCGGTGGCGACGACGATCCGCAGCGGTGCCCGCCCGGCCAGCCCGGGGCTGGTGGCGCTGCGCCACGCACTGGCCCAGTGGCCGGAAGACGGCGCCCCGGCCGACCCCGCGCAACTGGCGTCGGCGATGGAAGGGCTGCTGCCGGAGGTGTCGGTCGAGCCGCTGCGACGCATGCTGTGGGTGGCCTCCTCGGTCGCCAACGCGATGCGCGACGGCGCGCTGCCGGCTACCCGCGCCCTGCGCCAGGCCTTCGGCGGCGTCGAGCGCGAGGCGCGCCACGTCCTCGACGACCAGGATTTCAACGCCGCGGCGAACGGCCCCAACGCCGAGCCGACCCGGCAACTGCTGTACCACGTCGCCCACGCACCGGGCAGCCATCCGGCGCTCGACGACCTGCGCCGCACCTTCGACCTGGACGCCCAGCTGCCCAGCGAGTCGGAGATCGAACATGCCCGCGGCAGCCTCAGCGGCCGCAATCGCGCACTGCTGGACACCGTGTCGGCGGCGATCAAGGAAGACCTGCTGCGGGTCAAGGACGCGCTCGACCTGCACCTGCGCACCGGCAGCACCGAGGTCGCCGACCTGCGTCCGCAGGTCGAGGCGCTCGGGCGGGTGAGTGACACCCTCGGCATGATGGGCCTGGGCATCGCGCGCGGCGTGGTGCTGCAGCAGCGCGACGCGATGCACGAGATCGTCGCCGGCCAGCGCGCCGCCGACGAGTCGGTGCTGCTCGATGTCGCCGGCGCCCTGCTGTACGTCGACGCCTCGCTGGACGAGCAGGTTTCGCGCCTGGGCCTGTCCGACGAGCGCGCCGACGAGGACCTGCTGGCGAGCGAGTCGCGCAAGGTGCTGGAGGTGGTGGTCCGCGAGGCGATCGCCAACTTCGGCGATGCGCGCCAGTCGTTCGTCGCCTTCGTCGAGACCAACTGGGACCACGCCGAGCTGGTGGAGATCCCGCGCCTGCTGGACGAGGTCGGCGGCGCCCTGCGCATCCTCGACCTGCACCTGCCGGCCGACTACCTGGTCGGCGTCAAGCGCTACACCGAGGTCGAGCTGATCGGCCGCAAGCGCGTGCCCAACGGCCAGCAGCTGGACACCATGGCCGACGCGCTGGCCAGCGTCGAGTACTACCTGGAGGCCCTGCGCGAGCAGCGCCCCAACCGCGACCGGATCCTCGAGATCGCGCGCCAGAGCCTGGAGTCGCTGGGCTACTGGCCGTTGCCGCCGGAAGCCCCGGCCGGGCAGCCGGCCGACGCGTCGCCGCTGTCGGTCGAGGACGAAAACCTTGCCGCCGCGGCGCTGGACATGGCCTCGTCGAGCATCCCGGCCCCGGTGGTCGCGCCGCCGGTGGTCGAGGCCGCAGTTCCCGTGCCGACGCCGGCACCCGCGCCGGCGCCGGTCGGCTCGCCGTCGCTGCCGACGCTTGGTGGCTTCGAGCGCAGCGACGACATCGACGACGAGATCCGCGAGGTCTTCCTCGAGGAACTCGAAGAGGAGATCGCCAACCTCGGCCCGATGCTGGACAGCTGGCGTCGCAACCCCGACAACCTCGAGCAGCTTCGCTCGATCCGGCGCGTGTTCCACACCCTGAAGGGCAGCGGCCGGCTGGTCGGTGCCCGCACGCTGGGCGAGTTCAGCTGGAAGATCGAGAACATGCTCAACCGCGTGCTCGACGGCAGCCGTCCCGCCAGCCCGGCGGTGGTGGCGGTCGTCGATCACGCCCATGAGGCGCTGCCCGGCCTGCACGCCGCGTTGCAGGGCCGCGGTGTCCACGGCGACCTGGAGGGTATCGAGGCCGTTGCCGAGCGCGTGGCCGCGGGCGAGGAAGCGACCTACGTCGCACCCGCACCCGCACCGGTGGCGGTGGTGGACGCCGCGCCGGTCGAGGACATTGCCGCAGTCGAACCGACGGCGGAAGCCGCGCCGGAGCCCGAACCGTTCGACGCGCCACTGGATGAGCCGGCAATCCCGGTAGCGCCCGTCGCCGCCGACGAAGGTGGCGTCCCGGCTTCGGTCGACCCGGTGCTGCTGGAGATCCTCAGCGCCGAAGTCACCGGGCACCTGGCGACTATCGAGCAGTGGCTGACCGCCAGCCAGCCGGAACCGCAGCCCGCGGATGACCGCCTGCAGCGCGCGATCCACACGCTCAACGGCGCCTTCGCGATGACCGAGGTGCCGGTGATCACCGACATCACCGGTCCGGCCGAAACCTACGTCAAGCGGCTGCTGGGCGCCGCGCAGGTCCCGACCGCAGACGGCGTCGCCGCGATCGCCGCGGTCGCCGGCGCCGTGGCCGGCACCTTGGCCGCGCTGCAGTCCGACGCGCCGCGGATCCCCGAGTTCCACGGCCTGTCGGAGCGCATGCAGGCGCTCCGCGACACCCTGCCGGCCTCCAACACGCCGCCGCCGGTGGACGAGGATGCCATCCCGCTGCCGACCCGTCGCACCAGCGGCGTGTCGGTGGTCGACCTGACCGCCTTCGCCGGGCTTGGCGACGAGGCGCAGGCGGCTGCGGACAACACCGCCCATGCCGAGGCCGAGCGTGCCGAAGCGGAACGGCTTGAGGCCGAGCGCGCAGAAGCGGCCCGCGTCGAAGCCGAGCGTGCAGAGGCCGAGCGTGTAGAAGCCGAGCGTCTTGCCGCGGAGCGGGCGGAAGCGCAGCGGATCGAAGCCGAACGCGTGGAAGCCGAGCGTGCCGAAGCGGAGCGTCTCGAAGCCGCCCGCGTGGAGGCCGAACGCGCTGAAGCGGAGCGTATCGAGGCCGAGCGCATCGAAGCCGAGCGTCTTGCCGCGGAACGCGCCGAGGCCGAGCGTCTCGAAGCGGAACGTCTCGAAGCGGAACGTCTCGAAGCGGAACGTCTCGAAGCGGAACGTCTCGAAGCGGAACGTCTCGAAGCGGAACGTCTCGAAGCGGAACGTCTCGAAGCGGAACGTCTCGAAGCGGAACGTCTCGAAGCGGAACGTCTCGAAGCGGAACGTCTCGAAGCGGAACGTCTCGAAGCGGAACGTCTCGAAGCGGAACGTCTCGAAGCGGAACGTCTCGAAGCGGAACGTCTCGAAGCGGAACGTCTCGAAGCGGAACGTCTCGAAGCGGAACGTCTCGAAGCGGAACGTCTCGAAGCGGAACGTCTCGAAGCGGAACGTCTCGAAGCGGAACGTCTCGAAGCGGAGCGCGCGGAAGCCGAACGTGCCGAAACGGCACGCATCGAGGCGGAGCGCGTTGAAGCCGAGCGCCTGGCCGCCGAACGTGCCGAAGCCGAACGTGCCGAGGCCGAGCGCCTCGAAGCCGAGCGGGCCGAAACCGAACGCGCCGAAGCCGCACGCCTCGAATCCGAGCGTCTCGAAGCCGCGTTGCTGGACGCCGAGCGCATCGCCGCCGAGCGTCTCGAAGCGGAGCGCGCGGAGGCCGAGCGCCTCGCCGAGGAAGAGCGCGAGTACGCGCGGCTCGAAGCCGAGTACGCCGAGGCGGACCGCCTGGCGCGCCAGGCCGCGACCGCAGAAGCTTCCGCGTCTGGTGCATCCGACGCGGACGTCGCGACCATCCCCGACACCGAAGCCGCTGCCGAGTCCGTCGCGGAAACCCGGGAGCCCGCGATCGACTCCGCGGTCGCGGCGCTGCTCACCGCCAGCCTCGCCGACGTCGAGGACCCGGACGAGGCGCTCGATACCAGCGACCTCGACCCCGAACTCGTCGACATCTTCGTCGAGGAAGGCGGCGACCTGCTCGACCACTCCGACGGCCTGCTCGCGCAGCTGCGCGAAACCCCGGACGAGCGTGAAGCGCTGGTCGGCCTGCAGCGCGACCTGCACACCCTCAAGGGCGGCGCGCGGATGGCCGGCATCATGGCGGTCGGCGAACTCGGCCACGTCATGGAGTCGCTGCTGGAGGCCGTGGTCGACCAGCGCTGCGAACTCGGGGCCGACGGCGTGCCGTTGCTCGAGCGCGGCTTCGACCGCCTGCACGCGATGGTGACCCGCGTTGGCGACCGTCGCGCAATCGCGATGCCCGAGCGGCTGATCGCCGAGTTCGACGCACGTTCGCGCGGCCAGTCGCTGCTGCGGGCTCCGGCTGCTGCCACAGCGGCCGCACCGGAAGCCCCGGCCCCGGCGGCCGAGGTGGACGTCGCAACCACGCCGTCGCCGGCGGTCCAGCCGCAGCCGCAGCCGACCCCGCGTCCGGCCGCCCCGGTCACCCCGCGCGTTCCGTCCGAAACCGCAGCCGCGGGATCGACCCTCGCACCGCTGTCGGCGCCGATCGACGACACCCAGGCCGGCGACGACGACGACATCGGCGTGCGCGCCCCGCAGGAGCAGGTGCGCATCCGCGCCGACCTGCTCGACCGGCTGGTCAACTACGCCGGCGAGGTGGCGATCTACCGCGCCCGCCTCGAGCAGCAGCTCGGTGCGTTCCGCGGCGCCATCGCCGAAATGGCGGCGACCAACACCCGCATGCGCGACCAGTTGCGCCGGCTGGAGATGGAAACCGAGGCGCAGATCGTCGCCCGCTACCAGCGCGAGGGCGAGGACGGCGAGCAGCAGTTCGATCCGCTCGAGCTCGACCGCTTCTCCAACCTGCAGCAGCTGTCGCGCGCGCTGACCGAGTCGGCGGCCGACCAGAACAGCCTGCAGCTGACCCTCGACGACCTGACCCGCCAGTACGAGACCCTGCTGCTGCAGCAGTCGCGCGTCAGCTCGGAGCTGCAGGAAGGCCTCATGCGCACGCGCATGGTGCCGTTCGACGCGCTGCTGCCGCGCCTGCGCCGGGTCATTCGGCAGGCCTCGGGCGAGCTCGGCAAGCAGGTCGCGCTCAAGCTCGACGGCTCGCAGGGCGAACTCGACCGCAACGTGCTCGAGCGCATGACCGCGCCGCTGGAGCACATGCTGCGCAACTCGGTCGCCCACGGCATCGAGATGCCCGACGAGCGCAAGCGAGCCGGCAAGGCCGAGGAAGGCAGCGTCCGCATCGCGATCCGCCGCGAAGGCTCGGAAGTCGTGCTGGAAGTGGCCGACGATGGCCGCGGCCTCAACCGCGAGGCGATCCGCCGCCGCGGCGAGGAGCGCGGGCTGGTGCGTCCGGACGCGGTGCTTGGCGATGCCGACCTCGACGCGCTGATCCTGGAGCCGGGCTTCTCCACCGCCAACGAGGTCAGCCGCCTGGCCGGCCGCGGCGTCGGCATGGACGTGGTCGCCAGCGAAGTGCGCCAGCTCGGCGGCTCGCTCGACATCCGCTCCACTCCGGGCCAGGGCGTGCGCTTCACCCTGCGCCTGCCGCAGACGCTGGCGGTCACCCAGGCGGTGTTCGTCCGCATCGGCGAGACCACCTTCGCGGTGCCGATCGCCTCGGTCCGCGGCGTCGGCCGCATCGCCCGCGAGGACCTGGTCGACGCCAACGGCCAGGCGCGCGAGTCGACCTACCGCTACGGCGGCGACGACTACGCCGTGCACGACCTCGGCGAGCTGGTCGGCCACGGCCAGGCCAAGGCCGAAGGCCACCTGCAGATGCCGGTGCTGCTCATCCGCTCGGGCGACCTGCATGCGGCGGTCACCGTCGACCAGGTCATCGGCAACCGCGAAATCGTGGTGAAGCCGGTCGGTCCGCAGGTCGCCTCGGTGCCGGGCATCTTCGGCGCGACGATCATGGGTGACGGCCGCGTGGTCGTGATCCTCGACGTCGCCCCGCTGGTGCGTCGCCAGGCCGCGCTGCCGCGCGACCTGCGCGGTGCCGCGGCGCCGGCGGTCGAGCACCGCCAGGTCCCACTCGTGATGGTGGTCGACGACTCGGTCACGATGCGCAAGGTCACCGGCCGCGTGCTGGAGCGCAACAACTTCGAGGTCGCGACCGCGAAGGACGGCGTCGACGCGCTGGAGCGGATGGTCGACGTGGTGCCGGACCTGATGCTGCTCGACATCGAGATGCCGCGGATGGACGGCTACGAGCTGGCGACCCAGATGAAGGCCGACCCGCGCCTGAAGGACGTGCCGATCGTGATGATCACCTCGCGTACCGGCGACAAGCACCGCCAGCGCGCGATGGACATCGGCGTCGACCGCTACCTCGGCAAGCCGTACCAGGAGCCGGAGCTGATGCGCAACGTGTTCGAGCTGCTCGGGATCGAGCGTCGCCATGCCGGCTGATGCACTGCGCGTTGCCCTGCTGGCGCGGCCGGGCGTTGCCCGCGATCGCCTGCGCGGCGTGATGGACGAGGCCGGCGTCGAGCGCGTGCTCGAGGCCGACCCGACCGAACTGGATCTCCTGGCGTTGCTGGCGGCGGCGCCGCGCGCGGTGCTGGTGGCGCTGGACCCGGTGACCGAGGACGTGCTCGACCGGTTCGACGAGGTCCTGTTCGACCCGTCGATCGACGTGATCTACGAGGAGGCAGACCTGGCCGCGTCGCGCGAGGGCTGGGACATCGCCCGTTGGCAGCGCCACCTGGTGGCCAAGCTGCAGCGCCACGGCGACGTGCTGCCGCCGGGTCGCGAGCCGGACGACGAACCGGGCTCGGAGGCGGGCCAGGCGCCGGTCGCTGCGGACGAGGTGACTGCCCCGGCCGCGCTGGCGCCTGACGCCGCCGAGCTACCTCCGGCCGCGATGTCCGGGCTGACCATCGAATCGCCGGCCGAGGTGTTGCCAACCCTGGCGATCGAACCTGCCGACGCGCTGTCGCTCGACGAACCGGCGTTCGAACCACTGGCCGCATCGCTCGACGCGACCTTCGAGGTCCCGTCGGCCGCCGCCGGCGACCCGGTCGACCTGCCGCAAGCCTCGGAACCGCCGACCACGACGATGGACGTCGAGTTCGCACCGATGGCGGGCGAGGCCAATCCATTCGACCCGGTGCTGGCCGAAGCCGGCGACGGCGATTCGCTCGAGCTCGACGACGCCTTCCTGACCGAGTTCGAACTGGCGATCGACGCGGACACCACCGATGCCGGCGAGCCCGGTTTCGGCGCGCCGGTTGCGGAGATCGACCTCACGCTTTCCGAAGACGGTTTCGATGCGCCGACGCCGCAACCTGTGGCCGAACCGCAACCCGACGCCGAGCTTGCCCCGGTCGCGACCACGCCGCCTTCGCCGACGGGCTTCGGCAACCTGAGCCTCGACGACGGTGACAGCGAGGCGGCCGCGCAGCCCGCCGCCGACGACCACCGCTTCCGCCGCGACCTCGACGATCTGCAGGAGCGCATTTCGCACCTGTCGCTGGTCGACGACACTCCGGTGCGCGGCCCCGAGCAACCGCGTGGCGCGGTCGTGGTGCTCGCCGGCATCGGCGGCCCGGACGCGGTGCGGCAGTTGCTGGGTGCGTTGCCGGTCGGGTTCCCGCGGCCGGTGCTGATCCAGCAGCGCCTCGACGGCGCCCGCCACGACCGGTTGGTGGCGCAGATGCAGCGCGCGACGTCGATCCCGGTCAAGCTGGCCGAGGCCGGCAGCGACGCCGAGGGCGGCACCATCTACATCCTTCCGGCCGACGTTGGCATCGCCGCCGGCGATTCCGGGCTGCGTTTCGACGGTAGCGGCGACGTGCTGTCGCGGCTGCCGTCGGCCGACAGCGCGATCCTGCTGCTCAGCGGCAGCGACGCCGGGCAGGTCGACGCGGTGATGAACCACAGCTGGGCCGGCGCGCTGGTGGCCGGGCAGGCCGCCGACGGCTGCTATGACGCGGCCGCGCCCAACGCATTGGCGACCCGCGGTGGCGACACCGCCCCGCCGGCGAAGATCGCCGCGCTGCTGGCCGAACGCTGGGCCTGACCGGCCCGGTCCGAGGACTTTCGAATGAACTCCAACATCTCCCAGTCACCCGCAACTCCCGGCGCGACCGACGCCGACATCCGCGGCGTGCTGATCCAGCTCTCCGGCGCGCGCCTGCTGCTGCCCAACGCGACCATCGCCGAGGTGCTGTCCTTTGCCGAGCCGGAGCCGGTCGACAACGCCCCGGCCTGGCTGCTGGGGCGCATCCGCTGGCGCGGCTGGCAGGTGCCGCTGGTGTCGTTCTCGCGCCTGACCGGCATCGCCGACGAGCGTGGCGGATTGGGCAGCAAGGTGCTGGTGTTCAAGGCGCTCGGCGGCAGCTCGCCGACGCCGTTCTTCGCGATGCTGACCCAGGGCTTCCCGCGGCTGGTGACGGTGTCGCGCGCCAGCCTCGTGGTCGATGGCACGGCCAGCCTGCCGTCGGCGGTCACCGCGCGGGTCATGCTCAACCAGGACGACGCCTACGTGCCGGACCTGGAGGCGATCGAGAAGCTCATCGCCGACGCGGTGGCCGACGCCGCCTGATCCCGGTCGGCCAGGCCCGGACGCGTCGCCGCCCGGTCACGCCGCGGCGTCGCTCAGCAGAGGTCGCCGAAACGTGCCTGCAGCGCCGCGATCGCGGCCAGGCCGGCGGTCTCGGTGCGCAGGATCCGCGGGCCCAGCCGCAGACCCTGGAAGCCGGCCGCCGCCAGCTGTTCGCGGTCCAGTGGCGACCAGCCGCCTTCCGGGCCGACCGCGAGATACACCGGCGCGGACACGTCCAATTGGAGCGTCGGCAGCGCCACGTCGCCGGCCGGGTCCAGCAGCAACCGGACGCCGCCCTGCGGCAGGTCATCCAGCGCCGCCGCCAGCGCCACCGGTGCCGCGACCGCGGGCAGCCGTGCGCGCCCGCTCTGCTCGCAACCCGACGCGACCACGCTGCGCCAGTGCGCCAGCCGCTTGCCCGCGCGTGCCGCGTCGAGCTTGACCTCGCTGCGCTGCGAACTCACCGGCAACACGCCGGCCACGCCCAGTTCGGTGGCCTTCTGCAGGATCAGGTCCATCTTCTCGCCGCGCGCAATGCCCTGCAGCAGCACGACCGGCAACGGCGATTCGCGATCGACCGGCGTCGCCGCGCCGACGCGCACCAGCATCTCGCGCTTGCCGACCGACACCACCGTCGCCGCGTGGTCGCAGCCGTCGCCGTTGAACAGCACGCAGGCATCGCCGGCGCCGAGCCGCAGCACGCGCGCGAGGTGGGCGGCCGCGGCCTCGGGCAGCGCGAGCTCGGTGCCGGCGGCCAGCGGCAGGTCGACGTAGACGCGGGTCAGGCGCATGCGGCGCCTCCGGTGGCGATGTCGATGACGGCGGCGGTGGTCTCGGCCAGCAGTGCCAGCGCGTCGTCGTCGACGGTGTAGGGCGGCATCCAGTACAGGACGTCGCCGAGCGGACGCAGCAGCACGCCGCGGTCGAGCGCTGCGCGATAGGCGCGCAGGCCGACGCGGGCGGCGGGGTCGAACGGGGTGGCGCGGTTGCCGCCGCGGGCCAGCTCGAACGCGAGGATCATCCCGGCCTGGCGAACGTCGGCGACGTGCGGGTGCTCGGCCAAGGGCGCCGCCAGTGCCGCCATCCGCGCCGCGGTGCCGCGGTTGCGCGCGATCACGTCGTCGGACTCGAAGATGTCCAGCGTGGCCAGCGCCGCCGCGCAGGCCAGCGCGTTGCCGGTGTAGCTGTGCGAATGCAGGAACGCCTTCTCGCGCGAGTCGTCGAGGAAGCCGTCGTACAGCTCCTGGGTCGCGAGCACCGCGGCCAACGGCAGGCTGCCGCCGGTCAGGCCCTTCGACAGGCACAGCAGGTCGGGGGCGACGCCCGCCTGCTCGCACGCGAACATCGTGCCGGTGCGGCCGAAGCCGACCGCGATCTCGTCGGCGATCAGGAAGATGCCGTGCACGTCGCACAGCTCGCGCACGCGCTTGAGGTAGACCGGGTCGTGCATGCGCATGCCGCCGGCGCACTGCACGCGAGGCTCGAGGATCATCGCGCAGACCTCGCCGGCGTGGTGGTCGAGCAAGCGGGCGAGCGCGTCGGCGGCGTCCTCGGCATGGTCGGCGGCGCTCTGTCCTTCGCGCGCGAGGTAGGCGTCCGGCGACGGCGTGAACAACGCTTCGCACAGCAGCGGCGCGTACACCCTCCGGTACAGCGGCACGTCGCCGACCGCCAGCGCGCCAAGGGTCTCGCCGTGGTAACCGCCCTCGAGCGCGACGAACTTGGTGCGCCGTGTCTCGCCGCGGTTGCGGAACCAGTGGAACGCCATCTTCAGCGCGACCTCGACCCCGGCCGAGCCGTTGTCGGCATAGAACACCTTGGCCAGCGGCGCGCGACCCGCTTCGCGCGGTGCGATCGCCAGCAGGCGTTCGGCCAGCTCGACCGCCGGCGCGTGCGAGCAGCCGGCGAGGATCACGTGCTGCAGCTCGGTCGCCTGGCGGGCGATCGCGGCGCCGATGCGCGGCTCGGCGTGGCCGAACAGATTGACCCACCAGCTGCTGACCGCGTCGAGGTAGCGGCGGCCGTCGCGACCGACCAGCCACGGCCCCTCGCCGCGTTCGATCGGCAGCAGCGGCAGGGTGTCGGGGTGCTCGCGCATCTGCGTGCACGGGTGCCACAGCACCGCCAGATCGCGCGCACGCCAGGCGTCGGCGGCGGATTGGTCGAGACGATGCTCTGCTAGCATCGCCGCATCGTGAGTCGTCTTCTGCATCCCGCCATTATCGCCCCTTGGAACCCGATGGGCCGCCGGATGGTCGCGGGCACGGAGTGCTGCCCGTGAGCCGGCCGTTGCCGGTGATCCACCGGGTGGTGACCGAGGAGAGCGGTCCGTACCGCGTCGACCATCTGGACCTCGAGTTCAGCAACGGCGAACGACGCCAGTTCCAGCGCCTGCACGGCCGCGGCCACGGCGCGGTGGTGGTGGTGCCGATGCTCGATACCGACACCGTGCTGCTGGTGCGCGAGTACGCCGCCGGCATGCACCGCTACGAGCTCGGCCTGGTCAAGGGCCGGATCGATGCCGGCGAGACCCCGCTGCAGGCGGCCGACCGCGAGCTCAAGGAGGAGGCCGGCCACGGCGCGCGCTCGCTGGTCGCGCTGCGCGAGTTGACCCTTGCGCCGACCTACATGAGCCACGTCACCCACCTGGTGGTGGCGCGCGACCTCTACCCCGAGCGCCTGCCCGGCGACGAGCCCGAGCCGCTCGAACTGGTGCCATGGAAGCTCGATGCGCTGGACCAGCTGATCCTGCGCGAGGATTTTTCCGAAGGCCGCAGCATCGCGGCGCTGTTCATTGCACGGGAGTGGCTGAAGAACCAATGACGAACGATCCCGCACTGCGCGAGGGCGCCATCGCCGTCGCGCGCGCCGCCGCGGCGGAAATCCTGAAGGTCTACGACAGCGAGTTCGCGGTCCAGCACAAGGGCGACAGCTCGCCGCTGACCGCCGCCGACCTCGCCGCGCACCACTGCATCGTCGACGGGCTGGCACGGCTGGCGCCGGACATCCCGGTGCTGTCGGAGGAGTCGTCCGGCATCACCACCGCGGAGCGCCGCACCTGGTCGCGGTTCTGGCTGGTCGATCCGCTCGACGGCACCCGCGAGTTCGTCAAGCGCAATGGCGAGTTCACCGTCAACATCGCGCTGGTCGAGGACGGCGTGGCGACCTTCGGCGTGGTGCAGGCACCGGTGACCGGCGCGCTGTGGCACGGCGGCGCGACGCTGGGGGCGTTCCGCCGCGACGGCGATGGCGGCGACCGCCCGATTGCCACGCGACGCCCACCGACCACGCCGCTGCGGGTGGCGGCCAGCCGCTCGCATCGCGACCAGCGCAGCAACGACTTCATCGAGCGCATGGGCGAGACCGAACCGGTCGGGCTCGGCTCGTCGCTGAAGTTCTGCGCGATCGCCCAGGGCGACATCGACGTGTATCCGCGCTTCGGCCCGACCAGCGAGTGGGACACCGCTGCCGCGCAGGCCGTGCTCGAAGGCGCCGGCGGCTGCGTGCTAGACCTGCAGGGCCGGCCGTTCCGCTACAACCAGCGCGACAGCCTGCTCAACGGCGAGTTCGTCGCGCTCGGCGACCCGTCGCTGCCGTGGCGCCGCTGGGCCGGGCTGTGAGCGCGTTGGCCGACGACCGCGATATCTCCCGCCTGCTCGACATCATGGCGCGCCTGCGCGACCCGCAGGCCGGCTGCCCCTGGGACGTTGCCCAGACCTTCGCCACGATCGCGCCGTACACGATCGAGGAAGCCTACGAAGTCGCCGATGCGATCGACCGCAACGACCTGGGCGACCTGCGCGACGAACTCGGCGACCTGCTGCTGCAGGTCGTCTTCCACGCCCGGATGGCGCAGGAGCAGGGCGCGTTCGACTTCGGCGAGGTGGTCGCCGCGATCAGCGACAAGATGGTGCGTCGTCACCCGCACGTGTTCGCCGGCGAGGCGGTTGCCGACGCCGCCGCGCAGACCGTCGCGTGGGAGGAGCACAAGCGCCGCGAGCGCGAGGCCAGCGGCGCGGACGACGACTCGGCGCTGGCCGGCATCGCCCGCGGGATGCCCGAGTGGCAGCGTGCGGTGAAGCTGCAGAAGCGCGCCGCGCGGGTCGGCTTCGACTGGCCCGGCCCGGAGCCGGTGATCGCCAAGCTGCACGAGGAGATCGAGGAGGCGCGTGTCGAATTTGACGCGCTCGCCGCGACGCCCGGCGATGCCGCCGTGCGCGACCGGCTGGAGGACGAGATCGGCGACCTGCTGTTCGTCGCGGCCAACCTCGCGCGCCACGCCGGGGTCGATGTCGGCAACGCGCTGCGCCGCGCCAATGGCAAGTTCGAGCGGCGTTTTCGCGCGATGGAACTGTTGGCGCGCGAGCGGGGCACGCCGTTGCCGGACCTTGCGCTGGAGCGGCACGAGGCCCTGTGGCGCGAGGTGAAGGCGGCGGAAAAACCGGCGCAGACGCCGGCGGGCTGAGGGTTGCCGGCAGACCTTCACGTCACGTCGACCCCTTCGACGGCAGCCTTCACAAAACTGAAGGTGGAGGCAACCCATGCAGGGCACGCGTGACGGCGGTCTGGTCCTCATCGTCGAGGACAACCGCAATATTTCGGAGATGGTGGGGGAGTACCTCGAGAGCCGCGGCTTCGAGGTCGATTTCGCTGCCGATGGCCTCGACGGCTACCGGCTGGCGGCGGAAAACAGCTACGACGTGATCGTCCTCGACCTGATGCTTCCGCGGCTGGACGGCGTCGAGGTCTGCAAGCGCCTGCGCGAGGAGGCACGCAAGTCGACGCCGGTGCTGATGCTGACCGCGCGCGACACGCTCGACGAAAAACTGACCGGCCTGTCCGCCGGCGCCGACGACTACCTGACCAAACCGTTCGCGATCCAGGAACTCGAAGCCCGCCTGCGCGCGCTGATCCGCCGCGAGCGCCGCCAGGTCGGTGGCGAGGTGCTGAAGGTCGCCGACCTCGTGCTCGACCCGGCCAGCCTGCGCGTCACCCGCGGTGGCAGCGAGCTGCAGTTGTCGCCGATCGGCCTGCGCCTGCTGACCATCCTGATGCGCGAATCACCGCGCGTCGTCAGCCGCCAGGAGATCGAGCGCGAGATCTGGGGCAACGGCCTGCCCGATTCGGACACCCTGCGCAGCCACCTGTACAACCTGCGCAAGACGATCGACAAGCCGTTCGACAAACAGTTGCTGCACACCGTGCAATCGGCGGGCTATCGCGTGGCGGACATTTCGCAGCCACCCGAGTGAGCGCAGTGCCCGTTCCATGACCCAGGCCCTTCCGCGCCGCATCAAGCTGGCCTTCATCCTGCAGGCCGTCCTGGGCAGCATCGTGATCACCGCCGGCGTGTTGCTGGCGGGCATCGGCGTGCGCCAGGGCATCGTGGCCGAGCGGATGCAGCGCGAGGCCGACCTGTTCTGGACCGGTCGCGCCGCCAGCCCGACCTACCCGCTGCCGCGCACGTCGACCATGGCCGGCTATCTCGAACCGGGTGCGCCGGGCGACCGCCACGTCCCGCGCGAGTTGCGCGAGCTGGAGCCGGGCCTGTACCCGCAGCGGCTGCTCGGCATGACCGACAACCGCCTCGACGTGCTGGTGGACCGGCAGCCGCAGGGCACGTTCTACCTGACCTTCAATGCCAGCCACATCGACCGGGCGGTGCTGGTCACCGCGCTGGTCTCGCTGGTGCTCTCGCTGCTGGCGACCTACCTGATCTCGTGGCTGACCTACCGCACGTCCAAGCGGCTGGTGGTGCCGGTCAGCTGGCTGGCCGGCGAGGTGGCCAAGTGGGACCCGCGCGATCCCGATGCCGACGCCATCCGCCCCGGCCGCCTGCCGCCGGATGCCGGCAGCGAGGTGCGGCGGCTGTCGCACGCGCTGGTCGGGCTGGCCGAGCGGGTCGCCGACTTCGTCGAACGCGAGCGCGATTTCACCCGCGATGCCAGCCACGAACTGCGCACGCCGCTGACGGTGATCCGCGTCGCCACCGACATGATGCTGGGCGACCCCGACACGCCGCCGCGCACGCTGCGGTCGCTGGCCCGGGTGCAGCGTGCCGGGCGCGACATGGAGGCGGTGATCGACGCCTTCCTGATCCTCGCGCGCGAGGCCGACATCGCCCCGCAGAGCGCGGAGTTCGAGGTCCGCGACATCGTCGACGACCAGGTCGAGCGGACCCGGCCGCTGCTGGCGTCCAAACCGGTCGCGATCGAGGTGGTCGACAACGGTGCGCCCAGGCTGTTCGGCCCGCCGCACGTGCTCGCGGTGATGATCGGCAACCTGCTGAGCAACGCGGTGCACTTCACCGACCACGGCGAGATCGAGGTGCGGCTGGAGCCCGACCGGATCGAGGTGCGCGACAGCGGCATCGGCATGGACGTCGAAACCCTCGCGCGCGCGTTCGAACCGTTCTACCGCGGCGACCCGGCGCGCGAGCCGGGCAGCGGCATGGGCCTGTCGATCGCGCGGCGGCTCGGTGACCGCATGGGCTGGCCGCTGCAGCTGCAGAGCGAGGTCGGGCGCGGCACGGTCGCGACCATCCGCTTCCGCGGTTGAGCGCCGGCCCGCCGGTCCGCGACGGCGCGTTATGCTCGGGCTTCCACCCGTGCGGAACCCTGCCATGCGCCGTTTCATGCTGCTGCCCCTGCTCGCACTCGCCATGACCGCAAACGCCCAGACCGCCCCGCAACCGAAGACCGCGCTGGTGATCCACGGTGGCGCCGGCTACGTGCCGCGCGAGTCGCTGTCCACCGAGGACGAGGCCGCCGCGCGCGCCGACCTCGAGCGCGCGCTGGAGGCCGGCCACGCGATCCTCGCTGCCGGCGGCGCCGCGCTCGACGCGGTGCAGGCCGCGGTGGTGGTGCTGGAGGAATCGCCGCGCTTCAACGCCGGGAAGGGCGCTGTGTTCAATGCCGAGGGCGGCCACGAACTCGATGCCTCGATCATGGAGGGCCACACCCGCCGCGCCGGAGCGGTGGCCGGCGTGACCACCGTGCGCAGCCCGATCACGCTGGCGCGCACGGTGATGGAGCACTCGCCGCACGTGATGCTGGCCGGCGCGGGCGCCGAGGCGTTCGCCGATTCGCGGCCGGAGATCGAGCGCGTCCCCAACGACTGGTTCGACACCGACAAGCGTCGCCGCGCGCTGGAGAAGGCGCAGCGCCAGGCCGCCGCCGGCGACGACGCGCCCGGCCAGTACTTCGGCACGGTCGGCGCGGTCGCGCTCGACGCCCACGGCCACATCGCCGCGGCGACCAGCACCGGCGGCATGACCAACAAGAAGTGGGGCCGGATCGGCGACTCGCCGGTGATCGGCGCTGGCACCTGGGCGGACGACCGCTGCGGCGTGTCGGGTACGGGCTGGGGCGAGTTCTACATCCGCAATGCGGTCGCCCACGACATCTGCGCGCGCGTCGCCTACCGCGGCGACTCGCTCGCCGACGCGGCCGGGGAAGTCGTCAACAGGATCGTACCGGCCGCCGGCGGCGATGGTGGCGCAATCGCGCTGGACGCCGACGGCAACATCGCGATGCCGTTCAACACCGGCACCATGTACCGCGCCTGGATCCGCCCGGACGGCAGCCGCGGCGTCGCGATCTTCGAGGATTGACGCCACCGGGCCGCGCGGGCGGCGCCTGCTGGTCTCGACGTCATCGGCGAAGGACGTGCCGGCGGGGATATGGCAAAATCCACCGTTCCTTCGTCGCCCCGCCCGCCGGATCCGGATCGATGCCGTTCCACGACGATCTCCAGTCCATCCGCGGCCGGCACCCGTCGGGCCGCCGTTCGCGGCCGCGTCCCGCCTGATGGCCGACCAGATCGGCCACCTGCCGCGCGGTCCGGCGCGGATGATGAAGGCGGCGAAGTGGTCGATCCAGGGCCTGGCGGCGGCGTGGTTGCACGAGTCGTCGTTCAGGCTCGAGGTCTACCTGTTCGTCCTGCTCGCGCCGCTGGGCTGGTGGCTGGGCGGATCGCCGGTGGAGCGGGTGCTGCTGATCGGCTCGATGCTGATGGTGCTGAGCGTCGAACTGCTCAATTCGTCGATCGAGGCGCTGATCGAGCGCTACGGTCCCGAGTTCCACGAGCTGGCCGGCCGGGCCAAGGACATGGGTTCGGCCGCGGTGTTCGTGCTGATGTTGAATGTGTTGCTGACCTGGGGGGCGTTGCTGCTCCCCCGCCTGTTCTGACTGCCGGGAAACGCCCGTGATTGAAATGCTGATGGATCCGGAAGTCTGGATCACCCTGATTACCCTGAGCGCGATCGAGATCGTGCTCGGCATCGACAACCTGGTCTTCATCTCGATCGCGGTCAGCAAGCTGCCGCCGCACCGGCGCGAGGTGGCCCGCAAGTTCGGCATCGCGGTGGCCTGCATCACCCGCATCTGCCTGCTGCTGACGCTGGCATGGCTGGCGGGGCTGACCAACGACCTGTTCCAGCTGTTCGGCCAGGGCATCTCGGTGCGCGACCTGGTGCTGATCCTCGGCGGCGCGTTCCTGATCATCAAGGGCTCGATGGAGATCAAGGACTCGATCATCGGCGAGGCCGAGGCCGAGGACATCCACACCCGGCCGGTGACCTCGTTCTGGGCGGTGATCGCGCAGATCGCGGTGATCGACATCGTGTTCTCGCTCGACTCGGTGATCGCCGCGGTCGGCATGGCCAACCAGACCTGGATCATGGTCTGCGCGATCCTGCTGGCGGTCGGCGTGATGCTGCTGGCGGCGACCCCGCTGGGCCGCTTCATCGAGCGCAACCCGACGGTCAAGATGCTGGCGCTGGCCTTCATCGTGCTGATCGGCGTGTACCTGGTGCTGGACGGCTTCGGGATGCACATCCCGAAGGGCTACGTGTACGGCGCGATGGGCTTCTCGGCGCTGGTCGAGATCCTCAACCTCTGGGCCAAGCGACGCGCGGCGATGCAGCGGGTCGGCGTCGACGCCTGACCCGGCGGCGGGACCGCGCCCCCGTGACACTCCCGCGGCGTGCTTCACGTCGCGGCCATTGCGCGCCGGCATGGCCGGTGGTGCAATGCGGGGCATCCTGCCCTGACGGAGTCGTGCCATGCGGATCCTGCTCGTCGTACTGCTCGCCGGCCTGCTGAGCGGCTGCGGCTACAACACCATCCAGCAGAAGGACGAGGCCGTCAGCGCGGCCTGGTCGCAGGTGCTGAACGTCTACAAGCGCCGCGCCGACCTGGTGCCGAACCTGGTCGCGACCGTGCGCGGTTACGCGGCGCATGAGCAGCAGGTGCTGACCCAGGTCACCGAGGCGCGCTCGCGGGTCGGCTCGATCAACGTCAACGCCGACGATCCGGCATCGATCGAGCAGTTCCAGCAGGCCCAGGGCCAGTTGCAGAGCGCGATCGGGCGGCTGCTGCTGGTCAGCGAGAACTACCCGCAACTCAAAGCCGACCAGAACTTCCTGCAGTTGCAGGCGCAGCTGGAAGGCACCGAGAACCGCATCACCGTCGAGCGCCAGCGCTACATCGAGACGGTGCAGGACTACAACACCTACATCCGCAAGTTCCCGGTCAACCTGACCGCGATGGTGTTCGGCTACGACACCAAGCCGAACTTCAGCGTCGAGAACGAGCAGCAGATCCAGCAGCCGCCGCAGGTCGACTTCGGTGCGCCGGCGCCGGCGACTGCCCCCGCGCCGCAGGCCCCGGCTCCGCAGCAACCGGCACCGGCCGGCGGTTGAGCCGGTTGATCGCACGCCGCCCGGGACTGCGGTCATGCGCCTGATGCGGGCAGCGACGTGGATGTCCGTAACCGGGCGCGCGCCGGTGCGGGCGTCCGCCTGGCTCGTGGCGATGCTGCTTTGGCTGGCCTGTGCGGTCGCCCAGGCCCAGCAGCTGGCGCCGATCCCGGCGCTGGACTCGCCCGTCGTCGACACCACCGGCACCCTCGACGCCGCCACGCGCCGGCAACTTGAAGCGCAGGCGCTCGCCCTGCAGCAGCGCAAGGGCGCCCAGCTGCAGGTGCTGATGGTGCCGACCACCCAGCCCGAGGACATCGCCCAGTACGCGGTGCGCGTGTTCGACCAGTGGCGGCTCGGGCGCGAGAAGGTCGACGACGGCGTGCTGCTGGTGGTCGCCAGGGATGACCGGCGGGTGCGGATCGAGGTCGGCTACGGGCTGGAAGGCGCGATTCCCGACGCGACCGCGATCCGGGTGATCCAGGAGTACGTGGTGCCGCGGTTCCGCGCCGGCGACTACGCCGGCGGCATCGTCGACGCGACCGCGGCGCTGGTCGGGCTGATCGACGGCGAGCCGCTGCCCGCGCCGATGGCCGAGCCCGCCCGCGATGCGCGCGGAGGGGGCGGCAGCTGGCTGTTCGCATTGTTCGCGGCTTTCGTCGTTGCCCAGTTCGCGCGCGGCATCCTCGGCTCGGCCGCGCGCCCCGTCCGGGGCGTCGGAACCGCGCTCGCGGCCGGCGGGGTCGCGTGGCTGCTGTCGTCGGTGCTGTTCGGTGGCATCGCGGCCGTGGGCGGGCTGCTGTTCGGGCTGGCCAGCAGCTCCGGCGGGCGTTTCGCCGCCGACCGCGGCTGGGGCGGCTACGGCGGCTGGGGTGGAGGTGGTGGCTGGGGCGGTGGCGGCGGCTTCGGTGGCGGCGGTGGCTTCGGCGGAGGCGGCTGGGGCGGTGGCGGTGGCATGAGCGGTGGCGGCGGCGCCTCCGGCAGCTGGTGAGGACGGGTTGATGCGTTGGCTCAGGCACCTCTTCGCACCATCGGCCCGGCGGCTGTACCCGGAAGCGTCGCTGCAGCGGATCACCGCGGCGATCGCGGCCAGCGAGCTGCGCCACACCGGCGAGATCTGCTTCGCGGTGGAGGCCGCATTGCCGCTGCAGGCGGTGCTGGCCGGCACCGACGCGCGCGACCGTGCCCGCGATGCCTTCGCCCGGCTGCGGGTGTGGGACACCGCGGCCAACAACGGCGTGCTGCTGTACCTGCTGCTGGCCGACCATCGCATCGAGATCGTCGCCGACCGCGCCTTCGACACGCTGGTGGGCGACGCCCAATGGCAGGGCGCGTGCCTTCTGGTCGAGGAGCGCCTGCGCGCCGGCGAACCGGAGGCCGCGGTGCTGGCCGGCATCGACGCGCTGTCGGACATCATCGCCGCGCACTTTCCGCACAATGGCGACGCGGTCGACCACGACGAGCTGCCCAACGTCCCGCACCTGCTCTGAGCGGTCGCGCGGGTCGGCAAGCGGCGTGATGGTCGGGCACAATGACCGCTGCCCCGGCCAGTCCCGCGCTCAATGACCATCCTCCATCAGATCGACCCGGTCGCCATCGGCCTCGGCCCGCTGCAGGTGCACTGGTACGGGATCATGTACCTGATCGGCTTCGGCCTGGCGTGGTGGCTCGGGCGCCGCCGCGTGCGCGCCGGCCGGTTGCCGGGTGTCAACGAGCAGGCGTTCGGCGACCTGCTGTTCTACGGCATGCTCGGCGTGGTGCTGGGCGGCCGGATCGGCTACGTGCTGTTCTACGGTTTCCAGGACCTTGTGCGCGACCCGCTGATGCTCATCCGCATCTGGGAAGGCGGCATGAGTTTCCACGGCGGCCTGCTGGGCGTGCTGGCCGCGACCTGGTGGTGGGCGCGCCGGCATCGGCTGCACTTCTTCGACGTGGCCGATTTCGTCGCGCCGCTGGTGCCGCCCGGGCTGGGCTTCGGGCGGCTGGGCAACTATATCGGCGGCGAGCTGTGGGGCCGGCCGACCGACGCCGGCTGGGGCGTGGTGTTCCCGCGCGCGCCGGAATTCGCCGGCTGGACCCAGGAGCAGCTGCAGGCGCAGTTCGCCGCCGGCGCACTCGACCGCTTCGCCCGTCATCCATCGCAGCTGTACCAGGCCGCGCTCGAGGGGCTGGCGATGTTCTGCATCCTCTGGTGGTTCTCCAGCCGCCCGCGGCCGCGCTACGCGGTGTCGGGCATGTTCGCGCTGCTGTACGGCGTGTTCCGGTTCGCGGTGGAGTTCGTGCGCGAGCCCGACGCGCAGCTGGGCTACCTCGCCTTTGGCTGGCTGACCATGGGCCAGCTGCTGAGCCTGCCGCTGGTGCTGGTCGGACTGTTCTGGCTGTGGCTGTCGCGCCGCCAGCCGACCGTGCAGCCCGTGGCCGGGCAGGGGGCATAACAGCGATGCGGCAGTACCTCGACCTGCTGCGCCACGTGCTGGAGCACGGCGCCGACAAGTCCGACCGCACCGGCACCGGCACGCGTTCGGTGTTCGGCTGGCAGATGCGGTTCGACCTCAACGAAGGCTTCCCGCTGGTCACCACCAAGAAGCTGCACCTGCGCTCGATCGTGCACGAGTTGCTGTGGTTCCTGCGCGGCGAGACCAACGTGGCCTACCTGAAGGACCACAAAGTCCGCATCTGGGACGAGTGGGCCGACGACGAAGGCGAGCTCGGCCCGGTCTACGGCAAGCAGTGGCGGCGCTGGACGGGTGCCGACGGCATCGAGATCGACCAGATCAAGTGGGTGGTCGAGGAGATCAAGCGCAACCCGGACTCGCGCCGGCTGATCGTGTCGGCCTGGAACGTCGCCGACCTGTCAGCGATGGCGCTGATGCCCTGCCACACCCTGTTCCAGTTCTACGTGGTCGACGGCAGGCTCAGTTGCCAGCTGTACCAGCGCAGCGGCGACATCTTCCTCGGCGTGCCGTTCAACATCGCCAGCTACGCGCTGCTGACCCACATGGTCGCGCAGGCCTGCGGGCTCGGTGTCGGCGATTTCGTGCACACGCTGGGCGACGCGCACCTGTACTCGAATCATTTCGAGCAGGCGCGCGAACAACTGTCGCGCGAACCGCGGCCGCTGCCGACGCTGGCACTCGACCCGGCGGTCACCGACCTGTTCGCGTTCGGCTACGGCGACATCGCCATCCACGGGTACGAGCCGCACCCGGCGATCAAGGCACCGGTGGCGGTCTGATGCCGGCGGGCGCTGCACCCGTCGAGCTGTCACTGGTCGCCGCGCTGGACCGCAACGGCGCCATCGGCCGCGGCAACGCGCTGCCGTGGCGGCTGCCGGACGACCTCAAGCGGTTCAAGGCGCTGACGCTCGGCAAGCCGGTGCTGATGGGCCGCCGGACCGCGCAGTCGCTGGGTCGCGCGCTGCCCGGCCGGCGCAACCTGGTGCTGACGCGTTCCGGGGTGGTGCCGTACGACGGCATGCAGGCGGTGGCGTCGGTGGACGAGGCCGTTGCGCTGGCCGCGGCTGATGCCGCGCCGGAGCTGTGCGTCATCGGCGGTGGTGAGGTGTACGCGCTGTGTCTTGCGCGTGCGGTACGCATGCACCTGACCCATGTCGAGGTCGCGGTCGCGGGTGCGGATGCGTTCTTCCCCGCGTTCGATCCTTCGCAGTGGGAAGTGGTACGGCGCGAGCCGCACGGTGCCGATGGCCGGCACGCGTGCGCGTTCGAATTCGTCGATTACCGGCGCAGGTGAGTCAGCGCCGGCCGCGCGGTCGCGGCTTCGGGGGATTTGCCGGCACGTCGCGGCCGGCCACCTGCACCACGCGCAGTTCCCCGGAATCGAGCTGCAGCGCGGTCAACTTCCCACCCCACACGGCGCCGGTGTCGATCGCGTGCACGCCGTGGCCGATGAACAGCCCGAGCGCCGACCAGTGGCCGCAGACGATCTTCAGGTCGCGCTCGGCGCGGCCGGGCACCGCGTACCACGGGTACAGGCCGGGCGGCTGGGTGCCGGGCACGCCCTTGTCCTCGTAGGAGATCCGCCCGCGCGGCGAGCAGTAGCGCAGGCGGGTGCAGATGTTGATGATCGCGCGGTGGCGGTCGATGCCGCCCAGCCGCGGGTTCCAGACCGGGCCGTCGCCGTACATGTTCTTCAGCAGGCGCTGGTACTGGTCGCCCTGCAGCCGCTCCTCGATCTCGCGGCCGTGCTTCTCCGCCAGTTGCGTCGTCCACTTCGGCGCGAGTCCGGCGTGCACCATCATCCAGCCCAGCGCGCGGTCGACGTGCACCAGCTTCTGCCGGCGCAGCCACGACAGCAGGGTGTCGGCGTCCTCGGCCAGCACCACGCGCTGCAGGTCGGGGTTGACCTTGCGCTGCTCCTCCTCGCGCCGCTCGCCGATCGCCAGCAGCGACAGGTCGTGGTTGCCGAGCACGACGGTGGCGTTGTCGCGCAGCGAATGCACCAGCCGCAGCGTCTCCAGCGACTGGCCGCCGCGGTTGACGAGGTCACCGCAGAACCACAACCGGTCCTTCGCGGGGTCGAACGCGATCTTCTCCAGCAGCCGCTGGGTCGCGTCGTAACAGCCCTGCAGGTCGCCGATGGCCCATACGGTCATGTCGGCGCCCTCAGTGCAGCGTGCGCGGCACGGCCAGGGTGAACGCCGGGATCGGCGCGTCGAACACGGTGCCGTCGTCGGCCTCGAGCGAGTAACTGCCTTCCATCGTGCCCAGGTCGGTCTCCAGCACGGCGCCGGAGGTGTACTCGAAACCCTCGCCGGGCCGCAGCCGCGGCTGCTCGCCGACCACCCCGTCGCCGCGCACTTCCTGCACCCGCCCGGTGGCGTCGGTGATCACCCAGTGGCGCGACATCAGCCGTGCCGCGACGGTGCCGCGGTTGCGGATGGTGATGGTGTACGCGAACACGTAGCGGTCCTGCGCGGGCTCGGACTGCTCGTCGAGGTAGCGCGTGGCGACGTCGATGTCGAAGGCGTATTCGGTGCTGCGTTCCATGCGGACAGTGTAAGTCGAGGCCGGGTGAAGCGGGCATGCGGGATGCACGCCGGCGGTGTCGCGTCAGCGCGGCAGCGAGTTTGCCAGCCGCACGAAGTCGGCAACCGGGACCTGCTCCGCGCGCGCGTCGGGGCGGATGCCGGCGGCCTCGATCGCAGCCGCGTCGCAGACCTGCGACAGCGCGTTGCGCAGGGTCTTGCGGCGCTGGCCGAAGGCGTCGCGGACGACCCGCGCGAACGTCGCCGGGTCGTCGATGCCGACCGTGTCCGCCGCGCGCGGCACAAGCCGCACCACCGCCGAGTCGACTTTAGGCGGCGGCCGGAACGCGCCCGGCGGCACGGTGAACAGCGGCGTCACCGTGCAGTAGGCCTGCAGCATCACGCTGAGCCGTCCGTAGACCTTGCTGCCGGGGCCGGCGGCCATGCGTTCGACCACTTCCTTCTGCAGCATGAAGGTCATGTCGCTGATCGCCGGGGCGTGCTCGAGCGCATGGAACAGGATCGGCGAGGACAGGTTGTACGGCAGGTTGCCGACCAGCCGGATGCGGCCTTCCGGAGCGTCGTGGGCGAGTTCGCCGAAGTCGACCTTGAGCACGTCGCGATGGATCACGCTCAGCTCGCCGTGCGCGCGCGCGGCCTCGGTCAGCGGCGCGATCAGGTCGCGGTCGAACTCGATGACGGTCATCCGGCCGTGGCGGTCGAGCAGCGGGAAGGTGATGGCGCCCTGGCCCGGGCCGATCTCGACCAGCTGGTCGCCCGGCTTCGGGTTCACCGCCTGGACGATGCGGTCGATGACCGTGCGCTCATGCAGGAAGTTCTGGCCGAGGTGCTTCTTCGGCGGTTCGCTGAAACGGGTGGTGCTCATGGTTCGGTTCCGGTGGCGGCGGCCCGTGCGGCGAAACGCGTCGCGGCCATGCGCGCGCAGGTGTCGGCCGCGGCGAACAGGCTGGACGGGTCGGCCCGCCCCGTGCCGGCGAGGTCGAGCGCGGTGCCGTGGTCGACCGCGACCCGCGGGTAGGGCAGGCCGAGGGTGAGGTTGACCGCCTGCTCGAAACCGCTGAACTTGAGCACCGGCAGGCCCTGGTCGTGGTACATCGCCAGCACGGCGTCGGTGTCGCGCAGCTTCCCGGGGAGGAAAGCGGTGTCGGCCGGCAGCGGGCCCGTCAGTCGCATGCCCTCGTCGCGCAGCGCGGCCAGGACTGGGCGGATGACGTGGATTTCCTCGTCGCCGAGCACGCCATCCTCGCCGGCATGCGGGTTCAGTCCGAGCACGGTGATGGCGGGTGCGTCGATGCCGAAGTCGCGCTGCAGCGCCCGGTGCAGGACCCGCAGCACCGCTTCCAGCGACCCGCGGGTGATCGCGTCGGGCACCTGCCGCAGCGGCAGGTGGGTGGTGGCCAGCGCGACCCGGACCGTCGGATTGGCCAGCATCATCACCACGTCGCTGCCGGCCTGGGTGGCCAGCAGTTCGGTGGTACCGCTGTAGGGGATGCCGCCGGCGTTGATCGAGGCCTTGTGGACCGGGCCGGTCACCACGCCGTCGAAACGTCCGTCGAGGCAGGCCGTGCCCGCCGCGAGCAGGGCGTCGATGACGGCGCGCGCGTTGAGCGGGTCGGCGTGCCCGAAGCGGGCCGGCGCGACGTTGGGGATCTCGACCAGCGGCAATTCGCCGGGGCGGTCGCCGGGGGCGTCGGGTGCGGTGAGGGTGATCGGCAGGCCGAGCGCGGCAGCTGCCGCCTGCAGGGTGGCGCGGTCGCCGAATGCGGTCAGCGAGTGCCCGCGCGGGCGATGGGCGAGCCGGATGCAGAGCTCCGGCCCGACGCCGGCCGGCTCACCCGGGACCAGCGCGAGCCGGGGCGGGCGCACTCAGTCGCCGGAAGCCGGGGTTTCGGCGGGCGCGGCGTCGGCGGCCTGGGCCTCCGCGGCGGCGCCGGTGCGGAAGTCGACGAACGCCTCGCCGCGCATCTCGCGCAGGAACCGGTTCCACTCTTCTTCCAGCTTTCGCCGACCGATGGTCTCGCGGGCCTGGGCGCGCTCGTTCTCGTCGCCGACGTCGGCCTCGCGGGTGCCGGTGCGCTTGACGATGTGCCAGCCGGCCTGGGTGCGGAACGGCGCCGATACGCCACCGTCGGCCAGTGCCGCGACCTGCGCGCCGAAGTCGGGGCCGAACTGGTCGCGGGTGAACCAGCCCAGGTCGCCACCGGACGCCTGCGAACTCGGGTCGTCGGAGTGCTCGCGGGCGAGCTCGGCAAAATCGGCGCCGCCAACGATGCGGGCGTGCAGGGTGTCGGCTTCGGCCTTCGCCTGCTCGGCGCTGATGGTGTCGTCGACGCGGACCAGGATGTGGCTCGCGCGCAGTTGGGTCACCATCGACGGTCCGCCCTGGCCGGCCGCGCGGGTATCGACCAGCTGCAGCAGCTGGAAGCCGCTCGGACCGCGGATCGGGTCGGTCACCTGGCCCGGCGACATCTGCCGGACCAGCGCGGCGAACGCGGCCGGGATCTCGCTCGCGCCGCGCCAGCCGAGGTCGCCGCCTTCCAGCGCGTTGGGGCTGTCGGAATAGCGCACCGCCGCGGCCGCGAAGTCCATCTCGCCGCGCTCGAGCAGGCCCCTGATGCCGAGGATCTTCTGCTCGCCGGTGGCGATCTGCTCGGGGGTGGCGCCCTCGGGCAGCGCGACCAGGATGTGCGCGAGGTGGTACTGCTCGCCGGTGGCCTGCTGCGACTCGAGCGCGGCGTCCACCTCGGCGTCGCTGACCGACACCTGGGTCTGGGCGAAGCGCTGGCGCAGGCGCTGCACCAGCAGCTCGTCGCGGATCGAGTCGCGGAACTGCTCGAACGAACTGCCGTCGGCGGCGAGCTGGGCGCGGAGCTGTTCGACGCTGACGCGGTTCTGCGCGGCGATCGCGGCGATGGCCTGGTCGACCTCCTGGTCGCTCACGCGCACGCCGGTGGCCTCGGCGCGGGCGACCTGCAGCTTCAGCAGCACCAGCCGTTCGGCGACCTGGCGCTCGAGCACGTCCGGCGGCGGCAACTGGTCGGCGCGACCGGCGTACTGCGCACGGATGTTGGCGACCGCGCGGTCAAGCTCGCTCTGGAGGATGACGCCTTCGTCGACCACCACCGCGATGCCGTCGATCGGCTGCACCTGCTGCGCCTGCACGGTCGCCGACAGCAGCGTGGCGGCGAGGACACACGCGAAAAATTTCTTCATGGGATCGGATCGAGGGAGTTGTCGAAATTGCCGGCGTCCACGGTGGAGGGCGGCACGAGATACAGATCGTCGCGATCGTATCCGAGAATAGCACGGCTCAGGATTTCCTCGGATTTCTGGCCGGCCGAGCCGAGCCCCTTCAGCTCGAATTCCAGCCGCAGCGAATCGTCGAGGTCGCCGTTGCGCTCGCGGATGTAGCGCCGCGCGATCAGGCGCACGGCCATGCAGCAGCTTTCCCACTGCACGCCGGCGATCGACTCGATCAGCTTGCGGTCCTCGATCGAGTAGTAGTAGCGCCCCACCGCGCTCCAGTTCTGGTTGATCGGGTACAGGAACGACAGGTCGACCTGCTCGGTCAGGCCGCGGCGGTAGCGGTAGCCGAGGTTGACCACGCCGGTGTCGCCGATCAGGTAGCGGGTGCGGATGCTGGCGAGGTCCTGGCGGCGGTATTTCGGGTCCCACTGGTAGGCGGCGTTGATGCTCCAGCGGTCGCTCGGCGACACGCCCAGCTCGGCCACCCACGCGGACTCGCCGCGTTCGACCGGCGTCTCGTTCGGCGCCACCACCCGGCTGTCCTCGAAGTAGTGGATCTGGCCGAGGCTGGCGGTCAGGCGCTCACGGCCGTCCTCGCGGCTGATCAGGCGGGTGGTCAGCGCGGTGGTCAGCTGGTTGGCGTCGACCTGGCGGTCGGGGCCGGTGTAGCGGTTGTCGCGGAACAGCTGGCCCCAGCTGAAGGTCATCGGCCGGGTGTCGAAGACAGGCAGGCCGGACTGGTCCTCGTACGGGATGTTGAGGTAGTAGATCCGCGGTTCCAGCGTCTGCAGCCAGGCCTCGTCGCGGAACACGAACTCGCGGTCGAAGAACAGGCCGGCGTCGAGCGAGGCGATCGGCAGGCTGCGGCTGGGCGAGGCGTCGCCGCCGTTGCTCGCCGCCAGCGCGTCGTCGAGCTGGTAGCTGGTGTGGCGCCAGGCGAACTTCGGCGTGGCGAACCAGCCGTTGCCTTCCAGCGGCATCGCCAGGTAGGGCTTGAGGTCGAGCCGGCTGCCCTCGTCGCGGATGTCGTGGCGGAACTGCACCGCCTCGGCGTTGACGCCCAGCTCCAGCCAATCGCCGAACGGCTGCGCGTAGTTGAGGAACGCGCGCGGCATCCGGTCGTACTGGAGGTTGCGTTCGGTCAGGGTGTAGTCGGCCAGCTGGTTGTGGTCGGCCATCAGGCCGGCGTCCCAATGCATGCCGCGGCCGAACAGGCCGACCTCGCTGCGCAGGTTCCACGCCGACACGCCGAACTGGCTGTTGCTGAAGTCTTCCAGGTAGTGCGTGTCGCTGACCCAGCCCACGTTGGCCATCGCGTGCCAGTGGCTGCCGAGGTTGTGCACGCCCTTGAAGCGGAACTGCCCGCGGTTGTCGGTCGGCAGGCCCTGCTCGGGGCCGGCCAGGTAGCGGTCGGGCTCGTCCTCGGGCAGCTTGTCCTCGGGCATCCATTCGCCCCAGAACTCGCCGCGGCCGCCGGAGTACAGCCAGCGGAACTCCCCGCCCAGTTGCACGCCGCGCTGGGTCATGATGCGCGGGGTCAGCGTGGCGTCGTAGTTCGGCGCGAGGTTGAGGTAGACCGGCTGGCGCCAGTCGAATCCGTTGCGGCTGGACATCCGGATCGACGGCCACAGCAGGCCGGTGCGGCGCCGGTCGTCGATCGGGAACATCAGCCACGGCACGTACAGCACCGGCACCTTGCCGATGCGCACCGTCGCGTTGTGGGCAACGCCCATGCCTTCGGCGGTGTCGATGTCGATGCGCTGCGCGCGCAGTTCCCACGAGCGTTGCGAGGGCGGGCAGGTCGAGTAGGTCGAACCCACCAGCGCGCCCTGGTCGCCTTGCAGCTCGATGCGCTCGGCGCCGCCGTTGCCGCGCCGCCGGGTCAGCTGGTAGCGCAGGTCCTCGATGACGTGGCGGTCGGCTTCCTGGTCGCCGTGCGCGCGCTCGGCGACGATGCGCATGCCCGAGTCCTGGTAGCGCACGCTGCCTTCGGCGACGTAGGTGCCTTCCTCGCTGTGGTAGGTCAGCTTGTCGGTGCCGAGGAACTGGTCGCCGCGGCTGAGTTCGACGTTGCCCTGGAACACCGCGCTGTCTTCCTGCATCGCGTTGAGCGCGTCGCCGGAAATGTCGGTGGGCAGGGTGGTGCGGTCCTCCTCCGGCACCGGCTCCGACAGCGGGACATCGGCGAAGGCCGGTACGGCGTCCTCGATCGGGCACAGCCCCCAGTCCTCGGAGTCCTCGGCGGCGTAGGCCGGAAGGGCCATCGCGATGCACAGCGACAACGGGAGCAGGCGGAAGCTGGGGTGCACGCGGCCATCCACAAGGCGGAAACGGTCGCTAGCTTGCCGTATCGCCGTGGGGGCGGCAACGCACGGACCAAGGCCCTGACCGGAACATTCATGTTTGCGTGCACGCGATGAAGGCGGCGTGTCGGTGGCGGTCGTGCCTATGCGTCGGTGGTGTCCGTGGCCGCAAGCGCACGGACATGGGCGACGCTGCCGTCGCGCAAAGCGTCGAGGTCGTAGCCGCCCTCGAGCATGGACAGCGCCCGACCTCCGCCGTGGCGATCGGCAATGGCGACCAGCTTTGCGGTCAGCCAGCCGAAGTCGTCCGGCACGAGGCGAAGGTTGGCGAGGGGGTCGCGGGCGTCGGCGTCGAAGCCGGCCGAGACCAGCAGCAGTTGCGGACGGAACGTATCGAGTACCGGCAGCAGGTGTTCGCGCCAGGCGGCACGGAAGCCGTCGCTGCCGGTCCCGGCGGGCAGTGGCCGGTTGGCGATGTTGCCGACGCCGCGCTCGTCGCTCGCGCCGGTGCCCGGATACAGGCCCTGCTGGTGCGTGGACAGGTACATCACCCGCGGGTCTCCGTGGAAGATCGCCCCGGTGCCGTTGCCGTGGTGCACGTCGAAATCGACGATCGCGACCCGTTGCAGGCGGTGGCGGTCGCAGGCGTGCGCGGCGGCGATCGCGATGTTGTTGAACAGGCAGAAGCCCATTGCGGTCGACCCGGTCGCGTGGTGGCCGGGCGGGCGAACCGCGCAGAACGCGCGCCGGGCCTCGCCGGCGAGGAGCGCATCAACCGCGGCAATGCCGGCGCCGGCCGCGCGCAACGCGGCCTCGGCCGAACCGTGGTCGAGGAAGGTGTCGGCATCCAGTGCCAGCGGCCCGCTGCCCGGATCCGGCGTGGTGTCGAGCACGCGCGCCAGCAGGGCGTCGTCATGCACGCGCAGCAGTTGCGCGCGGGTGGCGCGCGGCGCGGGATTCCAGGGGTGCGCGGGAAAGGCGGTGGACACCGCGTCGATGACCGCGTCGAGGCGGCCGGGATGTTCGACGTGGCTTGTGCCGGCGAGGTGTTCGCGGCAGGCGGGATGGCTGTAGAGCGCGAGCCCAGTCACGCCGCGTGCCCCGCGGATCGGGGCGCCGGCAGGTTCAGCCCTTGCGGCGCTCGTGGTTCCACAGCACTTCGCCATGGCCGCTGGCGCGGGCGAGCACCCGGGCCAGCACGAACAGCAGGTCGGACAGGCGGTTGAGGTAGCGCACCGCCTCCGGCCGCACCGTCTCCACCCGCGACAGCGCGACCGTCTCGCGCTCGGCCCGGCGCACCACCGTGCGGGCGATGTGGCAGCGCGCCGCCGCCTCGCCGCCGCCGGGCAGGATGAATTCGCGCAGCACTGGCAGGTCGGCGTTGAACCGGTCCAGCTGCTGCTCCAGCCGGGTCACGTCGTCGTCGGTGATGGCGGCGTGGCCGGGAATGCACAGCTCGCCACCGAGGTCGAACAGCTGGTGCTGGACCGCGGTCAGCAGGTCGCGCACGTCGTCCGGAACGTCGCTGGCGAGGACCAGGCCGATCGTCGAGTTGGCCTCGTCGACGGTGCCGTAGGAGGTGACGCGGACCGAGTCCTTGCCGACCCGGCTGCCGTCGCCCAGCCCGGTGGTGCCGCCGTCACCGGTGCGGGTGTAGATCTTCGACAGCCGGTTGCCCATGTCAGACGGTCTGCAGGCGCAGCGCCGGTAGGCGGGCGCGCAGCAGGCTGAAGCCGCCGAACAGGATCGCCGAATAGAACAGCGTGCCGGCGACCGACCACTGGAAGAACGGGATGCCGGCGACATAGGACGCCATCAGGCCGGCGAGGGTCTGCGGGTACATCGGGTTGCCGAGCCACGCGGCGAAGTTCGAGACGACGAAGAACAACACCGCGCCGGCGAGCGAGTAGCCCAGCACGCGGCCGCCGCCGACCCGGCCACGCAGGCCGAAGCCCATCAGCGTGGTCAGCGCGATGAGGCCGTACACCACCCAGATGTGGGCGCCGGAGAACCAGGTCGCGTAGAGGCCGCCGTGCATCGAGGCCAGCACCAGGTCGGAGATGAACAGCCCGGCCAGCGGAACGATCAGCGCCCAGCTACGGTTGGCGAAGTACGCACCGCCGAACAGCGCGATCGCGGCCACCGGCGAGAAGTTCGGCGGATGCGGCAGCACGCGGGTCAGCGCGGCGAGCACGATCAGGGCGGCCAGCAGCAGCGGGCCGGGGGCGAAAACCGAGGAGGCAGCGGGACGGTTCATCAGTGTCTGGGAGCGGGCCGACAGGAGCCGTTAGCATAGCGCAATGGCCGACCTTTCCCCCCGAACGGACACCCCGCCGACCCATGACGTGCTGATTGTCGGCGGCGGACTCGTCGGCGCCAGCCTGGCGCTCGCCCTGGAGCACAGCGGACTGGATGTCGCCCTGCTGGAGGCGACCGTGCCGGGTTCGCTGCCGGCGGTGTTCGACGAGCGCAACCTGAGCTTCGCCGAGGCGACCGTGCACGCGCTGGCCGCGCTCGGCGTGATGCGCCGGATGCGTTCGCCCGGTGGTGCGATCGAGCGGATCCACATCAGCCGGCGCGGCGATTTCGGCCGCAGTCTGCTGCGGGCCGAGGATTACGGACGCGAGGTGTTCGGCCGCGTGGTGGTGGCTCGCGACTTCGGCGAGGCGCTGGAGGCGCGGCTTGCGGAACTGCCGCGGCTGCACCGCTACCGGCCGATGCGCTTCATCGGGCTGGGCGAGGTGGCCGATGGCCTGCGCACGGTACGCGTGGCCGACGACGCCGGCGAGCGGCTGCTTCGCACGCGGTTGCTGGTCGGTGCCGACGGCACCGGCAGCGCGGTGCGCACGGCGCTGGGGATCGAGGCCGACCGCCACGACTACCGCCAGAGCCTGTTCGTCGCCCGCCTGCGCACGCAGCGCCCGCCCGACGGCACCGCCTACGAGCGCCTCGGCGACGATGGCCCGACCGCGTTGCTGCCGCGCGCCGACGGCCACTACGGACTGATCCACGGGGTCGACACGGCCGACGCCGCGGCCGTCACCGCGCTGGACGATGCGGCCTTCCTGATGCGTGTGCAGCAGGCATTCGGCTGGCGTATCGGTCGCTTCGTGTCCTGCGGCGCGCGCAGCGTCTATCCGGCGGCGCGGCTGGTGGCGCGCGCGCAGGTCGCGCCGCGCGCGGTGCTGGTCGGCAACGCCGCGCAGACCATCCATCCGATCGGCGCGCAGGGGTTCAACCTCGGCCTGCGCGACGCGCTGACGCTGGCGGAACTGGTGGCCGACGCCGCCGACTGCGGCGAGCCGGCGCTGCTGGCGCGCTACGTCGAGTGCCGCGCCGAGGACCGCGAGCGCACGCTGGCGTTCTCCGACGGGCTGGCGCGCCTCACCGCGAACCCGGCCGGGGTGCTGCGGCCGTTGCGCAGCCTCGGGATGTTCGCGCTCGACCGCCTGCCGGCGCTGCAGGCCGGCGTGGTCGGCGGGGCGATGGGATATCGCGGCGACGTGCCCGCGCTGTGCCGCGCACCGGAGCTGCGGCCATGAGCCGCCAGCCGATGCTGGACGTGGTGGTGGTCGGCGCCGGCGTGGTCGGCGCGGCCGCCGCGCTCGCGTTCGCCCGCGACGGCCTGCGCGTGGCGTTGGTGGAGTCGCGCGAGCCTGCGCGCTGGCAGGCCGCCGAACCGGACCTGCGGGTCTACGCGTTCGCCCCCGACAACGCCGCCCTGCTCGACGAACTTGGTGTCTGGGCGTCGATTCGCTCGGCGCGCCTGCAGCCGTACCGCGCGATGCGGGTGTGGGATGCCGGCGGCGGTGGCGAGCTGGTGTTCGACGCCGACCGGCTCGGCCAGCCGCAACTGGGCTGGATCGTCGAGAACGCGTTGCTGGTCGACCGGCTGTGGGCCGCGTTGCCGGCGGCCGGCGTCGAAATACATTGCCCCGACGCGGCGACCGCGCTGGAGCAGCACGACGACGGCGCGACGCTCGAACTGCAATCCGGCCACCGCCTGCGGGCGCGGCTGGTGGTCGCCGCCGACGGCGCCGATTCGCGGTTGCGCGCGATGGCCGGCGTCGAGGCGCCGCGGCACGACTACGGCCAGCGCGGCCTCGTTGCCTACATCGAACACGCCGCGCCGCACCGGGAGACCTGCTGGCAGCGCTTCCTGCCGGGCGGGCCGCTGGCGTTCCTGCCCTGCGTGGGCGAGGGCGGGCGGCCGTGCAGCTCGATCGTGTGGAGCCTGCCCGATGACGAGGCGGCGCGACTGCTGGCGGTGGACGACGCGGCGTTCCTGGCTGAGTTGTCGCGCGCCTTCGACGGGCCGCTGGGCGAGCTGCGCCGGGTTTCGCGGCGGGCGGCGTTCCCGTTGCGACGACAGCTCGCGCGCAGCCAGCTGGCCGGGCGACTGGTGCTGGTCGGCGACGCCGCGCACGCGGTGCATCCGCTCGCCGGGCAGGGCGTCAACCTCGGCCTGCGCGACGTATCGGCATTGCGCGCCGAGCTGGCCGGGCCGATCAGCCGCGGCACCGATGTCGGCGCTGCGACGCGCCTGCGAAGGTGGGCGCGCGGCCGGCGCAGCGACAACACGCTGTCGGCCTACGCGTTCGAAGGCATCAACCGGCTGTACTCCAACGACGCGATGCTGCCGACGCTGTTGCGCGGACCGTTGCTGGGCGCGGCCGGGCGGCTGCCGCCGCTGACGCGCGCGCTGTGGCGCCACGCTGCGGGACTCTGACGACCCGGTGGGATCACCGACACGGCGACGCCCGGCGCGGTGGCCGGGCGTCGCGGGGACTTTGAATATGCGGATCTGACCGCGTTGATCAGTCGGCGCGGTCGGCCAGCTCGACCCTGCTCAACCGGCTGTCGCGGTCGACGTCCAGTTCGCCGAAGTCGGCCAGCAGTTGCGCGTCGACGCTGGCTTCGGTCCGGCTGATCGAGCCGTTGCCGTCAAGGTCGATGCGGGTGAACTCGACCACGTCCGGCGTCGCGTCGACCACGACGTCGGTGTCCACGGCGGCATCGACCACCGGTGCGGGCACCACCGGGACCACCGGCGTGACCGGGACGACGGGCACGACGACGGCGGGAGCCGCGACGGCCGGGGCGGCAACCGTCGCGTCGGCGGTGGCCACCGCGGCGGCGGCCGCGACATCGGCGGCGTCATCGGCCGCCGCGCCGGCAATCCGGGCCTGGGTCGCGGCCTGCTGCGCACCGGCCGCCGCGGCGCGGTGCTGGTCGCCGTGGTTCGCCGCGGTCTTGTGGCCGAGCGCGTCCTGCGCCGCGCGCGAAGCATCGATGGCGGCGGCCTGCGCGTCGATCGACGCCTGGTCGGCGATCTCCGCGGTGGCCTCGGCGGTCAGTTCGCCGTGCAGGCTGGCGGCGGGGGTGTCGCTGATCGATTCGGCCACCACCGCCGCCTGCTGGGCGGTCTCGGCCTGCTCGCGTGCGTGCTTCGCCGCCTCGACCGCCGCTTCGGCGTCGGTGGCGGCCTCGATCTTGGCCTCGGTCTCGCTGGTCACGTCCTGGGCCATCGCCGGGCCGCCGGTGCCGAGCGCGGCGAGCAGCGCGAGTGTCAGTGCATGGTGTCGGGTCTTCATGGATCAGCCCTCTCGGTGCAGGTGAGGGGTCGATCCTGGGGGGCGCGCGGTCAACCGCCCGTGTAAGTTGCAAACGCGCGCTGAACCCCGCCCTGCGGGGGGCTGAACGGTGTGCGCGCCCTAGGTGCGCGGACCCTGGCGCGGGGTCGCGAACACCGTGATCTCCTCGCGGTCGTGGTAGAGCTGCCGAGCACGCACCAGCAGCGGCCGGTGGGCCTGGTGCTCGAAGGCCTCCAGGCAGATCCGGGTCTCCTCCCAGCGCTTCTTCATCGGCAGCTTGAGGTTGAAGATCGCGTGCCGGCACCAGTCCTCGCGGAACCAGGTGGCCATCCGGTCGGCGACGCGGCGCGGCTGCTCGACCATGTCGCACACCATCCAGTCCAGGCGCCGGCGCGGCTGCCACTGGAAGCCGTCCTCGCGCAGGTGGTCGACCCGGCCGCTGTCGAGCAGGGCCTGCCGCAGCGGGCCGTTGTCGACCGCGGTGACCTTCATGCCGTGGCGCATCAACACCCAGCTCCAGCCGCCGGGCGCGGCGCCGAGGTCGGCCGCCTGCATGTTGTCGCGGACCAGCCGTTCGCGCTCGTCGGCGTCGAGCAGGGTCAGCAGCGCCTCTTCGAGTTTGAGCGCGGAGCGGCTGGGCGCGTCGGGATGCATGCGCAGCCGCGGGATGCCGAGCGGCCACGGGGCACTGTCGTCGGGGTCGCTGGTGGCCAGCACGATGTGGTGGCCGCCGAGGAACACCACGTGCAGGCGCGGGCGCCGCGGGTCGTCCTGCGCGGTCAGCCGGCCGGCCTTGCGCAGCGCCGGCCGCAGCGCGTTGCCGAAGCTGCGGGCGAGGCCGGCCAGCGGCTTGCCGGTATCGGAATCGGGGTGCTCGACCCAAAGCTCGCCGAACGGCGTGGCCGGGCCGAGGGCGTCGAGCGCGGCCAGCACCGGAGTGATGCGGTCGGTCGGGTCGAGTCCGCGCAGGTCGGCCAGCCGCAGCAGCTTCTGCCGCGCGAACACCAGCCGGTCGAACGGCAGCGCGCGCGACAGTGCGGTGCCGTCCTCGCCGATGAACTCGACGAAGCCGGCGCCGCGCTCGGTGCGCGCGTAGCCGGGCAGGCCGGCGAGCGCGGCGCGCTCGGTGAGTTCGGCGGCGAGTTCGGGTTCGAAGCCGGCGCGGCACCAGCAGAACAGGGCGTCGGTCATGCCGGCAGTGTGCAGCAGTGGCGCGGGTGGCGGTAGCGACCGCGGGCGGCGGGCTTTGCCACCTCAGTAGTTGACGCCGCCAAGTTCGCCGTAGGCGCGCAGTACCTCGCGCGCCTGCTCGCGGCAGACGTCGCGCACGACTTCGATCCCGCGGCGCTCCAGTTCGCCGACCCAGTCTGCCGGCAGCGGGCCTTCGTCGAACTCGGTCAGCGACTCGGTGTCCTCGCTGCGCGCGCCGATCAGCAGCCGGTCGATGCCGGCCCAGAAGCTCGCGCCGTAGCACTGGCAGCATGGCTGCGCGGAGGTGGCGAGGGTGATCGGGCCGGCCGGGACGCCGGGCCCGATCTCGTTGAGCCGCGCGCGCTGGGTGCGCTGCTGGGCCAGCATGAAGGCCATCGTCTCGGCGTGCGCGAGCGAGCAGTTGTGCGGCACCACGCGGTTGACGCCGACCGCGATGATGCGGTCGTCGCGGCCGAACACCGCCGCACCGAACGGGCCGCCGGTGCGCGCCTCGACGTTGCGCCGCGACAGCTCGACCGCCAAGGCGACCTTGGCTTCGTCACCCGGCCAGGTGGCGGTGGTGTCGACCGCTTCGTGCACCCAGGCCGGCAGGGTCAGGTGGATCTGCGCGTACAGCATCAGTCGAGCAGCACCCGGCTGTTGCCTTCGCACTGCCCCTGCACGCACTGGCAGCTGCTGATGGCGGGGAAACCGCAGACCGAGGCCATGCCGCTCCTGGCGCACGCGGCCTGCACGCCCTCGGGGTCGGTCGGGCTGTTGACGTTGACGCAGGCCGGGTAGTGGCCGCAGCAGTTGCCGACGTTCTTGACCGTGCAGTCGGCGTCGGTTTTGCAACTGCGGTCGACCTGCACGGTGCCGCCGGGCTGGCCGATGGCGCTGCCGGGGCGGTCGATCGTGCGCGGTGGCGTGTCGGTCGAGCGCGGCGGCGGGGTCAGGGTGGCGGGGTCCGGAGCGCCGGTGTCAGTGCCGGTGCCGGTATCGGCGACGGCTTCCGGCGCGGCCGCCGGCGAGCCGCCGGCATTGGTGGTCGGCGCCGCGCAGGCTGCCAGCAGCATCGACAGCGCGAGCGCGACCGGTGCCAGCCAGCGGTCTAGGAAGGGCGAACGGTGCGTCATTGCCTGCTCCTGTACGGGTCCGTGTCAGATCTTGCCGGCCCAGGTGTCACGCAGCGTGACGCTGCGGTTGAACACCGGTTTGCCGGCGGCGTGGTCGCGACGGTCGGCGACGAAATAGCCGAGCCGTTCGAACTGGAACGACTGCTCCGGCGCGGCCTGCGCCGCCGACGGCTCGACGAAGCCGGCCGCGGTGCGGCGCGAATCGGGGTTGAGGTGGTCCTGGTAGGTCTTGCCGTCGCTGTCGTCGTCCGGGTCGGGCACCGAGAACAGGCGGTCGTACAGGCGGATCTCGGCCGGCACCGCGTGGCGCGCGTCGACCCAGTGGATGGTCCCCTTGATCTTGCGGTTGGCGCCTTCCATGCCCGGGCGCGACTCCGGATCGAGCGTGCCGCGCAGTTCGACCACGTTGCCGGCGTCGTCCTTGACCACCTCGTCGCAGCGCACGATGCCGGCACCGCGCAGGCGCACTTCGCCGCCGGGGACCAGCCGCTTGAAACCCTTCGGCGGCACTTCGGCGAAGTCGTCGCGTTCGATCCACAGCTCGCGCGAGAACGGCACCTCGCGGTTGCCGAAGCCCTCGTCCTTCGGGTGGTTGGCGAAGGTGAGGGTCTCGGCGTGGTCGTCGGACAGGTTGGCCAGCACCAGCTTGAGCGGCTCGACCACCGCCATCCGGCGCGGCGCGGCGGCGTCGAGATCCTCGCGCAGGCAGCCTTCGAGCACCGAGAAGTCGATCAGCGAATTCTGCTTGCTGACGCCCAGCCGCTCGGCGAACAGCCGCAGCGACGCCGGCGTGTAACCGCGGCGGCGGATACCCTGCAGGGTCGGCATGCGCGGGTCGTCCCAGCCGTCGACCAGTCCGGCCTGCACCAGCGCCATCAGCTTGCGCTTGCTCATCACCGTGTAGTTGAGGTTGGCTCGCGAGAACTCGATCTGGCGCGGCTTGCGCGCCTCGAACGGCAGGCCGTTGTCGGTCAACGGCTTCAGCAGCTCCGGTGAGTGGGCGAGGTCGACCTTGTCGACGCACCAGTCGTACAGCGGCCGGTGGTCCTCGAACTCCAGCGTGCACAGCGAGTGGGTGATGCCCTCGATCGCGTCGCTGAGCGAGTGCGCGTAGTCGTACATCGGGTAGATCGGCCAGGCATCGCCGGTGTTCTGGTGGGCGACCTTCTTGATCCGGTAGATCGCCGGGTCGCGCAGGTTGATGTTGCCGCTGGCCATGTCGATCCTGGCGCGCAGGGTGCGGCTGCCGTCGGCGAACTCGCCCGCGCGCATGCGGCGGAACAGGTCGAGGTTCTCCTCCACGCCGCGGTTGCGGAACGGCGACTCGCGGCCCGGCTCGGTCAGGCTGCCGCGGTATTCGCGCACCTGCTCGGCGCTCAGGTCGCAGACGAACGCGTCGCCCTGCGCGATCAGCTTCTCGGCCGCGAGGTAGAACACCTCGAAGTAGTCGGAGGCGTGGCGCAGCTCGTTCCACTCGAAGCCGAGCCAGCGCACGTCGTCCTGGATCGCGCGGACGTACTCGGGGTCTTCCTTGGCCGGGTTGGTGTCGTCCAGCCGCAGGTTGCAGACCCCGCCGAACTCGTTGGCGATGCCGAAGTCCAGGCAGATCGCCTTGGCGTGGCCGATGTGCAGGTAGCCGTTGGGCTCCGGCGGGAAGCGGGTCTTGACCGCCGTGTGCTTGCCGCTGGCGAGGTCGTCGCGGACGATCTGGCGGATGAAGTCCTGGCGCACGGGGGCGGCGGCATCGGCGGGGGCTGCGACGGTGCCCGGGTCGGCGGGGGGCGTATTGGTGGACATGCGGCGGCGGAAGCGAGGGGAAGCGGGCAGTTTAGCCGGCCTTGTCGTCCTGGGCCGGGCCGACCCGCGTGGCGGGTGGATGCGGGCACGGGGTCGCCCGGCGTCGGCACGCGGTAGCGGTGCCCGGGGATCACGCCGGCGCGCGTATGCTCGGTCGAAAACCGCCGGAGCCAGGCCATGAAGGTCGTCTACGACGCCGCCAACATCATCGACGCCCACCTTGTCCGCCACGCGCTGGAAGCGGCGGAGATCCCGGTGTTCCTGAAAGGCGAGGCGCTGGTCGGCGGGATGGGCGAGCTGCCGCTGTTCGGCGTGGTCCAGGTGTGCGTGCCCGACGTGTTTTGGCCGCAGGCGCGCGAGGTGGTCCAGGCGGTGGGGCTGGGGGCGCCGGCGGGCGAGGCGGGGGACGAGGCGGGCTGGGTGGGCGGGGTGTTGCCGGCGTAGGGAGTGCGTCGGGTGCCGGGTTGGCGGGCGGCTGCCGGTTCGCGACTTCGGTTTGGGTTCCGCGTCGCTGCCCGATCCTGACCCCGATCCGGATCCCTGTTCGGGCTTCGGTTTCCGTCCTCGCCCCGGTTCCGGTTCCTGTTCCGATGTAGGAGCGACGTAAGTCGCGACCTGCCGAACGTTTGAAGCTGCGCCCCGGTCGCGACCCACGGCGCTCCTACAGGATGGGGCGCGGGGGTTCCAGCAACTCCGCCGGCAGCTTGCGGAACTCCGCCGCCAGCTGCCGCAGGAAACCGTCCATCGCCGAGCTCCTGCGCCACACCATCGCGATCCGGCGGTGCGGGGCACGTTCGCGGAACGGCACCAGGGCGATGTCGGGCGAGGGCGGTACCGGCGGCTGCACCGCCAGCACCGGCAGCAGGGTGATGCCGACGCCGGCGGCGACCATCTGCCGCAGGGTCTCCAGACTGGTCGCGCGGAACCCGTCGCGCTCGTCGGCGCCGGCCATGCGGCAGACCTCCAGCGCCTGGTCGCGCAGGCAGTGGCCTTCCTCCAGCAGCAGCAGGTGGCGGTCGTCGAGTTCCTGCAGCCGCAGCCCGTCCTGCCCCGCCATCGGGTGGTCGCGCGGGACCGCCAGCACGAACGGCTCGTCGAACAGCGGCTCGACATGCAACTGGTCGTCGTGCAGTGGCAACGCCAGCACGCCGGCGTCGAGCCGGCCCTCGCGCAGGCGCTCGAGGATGCGGTCGGTCTTCTCCTCGACCAGCAGCAGCTCCAGCCGCGGGAACCGCCCGCGCACGGCCGGCAGCACGTGCGGCAGCAGGTACGGCGCCAGCGTCGGAAACAGCCCGAGCTTGACCGTGCCGGCCTCCGGGTCCTGGCTGCGGCGGGCGATCTCGCCCATCTGCTCGACCTCGGCGATCACCTTGCGCGCGCGCTGGGCGATGTCGACCCCGACCGGGGTCAGCATCACCCGTCGGGGCGCGCGCTCGACCAGCGCCACGCCGAGTTCGTCCTCGAGCTTGCGGATCTGGGTCGACAGGGTCGGCTGGCTGACGAAGCTGGCCGCGGCGGCGCGGCCGAAGTGCTTGTGGTCGGCCAGCGCCACCAGGTACTTGAGGTCGCGCAGGTTCATGGCGTGCGTCCGTCGTCAGGGTGCGCCGCCCCGCCGGTGGAATGGCGGGGCGGCACCGCTCAGGCCGCCTGCTGCTGCGCCGGCGCCGAGGTCCGGATCAGGTGGTCGAACGCGCCCAGCGCGGCGGTCGAGCCGGCGCCCATCGCGATGACGATCTGCTTGTACGGCACCGTGGTGCAGTCGCCGGCGGCGAACACGCCCGGCACGCTGGTGGCGCCGCGGTCGTCGATGACGATCTCGCCGCGCGGGCTCAGCTCCACCGTGCCCTTCAGCCATTCGGTGTTGGGCAGCAGGCCGATCTGCACGAAGATGCCGGCCAGCTCGACCGTGTGCGACTCGCCCGACGCGCGGTCCCTGTAGACCAGCGCATTGACCCGCTGGCCGTCGCCGAGCACCTCGGTGGTCTGGGCGTTGAGCAGGATGTCGACGTTGCCCAGGCTGCGCAGCTTGCGCTGCAGCACCTCGTCGGCGCGCATCCGCGTGTCGAACTCGATCAGGGTCACGTGCTCGACGATGCCGGCCAGGTCGATCGCGGCCTCCACGCCGGAGTTGCCGCCACCGATCACCGCCACCCGCTTGCCCTTGAACAGCGGGCCGTCGCAGTGCGGGCAGTACGCCACGCCCTTGTTGCGGTACTGGTCCTCGCCGGGCACGCCCATCTGCCGCCAGCGCGCACCGGTGGAGAGGATCACCGACTTCGACTTCAGGCTGGCGCCGTTTTCAAGCTGCACCTCGACCAGCCCGCCCGGCTCGCTCGCCGGCACCAGCCGGGTCGCGCGCTGCAGGTTCATCACGTCGACGTCGTACTCGCGCACGTGCTGCTCCAGCGCGACGCCGAGCTTGGGGCCCTCGGTGTACTGCACCGAGATGAAGTTCTCGATCGCCAGCGTGTCCAGCACCTGGCCGCCGAAGCGCTCGGCCGCGACGCCGACGCGGATGCCCTTGCGCGCGGCGTAGATCGCAGCCGCGGAGCCGGCCGGGCCGCCGCCGACGACGAGCACGTCGAACGCGTCCTTGCCCTTGATCTTCTCGGCCTCGCGTGCGGCCGCGCCGGTATCGAGCTTGGCCACGATCTGCTCGATCGTCATCCGTCCCTGGTCGAACGGCTGGCCGTTGAGGAACACCGTCGGCACCGACATCACCTCGCGCGCCTCGACCTCGGCCTGGTACAGCGCGCCATCGATCGCGACGTGGTGGATGTTGGAGTTCAGCACGCTCATCAGGTTGAGCGCCTGCACCGTGTCCGGGCAGCTCTGGCACGACAGCGACATGAAGGTCTCGAAGTGGAACTCGCCTTCCAGGTCGCGGACCTGGTTGGCCAGCTCCTCCTCGATCTTGGCCGGATGGCCGCCGACCTGCAGCAGCGCCAGCACCAGCGAGGTGAACTCGTGGCCCATCGGGATCGCGGCGAAGCGCACGCCGACGTCGGTGCCGGCGCGGTTGATCGCGAACGACGGCTTGCGGGCGTCGTCGCCGGCGCGGACGCTGATCTTGTCCGACAGCGAGGCGATGTCCTGCAGCAGGGCGTCGAGTTCACGCGACTTGTCGCTGTCGTCCAGCGAAGCGACCAGTTCGATCGGCTGGGTGACTTTTTCGAGGTAGGCCTTCAACTGGGCCTTGAGGGTGGCGTCGAGCATGGGGAGGGCTCCAGTGTGTGGATGGGAAGTGGGGGTACTTGCAGGAGCGGCCTGGGCCGGGGGAGGGAGCCGGGAGGGAGAAACCGGCACAGCGCGAGCCGCTTTTGCAAATGCCCGGCGGTCGGTGCTCGCAGCTGCGAAACAACGGCATCCGGTGGAGGCGTCCTGATCGGGGTGGGGCGGCTTGGGCGAGACCCTAGGCAACATGGATGTTGCCTAGGAGCCCCCATGGACGGGTTTACGGCGAGTCTCGCCCAAGCCGCCCCGCCCCGGTCAGGATGCCGGGGTACGGCAGGTGCTTAGATCTTGCCGACCAGGTCCAGCGACGGCTTCAGCGTCTCGGCGCCTTCCTGCCACTTGGCCGGGCAGACCTCACCCGGGTGGCTGGCGACGTACTGCGCCGCCTTGACCTTGCGCAGCAGCTCGCTGGCGTCGCGGCCGATGCCGTTGTCGTGGATCTCGCACAGCTTGATCTGGCCTTCCGGGTTGATCACGAAGGTGCCGCGCAGCGCCAGGCCCTCTTCCTCGATCATCACGTCGAAGTTGCGGGTCAGGGTGCCGGTCGGGTCGGCCAGCATCGTGTAGTTGACCTTCTTGATCGCGTCGGAGGTGTCGTGCCACGCCTTGTGCGAGAAGTGGGTGTCGGTCGACACGCTGTAGATCTCGACGCCGAGCTTCTTGAACTCCTCGTACTTGTCGGCCAGGTCCTCGAGCTCGGTCGGGCAGACGAAGGTGAAGTCGGCCGGGTAGAACACGACCACCGACCACTTGCCCTTCAGGTCGGCGTCGGTGACTTCGATGAACTTGCCTTCCTTGTAGGCCTGCGCCTTGAAGGGCTTGATTTCGGTGTTGATCAGGGACATGCGTCGGTTCCTTCTCTTGGGGTTGGAGGGGTGGGTGGAAACGATGGGCGCCATGTTAGGGATGGCTATCGTTTTCGTAAAATCGATTGATGGAATTGTAGTGATAGACCGCGTCTATTGACGTCGGGGCGTCGGCCGGACTTTCAAGTCTGGGCCCGGGCCCGTTAGGCAGGCGCGAGAGCGGGATGCGGTGGCCGGTCGGGACCGGCGTGGCGGGGCATGACGATCGCCATGGGTGCGCAGCGGTTGGGTCCGGTTAAGGTCGGTTGTCAAAACCGCCACTGGGGACCGTCAATGCTTCGCATCCGCCACCTCGCCTGCGCCGTCGCACTCGCGCTGACCGCCCCGGCCGTCGCTTTCGCGCAGGCGCCGGCACCGACCGCGACAACCGCGGATGCGGCGATCCCCACCGGCCAGCTGCCGCGCACCGTGGTGCCGAGCCTGGTCGAGCTGGAGCTGAGGCTCGACCCGGCCCAGCCGCGGTTTTCCGGCGCCACCGTGATCCACGCCGACGTGGCCGAGCCGACCGACGTGGTCTGGATGCACGGCCGCGACCTCGACATCCGCCGTGCCGAGGCGGTGCTGCCGGACGGCCGCCGGGTCGCGCTGGACGCCGAGCAGGTCCACGTCTCCGGCGTGCTGCGGCTGGCCGCGGCGCAGACCCTGCCGGCCGGCAAGCTCGATATCGAGATCGACTTCGAGGCCGGCTACGGCAACCTGATGGGCGCCTACCGGGTCAAGCCCGACGGCGAGGACTACGTGGTCACCCAGATGGAGCCGCTGGGCGCGCGCAGCACCTTCCCCGGCTTCGACGAGCCGGGCTTCAAGCAGCCATGGGACATCACCCTGATCGTCCCCGAGGACGACGTCGCCCTGTCCAACGCGCCGGAGGTCGACACCGAGGCGCTGGGCGACGGCTGGAAGAAGGTCGGGTTCAAGCGGACCGAGGCGCTGCCGAGCTACCTGCTGGCGTTCGTGGTCGGGCCGTGGGACGTCGCGGTGGGGCAGGACATCGCTCCGAACGGGCCGCGCAGCCGGCCGGTGCCGCTGCGTGGCGTGGCGGCCAAGGGCCAGGGCGCGCGCATGCGCTACGCGCTGGAGAACACGCCGCCGATCGTCCACGCGCTGGAGGACTACTTCGGCATCGAGTACCCCTACGCCAAGCTCGACAACGTCGCCGCGCCCGACTTCGGCGCCGGCGCGATGGAGAACGCCGGCCTGATCATCTACCGCGACACCCTGATGCTGCTCGACGCGGACTCGCCGGTCGGCCAGCGGCAGGGCTTCTGGGGCGTCAGCGCGCACGAACTCGCGCACCAGTGGTTCGGCAACCTGGTGACGATGGAGTGGTGGGACGACCTGTGGCTCAACGAGGCGTTCGCGACCTGGATGGGCAACAAGATCACCGGCCAGCTGCAGCCGGGCTTCCACACCGACCGCAACATCCTCGAGGGCGGCCTGCGCGCGATGGGCGCCGACAGCCTCGCCAGCACCCGCCGCATCCGCGAACCGATCGACGACTTCACCGAAATCTCCGCCGCCTTCGATGGCATCACCTACCAGAAGGGCGGGGCGGTGCTGGCGATGTTCGAGAACTACGTCGGCGAGGCCAACTTCCGCGAGGGCGTGCGCGACTACCTGAAAGCCAATGCCCGCGGCAACGCCACCAGCAGCGACCTGATCGACGCGATCGCCGCCCACGGCGACGACCCGGCCGCCATCGCCCGTGCGTTCCGCAGCTTCATCGACCAGCCGGGCGTGCCGATGGTCAAGGTCGACGTCGACTGCGCCGAAGGCCAGCCGCCGGCGCTGGTGCTGCAGCAGCAGCGCTACCTGCCGCTGGGCTCGAACGCCAGCGCCGCGCAGAGCTGGGGCATCCCGATGTGCGTGCGCTACGCCGTCGACGGCACCGTGCACGAGCAGTGCGACCTGGTCGAAGGTGCGCAGGCACGGCTGCAGCTGGAGCAGGCGCAGTCCTGCCCGGCGTGGGTGATGCCCAATGCGCACGGCGCCGGCTACTACCGTTTCGCGCTGGCGCCAAGGTGGCAGCAGGCGCTGTCGGACGCCTTCGCCGACCTCGACGAGCGCGAGCAGCGCGTCTACGCCGACTCGGCCGCCGCGGCCTACGGCGCCGGTGACCTGACGGTGTCGCAGATGATCGCGGCGCTGCCGCAGTTCGCCACCGCCGACGCGCGCCAGACCGCGACCGCCGGGATGGGCAACGTCGAGTGGATCGCCGAGCACCTGCTCGACGACGAGGCGGCCCGGGCCGACCTGCGCGCACACTTCGCCGACATCTACCGGCCGCGGCTGCAGGCGCTCGGGATGGCCCCGAAGGCGGGCGAGAGCGACGACGACCGGTTGCTGCGCAGCAGCCTGATCGGCTACTTCGCCGAATCGCTGGAGGACCCGGCGGTGCGCTCGGACTTCGTCCGGCGCGGCAACGCCGTGCTCGGCCTCGGTGGTGACGGCACGCTCGACCCCGACGCGGTGCCGCGCGACGTGCGCGACACGGCGTTGGCGGTGGCGGTCGAGGAAGGCGGCGTGCCGGCGTTCGACCTTGCCGAGAAGCACCTGCGCGCCAGTCAGGACGCAGTGATCCGCCGCGAGCTGCTGTCGGCGATGGGCGGCGTGACCGACCCGGCGCTGGCCGAGCGGGCGCTGGCCTTCGTGCTGGAGCCGGGGCTGCTGCGGCTCAACGAGATCTATTACGTCGTCTTCAGCCAGGCCGGCGAGCCGGAGAACCGTCCGGCCCTGCGCGAGTGGCTGGAGGCCAACTACGACGCCCTGCAGGCGAAGCTGGCCCCGGGCGGCTCGGCGATCGCCAGCGCCTACGCCGCCGGCATGTGCAGCGCCGCCGAGGCCGCCGCGCTGCAGCAGCGCTTCGGCGAGCGGATGGAGACGATCGAGGGCGGCCCGCTGGACCTGAAGCAGACGGTCGAGGCGATCGGCCTTTGTGCCGCGGCGAAGGCCGCGCGTGCGGGGCAGCCGATCGAGTATTGATGGCCGGGGAGCGGAGGCGACCGGTGGTCGCCTCAGTCTTCCGATGCCACCCGGCCGCGTTGCCCCCGGACTGTCCGGAGCCGCCTTCGGGCTGACTTCGGGCGGTCCGACACTGGGGCTTCGGCCACGCCAACCCGGTCGCGACTTACGTCGCTCCTACGGCCGATGTGGGTGGCGGCACTGATGCAGGACGGCCTCGCGTACCATCGCGCCGGACTCCCGAACCCGGCGGCTTCCGTCCCGCTTTAGATGGCCCGAATCGATTCCATCCTCCGCGACGCCCGGGCCGGGCTCGAGCCCGGCGACGCCGAGCTGCTGCTGTGCCACGCACTCGGCCGGTCGCGCAGCTGGCTCTACGCCCACGGCGACGACGAACTCGACACCGCGTCGGCGGCCACGTTCGAGGCCCTGCTCGCGCGCCGCCACGCCGGCGAGCCGGTGGCCTACATCACCGGCCGCCGCGGCTTCTGGAGCCTGGACCTGCAGGTCGGCCCGGCCACGCTGGTCCCGCGCGCGGAGACCGAGCTGCTGGTCGAACTCGCGCTCCAGCGCCTGCCGCTCGACCGCCCGCTGCACGTCGCCGATCTCGGCACCGGCAGCGGCGCGATTGCCCTGGCGATCGCGAGCGAGCGGCCACGGGCGGACGTGCTCGCCACCGACGCCAGCGCGGCCGCGCTCGACATCGCCGCAGCCAACGCCCGCGCGCTGTCGCTGGGCAACGTCGGCTTCCGCCACGGCGACTGGTTCGCGCCGCTGGCCGGTGACCGGTTCGACCTGATCGCCAGCAACCCGCCGTACATCGCCGAAGACGACGCCCATCTCGGCCGCGGCGACCTGCGCTTCGAGCCGGCCAGCGCCCTGGCGTCCGGCGCCGACGGCCTCGACGCGATCCGCGTGATCGCCGCCGCCGCGCCGATCCACCTGCTGGCGGGCGGCTGGCTGCTGGTCGAGCACGGCTTCGACCAGGGCGAAGCGGTCCGCGCGCTGTTCCGCGCCGCCGGGCTGGTATCGGTCGACACCGCGCGCGACCTCGAACAACGCGACCGCGTCACCCTCGGCCAGCGGCCCGCCGAGGCTGCGGGGCCGGTGCCCGGCCGCTAGACTGGGCGGCCCACACGTCGCCGAGTCCAGCGCATGCGCAGCCTCTACCCCGAGATCCAGCCCTACGACACCGGAACCCTCGCCGTCGACGAGCGCCACACGCTCTATTACGAGCAGTGCGGCAACCCCGACGGCAAGCCGGTGGTGCTGCTGCACGGCGGCCCGGGCGGTGGCTGCAGCGACAAGATGCGGCGTTTCCACGACCCGGCCAAGTACCGCATCGTGCTGTTCGACCAGCGCGGCAGCGGCCGCTCCACCCCGCACGCGGACCTGGTCGACAACACCACCTGGCACCTGGTCGAGGACATCGAGAAGCTGCGGGTCAAGCTCGGTATCGAGAAATGGCAGGTGTTCGGCGGCAGCTGGGGCTCGACCCTCGCGCTGGCCTATGCCGAGACACACCCCAAGCGCGTCACCGAGCTGGTCCTGCGCGGCATCTTCATGCTGCGCCGCTGGGAGCTGGAGTGGTTCTACCAGGAGGGCGCCAACCGGCTGTTCCCGGAGGCGTGGGAGCACTACCTGAAGGCGATCCCGGTGACCGAGCGGCACGACCTGATCAGCGCGTTCCACCGGCGCCTGACCAGCGACGACGAGAAGACCCGGCTGGCCGCCGCCAAGGCGTGGAGCGTGTGGGAGGGCGCGACCAGCTTCCTGCACATCGACGAGGACTTCGCCAGCAGCCACGAGGACCCGCAGTTCGCGCTGGCGTTCGCCCGCATCGAGAACCACTACTTCGTCAACAGCGGCTTCTTCGAGGTCGACGACCAGCTGCTGCGCGACGCCGGCAACATCGCCGACATCCCCGGCGTGATCGTGCACGGCCGCTACGACGTGGTCTGCCCGGTCGCCAATGCCTGGGACCTGCACAAGGCCTGGCCGAAGGCCGAGCTGGTGATCACCCCGGCCTCGGGCCACTCGGCGTTCGAGGCGGAGAACGTCGACGCACTGGTGCGCGCGACCGACGCCTTCGCCTGAGCTACGCCGCCCCGGTCGCGCACGGGCGAGCGGGGCGGTCGAACCACGCAAGCATCAGCTGGATCAGCGGGCCGATCGCCAGCGCGTAGGCGAGCGTGCAGTCCGGCGGCCGCTAGGCTCAGGCCGGCGAGCCGTCGGGGTTGTGGTCGATCATCCACAGCCCGGCCCAGAGCTTGAGGTCCAGCTCGAAGCCCTCGGCCTGCTTGCGCATCAGCCACGCGGGCGCCTGCGCGCGCGGCACCTTGTGCACGGTGATGTCCTCGTTGTCGACCCCGCCACCGTCGCCGACGCGGGTCAGGTCGAGCGCGCGCACGAAGGCGATCCGCTCGCTGCTCATGCCCGAGGAGGTCGGCCCGACCAGCAGCACGTCGACCCGCCCCGGCTCCCAGCCGGTTTCCTCGACCAGTTCGCGGCGCGCGGCCGACTCCAGCGTGTCGTGCGCGTGGTCGTCGCCGACCAGCCCGGCCGGCATTTCGATCGTGCGCGCGCCCAGCGGCACCCGGTACTGCTCGACGAACAGCACGTGGTCGTCCGGCGTGACCGCGATGATGATCACCGCCATGCCGTTGCCGTGGGTGCGCTCGGCGTATTCCCAGCGGCCGCGGCGGACCATCCGCAGCCACGGGCCTTCGTAGAGGATCTCGGGGGTGTCGTCGTCGTGTGCGGTCATGCCGGTGATCCTAACCGCCGGCCGCGGTCATGCGGGGACGAACTCGACCCCGGCGGCCTCGTGCAGCCGCCGCCGTGTCATCGGCCCGAACCGTAGCGCGTCGCACAGCCCGCCAAGCCGGCCGGCGTCGGCGCGGTTGCGGGCGAAGTGGCCGTGCGCCGCGTCCAGCGGCACCTCGCAGGCGATCGTCGCCAGCTGCCGGCACAGCAGCGCCTGCTCGCGGTGGGCGCGCAGCCGCGCGGCACAGGACGCGGCGCCTCGCAATCGCAGGAACGGCACCTCCTCGATCCGCTCCAGCAGCGCGTCGAGGCTGCCGAAGTGGGCCAGCAGCGCGGCCGCGGTCTTGGCGCCGATGCCGGGCACGCCGGGGATATTGTCGACCGCGTCGCCGGTCAGCGCGAGGTAGTCGGCCAGCTGGTGCGCGTGCACGCCGTGGCGCACGGGCACGCCGTCGGCGCCCCAGCGCTGGGCGCGGGCGAAGTCCCACTGCTCGTCGTGCTCGCCCAGCAGTTGCGACAGGTCCTTGTCGGCCGAGACGATCACCGAGCGGAAGCCGTGCGCGCGGGCGCGGTGGCAGGCGCTGCCGATCAGGTCGTCGGCCTCGTACTCGACGTGGGCCAGCACGCTCAGGCCGAGCGCCTCGCACAGTGCCTTGCACTGGCCGAACTGGCGCCTGAGCTCCTCCGGCGCCGGCTCGCGGTTGGCCTTGTAGGCCGGGTAGAGCGTGTTGCGGAAACACGAGTCCAGCGCCTCGTCGAAGGCGACCGCAATGTGCTGCGGGCGGGCGCGGTCGAGCAGTTCCAGCAGGAACCTGGCGAAGCCGTGGACCGCGTTCGTCGGCCAGCCGTCGGCGTCGCGGAACTCGTCGGGCATCGAGTGCCACGCGCGGAACACGTACAGGCTGGCGTCGACCAGGTAGAGCGTGTTGGCCGGCGCGCGTGCGGCTGCGCGCGCGTCCGCGGTCACGGCGTCCACGCGTGGAGCAGGGCGGCCGGGTCGGGGCGTTCGCGTTCGGGGACGTCGGTCAGCGGCGTGCCGAGGTGGACGAAGCCGACCACGCGCTCGTCGTCGCCCAGCCCCAGCAGCCGCGCGACCCCGCGGTCGTAGGCGGCCCAGCCGGTCAGCCAGTTGCCGCGGTAGCCGACCAGCTGCGCCGCCTGCAGCAGCGCGAAGCAGGTGCAGCCGGCGGTCAGCAGCCGTTCCTGTTCGGGAATCTTGGCGTCGTCGCCGAGCCGCGCCACCACCACCACGATCAGCGGCGCGTGCAGCCAGCGCCCGCGGTCTTTGTCGAGCACCGCCGGGCTGATGTCCGGGTCGATCTCCAGGTGCCGGGCCGCCAGCTGCTCGCCGAACACCCGCCGGGCGTCGCCACGCAGGCTGATGAAGCGGAACGGCACGCGCTTGCCGTGGTCGGGCACGCGCACCGCGCTGGCCAGCAGCCGCAGCAGGGTCCCTTCGTCCGGACCGGGCTCGCCAAGCTGCATCGCCGGCACCGAAAGACGGGCGTCGAGGCAGGCCAGCGGGTCGGTTCCTGAACCGGGGACGGTGACGGAAAACGCCCGCGCGACGGGCGTATCGTGGTTATTGGGTGACATGGGTCACAGCTTCGCAACGACGCGGGATCAGCGACCCATATTGCCACTATGCTCCTGTCCACGTACCGACCCATCGCGTCACTTTCTGTCCGGGGAAGCCTCCGTGTCCATCCAACCGCTCGATTCGGCTCGTACTCCGCGTACCGATCCGATGCGCGTGCTCGAAGAGGTCAAGCGCCTCGCACTCGAGCTGCTGGGCGGTCTGCCGGCGAGCCTGTACGCGGACATCGAGGAAGCGCTGCAGACCGCGGTGCGCGATGACGACGGCCGCGACGCGCCGCAACTGCTGTACCAGAACCAGGCGTCGCTGTGGGTGCTGCGCCAGCACCACGCCGCCCACGTCATGCGCTTCCGCCAGAACGTCGGGCAGGGTTTCGACGAGTTCCGCGCGCTGCGCATCCGCAACCGCGGCGAGCTGCCGCTGGGGCTGATCGACGAAAGCCAGATCGACTTCCACCTGGCCGGGCAGAACCTCGCCGAGTCGCTCGGCGGCCGCTTCCAGCCGGTGCTCGACCAGTTGCGCAACCGCCTGCAGGTGGTCACCACCGTGCTCGGCCTGCCGCCGATCGCCAACCCGGTGGGGCCGCAGCGGCTGGCCGACGCCTTCGTCGAGACCTTCACCGACGAGCAGATCCCGGCCGCCCTGCGCGCGCTGCTGTTCGGGCATTACGAGCGCGAGCTGGGCAAGGTGCTGGGCGACTTCTACGCCCAGGTCAACGCGCTGCTCGCGCGCAACGGTTACGGCGCCGCCGACGCGCAGCCGGCCAACCGCCCGGCGCCGCGTCCGCGCCCCGCGCCGCCGCAGCCGGCAACCGGCGAGTTCGGAGCGCCGGGCAGCGGCTATGCGGATGGACATGGCTATGCCGGCGGTACTGGCGCGGGTGCGCCCGGGCAGGGCGGCGGTTGGGGTGGCGGCGCCGGCTACGGTGGCGCGGCGACCGGTGGCGGCTATGACGCTGCGGGTCAGGTTGCACCCGGTGCTGGAGCGCCGGGTACGGGTGCGCAACCGGCAGGCGGCATGCAGTCCGGAGCTGGCGCGCAACCGGGCACCGGTGCCGGGACCGACCAGGCAAGCCCCACCAGCGCCGAGCTCGGCGAGCTGCGACAGATGCTGCACGCCTGGCGCGACGGCCGCATGGCGCAGTCGACGCCGGCATCGCCGTCGGCGGACATCGGCGGTGCGCGCCGCGAGCTGCGCGTCGACGAAGTCGTCAGCGTCGCCTCGCTGCTGCAGGGCGAACCCTCCGACGTGTTCGCGCGTGCACTGGCCGGCTCCGGCCGGCTGGCGAGTGCGATCCGCGACCAGATCAACGACGGTTCCCGCCGGCTGGGGCTCGACCCCGAGCGCACCCGTTTCAGCAGCGACGAGGAAGACGCGATCGACCTGGTCGCGCTGCTGTTCGACTCGCTGTTCCAGAGCCACCACCTGCAGGAGCGCGCACGGCGCCTGTATGCGCGGCTGGTGCTGCCGTTCGTCAAGGTCGCGCTGACCGACCAGAACCTGTTCGTGCAGCCCGAGCACCCCGCGCGCCGCCTGCTCGACGCGATCACCGAGGCCTGCGCCGGCAACAAGGGCGAGACCCCGCAGGAGCGCGAGCTGCTGGACCGCGCCGCCGCCGCCTCGCAGCGGGTCGTCGCCGAATACAACGAAGACCTCGCGATCTTCGAGACCGCCCACGCCGAGCTCGATGCGCTGCTGCAGCAGCAGCGCCGCCGCATCGAGCTGCAGGCCGAGCGCGCCGCCAAGGCGACGTTCGGCCGCGAGCGGCTGGCCCGTGCGCGCGAGCAGGCCGACGTGGTGCTCGCCCGCCGGCTGGCGGCGCCGCCGCTGAGCCGCGGCATCGCCGAGTTCCTGTCGGGTTCCTGGCGCCACCACCTGGTGCAGGTGCTGCTGCGCGAAGGTGCGGACAGCGAACGCTACCGCGACGCGACCGCGCTCGGCGACGCGCTGGTCGACGCCGACCGGCTCGCCGCGGAAGGCCGCGGCCGCGACCTCGCCGCCCGCCTGCTGGCCCTGCAGCCGGCGATCATCGCCTGCCTCGGCAGCTCCGGCCTCGACCACAGTGCCGCCGAGCACGGCCTGGCGGTGCTGGTGAAGGGCCTGATCTACCCGCATGCGCCGCGCGACCTGCACGAGGTGCCGCCAGGCCCGGCCGACGACGACGACGCCGAACGCGGCCTGTGGGTCGCCGGTGGCACCGACACGCTGCGCTTCGACCCGGCGATGGCCGACCGCATGCGCCAGCTGGAGCCGGGCGACTGGCTGCAGCTGACCGACATCCAGGGCGAGGGCGTGGATGCCAAGGTCGCCTGGGTCAGCCCGCTGACCAGCCGGCGCCTGCTGGTGAACCGCCGCGGCATGCGCGTGCTGGTCGCCTCCGCCGAGGAACTCGCCAGCCTGCACGCCGCCGGCCGCCTGCAGCTGGGCTGCGAACCCACCGCGTTCGAGCAGGCGATGCGCCAGGTCCGCCAGCAGCTCGACCGCGCGGTCGGCCAGCACTGATCCAGACCCGGCCGGCGGCGGCGTCGCGCCGGTACCGCCCGTTCGCTACGATGCCCCGATCCTGTCCGGGAGCGTGTGCATGGCCGCAGCAACCGACCGTCCGATCACCATTGGCGTCGCCCGCGAAACCGCCCCGGGCGAGCGTCGGGTCGCGCTGACGCCCGAGACCGCGCGCAAGTTCGTCGCCGCCGGCGCCACCGTGCGGGTCGAGCACGGGGCCGGGCTGGGTGCCGGTTTCACTGACGACGCCTACCGGCAGGCCGGTGCCGAACCGGTTGCCGACTCCGCCCAGGCGCTCGCGGCGGCCGACATCGTCCTGTGTGTGCAGCCGCCGTCACCCGCGCAACTGTCGCGCCTGCGCGAGGGCGCGGTGCTGGTGGGCCTGCTGGCGCCCGAGGCCGACCCCGCGCGCGCCGACGCGATCCGCGCGCGTGGCCTGCTCGCGTTCCCGCTGGAGCGGCTGCCGCGGACCACCCGCGCCCAGTCGATGGACGTGCTGAGTTCGCAGGCCGGCATGGCCGGCTACAAGGCGATGCTGGTCGCCGCCGGGCTGGCGCCGCGGTTCTACCCGATGCTGACCACCGCCGCCGGCACCATCCGGCCATCGAAGGTGCTGGTGATCGGTGCCGGCGTCGCCGGCCTGCAGGCAATCGCCACCGCGCGGCGACTGGGTGCGCAGGTCGAGGGTTTCGACGTGCGGCCGGAAACCCGTGAGCAGATCGAGTCGCTGGGCGCCCGCTTCCTCGATCTCGGCGTCAGCGCGGCGGGCGAGGGCGGCTACGCGCGTGCGCTGACCGACGACGAGCGCGCCGAGCAGCAACGGCGGCTGGCCGCGCACCTGGAAGGCGTGGACGTGGTGGTGAGCACCGCCGCGGTGCCGGGCCGGCCGGCGCCGCGCATCGTGACCCGGGCGATGGTGGAACGGATGAAGCCCGGCAGCGTGCTCGTCGACCTGGCGGCCGAGAGCGGCGGCAACTGCGAGGCGACCCGTCCCGGCGAGACCGTCGACGTCGGCGGGGTCAGCGTCGCCGGGCCGCTCGGGCTCGCCAGCAGTGGCGCGGTGCATGCCAGCGAGATGTACGCGCGCAACCTGTTCAATTTCACCCGCCTGCTGTTCGGCGACGGCGGCCTGGTCGTTGACTGGGACGACGAACTGCTCGCCCGCACGGTGTGGCCGGAGCGCCCGGCCAAGGTCGCGGGCGCCGTGCCCGCCGCCGGTTGAACCGGGTTACCTGTCGCAGTCGTGCTTCGCGTCGGGCGCCGGGTTGGCGGCCACCCAGGCCTTGCGCTGCGCCGCGTCCATCGCCCGCCACTTCGCCTTCAGCGCACGCCGGCCGTCGTCGTCGAGCGTCCGCATCCGGGCGTACAGCGCCCGCGCCTCGTCGCGCTGCGCGGGGTTCATGTGCTTCCAGCGGCGCACGCCCCGGTGGGCGCGGGCACGCTGTTCGGGGCTGAGCTGTTGCCAGCGCTCGGCGCGTTCGAGCATGTGCGCGCGCTGGTCGGGTTCGTCGTTCCAGCGGGCGCGCAGCGGGGCGACCAGCTGTTCGCGCTGGGCGTCGGTCAGCTGGTCCCAGGCCGGCAGGTCCTGCGCCGGCGCCGGCGCGAGGGCCAGCAGCAGCGGCAGGGTCAGCAGGGCGGGGAACAGGCGGGTGTGGCGTGTGTCGGTCATGGTCATCGGCCCGCGGGGGGCGGCAGGGTGTCGTCGTTGGCGGCCAGCCAGAGGTAGAGGCCGGGGTCTTCGTCCAGCGCGGCGAGGATCTCGTCGACCTCGCTGTCGACGCTGGCCTGCCGGCTGGCCTGTTCGGCCGGGTCGAGGGTCGTGGCGGCCAGCCGCGCGTTGGCCGGGACAGTCGCGGTCTTGGATGGCTGGTCGAGCGTGATCGCCAGTGCCGCGACCGCGATCGCCACGGCCACGCCGCTGCCGCCAAATAGCCAGCCGCGCCAGCCGGTGGCGGTGGCGCGCGGTGCCTGGCGGGCCTCGCGCAGGCGCCGGCGGGTCGGCGCCGACAACTGCTGCAGCGCCTGCGCGTGGCAGTCGCGCGCCAGCCGGTCGAAGGCGTCGTCGTCGATGTGGGTGTTCATTGCCAGTCCTCCAGTTGTTGCCGCAGCGCCGCGCGGGCGCGCGAGAGGTGGGTCTTGACCGAGCCTTCGCCGCAGCCCATCACCTGCGCGGTGGTCGCCACGTCGAGCTCTTCCAGCACGCGCAGGGTGAAGGCTTCGCGTTGCCGGTCGGGCAGCGTGGCGATCGCCTGCGACAGCCGGGCGTAGGCCTCGCGTTTCTCGTGGCGTTGGGCCGGGCCGGGGCCTTCGTCGCTCCAGTCGGGCAGGGCGCCGTCGTCGCGTTCGGGCGGCGGCGCCATCCAGCGCAGACGGAACGTGCGGCGGCGCTGGGTGTCGACGATCCGGCTGCGCAGGATCCGCCAGAACAGCGGGGTCCATTCGTCGGCCGGCCGGTCCTGGTAGTTGAGCATCTTCACCATGGCGTCCTGCACCGCGTCGAGCGCGTCGTCGCGCTGGCGCAGGCCGAGCTCGGCGAAGCGGAATGCGCGCGGGCCGACGCTCGCCAGGAAGTGGTCGAGCGAGGCGTACTCCCGCAGCGGCGGCGTCGCTGTGCCGGGGGCGTCGCCGCCGCGCGCGGCGGGCGCATGGATGTCGTCGTCGGCATCGGCATTCACGTGGTCGAGCATATATGCAGGCGCGGGTCCCGCCCGGGGCAGCCCATGCTGCGGGGGTGGAAACGCGCGGCGGCGCCGGGGGTTGACACTGCGCGGGCAGCGGTGGCGACCGGACGCCGGACCGCCGCTGCGCCGGCCCCGGCGGCGTGGTTATGATGCGGACGACATCGCAGGCGGACGGGGTGGTGGCAATGGGCGAGGGTTCCATCGCGCAGGCGTTCACGATGCTCTACATCTTCATGCTGGCCGCGATCGCCGGCCACGTGATCATTTCGCGGGTGCCGGTGATCCTGCACACGCCGCTGATGTCCGGCTCCAACTTCATCCACGGGATCGTGCTGGTCGGTGCGATGGTGGTGCTGGGCCATGCCGACACCACGCTGGAGAAGGCGATCGGCTTCGTCGCGGTGGTGCTCGGTGCCGGCAACGCGGCCGGCGGCTATGTGGTCACGGAGCGGATGCTGGAGATGTTCAAGCCCAGCCGCAAACCCGGCGCGGCGGACGGTCCCGGCAAGCCGGCGGATGAAGCCTCCGCGGCCGGCAAGCGCAAGGGCGACCGGTGAGCGGCGCCGGCACGCTCGCCGCGGCGAGCTACCTGGTCGCCGCGACGCTGTTCCTGCTCGGCCTGCAGCGCATGGCCTCGCCGCGGACCGCGCGCAGCGGCATCCGCTGGGCCGGCGTCGGCATGCTGCTGGCGACCGCGGCGACCTTCCTGCTCGGGCTCGACAACCTCGGGCTGATCCTGGCCGCGCTGGTGATCGGCGCGGGCGCGGCGTGGGTGTCGGGGCGCAGGGTCGCGATCACCGACATGCCGCAGATGGTCGCGCTGTACAACGGCATGGGCGGCGGCTCGGCGGCGGCGATCGGCGCGGTCGAGCTGCTGCGGTTCGCCGCGCTGGCGGCCGGCACGACGGCGCTCGCGCAGGCGGGCGACGCGCCGTCGATGACGACCCTCGTGCTGGCGGTGCTGGGCGCCGCGATCGGTGCCGTGTCGCTGTCGGGCTCGGTGATCGCCTGGGCCAAGCTCGACGGCCGCCTCGACCGCCGGGTGGTGTTCCCCGGCCAGCAGCTGTTCAACGCGCTGGTGTTCGTCGCGATGGTGGTGGCCGGCGGCTGGGCGGTGGCGACGCTGCAGGTGCCGGTGATCATCGCTTTCTTCCTGCTGGCGCTGCTGCTCGGCGTGCTGATGACGCTGCCGATCGGCGGCGCCGACATGCCGGTGGTGATCTCGCTGTACAACGCGTTGACCGGGCTGGCGGTGGCGTTCGAGGGCTATGTGCTCGGCAACCAGGCGCTGGTGATCGCCGGCACCATGGTCGGCGCCGCCGGCATGCTGCTGACCCGGCTGATGGCCCGCGCGATGAACCGGCCGATCAGCGGCGTGCTGTTCTCCAACTTCGGGGGCGGTGGCGCGGCGCAGGAGATCTCGGGCTCGCAGAAGCCCATCGAGGCCGGCGACGTCGCCGCGATGATGGCGTACGCCGAACGCGTGGTGATCGTGCCCGGCTACGGCATGGCGGTCGCGCAGGCGCAGCACAAGATCTGGGAGCTGAGCCAGAAGCTGGTCGAACGCGGGGTCAAGGTGAAGTTCGCGATCCATCCGGTCGCCGGCCGCATGCCCGGCCACATGAACGTGCTGCTGGCCGAGGCCGGCGTGCCGTACGACCTGATCGCCGACATGGACGACATCAACCCGGAGTTCCCGCAGACCGACGTGGCGCTGGTGATCGGCGCCAACGACGTGGTCAACCCGGTGGCGAGGACCGACCCGGCCAGCCCGATCTACGGCATGCCGATCCTCGACGTGGTGGAGGCGAAGAACGTGGTGGTGATCAAGCGCGGGCGTGGCACCGGCTTTGCGGGCATCGAGAACGCGCTGTTCTACGCCGACAACACCCGGATGCTGTACGGCGACGGCGCGGAGATGGCCAGCGCGCTGGTCAGCGAGCTCAAGGCGCTCGACGGCGGCCACTGACCGCCGGCCGGCTCACCGCGAGGCCAGCGCCGCCGCCGCCATCGCCAGCAGCCACCACGCGATGTCGGCGGCTCCGTTGGCCAGCTGTGCGAGCGTCCAGGCGTGGTGGAAGCCCAGCCGCACCGCCGACTCCCACGGCGCGTAGCCGAGCATCTTCCCCAGCTGCGCGGCGATCTGGCCCCAGTTGGCCAGCGCGATGATCAGCGCGGTCGCCAGCACCGCCGCGGGCACCCGCACCCGCGCCGGCCGCCAGTGGCCCAGCCGCAGCATCAGCGCGACGTCCAGCGCGCCCAGCACCGCCATCCAGCTGTGCTGGCGGCCGCTGGAGAAGCCCAGCGCAACCCACGCGACGGTGAACGTGCTCACCCCCAGCGCCAGCAGCAACCAGCCGAACAGCGGCGCCGCCGGGGTGGCGGGGGTGCGACGGGCGGGTCGGGTCACGGACGAAGGCTCATCGGGGGATGGGACGGCGGGGGAGCGCGACAGCATAGCGGGCGCGGCTTCGGGGCGATATTGGACTAGAATGGTCCTATTCAAATTCCCGCCGCCTGGCCGTCCGACCCATGTACTCCCGCAGCAGTGAACCCGTCCGTTTCGAGCGCGACTGTCCCGCCGTCCTGGTGCCCCAGGGCGACGCCGTGAACCTCCCGGCCGGCAGCGTCGGCTACATCACCCAGGCGCTCGGTGGCAGCTACACCGTGTTCGTCGAGGGCAACCTGTTCCGCATCGCCGGGCAGGACGCCGACGCGATCGGCAAGGAGCCGACCGACCCGATCGAGCTGACCGAGGGCGCCGACGACGACGAGGTCGAACAGCTCGTCTGGCGGCAGCTGCGCACCTGCTTCGACCCGGAGATCCCGATCAACGTGGTCGACCTCGGGCTGGTCTACGAGGCCACGGTGAAGCCGCACCCGGGCCGCCCCGGCGAGCGCCTGGTCGCGATCACGATGACGCTGACGGCGCCCGGCTGCGGGATGGGCGAGGTGCTGGTGTCGGACGTGCGCGACAAGGTCGAGCTGATCCCGACCGTGGCCGAGGCCGACGTCGAGCTGGTGTTCGACCCGCCGTGGGGCCGCCACATGATGTCGGAAGCCGCACGCCTGGAAACCGGCATGCTGTGACCGCAACCGCGGTCGAGGTGACCGGAAAGGTCGCTATATGACGTTTTTGCGCGAAATGTTGCTGTATTGCAACATTCCGGCGCGTCCAATGCCGCGCGCCTGATCGCGAATGCCCTTGTGCCGCAAGGGTTCCGGCTCATCACTGCCCGTTAATTTTTGTATGGATCGCGTGAAGCGCGGGCCGGCTCTTGTCGTGCGCGAACGGCAGCCCGTAGGGTGCGTCCCGGCGCGGTCCATGGAGTAACACCCGCGTCCAACGGACCGTCCGGCCCGTGCAAGGGACTGCCTCCGGCGGCTTCGAGCGTGGGGAACCGGGCGGAAACCGCCGCGTCCGCGGCTCAACCCGCATCACGTCCCGACCGGGCCACGGCCCGGCACCCACCGCGTGGCCCCGGCATTCGACGGCGGCCGCGTTTCCCGGACCGCGCAGGGGGAGGTCCAGGCGGGCATTGCCCGTCGTTTCACGCTTGCCGCGCGCCACGCGCCCGCGGCCGATCACAAGGAGTGTCCGATGAAGCGTCCCATCCTCGCCGCCGCCATTGCCGCGGCCCTCGTCCTGCCCGCCACCGCGACCGCCGCCGGCGGCGACCCGCACACCCACGTCGACGACCGCCTGGCCCGTGCGATCGCCCACGACCCGCAGGCACCGGTCTACATCGTCAGTTCGCACGACACCTACCGCGGCGGGCTGTACCGGCTTGCCAGCGACGCCAGCAGCGTGCGCGACAGCACCGGCGCCGGGCTGGTGGTCTCCGAGGTGCGCGCCCACCAGCTGCCCGACATCAGCCGCCACATCCACGACCAGGAGCGCCGCTGCGGCGGCTACTTCGCCTTCGCCAGCCGGGCCGAGGCCGAGCGCTTCCTCGCCGATGAGCTCAGCGCGCAGGCGGTCACCACCACGTTCGCCGACTACACCATCGACAACCAGGCCACGGTCGGCCCGTGGCTGCCGCAGGTGGCCGAGGCCAACATCCGCGACACGATCGACCACCTGTCCAGCGCGTACAGCAACCGCCATTACTCCACCGCCTCCGGTCGGCAGGCCGCGCAGTGGATCCACGACACCTGGGCCGGGCTGGTGGCCGGCCGCGACGACGCCAGCGTCGAGCTGTACAACTGCGGCAACTGTGGCGGCCAGCCGTCGGTGATCCTCACCATCGAGGGCGGCGAACTGCCGGACGAGATCGTCGTGCTCGGCGGCCACCTCGACTCGGTGTCCAACGCCGGCAGCGGCGAGTCGATGCTCGCGCCCGGGGCCGACGACGACGCCTCCGGCATCGCCACACTGACCGAGGTCCTCCGGGTCGCGATGGCCGACGGCTGGCAGCCGCGGCGGAGGGTCAAGTTCATGGGCTACGCGGCCGAGGAGGTCGGCCTGCGCGGCTCCAATGCGATCGCGCAGTCATTCCGCGACCAGGGCCGCAACGTGGTCGGCGTGCTGCAGCTGGACATGACCAACCACACCGCCGGCGCCAGCGTCGACATGCAGCTGATCAGCGACTACAGCAACGGCGACCTGCAGCAGTTCGTGCGCGACGTCTTCGACGAGTACCTCGCCCCGCTCGGGCTGACCCGCGGCAGCTACACCTGCGGCTACGGCTGCTCGGACCACGCCTCGTGGACCAGCGCCGGCTACCCGTCGGCGATGATGTTCGAGGCCAGCTTCAACAACGACATCCACACCCGCTACGACACCCTGTCGAACATGGGCGGCACCGCCAACGGCAGCGTGCCGCTGGCGAAGCTCGGGCTGGCCTTCCTCGGCGAGCTGGCCAAGACCGCCGGGGGTGGGGGCGAGGAACCGCCGCCCCCGCCGGGCGACGAGCTGGAGAAGGGCGTGCCGGTGACCGGGCTGTCCGCCAGCACCGGCGACGACGTGACGTACACGTTTGAAGTGCCGGACGGCGCGGCCAACCTGTCGTTCGCGATCTCCGGCGGCAGCGGCGACGCCGACCTGTACGTCAGGCGCGGCAGCGCCCCGACCGACAGCAGCTACGACTGCCGTCCGTGGCGCAGCGGCAACGCCGAGACCTGCAGCTTCGCCGCGCCGGCCGCGGACACCTGGCACGTGCGGGTCAAGGCCTACTCCAGCTTCAGCAACGTCAGCCTGGTGGCCGATTACACCACCGGTGGCGGGGGCGGGACGCAGACCTACGCCAACGACGCCGACTACCCGATTCGCGACCGCTCGACGGTCGAAAGCCCGATCAGCGTGTCCGGCCGTGGCGGCAACGCGCCGGCCAGCGCCCGCGTCGAGGTCGACATCCGCCACAGCTACCGCGGCGACCTGCGGGTGGACCTGGTGGCGCCGGACGGCAGCAGCTACAACCTGCACAACCGCAGCGGCGGCAGCGCCGACGACGTCATCGGCAACTTCGACCTCGACCTGTCGGGCGAACCGCTCGACGGCAGCTGGAAGCTGCGCGTGCACGACGCCTATTACGGCGACACCGGCTACATCAACCGCTGGAGCATCACCTTCTGACCGGGCGGTCCTGGTCGGGTGATTGCCCGGCGTTCCTTTCGGCGGGTCTTCCGCCTTCTCTCTCTCGCCCCGGTCCGCGCCGGGGCGCTTTTTTGGCCGGTACCTACAGCGCCTCGAAGCGGTTGGCCTCGACGTTCTTGCGCACCTGCGCCGGGTCCCAGATGCGGCCGTTCATCGCGATGTACACCCCGGCCGGCAGCGACTGCACCGCGCCGACCGCGGTGCCGATGTTGAACTCCGCGTCCGAGCCGCGGAAGCGCGCCGGGTTGAGCGCGCCGGTCAGCACGATGGTCTTGCCGGGGATGCTCGCCAGCACCTTCGCGGTGGCGACCATCGAATCGGTGCCGTGGGTGACCAGCACGTGGCGCGCGTCCTGCGCGGCGATGGTGGCGCGGACCAGCTCGCGGTCGGCGTCGGTGATGTGCAGCGAATCCTTGCGCAGGATCGGGATCACCGAATAGCGGAACGCGACGCCGAGCTCGTCGAGGATGCGGCCGATCTGCGGCTCGCCGATCTGGAAGTCCGACTTGTCGTCGAAGTAGATCTTGTCGATCGTGCCGCCGGTGGTGACGATGCAGAGCTGGTCCATGGCGCGTCGCGAAGCGTGGGAAGGCCGCGGATTATACGGCGCGGCGCGGACGGCCCCGTCGGCGCGGGCTCAGCCGCGCTTCTTCGCGAACCGCATGCGCAGCCCCGGCAGGCTGGCGGCGAACACCACCACCACCGCCAGCGCGACCCCGGCCAGCGCCGGCCAGCGGTCGCCGGGGCGCACCCAGGCCACCATCACGCCGTGGCTGAACCATGCCAGCGCCAGCACCGCCGACCAGAACCCGGCGGTGCGACGCCGCAGCAGCACGCCGACCGCCAACAACAGCGGCGGCAGCGCGAACACCAGCAGCTCCGCCCACGGCTGCGGCTGGCGCCCGAACCACCACGCGTACAGCGCCGCCAGCGCCAGCAGCGCGGCCAGCAGCACACGCCGCGAACTCGACAGCGGCGCGCTCATGCCAGTTTCGCCGCGATGGTCGCCACCCGGCGCCCGAGCGCGCGCGCCAGCTGGGCTTCCTCGTCGCTGGGCTGCGGGTCGTCGCCGGCGCCGGCCACGTGGCTGGCGCCGTAGGGCGTGCCGCCGGTGCGGGTGGTGCTCAGCAGCGGCTCGGTGAAGGGGATGCCGGCGACGAGGCAGCCGTGGTGCAGCAGCGGCACCATCATCGTCAGCAGGGTCGACTCCTGGCCGCCGTGCTGGGTCGCGGTGGAGGTGAACACCGCCGCCGGCTTGCCGGCCAGGGTGCCGCTGGCCCATTGTGCGCCGAGGCCGTCGAGCCAGTGCTTGAGCGGCGCGGCCATGTTGCCGAAGCGGGTCGGGCTGCCGAGCAGCAGGCCGGCGCATTCCTCCAGGTCACGCGGATCCACGTACGGGGCGCCGTCCTCGGGCACCGGCGGCGCCGCGGTCTCGGTCACCACCGCCACCGGCGGCACCGTGCGCAGGCGTGCCTGCATGCCGTCGACCTCGCCGATACCGCGCGCGACCTGCCGCGCCAGCCGCGCGACCGAGCCACCGCGGCTGTAGTACAGGACCAGGATGTCGGGCATGGGCACGGCTCGTTCGAGGGAGCGGGAAGGATAGGTCAGGAGGCGCGTGAGCCGCGACCGACGACGCATCGGGTAACCTCCGGCCGATGGAGCCACTGGACTCGTTCTACCGCTGGAGCGACCGCATGCGCGACCGTGCGCGTGCCACCGCGTTCGCGCGGTTCCTCGGCCGCCGCTTCATCGAGGACGACCTGTTCCAGGCCGCCGGCGCGCTGTCGTTCACCACCGTGTTCGCGCTGGTGCCGCTGTCGATGGTGGTGTTCGGGGTGCTGTCGGCGTTCCCGGTGTTCGCGCTGTGGAGCGAGCGGCTCAGCGACTACATCTTCTCCAACTTCGTGCCCAGTGCCGCGCGCGCGGTCGAGGACTACCTGCTGCAGCTGTCGACCAACGCCGGCCAGCTGACCACCGCCGGCACCATCGCGCTGGTGGTGTCGGTGCTGATCACCCTCAACGGGGTGGAGCTGGCGTTCAACCGGATCTGGCGGGTCAAGTCGCACCGGCCGAAGTTCGGCCGCTTCCTGGTGTACTGGACAGTGCTGACGCTCGGTGCGCTGCTGGCGGCGGCGAGCCTGGCGATGTCGGCGAGGTTCTTCGCGCTGTCGGTGTTCGATACCGAGGCCGGCCACGTGCTGGAGGCGGCGATGCTGCGGGTGGCGCCGATGGCGCTGGAGGTGCTGGCGTTCGCGGCCATCTACAAGGTGGTGCCGCACCGCACCGTGCAGTGGCGCCACGCGGTCGCCGGCGCGCTGCTGGCGATGGCGGTGTTCGAACTGGTCAAGGGCGGCATCGGGCTGTACCTGGGCACGTTCAACAGCTATTCGAAGATCTACGGCACGCTGGCGTTCGTGCCGGTGTTCCTGCTGTGGATCTTCCTGAGCTGGGTCGCGGTGCTGCTGGGCGCGTCGCTGGCGTCGTCGATCTCGGCGTTCCGCTACCAGCCGGCGGCGATGCGCCTGCCCGAGGGTTACGAGATGTACGGCCTGCTGCGCCTGCTGGCCCGCTTCAACGAGGCCCGCGCGCGCGGCGAGGGCCTGCACAGCGACGACATCCAGCAGCTGGAACCGCTGCTGACCGACTCGCTGGTGCAGGAGATGCTCGCGCAACTGGGGGAGATCAACGTGGTGCGGCGTGCCGAGGGTGGCGAATGGCTGCTCGCGCGTGACCTCGACCACCTCAGCCTGGCCGAGCTGTACGAGGCCTGCAAGCTGCGCATCCCGGTGGCCGAGGCCCACCTGCCGTGCCGCGAAGACGCACTCGGACGCTCGGCGGTGGCCGCGCTGGACGAGTTGCGCGTGCCCCTGCGTGCGCTGCTCAAGCGCCGTGTGTCGACCATCCACGCCGAGGAGGAATGACCGTGCCGATCGCGTTCAAGCGAAGTGCCGTTGCGGCCGTCGTGCTGGCCGGGCTGCTGTCCGCCTGCAAGCCCGCCGCCGAGAATGAGGTGGCGGAGGTGCCGGCCGACGCGCCCGACGTCGCGGCCCCGGCCGAGGCGCCGGTGGCGGCCAAACCCGCCGGCGACCCCGTCCCCCCGGCCGACGCCGCCGGTGCGGAAACACCTGCGCTGCGGATCGCCGCCCTCGACGGCACGACCTGGGACCTCGCCGACCGGCGCGGCCGCTGGGTCGTCGTCAACTTCTGGGCGACCTGGTGCGCGCCGTGCCTGAAGGAGATGCCGGAGCTGTCGGCGCTGGACGCGATGAACGAGCACATCGAAGTGGTCGGGCTGGCCTACGAGGACATCGAGGCCGAGGCGATGCGCGCCTTCCTCGACGCGCACCCGGTGGTCTACCCGGTCGCGATCGTCGACACCTACGACCCGCCGGCCGACTTCGAGACCCCGCGCGGGCTGCCGATGACGTGGCTTATCGCACCGGATGGGCGCGTGGCGAAGAAGGTGGTCGGGCCGGTGACCGCGCGCGAGATCGAGGACGCGATCGCCGAGGCCGGCGGTCCGGCCGCGGATGCGGAGAGCGGCGCGGATGCAGAGGACGCGCAGGCATGACCGCCGCGCGCTTCATGGTCGGCGGCCGGGTGCAGGGCGTGTTCTTCCGCGCCGGCACCTGCGAGCAGGCGGTGCGGCTGGGCCTGCGCGGCCACGCCCGCAACCTCGCCGACGGCCGGGTCGAGGTGCTCGCCGTCGGTGACGCTGCCGCGATCGAGACGCTCGCCGGCTGGCTGCGGCGCGGCCCGGAGAACGCGCGGGTCGACGAGTTGGAACGGATGGATGCCGACCCGGCCGAGGCCGGCGAGGGGTTCGAGATCGGCTGACCGCGGCGTCGCGGTTGCCAAGCGTCAGCGCGGTTCCGGCGCCTCACCGACCGGGGCATCGCGCGCGCTGCCGTCGGCCATCGCCCGCACCGCGGCGGTGAAGTCGCGCGCGAACGCGTCCATGTCGAACAGGCCGCTGTCGCCGCGCCGGCGCGCCAGTTCGTCGCGCAGTGCGACCATCGCCGCCGCGTCGCGGCCCAGCTCGATCGCGCGGGTGACGAAGGCCGCGTCGTCGGCGACGTTCATCGCCGGCATGCCGAGGTGGTGGTTGAGGCTGCCGGCGACCCGCGCGGCGAAGGTGTCGCCGGGCACGGTCAGCACCGGGCAGCCGGCCCACAGCGCGTCCGAGGCGGTGGTGTGGGCGTTGTAGGGCGCGGTGTCGAGGAACAGGTCCGCGTGCCGCAGCCGCGCCAGGTAGTCCGCATGCGGCTGCTTGGGCATGAACACCAGCCGCGCCGGATCGACCCCCTGCTGCCGCGCGAAGTCCCGCAGCCGGCGGTCGGCATCGCCAGGGCCCGACAGCAGCCACAGCACGCTGCCGGGCACCCCGCGCAGCACCGCCAGCGCGCGCGCCACGCTGGCCGGGTTGAGCTTGTAGCTGTTGTTGAAGCAGCAGAACACCGTGCCCGTCGCCGGCAGCCCGCAGGCCTCGCGCGGGGGCGGCGCGGTCAGTGGCCGACGGGTGTCGGAGGGCTGGAAACAGCGCGGCAGCCGCACCACGGTCTCGCTGAAATGCGGCTCCAGCGCGGCCGGCAGCACGAAGCCGTCGGCCAGCGCGTAATCGATCCACGGCGCGCCGGAGGTGCCGGGGTAGGCCAGCCAGTTGACCTGCACCGGCGCCGGCCGCATCGCCAGCACCTCGGGCATGCCGCCGCCGCCCCAGCCGCGCAGGTCGAACAGCACGTCGATGCCGGCGTCGCGGATCGCCAGCGCGACCTGCGCGTGGTTGCGGCCGGCGAGGTCGTGTAGCCGCGTCGCAGCCTGCAGGCTGCGGCGGATCGGGCTGCCGTCGTCGGGATTGAGCGCGAACAGGTGCGTGTCGAGCGCCGTTTCGTTGCGCAAGGCTTCCAGCAGGGCGACGGTCAGCAGCCCGGTCGGGTGGGCGCCGAAGCCGTTGGACAGCAGGCCGACCCGGATCGCGCCGGCGGCCCGGCGGGGCGGGGCCGGTGGCAGGCGACGGATGACGCGCGACACCTGTTCGGCGCGCAGCCGGGCGCATCGCAACTGCTCGGCCGGCGTGCCGTCCTCGCTGAGGAAGGCGAACGGCTCGATCGCGGCGCGGCCATCGCGCACCGCCGCGCGGACCTGGCCGGCGAGGGCGTCGAGGCCGCGCCAGTCGCACAGGCGACGGCGCCATGCGAGCAGGTAGGCCGCCAGTTGCGGCTCACCCGGTGCCAGCGCGTGGGCGCGGGCGTAGGCGTCTGCGGCGGCTTCGGCCTCGCCGGCGTCCTCCAGCGCGTGGCCGAGCCAGACCGCGATGCCGGGGTGGCCGGGCGCGGCCGCGGCGGCCGCGCGCAGGCTGGCCACCGCGTCGGCGTGGCGGCGCTGCATCCATTGTGCGCGGCCGAGCCGGGCCAGCGCCTCCGGGTGGCCCGGGGCGAGCTGGAGTGCCTGGCGGCAGGCGGCTTCGCCGGCGTGGGCGTCGCCGGCCTCGAGTTCGGCATCGCCCAGCACGATCCACGCCATCGGGTTGCGCGGCTCGCGGCGGACCGCCTCGCGCAGTTGCCCGCGGGGATCGCCCGGGCCCATCAGCCGGCCCCGGTCAGCCGCGCCAGTTCGTCGGCCTGGTGCTCGGCCTGCAGCCGGCCGACCAGCGCGTCGAGGTCGCCGGTCAGCACGTTGGGCAGGTCGTACAGGGTCAGGCCCTCGACCCGGTGGTCGGTGATGCGGCCCTGCGGGTAGTTGTAGGTGCGGATGCGCTGGCTGCGGTCGCCGCTGCCGACCTGCAGCTTGCGGTCGGCGGCGACCGCGGCGGCGGCCTGCGCGGCCTGCGCTTCGGCGAGGGTGGCGACCAGCCGCTTCATCGCCTTGTCGCGGTTGGCGTGCTGGCTGCGCTCGGTCTGGCTCTCGACCACCACGCCCGACGGGATGTGGGTGATGCGGATCGCCGAGTCGGTCTTGTTGACGTGCTGGCCGCCGGCGCCGGAGGAGCGGAAGGTGTCGACCCGCAGGTCGGCCGGGTTGATCTCGATCGGCTCGCCTTCGGGTTCGACCGCGATGATCGCGACGGTCGCGGCCGAGGTGTGGATGCGGCCCTGCGACTCGGTCTCGGGCACGCGCTGGACGCGGTGGGTGCCGGACTCGAACTTCAGCCGCGAGTACGCGCCGCGGCCCTCGACCCGGGCGATGACCTCCTTGAAGCCGCCGTGCTCGCCGGCGTTGGCCGACTCGACCTCGACCCGCCAGCCCTGCCGCTCGGCGTAGCGCGAGTACATGCGGAACAGGTCGCCGGCGAAGATCGCGGCCTCGTCGCCGCCGGTGCCGGCGCGCACCTCGAGGTAGATGTCGCCCTCGTCGCGCGGGTCCTTCGGGATCAGGTGGGCGAGCAGTTCGGCGTCGAGCTGTTCGAGCCGCGCGGTCGCGGCGGCGATTTCCTCTTCGGCCAGTTCGCCCAGTTCGGGGTCGCCACGCATCGCTTCGGCGGCGGCGAGGTCGGCTTTGGCGGCGGCCTCGTCGGCCAGCGCGGTGGCGACCGGTTCGAGCTGGGCGAACTCGCGCGACAGCTGCCGGAAGCGCTTGGCGTCGCCGATCACGCCCGGGTCGGCGAGCAGGCGCTCGAGCTCCTCGCGGCGTTCGGCGAGGGCTTCGAGCTTGCGGCGCAGGGTCGGGGTCATCGGGGTCTCGGCTGGGCGGTACGGGCAGGCGGCGACGGTGCCGCGCGGGCAACGCCTCGCGCGACGCGGGGACGGTCGGTGATGCTACTTGCGATCGCCGGCGGCGGGGACGGCCGGTGCTACCGGTTCCGCTGCGGTGGTGCCCGCGTCGGCCGGTGCCGGGAACAGCCGCTCGGCCGCGCGCGCCAGTTCGCCGCTGCCGCTCAGGGCCTCGTCGCGCAGGGCGATGGTGGGGGCGTGCAGCAGGCGGTTGGTCAGGGTGTGGGCGAGGTAGTCGAGCACCGCCGCCGGCGCCTCGCCGGCGTCGAGCTGGGCGCGGGCGCGGGCCAGCACCTCGTCGCGGGCCGCCTCGCCATGCGCGCGCAGGCGCTTGAGCGGCGCGGTGCGGGTGCTCGCGGCGGCGGACTCCATGAACCGCGCGACCTGCAGGTCGATGATCGCCTCGGCCTCGATCGCGGCTTCGCGGCGGCTGCGGCGGTTGTCCTCGATCGCGCGCTGCAGGTCGTCGACGGTGTAGAGGAACACGTCGTCCAGCTCGCCGACGTCGGCGGCGACGTCGCGCGGGACCGCCAGGTCGAGCAGCAGCATCGGCCGGTGGCGGCGCTGCGCCAGCGCGGCCTGCACCTGTGGCTGCAGCAGCACCGGTTCGCGGCTGGCGGTGGCCGACAGCACGATGTCGGCCTCGGCCAGGTGGCGGTCGAGTTCGCCCAGCGGCAGCGCGAAGCCGCCGTGGCGGCTGGCCAGCTCCTGCGCGTGCGACAGCGTGCGGTTGGCCACCAGCAGGCGCTTGACCCTGGCCTGGACGAGGTGGCGCGCGGCCAGCTCGATGGTCTCGCCGGCGCCGATCAGCAGCACGGTCGAATCCTCCAGCCGCGCGAACGACTCCTGCGCCAGCCGCACCGCGGTGGAGGCGACCGACACCGGATTGGCGCCGATGCGGGTGTGGGTGCGGGCGCGCTTGGCGGTCGAGAAGGTCTGCTGGAACAGCCGGTCCAGCTGCCCGCCGAGGCTGCCGGCGGCGCGCGCGGTGGCCCATGCGTCCTTCACCTGGCCGAGGATCTGCGGCTCGCCCAGCACCAGCGAGTCCAGCCCGGTCGCGACCCGGAACAGGTGCCGCACCGCGTCGCTGCCGGTGTGCCGGTAGAGGTAGCCGTGCAGGCCCTCGCCGGTGGCGGCGTCGGCCGGGTGGGTCGCCAGCCAGTCGGCCAGCGCGGCGCCGTCGTCGTCGGTGACCGCGTAGATCTCGGTGCGGTTGCAGGTCGACAGCAGCGCCGCCTCGCGCACCTGCGGCAGCCCGCGCAGCGCCGACAGCGCCGCGACCGTGGCGTCGCCGGAAAACGCGACGCGCTCGCGCAGGCTGACCGGCGCGGTCTGGTGGTTGAGGCCGAGGACGTGGATCGACATGGTGTGCGGCGCGAATACCCGTTCAGGTGCTTGCGATAAGCTGCTGGCTGCTGAAGGCCGCCCATTCTACCGGCCCGGCCCATGAGGAATCGGAGCCCGATGCCCGCAACGCTGCGTTCATTCATTGGTGCTGCCGCGCTGGCCACGGCGACGGCGCTGGCGGCCCCCTCGCTGCAGGCGCGCACGGCCGCCGCCGACGCCCCGGTGGTGCAGGCGCTGGAGCCGTTGCTGGCGGCCGAATTCGCGATCCAGTCCGGCCGCCTCGACGATGCCGCGCGCTGGTACCTGGAGGCGGCCCGCGCCGCCGACGACATCGAGCTGGCCGAGCGTGCCACCCGCATTGCCCTGCTGGCGCGCGACGACGCCCGCGCCGCCGAGGCGCTCGAGCTGTGGCGCGAGCAGGGCGGCGAGGGCACCCGGCTGCTCGCCGCCGAGGCGACGCTGGCCGTGCGCGCCGGCGAGACCCGCGCGGCGCGGCGCCATCTGGTCGCCCTGCTGGCGTCGCCCGACAACGGCTGGCGCGAAGCCCTGGCGGTGCTGGCCGGTGGCGCCGGCGACCCGGAACAGGCCGCGCAGCTGCTGGAGGACCTGGTCGACAGCGGCCGGATGCCGGGCGAGCTGCAGGCTTGGCTTGCATTCGGCGGGCTGGCCCAGCGACTGCAGCAGCCCGGGCTGGCCGAGCGGCTGGTCGACGAGATCGTCCGCCGCTTCCCCGGCGAGCCGCGCGTGGCCCTGCTGCGCGCCAGCCAACTGCGCGAGGCCGACCGCGACGACGAGGCCCGCGAGGTGCTGCAGTCGCTCGCCGCGCGCGCCAGTGGCGACGCCGACCTGCGGCTGGCGATCGCCTACGAATACGACGCCCTCGGCGACCTGACCGCCGCCGCCGACATCCTCGGCCGCGGCCCGCAGGACGACCAGAGCTACGCCCTGCGCGCCTCGCTGCTGGCCCGCGCCGAGGACAAGTCGGCGCTGGTCGAGCTGTACGGGGAACTGCGCCGCGGCGCCGCCCGTCCCGACCCGCAGCGCCGCCTGCTGCTGGGCCAGATGGCCGAGTTCCTCGAACGCCACGAAGAGGCGCTCGAGTGGTACGCCGGCGTCCCCGGCGGCCCGCAGCGCTGGCCCGCGCGCCTGCGCTCGGCCAACGTGCTGCACGAGCTCGGCCGCGGCGCGGAAGCCTTCGACCGATTGCACGAACTGCAGGCCGACGCCGCCGCGCCCGAGTCCGCCCGCCGCGACGCCTACCTGCTGGAGGCCAGCCTGCACGAGGAGGACGGCGCCGCCGAGGCCGAGATGGACACCTACGCGCGCGGCCTGGCCGAGTTCCCGGACGAGCTGGAGATCCTCTACGCCCGCGCGCTGAGCTGGGAGCGCCGCGACGACATCGCCCGCGCCGAGGCCGACCTGCGCCGGATCCTGGTGATCGAGCCCGAATCCGTCGCCGCCCTCAACGCGCTGGGCTACACCCTCGCCGACCGCACCGACCGCTACCAGGAGGCGCTGGAGCTGATCAACCGCGCCCGCGCCGCCGAGCCCGACAACGCCGCGATCATCGACAGCTACGGCTGGGTGCTCTACCGCCTCGGCCGGGCGGAGGAGGCGCTGGTCGAACTGCGCCGCGCCTTCGCCCTGCAGAAGGATGCGGAGATCGGCGCCCACCTGGGCGAGGTGCTGTGGGTGCTGGGCCAGCGCGAGGAGGCGCGCCGCTACTTCGAGCAGGCGCGCGAGATCGACCCCGACAACCGCGCCCTCAAGCGCGCACTGGAAAAGACCGGCGCATGAAGTTCCGAACCCTGACCGTCGCGGCCGCCGCCGTGCTGCTGGCCGCCTGCGCGGCGCAACCGGTCCGTCCCGACCTGAGCCCGGCACAGCTCGCCAGCGCCCGGGCCGCCCAGCTCGAGCGCGAGCAGGCGCTGGCCGCCGATCGCGACTGGTCGCTGGTCGGCCGCATCGCCGTGTCCAACCGGGGCAAGGGCGGCAGCGGCCGGGTCGAGTGGAGCCGCACCGGTGCCGACTACGCGGTGTCGCTCAGCGCGCCGGTCACGCGGCAGAGCTGGCGGCTGTCGGGCGACGGCCGCCACGCCTTGCTCGAAGGCCTCGAAGGTGGCCCGCGGCACGGCGCCGACGCCCGCCTGCTGCTGCTGGAGGCGACCGGCTGGGACATCCCGGTCGAGGCGCTCGGCGACTGGGTCCGCGGCGCGCGTTCGCAGGCCGCCGGCCCCGCCCGGATCGAGTACGGCGCCAACCTGCTGCCGTGGGTGATGGAGCAGGGCGGCTGGCGGATCGAGTACGAATGGCCGGAGCTCCCGGCGAGCGAGGCTGCCGCGCCGCTGCCGGCCCGGCTCGACGCGACCCGCGGCGAGGCCCGGGTCCGGCTGATCGTCGATGAATGGGGTGAGTGACGGCGACGCCGCGGCGACGCCCGCGGTCGTGCCCGACGCCGACGGCTGGAGCGTCTGGCCGGCCCCGGCCAAGCTCAACCTGTGCCTGCGCATCGTCGGCCGCCGCGCCGACGGCTACCACCTGCTGCAGAGCGTGTTCCGCCTGCTCGACTGGGGCGACACGATCCGTCTGCGCCCGCGCGGGGACGGCCGGATCGTCCGCCACGGCACCTCGGCGTCCGGCGTCGCCGAAGCCGACGATCTCGCGGTCCGTGCGGCCAAATTGCTGCAAACCGCTGCCAACGTCTCCCAAGGCGCAGACATCCGTGTCGAAAAGCGTATCCCGGCGGGTGGGGGTTTCGGCGGCGGATCGTCCGATGCGGCGACCGTCCTGGTCGCGCTGGACCGGCTCTGGGGGACCGCGCTCGGGCTGGACCGGCTGGCCGCGCTGGGGCTGGAGCTCGGTGCCGACGTGCCGGTGTTCGTGCGCGGCGACAACGCCTGGGCCGAAGGCGTCGGCGAGCGGCTGACCGCGCTGGACCTGCCGCCGGCCTGGTATCTGCTGGTCGACCCCGGCGTCCACGTCCCGACCGCCGCCCTGTTCGGCAGCCCTGAATTGACGCGCGATGCGGCGCCCGCGACAATATCCGACTTCGTTTCGGGAGTGCCGCTCGGCAATGCGTTCGAGCCGGTGCTGCGCGGGCGGGAGCCGGCCGTCGAGGCCGCGTTCGCCGCCCTGTCGCGCGTCGGCCGTCCGCAGTTGACCGGAACCGGCAGCGGCTGCTTCGTCGAATTCGCCACGCGCGAGGACGCCGAAGCGGCGCTGGCGGTGCTGCCGCCGGGCCTTCGCGCCTGGCTTGCGGCGGGCGCGGCGCGGTCGCCGCTGCACGTCGCGCTCGAAGCCCTCAATCAACTGCAGGGGCGTCGCCAAGAGGCCCAAGGCACCAGGTTTTGATCCTGGCATTCGTAGGTTCGAATCCTACCGCCCCTGCCAAACCCCCACGGCGGCCCGTGCCGCGGTTGCGGTAACGGGCCGCGCCGATACTTGCGGCTCCCACGGTCAGAGCGAAGCGGAGAAACCAACGTGCAGAACGATCGCAACCTGCTGGTGTTCAGCGGCAATGCCAACCGGCCGCTGGCCCAGGCGGTGTGCAAGGAACTCGGCACCCGGCTCGGCAAGGCGCTGGTCGGCCGCTTCTCCGACGGCGAGGTCCAGGTCGAGATCGAGGAGAACGTCCGCCGCCAGGAAGTGTTCGTGATCCAGCCGACCTGCGCGCCCAGCGCGGAGAACCTGGTCGAGCTGCTGGTGCTGATCGACGCCCTCAAGCGCGCCTCGGTCAGCTCGGTCACCGCGGTCGTGCCGTACTTCGGCTACGCCCGCCAGGACCGCCGCCCGCGCTCCTCGCGCGTGCCGATCACCGCCAAGGTCGCCGCCAGCATGTTCAGCTCGGTCGGTTGCGACCGGGTGCTGACCGTCGACCTGCACGCCGACCAGATCCAGGGCTTCTTCGACATCCCGGTCGACAACGTCTATGCCTCGCCGCTGCTGCTGGCCGACATCTGGCGCGCGCACGGCACCGACAACATGGTCGTGGTCAGCCCCGACGTCGGCGGCGTGGTCCGCGCCCGCGCGATCGCCAAGCGCCTCGACGATGCCGACCTGGCGATCATCGACAAGCGCCGCCCGCGCGCCAACGTCGCCACGGTGATGAACATCATCGGCGATGTGTCCGGCAAGACCTGCGTGCTGGTCGACGACATCGTCGACACCGCCGGCACCCTGTGCGCCGCCGCGGCCGCGCTCAAGGCCAACGGTGCCACCAAGGTCGTCGCCTACTGCACCCACCCGGTGCTGTCGGGCGCGGCGATCAGCAACATCAGCAACTCCCAGCTCGACGAACTGGTGGTGACCGACACCATCCCGCTGAGCGAGGCCGCGCGCGAGTGCGGCAAGGTCCGCCAGCTCAGCGTCGCCGAGCTGCTGGCCGAGACCATCCGCCGCATCGCCTTCGGCGAGTCGGTCAGCTCGCTGTACGTCGATTGACCCGTTCCGCGGCGCCGGGCAACCGGTGCCGCAACACGCTCGCCTGGTCGCGGGTGAGCGTTTCCGACCGCCGCGAGGCGGTTCCATGCAAGCAAAGTGAGTAAACGAAATGTCCGAACACACCATCAAGGCCACCGGCCGCAGTGACGAGGGTAAGGGTGCGAGCCGCCGCCTGCGTCACGCCGCCCAGATCCCGGCCATCGTCTACGGCGGCGGGTCCGAGCCGAAGTCCATCCAGCTCGAGCACGAGCACATCTGGCTGGCCAGCCAGAACGAGTGGTTCTACTCGTCGATCCTGGACCTCGACATCGACGGCAAGGTCGAGCAGGTCCTGCTGCGCGACATGCAGCGCCACCCGTACCGCCAGCTGATCATGCACCTGGACTTCCAGCGCATCAGCGCCAACCAGGCCCTGCGCGCGCCGGTGCAGCTGCACTTCGTCAACGAAGAGACCTCGCCGGCCGGCAAGGCCTCCGATGTCGTCGTGATGAAGGAGCTGACCCAGGTGGAAGTCAGCTGCCTGCCGAAGGACCTGCCGGAGTTCATCGAGGTCGACCTCGGCGAGCTGACCGTCGACCAGATCATCCACCTGTCGGGCCTGAAGCTGCCCAAGGGCGTCGAGATCCCGCAGCTGAAGCTCGGCAAGGAGCACGACGTCGCGGTGGTCGTGGCCCGCCAGGGTCGCGTCGAGGCCGAGAGCAGCGATGCCGATTCGGCCGACGTCCCGGCCGCCAAGGTCGAGAAGGACGCCGAGTAAGACGGTCGCCCCGGCATGCCCGCGCCTGCGGGCGTGCCGGGTACCGTTCGCGCATCGATGTCCGGCCTTCGCCTCATCGTCGGACTGGGCAACCCCGGTCCCGAACACCTCAGGACCCGGCACAACGCCGGGTTCTGGTTTGTTGATGCCCTCGCCGAGCGGTTCGGCGGACGCTTCGCGGTGGACGCCAAGCTGTTCGGCGCCAGCTGCAAGGTCGACATCGGCGGCCGGCCGGTGTGGCTGCTCAAGCCGGGCACCTTCATGAACCTCTCCGGCAAGTCGGTCGCCGCCGCCCTGCGGTTCTGGAAGATCGACCCCGCCGAGGCCCTGCTGGCCCACGACGAACTGGACCTGCCGCCGGGCACCGCGCGGCTCAAGTTCGACGGCGGCCACGGCGGCCAGAACGGCCTGCGCGACACCATGCGCCTGCTCGGACACGGCGGCTTCCACCGCCTGCGGATCGGCATCGGCCATCCCGGCCACAAGGACCGGGTGACGCCGTGGGTGCTGGGGCGCCCGGGTGGCGAGGACGAGACCCTGATCCTGCGCGCGATCGACGACGCCATCGATGTCCTGCCCCTGGCGGTCGGCGGCGACTTCAACGAGGCCATGAAGCGCCTGCACACCGCCAGATGAGCGCCCGCGCAACCCGCGCCGGCCGCGAGAGCCAGCGGTAAAGGGACGTCACCGACCCCTCTTTACCATTGACTCTTCACCAGCGACGGTTTCAGCCCATGGGAATCAAATGCGGCATCGTCGGCCTGCCCAACGTCGGCAAGTCGACCCTCTTCAACGCCCTGACCAAGGCGGGCATCGCCGCGGCCAACTTCCCGTTCTGCACCATCGAGCCCAACGTCGGCGTGGTGCCGGTGCCGGACCCGCGCCTGAACGCGCTGGCGGAGATCGTCAAGCCGCAGAAGCTGATCCCGACCGCGGTCGAGTTCGTCGACATCGCCGGCCTGGTCGCCGGTGCCGCCAGCGGCGAGGGCCTGGGCAACAAGTTCCTGGCGCACATCCGCGAGGTCGACGCGATCACCCACGTGGTGCGCTGCTTCGAGCACGGCGACGTCATCCACGTCAACAACAAGGTCGACCCGATCGCCGACATCGAGACCATCGACACCGAGCTGGCGCTGGCCGACCTCGACTCGGTCGAACGCGCCCTGCAGCGCGCCGAGCGCAACGCCAAGTCCGGCGACAAGGAGGCGAAGGTCCGGGTGGAGGTGCTGGGCCGGGTCCGCGACGGCCTCGCCGACGGCCGCCCGGTGCGCGCGCTGGGCCTGTCGGAGGACGACAACGCCGCGATCCGCGACCTGTTCCTGCTGACCGCCAAGCCCGTGATGTACGTCGCCAACGTGCTGGAGGACGGCTTCGAGGGCAATCCGCACCTGGACGCCGTGCGCGCCCGCGCCGAGGCCGAAGGCGCCGAGGTGGTGCCGGTCTCGGCCGCGATCGAAGAGGAGCTGAGCCAGCTCGACGACGCCGACCGCGACGCCTTCCTGGCCGACCTCGGCCTCGACGAGCCCGGCCTGAACCGCGTGATCCGCGCCGCCTACAGGCTGCTGGGCCTGCAGACCTACTTCACCGCCGGGGTCAAGGAGGTCCGTGCATGGACCGTCCGCGCCGGCTCCACCGCGCCGCAGGCCGCCGCGGTGATCCACACCGATTTCGAGAAGGGCTTCATCCGCGCCGAGACCATCGGCTACGACGACTTCATCAGGTACAGGGGCGAGGCGGGCGCGCGCGAGGCCGGCCGCCTGCGGCTGGAGGGCAAGGAGTACCGGGTGCAGGAGGGCGACGTCCTGCATTTCCGCTTCAACGTCTGACCGGGCGCGCGCCGTGGTGCGGAAGGTGAAATAATCCGCTTTCCGGCATTGACTTCCCCCGGAACGGTCGCCAGAATTGCGGGCTCTTTGGAGGGATACCCAAGCGGCCAACGGGGGCAGACTGTAAATCTGCTGGCTTACGCCTTCGGTGGTTCGAATCCACCTCCCTCCACCAGCAACACCCGGTCGCCTTACCAGCTTCCGGCGCAGTACCCAAGCAGGTTTGTCCGGCGCGGGAGTAGTTCAACGGTAGAACCTCAGCCTTCCAAGCTGATGGTGCGGGTTCGATTCCCGTCTCCCGCTCCATTGAACGCCGCGACGCCAACCTGCCTGGACAATCCGCTCACGTAGCTCAGTCGGTAGAGCACCTCCTTGGTAAGGAGGAGGTCGCTGGTTCGATTCCAGTCGTGAGCACCATCTTCAACGCAACGCAAAACGCAACCACCGGGATACAGCCATGGCCAAGGGTAAGTTCGAGCGCA